>NZ_JAVMBO010000001.1:0-378 GCF_031631795.1 Marinobacter xiaoshiensis
AATTCCGCGCACATTTCCCCTAAAAGTGCCACCTGACGTCTAAGAAACCATTATTATCATGACATTAACCTATAAAAATAGGCGTATCACGAGGCCCTTTCGTCTCGCGCGTTTCGGTGATGACGGTGAAAACCTCTGACACATGCAGCTCCCGGAGACGGTCACAGCTTGTCTGTAAGCGGATGCCGGGAGCAGACAAGCCCGTCAGGGCGCGTCAGCGGGTGTTGGCGGGTGTCGGGGCTGGCTTAACTATGCGGCATCAGAGCAGATTGTACTGAGAGTGCACCATATGCGGTGTGAAATACCGCACAGATGCGTAAGGAGAAAATACCGCATCAGGCGCCATTCGCCATTCAGGCTGCGCAACTGTTGGGAAGG
>NZ_JAVMBO010000002.1:0-351 GCF_031631795.1 Marinobacter xiaoshiensis
CTTCAGTTTAAATCATATTAAGATCCGAAGACCTTATAACCTTTGCTCAAGACAAAACTCAATTTTCGACGAGTCGCTTGCCTTGGTATTTCTTGCCGAAATACTCCAGCCAGCGCCCACACGAATTACTTGGTCAATTTGTTAAAGAGCGTTTGAGCCGTTGCTCAATCAAGGTGGCGTATTCTACATCGTCTCGCCGCCTTGTCAACCGTTTAATCAAAGAATCTTCAAACTCGTTTTCTTTAATACTTTCAAACAGTTGCCCTTCTCAGATCACCCCGTCTCAGCGGTGTGTCCCTCGAAGGAGATGCGCATTCTACAGACACACGCAGATCTGTCAACGGCCATTTT
>NZ_JAVMBO010000003.1:0-712040 GCF_031631795.1 Marinobacter xiaoshiensis
CAGTTGCCCTTCTCAGATCACCCCGTCTCAGCGGTGTGTCCCTCGAAGGAGATGCGCATTCTACAGACACACGCAGATCTGTCAACGGCCATTTTGAAATAAATTCAAAATAGCCGGAAATCGATCAAGCAGTGATCAAAACACGGGCGATTTTCTTCTTTCCCGCCTGAATCACGCAAGTGTCACCCTCCACAAAAGCACGGTCGCCCTCAAATTTCTGACCATCAACAAACACAGCACCACGCCCGAGGACATCTCGCGCAGCCGCACCATTCTTTACAAGACCCGCCATTCGCAACACAGACGGCATAAGAATCTCCGCCTGCCCCTCCAGTGATACTTCGACTACAGGAACATTTTCAGGGATATCCCCTAGCGCAACCCGGTTACCTGCAGACTTGTGCGCTGTACTCGCAGCCTCTTCACTGTGAAAGCGCGTAATAATCTCTTCCGCCAGCAACTTCTTGTAGTCCTGAGGATTCGCCCCGCCTTCTACAGCTTTCTGGAACTCAGTTACTTCCTTCAGGGGACGGAAGCTCAAAAGCTCAAAGTAGCGCCAGAGCAATTCATCTGGCACAGACAGCAGCTTGGTGTACATTTCGCCCGGGGCATCGTTTACACCTATATAGTTGCCCAATGACTTGGACATCTTCTGAACGCCATCCAGCCCCTCCAATATCGGCATGGTCAAAACAGCTTGCGGCGCCTGACCATAGTGCTTCTGCAAGATCCGCCCCATCAGAAGGTTGAACTTCTGGTCCGTGCCACCACACTCAACATCCGCTTCCAGCGCCACAGAGTCATAACCCTGTATTAGCGGATACAGAAACTCGTGTATGGCAATAGGCTGCTCAGAGCGGTAACGCTTGGTGAAGTCATCACGTTCCAGCATGCGGGCGACGGTATACTGACCCGCCAACTGGATCATGTCCGCTGCAGCCATCTTGCTCATCCATTCAGAGTTGAAGGCCACCCGGGTTCTTTTTGGATCCAGAATCTTGAACACCTGCTCTTTATAGGTAATCGCGTTTTGGGCAACCTGCTCGTCGGTTAGAGGGGGCCGGGTAGCGCTTTTACCAGAAGGATCACCGATCTTCCCGGTGAAGTCTCCTATCAGAAAGATGACCTCGTGTCCGAGTTCCTGAAACTGGCGCAGCTTATTGATCAGCACGGTATGCCCGAGATGGAGATCGGGGGCAGTAGGGTCGAAACCTGCCTTGATGCGCAAAGGGCGACCTTCTTTTAATTTCGCTATCAGATCGCCTTCTGGTATCAGCTCGTCTACGCCTCGCTTGATAATCGCAAGGGCTTCATCAATAGATGCCATGAATCATTAATCCCCAATCGGTTTTACAATAAATTATCAGTTACAGACTTCAACAAAAGAACTCTGTGAGTTACCTGGCACCCTGTTAAAGTGCAGGTGCTCAGTTTTTAAACAATGCCAGGCATTTCGGGCGGCAGCATTATATCAATGACACCCTGAGAAATCCGGCTTAGGGCGCAACAACCGTAATGTTCTACGCTGTTCCACGCGCTTTTTATACGGTAATCTGTTGGTCTATACTTGAACAACAGCTTTAACTAGGTGGCACAAGCTGCCGGAATACGGATTGAAACGGATGCGACACTTGCTGAAAATGTTTCCGAAAACTCATATTACCATTGCCGCTGCTGCAACCGTTGTAGTATCTGCCGCAATTTTGATGAGCCCCAGCGCCGACGTTGAGGCCAAGCGAATGTCTTACACCCTCGATTTAGAACAGGGCAAGGCTTCTGCAATCATCTCCCAAAAGCCGCAACAGAAAAACTCTACTCCGGCCGAGCCCGTTGTTGCAGACCAGGCTGCCGCTATCTCTCCGGAGACCTCAGTCCCAGCAGCCCCTGAGCTTGCGCCTCGCCTGTCCTGGCAAACGTTCGATATCAAATCAGGCGACACATTGTCCTCCCTTTTCAAGAAAGCGGGATTCAATGACGGCACTATGCTCTCCGTAATTCATGGCGAAGGCGAGGCAGATAAGTTACAGCGTCTTTATGCTGGCGAGACGATCCGATTCGCCATTGGTAGCGAAGGCGAGCTTGCGGCAGTAGAACTCCAGCGCAGCCGTCTGGAAACATTGAAGATTAACATACAAGAAGGAACTTATACCGGGCAAACAGAAGTGCGCGAGCCAGAGCCCAAACCGGCATACGCCTCAGGCACCATTGACGGGTCACTCTACCTCGCCGCACGCGAGGCAGGACTTAACGACCGCCTGACTATGGAGCTTTCGGGAATTTTTGGCTGGGACATCGACTTTGTTTATGACGTTCGCAAGGGCGACCAGTTTGAAGTGGTCTATGAAGAACTCTATCTCGATGGCGAGAAGTTCAGCACCGGCCGCATTCTGTCTGCTCGCTTCGTAAACCGTGGCGAAGAAAACATTGCCCTCCTTTATACGGACAGCAACGGCGATAGCGACTACTACACACCTGACGGCAAAAGCATGCGCAAAGCTTTCTTGCGCACGCCTATCGACGCGCGAATTTCCTCGTCATTTAACCTTCAGCGCCGCCACCCTGTGCTGGATGTAGTGCGCCCTCATGAAGGAACAGATTACGCCGCACCTCCAGGCTCCCCCATTAAAGCTGCGGGTAACGGAAGAGTTCAATTTTCTGGCTGGAAAGGCGGCTATGGCCGTACAATTGTTTTAAAGCACGGTGACAACATCACCACGCTGTATGCGCACATGAGTCGTATCGCCAAAGGCATGAAAAACGGCGCCCGAGTCAAGCAAGGCCAAACGATTGGCTATGTTGGGTCCTCCGGCATGGTAACCGGGCCACACCTGCACTATGAATTCCGTGTGAACGGTTCACCCCGTAACTCCAGAACTGTAAAGCTGCCTGATGCACAGCCTATTCCTGCCACTGAAATGGCAAGATTCAAAAAGCACACGGAACAGCAAGTTGCCCAGTTTGAAACCTTCCGGACAAACTACCAGCATCTCGCCCTGGCCTCGGACAACTGAGTTATTATGGACACCTGGATCGGGCTCATGTCCGGCACCAGCATGGATGGTATAGACGCCGTGCTGGTGTCCTTTCAGGGCAAATCTGTCCGCACTCACGCAACACACTCCTCCGTTTATCCTGAAGACCTGCGCAAGCGCTTGGTACTGGCGAGCCAGAACCAAGCTACACCAGACGAGGTGGGCGAGCTTGACACACTGGTCGGCACACTTTTCGCAAACACCGCGGAAGCCCTGATCTGCAAGTCCGGGGTAGAGAGATCGTCAATTCGTGCAATTGGAAGCCATGGACAAACCCTGAGGCACCAACCTTCCGGGCCTGGTCGCTTCTCACTCCAGATCGGCAACCCGTCAATCATTGCAGAGAAAACCTGCGTTACGACGGTAGGAGATTTTCGCAGCCGTGACATGGCCGCGGGTGGGCAAGGCGCGCCTCTGGTTCCAGCCTTTCATCAGCATTTTTTCGGTTCGGATACAGAAGACAGATGCATCCTCAATCTCGGCGGCATAGCAAATATAACCTGGATTCCATCTGAACGAGGCAGCCCAGTGACGGGCTTCGACACCGGGCCCGCAAATGCCCTGATGGACGCGTGGTGCCAAGATCAAACCGGTCGCCCTTACGATGAAAACGGCCAGTGGGCGGAGGAAGGGATTGTCGATCAAGCCTTGCTCAGTGACATGCTTACAGATGCCTACTTTGAGCGACCAGCCCCCAAGAGCACCGGAAAAGAAAAGTTCAATCTCCGGTGGGTTAAAACTCTGGTAAGGCGGCATAACAATGTTCGGCCAGAAGACGTTCAGCGCACACTGCTGCAACTCTCAGTTATAACAGCGACCCGGCAAATGCCTCAGTCACCAGCAATGGTTGTGTATGCGTGCGGAGGGGGAACTCGTAACAGGCTGCTCATGAAGGAACTTACTCAAAGTCTTAGCCCTATCCGCGTACTCAGCACAGCGGAACTAGGCCTTGATCCGCAGTGGGTAGAGCCCACCGCTTTTGCATGGTTGGCCCAGCAGGCAATGGAGCGCATACCTGGAAACCTGCCGGAAGTCACCGGAGCTAAAGGCCCGCGAATTCTCGGGGCTGTTTACCCGGCATAATGCAAACGCTCCCTGCCAGGTGCCCGCACTTGCAGGATATCAAATCGTAAAAGAGCTACCACAGCCACACGTAGAGCTGGCGTTAGGGTTCTGCACAACAAACTGAGAGCCCTGCAAACCTTCCTGGTAATCTATGGTAGCACCCACAAGGTATTGATAACTCATAGGGTCCACAAGCAGAACGGCTCCATCCCGTTCAATGACGGTATCTTCCTCATCCTGAGTTTCATCGAATGAGAACCCGTACTGAAAACCCGAACACCCACCGCCGGTCACAAACACGCGCAGCCTGAGATCAGAGTTACCCTCTTCATCTACCAGTTCTCGTACCTTATTGACCGCACTATCACTGAAAAACAGCGGTGCTGCCATCTGCTGCTGGACTACACTCAAGTTTGCCTCCGGATTACCTGATACAACTGCATGGATTATGGTATTCCTGAGTAAAACAATCAACTATTCGGATTTACCACCATCTTCGTCGAAAGACTCATCAGTACTTTCGACAGCATGACCTGGTTCCGCTTCCGGCCGCGCCTTGTCCTGAGTCAGCAACCCGGACGGCTCGCGCTGGTGAACCAGATTGCCATTTACCGATGACCCCATCGCCATCTGAATGAGGTTATAGTAGACACTGCCGTGAATAGCGGCCTTCTCGGCAAGTTCGAGATGCGCAGACGCATATACATCACCGTGAACTGTTCCGTTGATGACTACGTGCGGGGCGGATATGTCACCGGTTACTTCACCTACTTCTGAAACTCTCAGAACCGCATCACTGCCCTCTTCAGCCAACACCTTGCCCCGGATGTGGCCATCGACATGCAAGCCGCCGGAGAAGTGCACATCTCCTTCTATGGTTGTGCGCGAAGAAATCAGTGTGTCAAAGTTACCAGTGGCCCGACGGGGCTTTGCCTTTTTCTTACCAAACATTTCTAATTCTCCGTTAAATCGCCCCAACCAAATGTTCGCTCGGCCTGTGAGGATTTGCGTCCTTCGGCCTGCGCAACCACCTGCACTTCAAGTGGCTCAAAACCGTCAGGCAATGTCAGCTTGCCTTCTACATCCTGGAAGTACCGAAAGCGGAATTTCACGCCAAGATCTTTTATTTCCTGGGACAGGTCTCGCAGTGCGATAACTTCTTTTTCCTGATCGCGCATCCCAATTATATTGACGGCCACAACACCTGAAATATAGCTCTTGTTGTTACCAACCTGCGTCAACACGAGCTTGAAATTATAAACGCCTGCCTGCCTATCGTTGGTCAGTGAAAACCGATCAACCTGCAACCCCTTGCTGGTTTCAGAGGGCGCCATGATATTTTTATAGAATGTGAGATCCGATTTAAGCGAACCTACCCGGGTTTCCAATTCCACAATGATGTTCCGGGCCTGATTCAGCGCTTGCTCATCAATGAGTTTACCACGCTCGAGATTAACCAAACGCTGACGGGCATCGCGATAGTTGGCTTCCAGAGCTGCCAGCTTGTCTTCCAATCGCTCGTTGGATGCTTCGACCCCAGTGGACCGAAAACCTCCCTGAGCCAGCCCGGCAGCATACCCGCCAGCGCCAGCAATCACTGTGCACACAATCAGGATCAGCGCCCGCTTCAGCCGGTATCCCGGCCGATGGCGGATAACAACATACTCCTCAGTGGGTTTCCGTTGTTCGCTCACTGGCGTTCCTCACGGCAGTAGCGCAGGCGCTTCAAGGCCCAGCGTTTCTTTAACTCCAAACATGATGTTCATGTTCTGGACAGCTTGGCCAGCCGCACCTTTCACCAGGTTATCTATGACCGAAGAGATGATCACGATGTTGCTCTGTTCCTGCCGGTGCAGTGCCATGCGGCACAAGTTAGCCCCCCGTACACTTCGAGTTTCCGGGTGACTACCGAACGGCATCACATCAACAAACGGCTCGTCACGATAACGCTCTTCGAACAGCGCCTGTAAACGATCGAAATCAGCCGGATTTTTCAGCTCTGCATAGAGCGTTGCTTCTATGCCGCGAATCATCGGAACGAGATGAGGCACAAATGTTACACCGGTTTCAATGCCCGCTGCAGCGGACAAGCCCTGTCGAATTTCCGGCAAGTGACGGTGGCCTGATGCGCCATAGGCTTTGAAACTTTCACTGACTTCACCGTGCAACATGGCTATTTTGCCCTGTCGGCCACCGCCACTGGCACCGGATTTGGCGTCTGCAATCAACCGTGACGGGTCAACTAACCCCTTCTCTAGCAGTGGGAGAAAGCCCAGCTGAACCGCTGTCGGGTAGCACCCGGGGTTGGCAACCAGTTGCGCCTTGGCGATCTCAGCACGCGCGACTTCTGGCAACCCGTAAACAGCCTTTTCAACCCACTCTGGCGATTCATGAGGCAGGCCATACCACTGGGACCAAACCTTCAGATCCTTGAGTCGGAAGTCTGCCGACAGGTCGACAACCCGCACGCCGGCAGCCATCAACTCCGGGATCATCTCCATGGCAACGCCGTGTGGTGTTGCAAAAAACACCAGATCGCATGCCGCGAGAACACTGGGGTCCGGTTCTGAATAAGCCAGATCAAAGTGCCCACGGAGATTTGGGTACATATCGGATACCGGCACTCCGGCCTCAGATCTTGAGGTTA
This sequence comes from Marinobacter xiaoshiensis, assembly GCF_031631795.1. NCBI lineage: Bacteria > Pseudomonadati > Pseudomonadota > Gammaproteobacteria > Pseudomonadales > Marinobacteraceae > Marinobacter > Marinobacter xiaoshiensis. The sequence continues at coordinate 6,745 of NZ_JAVMBO010000003.1, forward strand.
TGCAGCTTACCGTTACTTCCGGATGAACAGCGAGAATTCTGAGGAGCTCGACGCCGGTATAGCCGGTGCCGCCCACGATACCTACTTTAATCAACTTGCTCTCCAGCGACGTTGGATAAGGATTTAGAGGAGTCTTTGCCTGTAGCTTAACGCCTTAGTCTATCATGATAAACCAACGACTCATTGCAGCCTGCAGAGTGACAGTTACAATGATGTCAGAAACCCTCTGAAAGGCCACTCTCTTGTACCGGAATACCGGCATCCATGAATAAAGTCTGGCATCGGATTAGCGAAAGAATATCCTCTGTTTTCACACGCAGTATGTCCGGTGTGGATTCATTGCCACAACTGGCTATTCTCGGCCTGCTATCCGGGCTGGTTACCGGCGCCGTGATTCTGGTCTTCCGCCTGGCCATCGAATGGCCGCTGGAGTATTTCCTGCCGGGAGAAGGCTCTGAAGCCTTTGAGAGCCTGGATATAATCACCCGCGCCGTACTGCCTCTTGCAGGTGCGTTCGGTATTGGCCTGTTTTTACACCGCCTAGCCACTCATGACCGGAAAGTTGGTGTCGTCCATGTGATGGAGCGCCTGAATTACCACCAGGGCTACATCACCGCACGAAGCGCCATTATTCAATTCGTTGTAGGCGTGAGCACTGTGATCACCGGGCAATCCGCTGGTCGGGAGGGGCCTGCCGTTCATTTGGGCGCTGCATTCTCAAGCCTCATGGGGCAGTGGATGCGCTTACCCAACAACAGCATACGCACCCTGGTGGCGTGCGGTTGTGCTGCCGCCATATCCGCATCGTTCAACACACCGATTGCCGGGGTGATCTTCGCCATGGAAGTGGTAATGATGGAGTACACCATAGCCGGATTTACGCCCATTATTCTTGCGGCGGTCAGCGCAGCGGTGGTCACCCAACTAGTGTATGGTTCAGAACCGGCATTTAACGTGCCTGCGCTGACCATGAACTCATTTCTGGAGATACCCTGGATTCTGGTCATCGCCATTATTATCGGTGTTTCGGCAGCTCTGTTCATTCATCTGGTCGACGCCATGGGGCGGTTCAACCAGCGCCCTATCTTATTGCGAGTGATCATCGCCGGCATGCTGATGGCCGTTGCTGCTGTAGTGGTCCCCCAAACCATGGGGATCGGATATGACACCGTAAACGAAACCATGAACGGCGAACTTGGCTTCTGGCTGCTTCTTACCGTAGGCGCTGCGAAACTTGTTATCACCGCGTTAACCGTCGGGCTGGGCATGCCCAGCAGCATCATTGGCCCTACGCTTATTATGGGTGCAGCGCTTGGCGGGGCCCTGGGGCTCATCGGTGGAGACATACTCCCTGGCCACGCTTCATCGGTTGGCTTTTATGCGATGCTCGGAATGGGCGCAATGATGGGTGCAGTTTTACAGGCACCCCTTGCCGCACTTATGGCACTGATGGAGTTAACCCGAAACCCCAATATCATTCTCCCCGGCATGCTGGTTATTACCACAGCCACGCTTATCACAAGTGAAGCATTCGGAAAAAAATCCCTCTTCCTGACCGTGCTTAAAAGCCAAGGCCTGAGCTATCAAAGCTCACCAGTGATCCAGGCTTTGCGCCGGGTATCTGTGGCGGCAATCATGGACAAGAGCATACTGCGCATAAACCGGCACCTTACTGCGGAGGAGGCCCGAAAGGCTCTGCAAGCGGAACCCAAATGGCTGATCGTTGATGGCAAGAACGGTCCCACAGCTTTGCTGCCTGCAGTTGACCTTGCCCGCTATCTTGAAGATTCAGCTGAGGCGGCATCAAACGAGACGGACGAGCCTGTCGAATCCATCGACTTGATGGACATTCCCGCACATCGGCGCGATATTGCGCCGGTGCAATACCAGGCCACGCTCGAAGAGGCAATGCACGAGTTTGAGAACACCAGCGCCGAGGCGCTGTATGTGCAACGCCATGTAGCACCAATGATTCAAAGGGTTTACGGCGTTGTGCTTAAATCTGACATCGAAAGTTATTACCAATATCGACGGAGCTGATCAATGCTGTGGGTTAAAGCCTTTCATATTATATCTCTGGTGTGCTGGTTTGCCGGCCTCTTCTATCTGCCAAGGCTGTTTGTCTACCATGCTGCCTGTGAGGATGAACCGGGGCGGGAGCGCTTCAAAATCATGGAGCGCAAACTTTATCGGGGGATAACCACACCCTCGATGATTGCCACCGTGATCTTTGGCATCTGGTTGCTTACTTATAATGTGTCGGGTTACTTCAGCCAGGGCTGGCTGCATGTGAAGCTGCTGCTCGTGGCATTGTTGATTATCTACCACTTTTATTGCGGGCATCTGGTCAAGGTGTTCCGCGACGACCTCAACACTCGCGGCCATGTATTCTATCGCTGGTTCAATGAGTTGCCGGTGCTTATCTTACTAGCAGTTGTTATTCTCGCTGTCGTTAAGCCGTTCTAGGGAGTTTTAGCAATCAAATACTACACTCGCCCCCAAGTACTTGTTCTTTCCGGCCTGGACCCTTCCGGCGGCGCCGGCATCCAGGCGGACATTCAGGCCATTACATCACTCGGGTGCCACCCGTTACCTGTGCTCACTTGTCTGACTGTTCAGGATACCCGGAATGTATACGGTGCCGAAGCCGTCAATCCGGAACTGATACGTGAGCAACTCAGGTGCATCGCCGAAGATGCCCCAATACACGCGGTAAAAACCGGGGCCCTGGGCAACTCTGCAGTTGTGGATGTTTTGGTTGAATTTCTTGAGAAGCATCCGGATATCCCGGTGATAACCGACCCGGTGATCAAGGCCGCAGGGGGTGGCGATCTGGCGGATGACGAACTGCTTGCCACGATGAAAGAACGACTATTCCCGCTCGCCGAAATGATCACCCCCAACGGCATAGAACTGGCTTTGCTGGGAGAGTGCGACGACCCCGCTGAGGCTGCGCGCAAACTACTCAGTAAAGGGTGCGCTTCGGTGCTCGCAACCGGTGGGCATGGCACGGGTGTTCACATCACCAATACGCTTTACAACCACGCTCTCAAGCCCATGTCTTGGGATGTCGAGCGTATAGGCGGGGAATATCATGGCACCGGCTGCACACTGGCAGCCGCGATTGCTGCCGGGCGGGCGTTAGGGCTTTCACCTCGGGCCGCAATTTCCCAGGCCCAAAACTACGTGCACCGCACTATTTTGCATGCCCTTGAGGTGGGAAGAGGCCAGCCGGTTCCGGATCGAGGCATTCTGTGGGAACGATGAAACCGCGTGTCCCTGTCGGGCTTTACGCAATTACCGACAGCCAATTGACTCCCTCAGCAACGCTGCTTACCTCCGTGGAAGCCGCCATTGTCGGTGGCGCTGTGATGGTGCAGTATCGGGAAAAGTCTGCACCCATGCCAGAACGCCTGGCACAAGCAAGAAGCCTGCAATCCGTATGCGCCACTACAGACATCCCTCTGCTGATTAACGATGATATCGAGCTGGCAAAGCGCATAGGCGCTGCTGGTGTTCACCTTGGCCAAACGGATGGTTCGGCAGCAGAAGCTCGTCATCTGCTTGGAGATGGCGCAATTATTGGCATTACATGCCATGCCGACCTTGAACTGGCTGGCGCAGCTGCGGCAGGCGGCGCTGATTACCTGGCATTTGGTCGGTTTTTCAATTCATCAACCAAACCGGATGCCCCGCCCGCCCCAACCGAAATACTAGCCGAAGCAAGGCGTTTTAAGCGGCCAGTTACGGCCATTGGCGGCATCACTACAGAAAACGGCGAGCTCCTTATACGGGCGGGCGCCGATCTGCTGGCGGTTGTTGGCGGACTTTTCGGGGGCAGCCCCGAAGCCACAATGCACAAAGCACAAGTATTCCAGAGGCTGTTTGCCAGCCACCACCCACTATTCTTCACTCCCAAATAACAGGAGCTCCCACAAATGACACATTCCGAAACCCTGTTCGAGCAGGCACAAAAATACATTCCGGGCGGCGTTAACTCCCCGGTTCGCGCATTCCGTGGTGTGGGCGGCACCCCGATCTTTTTCAAGCACGCTGAGGGCGCCTACCTTTATGATGAGGACGGTAAGCGCTATATCGATTACATCGGATCCTGGGGCCCAATGATCCTTGGCCACTCAGACAAGCGCATCAAAGATGCCCTACACGCACAGGTAGACCTTGGGGTTGGCTATGGCGCGCCCACGTCTATCGAAACCGATATGGCTCGCAAAGTGTGCGAACTGGTGCCCTCAATTGATCTGGTGCGCATGGTGAACTCCGGCACTGAGGCCACTATGAGCGCCATTCGACTGGCTCGCGGATTTACCGGTCGCGACAAAATCGTCAAGTTTGAAGGCTGCTACCACGGGCATGCTGATTCGTTGTTGGTTAAGGCTGGTTCCGGCGCTTTGACTTTGGGCGTCCCCAACTCACCCGGCGTTCCTGCTTGCCTGGCTGAACTCACGCTCACTCTCGACTTCAACGATATTGAGGGTGTTCGCAAGATCTTTAAAGAAATGGGCGATGAGATTGCAGCCATTATCGTAGAGCCGGTTGCAGGCAACATGAACTGCATCCCCCCGGTTCCAGGTTTTCTGGAAGGCCTCCGGGAAGTGTGTGACGAGTACGGCAGCGTACTGATTTTTGATGAAGTGATGTCCGGGTTCCGCGTATCACTCGGCGGTGCTCAGGGTCTGTATGGGGTAACCCCGGACCTGACGGCGCTCGGCAAGGTGATCGGCGGTGGTTTGCCTGTTGGCGCCTTTGGTGGAAAGCGTGAAATCATGGAACACATTGCGCCTCTTGGCCCGGTGTACCAGGCCGGCACGCTGAGCGGCAACCCACTGGCCATGTCAGCAGGCCTGGCGACTCTGAATGCCATATCTGAGCCTGGCTTCCACGATCGCCTGACCGAAAAAACTGTTGCGCTGCGTGAGGGCCTGAAGGCTGCGGCAGATGCAGCCGGCATTCCTATGGCCGTTCAGGGCGCGGGCGCTATGTTTGGCTTTTTCTTCACTGAAGAAGCCAGCATTACCAGCTTCGATCAGGTAATGGCCTGCGACGTGGAACGATTCATGAAATTCTTCCAGGGCATGCTTAAAGAAGGTATTTACCTCGCGCCTTCTGCCTTTGAGGCTGGTTTCACCAGCGCCGCTCTGTCGGATCAGGACATCGCCGATACGATTGCCGCAGCCAGCAAGGTTTTCGCAACTCTTTAATTGCCCAAGCTTGTCGGATCAGATCAGGCAACACGCTTTCGAACCGACACTCGGCAGGACATCAAAACGATGTCCTGCCGAGACAATCTGTGAACCTCGTCACGCTATACCTCCCTCCCTGTGTGTTTTGCCCTTTTAGCCGTTGACTATAAAATCGAGCTGATCAAATTATAGCCACGTATCTATAGCGATGCTCTGACGGCAAACATCTAACAAAAACATGGAAGTCAGCAAGCAGAGGTTCTGTGCCACGCGTTATGGCACAGACACGAAGTATCTGGAACAACCCGTTAGGTTGAGCCGCAGTTTGAATAACAAACACAACCTCAAACTGTAGGAAAAACCATGAAACTCTGGATCAAAACACTCGCTCTGGTTGTGACCATAGCTTGGTCAGCCCCCTCCGCCGCCTGGTGGTGGAACTCTAAACCCGCAAATTACGCCGGCACCCAATACCCCATAGTATTGGTGCACGGTATGTTCGGCTTCGACTCTATTATTGGCGTGGACTATTGGTACGGCGTTGCTGAAGATCTTCGCAAAAATGGAGCGGATGTATATACATCTCAGGTTCCAGCTCTGGAAAGTACTATTGCCAGGGGTGAGGTACTGCTGTCACAGGTAGAATCCATTGCTGCCGTGCACGGCAAAGTAAACCTCGTAGGCCATAGCCATGGCGGACCTACGGCCCGTTACGTTGCCCGGGTACGCCCTGATCTGGTGGCTTCGGTCACATCTGTAGGCTCGCCGCACAAAGGCTCTGCCGTTGCTGATGTAATCATCGGGTCACCAGCAAGCAGCCTGGCAAACACTTTGGGCAACGCACTTGGCGGTCTTATAGACCTGATCTCCGGCGGCGGATACGATCAAAACATGGGAGCAAGCCTGCAATCTCTGACAAGCCAGGGCAGTGCAGAGTTCAATAATTTTGCACCGGCAGGCATTCCAACAAGCTCTTGCGGTGAAGGCGCGCATTCTGCAAACGGCGTTCGCTTCTATTCCTGGGGTGGCACAGGTGTTCTCACCAACCTTCTGGACCCTTCTGACGCCCTACTCGGCGTTACCAGCCTGGCAATGGGGTCATCTCAGCATGACGGCCTGGTTGAGCGCTGCAGCAACCATTTTGGCAAGGTCATCCGGGACAACTACTTCATGAACCACCTGGATGAAGTAAACCAGGCGCTAGGACTGCACAGCTTATTTGAGACCGACCCGAAAGCCGTCTTCAAACAACACGCAAATCGACTGAAAAACGCAGGTCTTTAAGCGAGGCCCGACCCTGCCAGGAAAGCGCTCCGGCAGGGTCATTTACCTATCTGTTTTACAGGGCTGCCGCGCGCTCTTCAGCCTGGCTTGCCCCTGCCAGATTCCCCCGCGCCCTGCGGATATCAGCCAACAACAACCAACCTGCGCGCTGCAGCCGAGTATCACTCCCCGCAAGAGACAGTCCCTTCAACGTAAACTGTTCTGCAGGCCCAAGCTTATTACCTGCCACATAGGCTTCCGACAATTTAAAATAAACCTCTGCAGACCTCGGCGCGATTCTTTGCGCTCGCTCCAGCCGAACAATGGCCCCTTGAGCGTCGCCACTTTTCAGCAGAGTGTCCGCTTCGCGAACGAGGCTGAGTGCGGCAGGCGAAAGCGCATCCCCGGCATCCTGATAACTGGGTTTGCTACTACGCTGGGGCTGCTGTTCTGGCTCTCGGTTTTCCGTCTGCTCACTTTTGCGCCAGACTTGAGCTTCGTCATTCCCTTCAGTCGTCTGCGGTGGTTCCGGAGCACGCTCAGAGCCCCCTGCAGGCACGTAAATAGAGCCTCCTGGCCCAGTTGCGCATCCCGCCAGGCTCAATAACGCCACCAACATACCTACTTGAAATACACCTTGCCTACTCATTGGAACAATCCTTCAAACCAGCCTCGAATTTTCCGCTCCAGGGTACCAGAGCATGACACTCGCTGTGTCGGCTCACTACCCGATATAAACGGCAGAAGGCGCGCATTATCGCAATACTCGTCGGTTAATGCCTGTTTTTCAGGATTTACCCAATGATAGCTGACACCATCGGGGACTACCGGGGAGAAACCATGCTGTGGTACTTGTGCCATAAATCGTGACCAAACAGGCAAGGCACCAGTAGCGCCGGTAAGCGCGGTGGGCCCATTATCGTCCCGGCCCACCCAGGCAACCGCCAGCAAATCTCCGCTGAAGCCGGCAAACCAGGAATCGCGGCCATCGTCGGTTGTTCCGGTTTTACCGGCCAGCGTAAGCTCCTTGGGAACTGAATAGTATGCCGAGCGCCCTGTACCCTCTTGCATGGTTTCTTGCATTGCATACTGCAGCAAATGCACTGCAGCGGGGTCTGCCACCTGATCCACCTCAAGGTTATACCGTGAAAGTGCCCGACCGGCTGAATCCGTCACTTCTCTGATCGTGCGTAACGGCGTATTGAATCCGGATGTCGCCAACCCCTGATAGATTTGGGCGACCGTGACCGGGCTCATAGCCACAGAACCCAATAGCATGGAAGGGTACTCAGAAATTGGCGTAACCACACCAAAGGCCCGCATGGTTTTAATAACCGCCGGGACACCCACGTCCAGGCCGACACGCACTGCCGGCAGGTTATAGGACTTCGAAAGCGCACGGTGCAGGGGAACTTCGCCGCGCTCCTCGCCATCGTAGTTTTTCGGCTGCCAGCGCCGCCCATCATCAAATTCAAGCGTGAAGGACTTATCCTGTACCGGTGTCATCAGAGTGTAACGATCCGGCTGTTCCAGAGCAGTCAGATAAGTAAACGGTTTGATGAGGGACCCTATCGGGCGATTGGCATCCAGAGCCCGGTTAAACCCGGCGAACTGCGGGTCTTTGCCACCAACGAGAGCCAGAACTTCGCCACTATCTTTGGCGGTGACTACAAGCGTCGCTTCCAGGGCTTTGCCGACTTCACCGCTGGCTAGCCTTGGCAAGGTATCAGTAACGGCATACTCAGCTGCGTACTGAATAGCCGGGTTCAGGGTGGTAAAAATGCGGAGACCTTCGCTGCGTAGATCCGCTTCTTTGTAGTCCCTCGCCAGATGCCGCCGAACAAGGTCAATATAAGCGGGATAGCGGTTCTCCGAATACGACGGCTTTGCGCTAACACCAAGTGAGAGGCCACGAGCGCGGGCCGCTTTTGCCGAATCAATCAGGCCGGCGTCCTCCATCTCACTGATAACCAGATTGCGGCGCTGAGTCGCTCGCTCCGGATGCCGGCGGGGATTGTAATAGCTCGGCCCTTTAACCATGCCCACAAGCAAGGCAATCTGGTGCACATCCAGATCTTTCAACGACTCACCAAAATAGAACTGGCTGGCCAACCCGAATCCGTTGATGCTGCGAGTCCCTGCCTGTCCCAGGTACACTTCGTTCAAGTAGGTTTCCAGTATGTCGTCTTTCTCGTAGTGCCATTCGAGCAAGATTGACATCAAGGCTTCATTACCTTTGCGCAACAGGGTCTGATCCCGGGTAAGGAAAAAGTTTTTAACCAACTGCTGTGTGAGGGTGCTGCCGCCCTGAACGATTTGCCCAGCGCGCATATTGGCCAGCATGGCACGGCCTATAGAAGCCGGTGCAATTCCAAAGTGGCTATAAAAATTGCGATCTTCCACTGCCATGAGGGCTTTCGGCAGCAGCTGAGGAACCTCTTCCAGGCGCACCAGTATGCGATCTTCTTTGTGTGCCGGGTAAATGCCACCAATACGCGCAGGTTCGAGCCTTACAATTGCAGCGCTTTCACCGGAGGATACGGAAAAACCCTGGATGCGATCGCCATATATGTTCAAAGAAAGTGTTCGTCTGGGCTCACTACCATCCGGAAAACGGAAGCCGCGGGTGCTGATAATAAAGTGGCCACCGTTGCGCCGGTAACTCCCGGGTTTTACTCCATCACCCTTGCGATATCCCGCAAGAGCCAATTCCCGCTCCAGTGACCCAGAACTCACACCAGCACCATCGTAAAGTTCCAGGGGCCGTGCATACACCCGGGAAGGCACTTCAAATCGTCGCCCCTCAAACCGGGATGTAACGACAGCGTCCAGATAAACCATCCAGCAAGCCAGTAGCACTAGGCCAATGGCACTCACGCGCATGAACAATTTCCAGAACCAGGGGCGGCGTCCATTCCCGGCATTTTTTTTCCGGGGCTTCTTATTGGGCTTTTTTGCAGAGGAGCTGTTTTTTTTCATGGGCGGATTATAACGAAGCCTGTACAAGATAAGGCAGGCCAACTATGTGTTATTTCTGTAACCTGCCCGTTATGATGGGACGATAAAAATTCAATAAGTTCAGGGAAGCGAGGAGCACACCGTGAGTGAAACATCCCCAGGCAATCTGTTGCTGGCAATGCAGAACCCCGCGTTGTACCACCACCCGGTAGATGGATTTCAGATCATCGAAACCCACATCTCTCAGGTGATTCTAACGGGCCAGTATGCCTACAAGATCAAAAAACCGGTAGATTTCGGGTTTCTTGATTTCTCCACGCTGGAACTCCGCAAGCACTATTGCGAAGAAGAGCTTCGCCTGAACCGGCGCTTGGCAGAACCACTCTACCTCGAGGTACTTCCAATTACTGGTAGCCCAGAGCAGCCTGTTATCGGCGGCGATGGTGAACCGTTTGAGTACATGCTGAAAATGCGCCAGTTCCGTCAAAACCAGCTGCTTGACCAGCAACAGGAAGCCGGCGAACTCAAACCGGAGCTGCTATCCAGTCTGGCGAAACAGGTAGCAAACTTTCATAACAGTCTTGAACCGATTGCAGACGACAAGCCGCTGGGCACACCGGAAGCAGTGTATGCGGCCATGCAGGAAAACTTTGACCAGATTCGGCCACTGATCAGCGATACCTCCCTGCTCAGCCAACTCGACAACCTCGAAGCCTGGACCCAAACCACCTTCGAGCGTCATCGCGACTTGATTGCGCAACGTCGAACAGACGGCTATGTGCGTGAATGCCACGGCGATCTGCACCTCGCCAACATCACTGTGTACGAAGGCAGAGTAACGGTGTTTGACTGCATCGAATTCAACGAGCCCTTCCGCTGGATTGATGTCATAAACGATCTTGCGTTTTTACTGATGGACCTGGAGTCCCGGCGCGAACCGGCGCTGGCCAATCTGGTTCTGAACACCTATCTGGAATACCGCGGCGATTTCGAAGCACTGCCCCTCTTGCCACTTTACAAGGCGTATCGCGCGCTGGTCAGAGCGAAAATTGCCCTGTTCACCATGGGCAACCCCTCCCTTGCGGAGCAGGAAAAAGAAGGGTTGATGCAGCACTACCGCGACTACGCTCAACTTGCAGAAGATTACAGCAACATTCCAAACCGCTACCTGTTGGCCACTGTTGGCCTCTCTGCCAGCGGGAAGACCTGCGTCAGTGCAGCCATGTCAGCCGAATTGGGCCTGATCCGCCTGAGATCCGACGTAGAGCGCAAGCGGTTGCACGGGCTGGCCCCACTAGAGGACAGCCAGTCGCCCACCGGGGCAAACCTGTACTCTCCCGAAGCCAATGAGAAAACCTACGTTCGGCTTGCCAAACTTGCCAGCGACCTGCTCGCGGCCGGATTGCCTGTCATCGTTGATGCCGCCAGCCTGAAAGAAAAAGAACGCGCTTTGTTTGCCGCAGTAGCTGAGAGTCAGGGAGTACCTTTTGCTCTGATTCACTGCGAAGCGCCTGAAGCCCTGCGCAAGGAGTGGGTCCGCAACCGCAAAGGCGATGCGTCTGAAGCCACAGTAGAATTATTGGACGCACAGAAGGACTGGTTTGAGCCCCTCACTGCCGAAGAAACAAGCTACACAGTGCACCTGCGCAGCGATCAGGAACACGTGGCTGAAGCTGTAGCAGACCGAATAAGGCAGCACTTCGGCCTGCCACGCGGGTAAAAACCTGCGCATCGGGCTCGCGAAAAGCGGTTAATGCGCAATACTCGTAAAGAACACGAGCAAAACAAAATAAGGAACAACCATGGAAATCGACGCAGTACGCCAGATCAAAGATCCGCTCTACGATATGCTTCGCCAAGAAGATGTTGCTGCGTTCAACAAAGAAAAACTCACACGAACGGATTTGCCGAGCTTCGCACGCGGTGATTTCCGCGGGCTCGACCTGCGTGGGCTGGATGCCAAAGGACTGGACTTCCGCCATGCCTACTTCCGCGGGGCGGACTTGCGAGGTATCAACTTCAGCCGGACGGCGATGGAAGGCGCCAGTATTGCTGGCGCAAAAATTTCCGGATGCTTTTTCCCCCGCAGGCTTGATGCTTCCGAAATCGTGATGTCGCTGAACCACGGCACGCGGATGCGGTACAGCGCCGAAAAATGAGCAGCACACAAGCAACCCCTTGGCAGGCAGTATGCGCTCAGGCGGACTTGGAGGCGGGGCGTTTTGTCGAATTCACACTACCCCGCATCGAGGCCGACCCTGCAAAGTACTCTGACACCTTGCCACCTGCCGGCTTTGCATTCCTGGATGGCTCCACTCCAAGAGCCTACTTGAATCAATGCCCTCACATGGGCGTCGAACTGAACTGGAAACCCGGCAGTTTTATGGACACAGATAAACTGTTCCTTCAGTGCTCAACCCACGGAGCCCTCTTTAAGCCCCAGGACGGAGAATGCATTGCCGGCCCCTGTCAGGGCGATGCACTCACCGCACTGGATACTCGAGTGGTTGCAGGCGTTCTGGAAGTCAGATTTCCAGAATAACCGGAACAGATTCCGAAAGCGCCAAGCCACCCGACGGATCACCATCATCACCGGCCAGGTTTGCCCGATAGGCCAGGATTTCTACCCCGGCATCACATGCCTGCCGCAACAGTTGTCCGTATTCGGGGTCGATATGATCTGCAGGCCGCACGGTTTCGATCCCCGTGTGATTCACCACAAAAAACAACACTGCGCGATCACCCAAAGCAACCTGAGCCATGAGTTCTCGCAAATGCTTCTGCCCGCGGGTAGTAACTGCATCCGGGAAGAAGCCCTGCCCGGAGTCCTCAAGCGTGACGTTCTTAACTTCTACCCATGCATCCGGCTCCGACCCATGGCCGGATAGCAGCAAATCTATCCGGCTTTTCTCTTCGCCGTACCTCACCTCCGACCGGGTATGGCTATAGCCGGTAAGCTCATTGATACGCCCAGCCTCAATGGCTTCACGCGCCTGTGCATTAGGCCTTGCGGTATTCACACACGCCAACATGCCAGGTGCCGTTTCTACAAGCTCCCAAGTGAACGGCAACTTACGGGCGGGGTTATTGCTGCGGCTAAGCCATACCCGGCCATCGGCTGGCTGGCAGCCCAGCATAGAGCCGGTGTTCGGGCAGTGGGCCGTTACTTCCTCGCCATCAGGCAGGCGCACATCGGCCAGGAAGCGTTTGTAGCGTTGAATCAGGCGCCCTTCTATCAAGGGTTCCGGGAATTTCATAGGCTCTCCAAATACCAAGTAGGCATCACAGGGCTGGCACCTCCGTGACTTATCTGCTATTTTCCGCAAAATCCCGTTTTAGGACGACTGCTTCATCCAAGTGATAACCGCGCCGCGGCGGGGGCTGGCGCGCAGGGAAGCACAGCGTTCTTGTGAGGAATATAAAAAGAGGCCGGGTCATATGGCAACCACAGCAGACCAAACACGCGAACGTTTCACCAACTTCACCCCTTACGAAATGAAAAAGGGTGAAGACTACATGAGTGCCGACATGCGGGAGCACTTCAAAGAGTTGCTGCTGCAATGGAAGCAGGAACTTATGGAAGAAGTGGATCGCACCATGCACCACATGCAGGAAGACGCAGCAAACTACGCGGATCCCAGCGACCGCGCAACCCAGGAAGAAGAGTTCAGCCTGGAACTGCGTACCCGCGACCGTGAGCGCAAACTGATCAAGAAGATTGACCAGACCATCGATCGCATCGACAAAGACGACTACGGCTTTTGCGATCAGTGCGGTGTAGAAATAGGCACTCGTCGCCTTGAGGCGCGCCCGACAGCAACACTGTGCATCGACTGCAAAACTCTTGCCGAAATCCGCGAGCGCCAAACTGGCATCTGATACGGCAAACCCGACCTGGCCGGCGCAGCCTGATGAGGCACAGCCGGCCACTGTGTCCACTCCATGACCAAACCGCACCAATACCGGGGTCGTTTCGCCCCCTCACCCACTGGCCCACTGCACTTTGGCTCTCTGGTTACTGCTCTGGCAAGCTACCTGGAAGCCAAATCCCGGAACGGCCAATGGCTGGTCCGCATTGAGGATCTTGACCCACTGAGGGAACCTCCGGAGGCAACCGGCCAAATTCTGAACAGCCTTGACGCCCATGGGCTTTTTCCTGACGAACCGGTACTTTTTCAGTCTCGCCGTCATGCTGCCTATCAGGCAGCCACGGAGCAACTACTCAGTAAAGGTTTTGCATACCGCTGCAGTTGCTCGCGCAAACAGCTTGAAGCACATAACGGCAGACACCCTCTGCACTGCAGGGAAGGCGGCAGCAAAAATGTCAACCAGCCTTTTGCCATACGCTTTGCGCTAAAGAACGAGATCTGCCACTGGCAAGATCAGTTATTGGGACCCCAAACACAGGTTGTTCGCGCAGAAATCGACGACCCGGTGATTGTGCGCAAGGAAGGCTTTTTTGCCTATCAACTCGCAGTGGAAGTAGATGATATTGAGCAAGGCATTACTGATGTAGTCCGGGGCTCCGACCTGCTGGACATGACAGCACAGCAAATACAGGTATACCGGGCGCTGGGCGCAAAACCGCCACGATGGCTGCACATACCTGTGATTGTTAACGAACAGGGACAAAAGCTCTCCAAACAAAACCACGCACCCGCCCTGGACAACCTCACCCCGGTCAAGAACCTGTACTCCGCTTTGGTTGCTCTTAATCAGCAACCCCCTGGATTCTTGCAGCACGGGTCGGTGGACGATCTTCTTCAATGGGGCTGCACCCACTGGAATCGAAGGGCCGTTCACCTGACATCCCGGTGACTGCCGTGGTATAAAGCCATTCACAATCCTCTGCGCGGATCGCATGCCGGATGTATATCTATCGCCTGGTTTTTTTGCTGGTTCTGGCCATCTATATTTTTTCGCCCAACATTCTTGATTGGTGGACCGCACCCGGGAATGCCTGGTACAGCCCCTTTGTGATTTGGGCCGCTCTGATTGCTGTCGGCTTCTGGCTCGAATGGCGACGGGATCCCAATGAGTTTTAGCGCTCCCGGGCTACTGCTCGCCAGCCTCCTCTACCTCATGCTCCTGTTCGGCATTGCCTGGAGTACCGAACGCGGCATCATTCCCCGTCGCTGGGTACGGCACCCACTGGTATACACACTCAGCCTCGGCGTTTACGCCGGCATATGGGCAGTGTATGCCGCAGTCGGACTGGCAGCGGAATCCGGATACGGCTTCCTTGCCTATTATCTGGGTATCAGCGGTGCCTTTCTATTAGCCCCGGTACTACTTAACCCCATCATGAGAATTGGCCGGGCCTACCAGCTCACCTCCCTTGCCGATTTGTTCGCCTACCGCTATCGCAGCCAATGGGCAGGCACGCTGGTTACTCTTTGCTCAGGCCTTGCCATCCTGTCGCTTCTGAGCATGCAGATACAGGCGGTATCGACATCAGCCAGCATTCTTGCCCCGGATACTTCTCCTCACCTGATCAGCATTATGTTCAGCTTGATTGTTGTGCTCTTCGCCATGCTGTTTGGCGCAAGACGCAATCAGGAAATGGAAAACCACCCCGGCCTGGTGGTGGCCATTGCCTTTGACTCCCTGGTAAAACTGGTCGCTCTGCTAGTGATTGGCGGCGTTGTGCTTTTCAGTGTGTTTGGCGGCATGGCTGGCCTTGAAACCTGGCTGACTGACAACACCACGCCCGCAACTGCGATGTCCATGAGTATTGACGATGGCAGCTGGCGCGCACTGATGCTGATGTCGTTCGCCGGGGCGCTGGTGTTACCCCACATGTACCACATGACTTTCAGTGAAAACCCCTCACAAAAGGCACTGGCTAAAGCCAGTTGGGGGCTACCGCTCTATCTCCTGCTGTTAGGCATTCCCGTACCACTGATTCTTTGGGGTGGCCAGGAACTGGCTGTGACCACCGGCCCCAACTTCTACAGTCTGGGCATTGCCCAGGCCCTGGAAAGCCCGGTACTGACAATGTTCATGTACATTGCAGGCCTGTCGGCCGCCAGTGGCCTGATGATCGTAAGCACTCTGGCTTTGGCTGGCATGGTTCTCAACCATGTTGTCCTGCCCCTGAAAACTCCTAAAGATCAAGGCGATATCTACCGCTGGCTGCAGTGGGTCAAGCGCATGCTGATTGCCGCTATCATCTTTCTGGCTTTACTGTTTCATGAAACCCTTGGCAAGAATCTGGACTTGTCCATTCTCGGGGCAATATCCCTCGCGGGAACACTACAGTTGCTGCCTGGCGCCTTGGGCGTCATCTACTGGCCGGAAGGGAACAGGCGAGGCCTGATTGCCGGGTTGCTAACCGGTTTGGCTATCTGGCTGATCACCTTGGTGCTGCCATTCTCCCACACCGCTAACCTGCTGGGCTGGCTGAACGCCCCCATAGTTCCGGATTATGGCAACTGGCACATCTTCACGTTTGTCAGCCTTACCGCGAACATTACCGTGTTTACCCTGACCTCGATGCTGAGCTCCAGCTCAAACGAAGAAACCAGTGCAGCCCAGGCCTGCTCCATGGGTGCCTTGTCACGCCCCCAGCGCCGCGAATTACTGGCAAGTTCGTCAGACGATTTCGAGCGCCAGTTGGCTGAGCCTCTTGGTTACGATGTTGCCAAACGCGAAATAGAGCGCGCTATCGGGCAATTGAAATTGCCGAGCGTGGAATACCGCCCCTATCAGCTGCGACGGCTGCGGGATCAGATCGAAATCAACCTGTCTGGCTTGCTTGGCCCGTCGGTCGCTCGGGATATGGTTAAGCGCCATCTTGGATTCAAACCTATGGCCCGCGGCGGCACCGCTCAGGATATTCGCTATGTAGAGCGCGCGCTCGGTGATTACCAGAACCAGCTAACAGGGCTGGCCGGAGAGCTGGACACTCTACGTCGACATTACCGGCAAACCCTTCAAAATCTGCCTATTCCTGCCTGTTCCGTTGGTGAAGACGGCGAAATATTGATGTGGAACCAGGCCATTGAAGAGCTCACCGGTATTACAGCAGACGATGTAGTCGGCGCACGATTAATGGCCCTGCCCGATCATTGGCACCACCTGCTTGATGATTTCAACAAAGGTGAAGATCTGCACCGCTACAAACACCGCCTGGATCTGCGAGGCCGCCCCCACTGGCTGAACTTGCACAAAGCGGCCCTGAGCGGCCCTGATCACCCGGATGGCGGCAGCGTCATTCTGGTGGAGGACCAAACTGAAACCCGCCTACTGGAAGATGAGCTGATGCATAGCGAACGGCTGGCTTCCGTAGGGCGTTTGGCCGCAGGCGTTGCCCACGAAATCGGCAACCCGGTAACGGGTATATCTTCCCTTGCCCAGAACCTGAAGCTGGAAACTGACAACCCGGACATCCTTGAGACCGCCAGTCAGATCCAACAGCAGACACGCCGCATATCAGCCATTTTACAATCGCTAATGAACTTCGCCCGCACGGGCAATCATTCCAGAACCAACCGGTATGAGCCTGTAAGCATCCGCCGCTGCGTAGATGAAGCCAGTAACCTCCTCTCCCTCAGCGATAAAGGAATGGGCATAAGCTACATAAATGACTGCCCCGACACGCTGCAGGTTCTGGGCGACGAACAACGGCTTGTACAGGTCTTTGTCAACCTGTTGGCCAACGCCCGTGATGCCTCACCCGATGGTGGCTCAATCCAGGTGACTGGCAAGCAAGACGGCTACTCGGCTATCATCGAGATCATTGATCAGGGCTCGGGCATACCCGCAGACCAGCTTGATCATGTATTCGAGCCCTTCTATACAACCAAGGCGTCCAACAAAGGAACGGGCCTTGGTCTGTCACTGGTGTACAGCATTATTGAAGAGCATTATGGGAATATTCAGGTTGAAAGCCCTGCCAATACCCAAACCGGGCTTGGCACCTGCGTACGATTGAAGTTGCCTGCTTACGAGCCGGAGACAGACTCCGCCACCACTCGCCCGAACGAAAGGTTCTGAGACTGCCATGCCCCGTATTTTGATCGTGGAAGATGAAGACATTATTCGCTCCGCTGTTCGCAAACTGCTGTTACACGCGGGCTATGAGGTTGAAGATGTCGGCTCGGTGGAAGAAGCCGAACAAAACCACGATCCTGACCAGTTCGACCTGATCATTTCAGACCTGCGCCTCCCCGGGGCTGCTGGTACCGAACTGATCAACCGTGCGCCAAACACACCCGTGTTAATCATGACCAGCTACGCCAGCCTGCGCTCAGCAGTGGACTCCATGAAAATGGGTGCCGTGGAATATATCGCCAAGCCTTTTGACCACGATGAAATGCTGGCCGCCGTAGAAAGCATTCTTGCCCGCACTGCCCCCACGCCCAATGAAAACCAAGGCACCCCAACGGCAACAGAAAACAGTGACCCGGCCAGCATCATGTACGGCCAATGCGAGCCTATGCAAAGGGTGTTCACGCTTATTCGCAAGGTAGCACCAACCGAGACAACCGTACTGGTTCAGGGGGAGTCGGGTACCGGTAAAGAGCTCGTGGCCCGCGCACTTCATCTTCTCAGTCCCCGTGCTACAAAACCGCTGATCTCGGTAAACTGCGCGGCCATTCCCGAAAGCCTCATCGAATCCGAACTGTTCGGACATGAAAAAGGCGCTTTCACCGGCGCAGTGTCCGCCAGAACCGGCCTGATCGAAGCTGCGGATGGCGGCAGTTTGTTCCTGGACGAAATTGGTGAGTTACCTGCGGAGGCGCAGGCACGCTTGCTACGGGTTCTGCAGGAAGGCGAAATTCGCAAGGTGGGCTCAACCCAGAGCCAAAAAGTGAATGTGCGCATGATAGCGGCCACCCACCGAAACCTGAAAGCAATGACCCGCACCGGAGAGTTCCGGGAAGACCTCTACTATCGCCTGAACGTAATGCAGATACGGATTCCGCCGCTGCGTGACCGCCAGAGCGATATTCTGGGCCTTGCCCGTCGTTTTCTAGTCACCCAGGGCAGCAAAGTGGGCCGACCCAACCTGAACCTGAGCCCCGAAGCCATGCGAGCACTTGAACGGCACCGCTGGCCGGGTAATGTTCGGGAGTTGGAGAATGCCATCGAGCGCGCCAGCATCCTCAGCGATGGGGACATCATTACGCCGTCGCTGCTGGATCTCGATAGTGAGGGTGGTGATGAGTACATCCCCGAATCATTGGTAGCAGGCAACAATGAGCAACTCCAGGCTCGGGAACCCGATAGTGCAAACGACCTGTCCCTCGAAGACTACTTTCAGCATTTTGTACTGGAAAACCAGGATCGCATGAGTGAAACAGAGCTGGCTCAGAAGTTGGGCATTAGCCGGAAATCCCTGTGGGAACGGCGACAGCGCCTTGGCATTCCGCGGAAGAAGACCTCTGGCAACTGACCTCCCGCAAAGGTCGAGCCCCTCCACCGTCAAGCCATAGTATGAACCGCCACTCAGATGTTACCGCATGTTCCTCTTGGTAACACTTCCCAGAGAAAGCACAGCTAGTGGGTAACACTTATATCGAGTACGGGGTAACACTTACATCATGAAAACTCCCAACCATCTGTTAATTAACGATATTTAAATTTTGGCACAGCAACTGCACTCTATTTAAGCGCACGACAACAAAAACAACAGTGACAATGCAGCGCCTCAACAAAAACAAAAAGCTGCGGGAATGCGTTCAGCAACAAAAACAAAAATAGAACGTGAGCGAACTGAGTGTTTTGGGTACTTTGCTTTTTTGGTAGTCCCTTGGCTTGTGTGAGTTGTAGAGATGCAGAGAAGAATCACCCTTGAGGTGACGCAGCACCTACCAATAACTTGCTCGATGTCTTTGACTGCTCATTGTGTTCAAAGCTTTCCGTTTGCACTACTGAGAAGCCCTGGTTTTGGGGATACACAGTGGGGTAAAAAAACGAAGAAAAATCCCGAACAAAAATAAAAACAATGCAGATCGTCAACGTTTTGAGGGCGGATTCGTGTAAGCGAATCCGCCTTTTGATTATTCGGGGTATGCAAGATTCCACGGCAAACGTGTGCAAATCCTGCTCAAACCGTTAAACTCTCGGTTTTGCTCAACGCAACCACGGATTTCAATGTCAAAAACACTTTCCTCCATTTTCGAGCAATCCGTCGATAAGCTCCGCTCCTTCATCCCCGGCAACGGGAAGAAAAAGGCTCGAGCCTACCAACGACGCGAGATTCCCAGGGATCAGCACAACGTCTCACGTTCTGTTATCAGTGAGCCCGCCAAGAAGGTTCTCAGCCGACTCAATAACTCCGGCTATGAGGCATACCTTGTTGGCGGAGGCGTACGCGACGCGCTCCTTGGACGACAGCCCAAAGATTTTGACATAGCCACCAACGCCACCCCGGAGGAAGTGCACGACCTGTTCCGCAACTCCCGACTCATAGGCCGGCGCTTTCGGATCGTTCACGTTGTTTTCGGGCGCGAGGTTATCGAAGTAACTACCTTCCGCGGCAATGCGACAGACGCAGATGACAGCAACACGGATGATGATCGCAAAACCAGCGAGCATGGCCTGTTACTGCGAGACAATGTTTACGGCAACCTCGAAGAAGATGCACTGCGCCGGGACTTCACCGTCAACGCACTTTATTACTGCATCCGGAACTTTACCGTTGTCGACTTTGCAAACGGCATGGAAGATCTCCAAAACCGGCAACTCCGGCTAATTGGCGACCCCGAAACCCGCTACCGCGAAGACCCTGTGCGCATGCTTCGCGCAATCCGCTTCGCCGCAAAGATGGATTTTGACATTGAGCCCGAAACAGAAGCACCCATTCGGGCACTGGCACCATTACTGACTCACATCCCACCAGCGCGCTTGTTTGAAGAAGTTCTGAAGCTGTTTTCAGCCGGCTACGGCGAAGCAACCTACGAGCTTCTCAGCCACTACAACCTGCTGGAACCACTATTTCCTGAAACCGTAAAAGCCATCGAAGCCGGGGAGTCGGATGAACTGATTCGTCAGGCATTGCGCAATACCGACAGCCGTATAGCCCAAGGGAAGTCCGTCACACCCTACTTTTTGTTTGCCGCCATGCTCTGGCCTGCGCTGCAAAGAGAATGGAACCACCGCCAGGATAACGGCGACCCGGTGCAGCCAGCTCTGCACGGTGCAATCGGCAAGGTCATTGGCCGCCAGGTACAGGCAACGTCTATACCCAAGCGTTTTTCTGGCCCCATGAAGGAAATCTGGGAACTCCAGATGCGCCTGCCCCGCCGCCAAGGCAAGCGAGCGTTTGTAACCATGAGCCACCCAAGATTCCGCGCCGCCTACGACTTCCTGCTGGTCAGGGAAGATTGTGGTGAGATCGAGCCAGGTCTGGGCCAGTGGTGGACAGAGTTTCAGCGTATGGACGAGCGTGGCCAAGAGCGCATGCTTTCAGAACTCAGCAGCGACGCCCCTAAAAAGCGCCGTCGCCGCAAACCGGTAAAGCGGCCTGCACCCTGATGAAAACCGATGCCTTCATTGGCCTGGGCAGTAATCTGCAAGAGCCCGTCGCCCAGCTGGCAAGGGCGGTTGCAGAACTGGCCGCCCTACCCACGACAACACTGGTCGCACAATCGCCCTTTTACGCCAGTAGCCCTGTCGGCCCCCAGGATCAGCCAGATTTCGTGAACGGTACCGCGTGGATTTCCACCGAACTTGAGCCCCACGCCCTGCTCGATCAACTTCAGGCCATTGAACAGGCCCACGGGCGGGAACGGCTGGAACATTGGGGGCCCCGCACGCTTGATCTTGACCTGCTGATATTCGGCAACCAGGTTCTGGATGACGACCGGCTTACCGTTCCCCACCGAGAGCTCCCCAACCGGGATTTTGTCCTTCAGCCGCTTTTGGACCTGAATCCGGGCCTGAAGTTGCCTGACGGCACCACAATCGCTAACTTGAGGGCACAATGCCCTGACAACCGGTTGCGCAAACTTCCACCTCGGGATTACCCTTAGCAGTTACATAGCAACTAAACGCCGGTCATCCCGGCACGGTCTTGGCCCACCTACCCAAAAGGCAAGGATATTATGGCTGTTACCATCAACACCCTGCTGGAATACAAACAAAAGGGCGAAGCCTTCTCCGCCCTCACCTCTTATGACTCTACCTTTGCTCAGGTAGTGAGCGAAGCCGGTGTGGACGTTATTCTGATCGGCGACTCGCTGGGCATGGTGCTTCAAGGCCACGACAGCACCTTGCCCGTAACCATGGATCAGATCGTATATCACGTTAGCTGTGTAGCCAAAGGCAACCGCGGCTCGCTGATCATGGCCGACATGCCTTTCATGAGTTATGGCACTGTAGAGGCAGCCCTTGAAAATGCGGCAGAACTCATGCGCGCTGGCGCCCACATGGTCAAACTGGAAGGCACCGACTGGATGAAAGACACCATCAGCGCGTTGAGCGAGCGAGCTGTACCGGTATGCGCGCACTTGGGCCTAACCCCTCAGTTCGTCAATAAATTTGGCGGCTACAAGGTTCAAGGTCGCGATGAAAAGGCCGCGGAGTTGATGATCAACCACGCTTGCGAGCTGGTAGCAGCCGGCGCTGACGTTATTCTGTTGGAATGTGTTCCTGCACCGCTGGCCGCCCGCATTGCCAAAGCTGTTACAGCACCTGTGATCGGCATTGGTGCCGGCGCAGATACCGATGGCCAGATTCTGGTGCTGCACGACATGCTGGGAGTTACCACAGGCAGAAAGCCACGGTTTGTGAAAAATTTCCTGGCAGAGACTGACTCTATTCAGGAAGCCATTGCCGCCTACGATAAAGCCGTACGTGAGCGCACCTTCCCCGCCGAGGAGCATACGTTCAAGGCATGAGAACCGTCCATTCATTGAAAGAGCTGCGCGCCATCCTCCGCGGTTACCGCCAGCAGGAAAAAACCATTGGCCTGGTGCCTACCATGGGCAACCTGCATGAGGGGCATATCTCACTGGTTCGCAAAGCTGCCGAAGCAGCAGACGTTGTGGTCACCAGTATCTTCGTGAACCCGATGCAGTTTGGTGCCAACGAAGATCTGGACACCTACCCACGCACCCTGATCGATGATCAGAACAAACTCGATGAAGCGGGAAACACTCTGGTCTTTGCACCCTCTGCGGAAGAAGTTTACCCGGACGGTCTTGCCCGGCACACCCGTGTCATAGTTCCTGATGTCAGTGATGGCCACTGCGGAGCCAGCCGCTCAGGGCACTTTGAAGGCGTTGCAACGGTGGTTTCTGTCTTGTTCAACATGATCCAGCCGGATTTCGCCGTATTCGGCGAAAAAGATTTTCAGCAGCTGGCGGTAATTCGCAAGATGGTGCGAGACTTGATGATTCCGGTTGAAGTCATCGGCGCACCCACTGTGCGGGAAGATGACGGCCTGGCCAAAAGCTCACGCAATGGCTACCTCTCTGCAGAAGACCGCAAGACTGCGCCGGTTATATACCAAGTGCTGCAGGCTACTGCAGCCAAGATTGTTGATGGGCGCGATGACTTCCTTGCGCTCGCACAAGAGGCTGGTGAAAGCCTGGGGGCAGCTGGGCTGCGCCTTGATTACTTCAACATTGCAAACAGCCAGACTCTGAAGCCCGCCACGCAGGAAGACAGGGAAGTGACACTGCTGGCTGCCGCTTATCTTGGCTCCACCCGACTGATTGATAACATCTCAGTAACCCGCTGAAGCCTTATGCCAAAATACCAGGAAAGGACTCTATGATGATTTCGCCAGACGCTGCATTGACATCGTCTCCCGAATGGCAGGCGCTAGTGGCATGCAGGGAAAGCCTGCAAAACTGCCCCATGAAGACGCTTTTTGTGGATGACCCGGAGCGAGCAAGCCGGTATTTCATTGAAGGTGCCGGCCTCTCTCTGGATTTTTCCAGAAACCGGCTTACCGATGAGTCCCTTGGCGCACTGATGGCTCTGGCACGCAGTCGGAAGCTTGAAGATCGCAGGGCCGCCTTACTGCGCGGCGACAAGGTGAACATTACCGAGGGCCGCCCAGCACTGCACACAGCGCTGCGCAACCCCGGAACAGACACTCTTGTTGTCGGCGGCCAGGATGTAATTGCGGAAGTGAACGCCACCCTGGATCGTATGGAGACGTTCGTAACGGAGGTGCTGAACCACTCGCGCACCGGTTATACCGGCAAGGCGTTCACCGACGTAGTCAGCATTGGCATTGGCGGCTCGTTTCTGGGCCCCAAGCTGGTCACCGAAGCGCTACAGCCGTATCGGACACCCGGCATTCGCTGCCACTATGTGGCCAACATTGACGGCACAGAAATCAGCGAAACCCTGGCAAAAGTACATCCTGAAACCACTCTTTTTCTGGTTCAGTCGAAATCCTTTGGCACCAGAGAGACGCTGGAAAACAGCAAAGTCGCGCGAAAGTGGTTTATAGAGTGCAGCGGTAACGAGCAGGCTGTCGCCAGCCACTTTATGGCGGTTACTGCCAACGTAAATGCCGCACAGAAATTCGGCATAGACCCTGACAACGTATTCCCCATGTGGGACTGGGTTGGTGGCCGATACTCACTTTGGTCGGCGATTGGGTTGCCTGTAGCACTCTCCATTGGAATGGATAACTTCCGGGCTCTGCTCGCTGGCGCCCACGCCATGGACAACCATTTCAGGGACACTCCCCTGGAAAAGAATCTACCCGTTGTGATGGCCATGCTGGGCATCTGGTACAGCAATTTCTGGGGCGCGGAAACCCACGCCATACTGCCCTACGACCACTACCTGCGCAGCTTGCCAGATCACCTTCAGCAACTGGATATGGAAAGCAGCGGCAAACGGGTTAATCAACAAGGCAAGCCTCTGAACTACCACTCAGGCCCTGTCATCTGGGGCGGTGTAGGTGCCAATGGCCAGCACGCTTACCACCAACTGATTCACCAAGGCACCCGGTTGATTTCGGCCGACTTCATAATTCCTCTGCAAACCCACAACCCGGTTGCGACCCATCATGCCGACTTGTTCGCCAACTGCCTGGGCCAGTCCCGGGCCATGATGGCCGGCAAAACACTGGAAGAAGCTAAAGCGGAACTGGCAGCCAGCGGTCTGACGGAAGCAGAAGTTGACCGCCTCGCGCCACATAAGGTGATCCCTGGCAATCAGCCCAGCAACACGCTGATGATGAGCAAAGTAACTCCGGAAACCGTCGGCGCGCTGATCGCCCTGTATGAACACCGAACCTTTGTGCAGGGCGTTATCTGGGACCTTGATTCGTTTGATCAGTGGGGAGTCGAGCTGGGCAAGAAGCTGGGTGAAAACATTCGGCCAAGACTGCTTGGGGCTGAAAAGTCAGATGAGGCAACTGACAGCGCTACAGACAACCTGATAGCGCTATTCCGCTCAGCAAACAGCGGTTGAAATCACCCTGCCCTGCCAGCTGAAGTTAACCGGCCAGAGCTTCTGGCCGGTATTATAAGCCTGCCAAAGCTCAAGGTAGCTCTTGCGGCATATAGGGTGCTTCACTCCCGGGGCAATATCTGCCAGGGGCCGCAACACAAACGCGTTTTTAAGTATCTCGCTCCTGGGTAATTCCACGCCATCGAGACGACCTACTGCCTCCCCATAGGTCAGAATATCCAGATCCAGCGTTCTCGCGCTGAACTTGGGAGCTTCCGGTCGTCGACCGTTTTCGGCCTCCAGCTGCTTGAAGTGCTGCGAAAGCTCACCCACTGCGAGATTGGTCTTCACGCCCACCACCAGGTTCAGGAATGGCGAACCATCAAACCCTACCGCTTCGCTCTCATACACTGGAGAAATCTCCAGCTCACCAAACCAGCCTGCCAGAGCATCCAGAGCCGCTTTCACATAGCGCTCGCGGTCGATATTGCTGCCGACACTGATATATACAGGAACCTGATCAGGCATTACCGGGTACTCCTTTGCATGCAGTCCGTTCAATGCAAACACCGACAGATCGGGCTGCAGGCACAGCTCCGGGCTTGCGCAGCGTTAACCTCAGCCAGCCAATTCCGAACTCTCTTTGCAGTTTCTCTGCAAGAACCTCGGCACCGTGCTCCAACAGCTTTGGTTTGAGCTCTTTCAGACAGTGCTCTACACACTCACTGACCGATGCGTAATCAAGCGCATCCGTGACATCATCAGACGCACCGGGAATTCGGTTATCCCAAGACATTTCGAGATCTACAACCAGAGCCTGGGTTACATCGCGCTCCCAGTCGTATACTCCTACCACGGTTTCTACAACCAGGCCTTCGATCAATACGCTGTCTGCCAAGAGGGCTCCCGGGGCAATCCCACACACTGCTGATTGAATAACGTACAAACTGCGACTACTGTAACGTCGCCAGCCTGTAAATTGAGGGCCGGCATTTTCGCACATTTTACCCTCACACGTCTTCGTCTCTGAGCGCACAAATGTTCCTGAGTGACCCCGTAATAACTGTTCTGCTTTGTATGTGCGCCTACCTGGGGGGCTCAGTACTGTTTGCGCTGCCGGTATGCAAGATTTGGGGGCTGCCCGACCCTCGGGCACAGGGCTCAGGCAATCCCGGGGCCACCAATGTTTATCGCACCGGGGGCTGGCGCCCGGCACTGATTACTCTGACACTGGATGCCGCCAAAGGCTGGCTGCCAGTCTGGCTCGCATATAATGCAGGTCTGTCTGCCTTGACTCAGGCAATGGTGGCGCTCTTCGCGGTTACCGGGCATATGATCCCGGTCTTCTATCGATTCAAAGGGGGCAAAGGGGTTGCAACAGCCCTTGGTGCAGGCCTTGCTCTGGCTCCGGTCACCACTGCCTCCATGGCTACACTCTGGCTGCTGGTCATTTGGCGCTGGCGAATCTCGGCGTTAGCCTCTGTGATCGCCATTGTCAGCGGCCCCCTGATAAGCGCATTCATAGAACCGGAAACTCTCCCCATGTTCGGCTTGCTGGCGATCCTGGTTGTTGTGCGCCACCGCAACAACCTGATCCGGCTGGCACAAGGCCGGGAAACCAGCCTCTAGCTCATTCCACCAGCCCGTTCACCCGGGCCTCACTGAGGGGTGGCAATGTGTTCATTGGCCATCTCGGCACGGCTACAATGCGCTCTCCGTCACGCTGGCCTGCCTTCATGCGCTGGGCCCCGGCATACGCAATCATCGCTCCATTATCTGTGCAAAACTCCGGACGCGCATAAAACACATAGGCACGGAGCTTTTCAGCCATTTTCTCCAGGCCGGCCCGCAACCGCTTGTTGGCACTTACGCCACCTGCAATCACCAGCCGGTCACAGCCAGTTTGCTCCAGCGCTCTACGGCATTTGATCACCAAGGTATCTACGGCAGCTGTTTCAAATGCCAAGGCAATGTCAGCCCGAACCTGGTCACTCAGGCCCTCCGCCGTCTTTTTCTCCCCATTGACTGTATTCAGCGTAAAGGTTTTCAAGCCACTGAAACTGAAATCCAACCCTGGACGATCGGTCATAGGCCTGGGAAAACGGTAACGGCCAGGCACGCCCTTTTCCGCCAGCGCCGCGACCCGAGGGCCACCCGGGTAATCCAGCCCCAGCATCTTTGCAGTTTTATCGAAAGCCTCACCTGCAGCGTCGTCTACCGACTCCCCAAGCATCTGGTATTCCCCTATACCATCCACCCGCACCAGCTGTGTGTGCCCTCCCGACACCAGCAAAGCAACAAACGGAAAGGCTGGCGGGTTGTCTTCCAGCATGGGAGCCAACAAATGGCCCTCCATGTGGTGTACTCCCAGCACCGGGATACCGAGAGCAAAACCCATAGCATGGGCCACCGAGCCGCCCACCATTAGCGCACCAATCAAGCCTGGCCCTGCGGTGTAGGCAATCCCGTCAATGTCGTCACGAACATGACCAGCCTCTGCAAGCACCTGCTCACACAAGGGCAACAGTTTGCGAACGTGGTCACGGGATGCCAGCTCTGGCACTACGCCGCCATAATCAGCGTGCATATCGATCTGGCTGAACAAAGCGTGGCTCAAAAGCCCCTTTTCAGTGTCGAACAACGCAACACCGGTTTCATCACAGGAAGTCTCAATACCCAGAATCAGCATATAACCTGGCCACATAGGTTGGCGTAAATGAATAAACGAGCTGCATTTTAGCAGAAACCCGAAACTCACTGGCAGTTTCATCGAACAAACATTGACCTTGCCACGACCGAGGCGCTATCATTGCCGCCCTAAATTACGAACTGGTCGAGTTTTAGCCAATCTGACCAGGGATCGAGCCAGTCTGGCACCGCCAGATGCGCATCTAAATGAAACCGAATCTATCAGGTAGGTGATTGTCGAATGCCAGCTGTTAAAGTGAAAGAGAATGAACCGTTTGACGTAGCATTGCGTCGCTTCAAGCGCTCCTGCGAAAAAGCAGGTGTACTTTCAGAAGTACGTCGTCGTGAGCACTACGAGAAGCCGACTTCCGTTCGCAAGCGTAAAGCTGCTGCTGCCGTTAAGCGTCATCTCAAGAAGCTTCAGCGGGAACAGCGCAAGTTCGAGCGTCTGTACTGAGTTACCGCAGACGCCGCTTGACTGCAAAGCACTGATTGCCTGTACAGCCACAGGCTGCACAGAGCGACCAAGAAATGCCGCCGGGGCCTGGCTTCGGCGGCATTTTTGGCTGTTGGCCCTCGTACGCCACGGGCCTGATGTGGAGCCATTATGAGCGGACTGATCCCCCAACGCTTTGTCGAAGACCTGCTCGACCGGGTAGATCTGGCAGAGCTGATCGGCTCGCGCATCACTCTCAAAAAGGCTGGCGCCAACTACAAGGCGTGCTGCCCGTTTCACGATGAGAAAACGCCCTCGTTCAATGTGAGGCCAGATAAAGGCTTTTATCACTGTTTTGGGTGTGGCGCCCATGGTGACGCCATAAGCTTTGTGCGTGAATTTGAAGGTTTGGGCTTTACCCATGCTGTAGAAGAGCTAGCCCGCCGAGCGGGGCTCGAAGTGCCGTACGATGAGGCGGCCAAGCATGAAATACAGCAAGCGCGCACCCTGACCGACGCACTGGACTTTGCCAGCCGCTTCTATCAATCGGCGCTTAACGGCCAGCAAGGCTCTTTCGCCCGCGACTACTTAAAGCAGCGGGGGCTGGACGACAGCATTATCAAGCAGTACCAGGTGGGCTATGCGCCTGCCACAGGCACCGCATTATTTGATGTTGCCAGCAAAGACTTGCAGGGACCGCTGATCGAAACCGGCACCGTCTCGGACAAGTACGGCAGGCCAAGGGATCTTTTCCGCAACCGGGTCATGTTTCCTATTCGGAACAGCCGGGGTAAAACCATCGCCTTCGGCGGACGGACTCTCGGTGATGACAAAGCCAAATACATCAACTCTCCGGAGTCGGATGTATTTCACAAAAGCCGTGAAATATTCGGCCTGTTTGAAGCAAAGCAGGCCCTGAAGCAGCTCGACAAGCTGCTCGTGGTAGAAGGCTACATGGACGTTATTGCCCTGGCGCAAAACGGCATTCACTACGCCGTAGCGACCTTGGGCACAGCTACGAACCAGGACAGCCTCACCGCCCTGCTGAGACAGGTACGGCATATTGTATTCTGTTTCGATGGCGACCAGGCCGGATTCCGAGCAGCCGACAAGGCCATGGAAAACGCCCTGGAACTGATGGCAGACGGGTTACACCTGCAATTCCTGATGCTGCCAGAAGGCGAAGACCCGGACACCCTGGTGCGCAAGGAAGGTCCGGATGCGTTCCAGAAGCGCATCGATGGCGCAACGCCGTTCTCGCGGTATCTGTTTGATCGTCAGAGCGAAGGGCTGGATCTTCAGCTACCAGAAAATCGGGGCGAGCTGAGGGCGAGAACGGAGCCGCTCCTGAACAAAATGCCCAGAAGCACCCTCAGGGATGCAATGTGGCACGAAATGCTTCGGCTCTGCGGGGGCCGTAGCCAGTGGCAAGGCCGTAAGCCCCAACAACAGGGCAACTGGAAAGGCGAACGCCGCGACCGGGTTACGGAAGAGCGCATCGATGTAAAGTTGAGCAAAGACAGCATCTTGTGCCTTGCCCTGCTGGAAGCGCCAGATCTGGCCACTGAAGTTACCGAACTGGCGCGCAGCTCGCGCCAATTTAATCAGGCTATGACATTTGCCGGTTTTATTCTGGAGCGAAAAATCCGGGACCGGAAATCACTTATAACAACGCTGGCAATGGATAGCCAGGCACGCGAACGGTTCTACAATCTGTTTGATGGCATTGAGCACATCCCAACCCGGGAAAGCACGCTGGCCGCAGCACGAGAACTGTTGAGCCCCAACGAAGAAGCAACAAGACAGCAAAAGCTGGCTACACTTTTACGTAACTTCGCAAATCTTACCGCCGACGAACGGCAGGAACTGCGAGAGCTTAGCGGGGGAACCCCGGAGAGCAGCACTTGAAACTTTGCGCATTGATCACCATCTAACCATTCGGTGGCAGTGCATTAGAGCGACAGCTATAATGGCTGTTTCATTTTTTATTTATTTAAGCGAGTTCACAGGGTGTCTATGTCAGGCAATTCGCAGAAATCACGTTTGAAAGACCTCATCGCACGAGGCAAGGAACAAGGCTACCTGACTTACGCCGAGGTAAACGACCACCTCCCGGAAGACATTGCCGATCCGGATCAGGTCGAAGACATCATTCGCATGATCAACGATATGGGCATTCAGGTATCCGAAGTGGCGCCGGATGCCGATACCTTGCTGATGACCGACGGTGACTCCACCGCAGACGAAGCTGCTGCCGCCGAAGCCGCCGCCGCTCTCGCCGCCGTGGAATCCGACGCCGGTCGCACCACAGACCCTGTACGCATGTATATGCGCGAAATGGGTACAGTGGAACTGCTGACCCGCGAAGGCGAGATCGTTATTGCCAAGCGCATCGAAGAAGGCATTCGCGATGTTATGGCAGCCGTAGCCCACTTCCCGGGCACCGTCGGCACCGTTATCCAGGCCTATGACCGCATCATCGAGAATGAAGGTCGTATTACCGACATCATCACAGGCTTCCTGGACCCGGACGACGCAGAACCGTTCATGCCGGAACCGCCAGCCAAGCCCGAAGCTTCCACTGACGACACATCTGACGAAGATGCAGACGACGATGCAGAAGAGGAAGAGGAAGAACCAGAAAGCGGTCCAGATCCTGAAGAAACGCGCTTGCGGTTTGAGCTGCTGAAAGAAAAGCTGGAAGTAGCAGACAAATTGCTGGCCAAGCATGGCCGGGGCGACAAGAAAACCCAGGCAGCCCTGAACGATCTGGGCTTGGTTTTCGCACCCTTCAAACTGGGCAACAAGGCGTTTGACGAGCTGGTGAACGTTGTTCGCTCAACCAACGATCTGATACGCGAAAACGAACGCGCCATCATGAAGATCTGTGTGCGCGAGTGTAAAATGCCACGCAAGGACTTCATCAAATCATTCCCGGGCAACGAAGCAAACCAGGAATGGGGCGAGAAAATCGCCAAAAGCAAAAAGCCTTACGCTTCTGCCATTAACGAGCGCATGGACGAAATCGTCCGCCTCCAAAAGCGCATCATGAACGTGCAGATTGATGTGGACCTTGATGTTGTCGACATCAAAGAGATCAACCGTCGAGTTTCTATTGGCGAGGCAAGAGCCCGCCGCGCCAAGAAAGAAATGGTTGAGGCCAACCTGCGTCTGGTTATTTCTATCGCGAAGAAATACACCAACCGCGGTCTACAGTTCCTCGACCTGATCCAGGAAGGTAACATTGGCTTGATGAAAGCCGTCGACAAGTTTGAATACCGTCGTGGCTACAAATTCTCAACTTACGCCACCTGGTGGATTCGTCAGGCCATTACTCGCTCGATAGCGGATCAGGCTCGCACCATTCGTATTCCGGTGCACATGATTGAAACCATCAACAAGCTCAATCGTATTTCTCGCCAGATGCTGCAGGAAATGGGTCGCGAACCCACTCCAGAAGAGCTGGGTGAGCGTATGGAAATGCCAGAAGACAAGATCCGCAAGGTCCTGAAGATTGCCAAAGAGCCAATCTCCATGGAAACTCCGATCGGCGATGATGAAGACAGCCATCTGGGCGACTTTATCGAAGACATCCAGGCCCTTTCGCCGGTAGATTCTGCAACGGCTGAAGGCCTGCGCGAAGCTACTCGCTCGGTTCTCGCAGGCCTTACCGCCCGTGAGTCCAAGGTACTGCGCATGCGCTTCGGCATTGAGATGAACACGGACCACACACTGGAAGAAGTCGGCAAACAGTTCGACGTAACCCGTGAGCGAATCCGCCAGATCGAAGCCAAGGCACTGCGCAAATTGCGCCACCCTTCCCGCTCCGATCACCTGCGTGGCTTTATAGACGATCAGGGCAACGGATAAAGCAGCACACAACAGTAGCGGGCGCCGCACCTCCCCGGTATAATGGCGCCCGCTTTGCTTCCCTCAAGGGAAAATACTTTCCAAACAGCGTACGCTGAACGGGCCTATAGCTCAGTTGGTTAGAGCAGAGGACTCATAATCCTTTGGTCCCTGGTTCGAGTCCAGGTGGGCCCACCATTATTTTCAACGACTTAGCCTGCTTTCGAGCAGGCTTTGTTGTATCTGGCTTTCCCCTTTCTACCTGCCTTACTCTTTCCCTCTCCAGGAAAGAGACAGGATCAACGCTCATCAGAAAATCTGACGCTTAGCGCAAAGTGAAATCTGAGGTGTGATTCACAATTACAGAACCTCAACACACTGCCTGATCTGACCTGGCAAATCCAACACACCTCAAGCTGCTGTATTCATTGTCTTTTATAGATCCCGCACCGAAAATGGTCATTTCGACACGATACCGTGTCAAACATGCCAAGGCCCTAAAACAACAAGCCTCATACACTGTGACATGAACAAACGAACCAGCCGTGACTGAGTCGCCCACTTCCCGGATGACGAGCATACGGTCAAGTCTAAAAACAACGCGATAAATGGAGTGTATTAATGGTTCCTACCACCCGGTTTTCAGTACGGGCGCTGAGCCTAGCGGTTGCAGCAGTATCCACCACTTTCGCCATGTCAGCATCCGCCAGCATGGGCAACATCGGTACAACCTTTGGCGTAATGCCCATAGACGTTGCTACCGCTCAATCTCTCTCCATGTTTAATGACCAGGTTTCCGCCACTTACTACAACCCGGCGGCTCTGACCCGGGACGAGCGCGGCGAACTGACCTCAGGTATTTTGCACGCCGAGCAAGAACTGCGGTCTACAAATCCGAATGCAAACGGAGATGTGGTTTCCAGCTCCCCCAGTCAGCACGTGCTTATTGGCATGAAAACCAACCTGGGCTCCCTCACGCGCTTTAACCACCCTATTTACCTGGGTTTCATTGCCGGTGTTGAAAAGTACGGCAAGGAAATGCTGGCATTCGATTCACAGACATCGAACAGCGGGCAGTTTCTTCAATATGGTAAGGAGCCGCTGTTCTTGAACGTAGGCGGTGCCACTCCAGTCTGGCGCGGCATTTCAGTAGGGCTATCCGCCCGTATAACTCTGGACGCAACGGCTGATCTTCAAGCCGTGTCGACACTCGGCGGGGAAACCAGCCGGGAACGATTGGCAGTTAATGCTGAGCCACAAATCAAAACCATCCTTGGCACGAGCATTGATCTCGGCAGCACCTTCTGCCCCGAAAGCAACTGCTTTTTGCAGGGCTGGGAAACAGCGTTTACCTATCGCACCAAATCATCTGCGTCTACAACCGTTGATTCGGGCATCATTGTTACGCAAACCATCCCGGACCCGGGCCTTAGCCTTGCCGTAACCACCATCGACTCTTTCCAACCGGAAACTTTTGGCGTTGGCGCACAGTATAAAGGCAACGGCTGGCGCTTCGGCGGTAGCGTGGAGCAGCAGAACTGGTCTGAATTGTCAGAAGTCTTCAAAGGCGACACCATCAAGGACCAGGCCGCCACCCCCGCATCCGACCGTATACAGTTCAAGGACACGGTAATCCCACGCATTGGGGCTGAGTACGACATCAATAAGAACTTCTCTATCCGGGGCGGCGTGGCCTATGAGGAATCACCTCTGAAAACCACTCGCAACCCTGAAATCAACTACCTGGATACGGACAAAATAGTGGTTGGCCTCGGCATAAGTGCCACCTATGACCGCACTCGCCTTCTGGCCTTCCCTGTTCGCTTTGATCTGGGCTACCAATACCAGCAGTTGCAAGGGCGCGACTTTACCCTGGTAGATTTTGATGGCACTGAAACCGGCGTAACAGCAGACGGCGATATCCACGTTATCAGCGGCTCCCTTACCCTGAAGTTCTGAGGAGATGTTTGCCATGAAATACAATAAAACCCTGGCATTGATTCCCGCCTTGCTGCTAGCAGCATGTGGCGGAGATGAACAGACCATGAATCAGAAAACCACGGCTGGCTCGGTGATCTATTCATACCCGGCCGATGGGCAAGCGGGCATCAGCCCTAAAACGGATATTGTTCTCCGATTCTCCCACGCGATTACTGAGGACGACGCTGACCTCATCAGCAAAATCAATGTGGACTCGAACGGCACAGCAGTTCCGTTCACTGCGGAGAAAGTTGATGGCGGCAGAAGCCTGAAGCTGACAACAAGCGGCCCGTTGAGTACTGCCACAGACTATTCTGTGGTGTTCAATGAGCCACTCAAAGCTGAAGGCGGGCGCTTGATCGACACGCCCAATGGCGTGGGTGATCCGGGCATTCAGTTCCAGACCCGAGGCAGCTTCTCCGGCTCAGCAGGGCTGGCAAACATCTCGGATAGCTTTGGTGTTGATTGGATGGTTCCGGCGAGCGACGACCACACTGATCAAAACTTCATGACACTGAATTTTTCTACATTCCGCTTTGCCATGACCCAGCCAGTCCATCCAGACTGGAAAAAACTTGGTGGCTCGGTCGAACTGCTGGACAAAGACGGCCAGCCAGTACCCGCAACGGTTCTGGTTAAAGGCAACCGCGTTACTGTTGACCCCTGTATGGCGCCTAGCCAGGTGCAATGCGGTGGCAAGGACGACGTTCTGGATAGTGGTGAAACTTACACACTTAAATTCACGAATCTGGCAAGCCTGACGAACTCAGGCTCGGAAAACCGGTTTACCGGTGAATTCAATTTCACTCCCCGTGAGACTGGCCCTACGGTTGTTTTGCAGCAAAGTGCTATAGACTCTGGCCTGGCAGCAGGCGAGACGGATGAGAATGAACTAACCACGTCTATCCTGAACGGCCAGATTATCAACGGGATCACACTGAACTCCGTGCTTCAGGGTGTCACAGCTCCTTCTCAGCAGACCGGCGACCTGTTTGCTGAACTTGCCTATGCGCCTGCATTTAAAGCATCAGAAGCCTTGCCGTTGCGCATCGCCAAAGGAAGTGTCCTTCGAAGTACCAGCCTGGACATACTTGTTGGAGGCAAGGTGCCTGTTCTTGACGCTGCGACCAATCAGCTTCAGACAACTGGCGACATCAAGGTAACCATGCTCTCCGATGCATCGGGCTACCTGAGCCCGAACGCCTACACCAACGACATCAATGCTCCCCGGCAGATCACCTTGTTTATGGATGTTTCCATGAACACGGCAGAAGCCCAGCCTAATGCCGCTCTCTCCCAAGACCTTATGGGTCTGGAACTCCGTGGTATCGCTCTGGTTAAAAACGGCGTGCTAACAATTGATGCCATCGCCACGGTTGAGCCGAATCTGCTCGGGCAGGAATACACAGATGCTTCCATCTCATTCCACCTCCAAGCCGCCACCGACGCCGATTCCGTACTGGACGCCGAACTGCTGCGTGAACTGGATGTTACGGCTCCCAAGCTGGTGAGCTGGACACCCGGAGCCCCGGATGCCATCCCTGCCACTCGACAGTCAATGCACCGCCCCGGTGATCCGGTGATCCTGTTCTTTGACGAGCCCCTGGACCCCGCGTCCATCGAGGGTGGTGTCACCCTTTTAGCGAATGGGCAGCCTGTAGAGAATCTACGCACGCAACTGGATGGCACAGCTCTCACACTGAACCCGGAGGATGGTTTGAAGCAAGGTGTTCAGTACAAGGTTTCAGCCTTGGGATTGACCGATCTTGCCGGAAACCCCTACGTGAGCATGGCAGATGACCTGTCATTCAGCCTGGACCGGACTGACACTGCAGTACCTTCTGTAGCACAAGCTCCGCCTCTCGCATTAACCACCTATCCAGGCTTCCCCTGTGAAACAACAGCTGAAGCCATTAACCTTGCAGCCGGTGTTCATGGACAGTGCTGGGACGCCACGTCTGGCGGGCAAAAGGGCGACGTATTACCTGTCTCCGAAATGCCCACCGACCGTCCTATCACTGTGGTGTTTTCACAGCCGATGAAGTTGAGCTCAATACGTGCTGGAGAGACCTTTATTGTTGAGAAAGTTGACGCAAATAAAGCCCTGATCGAGCCTGTACCGGGCCGATTAGAGAAAAACAACCAGCGCATTCGCTTCTTCCCCGACCAGCCATGGGAACCCGGCGAGTTCTACCGTTACACTATGCGAGTCGACAGAGCTACACCTGACTGTAACCAAGCAAACCCGACGTCAATCTGTGGCGAGAACGGACTAACACTAAAGACTGATTTGCTTGAAGGGTTGAGCGGCGGTGGTAACGGTGAGAACTCGATGATCATCTACTTCAAGGGCGTGGCCGCACAGGATTCTGTGTTCACTCCGCTGCGAAATCTGCCAATTCGTGACACCAATGCCAACTTCCGCATTGATTGCAGTTCTAACGACAATGCCAATTGCCTTGAGCCCTTCGATCATGAGGGCAGCGATGCAGATGGCTGGGCCCCTTCCGCCAACACAACCAAGTTGCGTGTCAAAGACAACAAGGCATCAGCGACTCCCGGACTGGTTTCCGGTAAGGCAGACGCTCGCGTGGGCTGCGAAACGGGGCAAAGATGCCCTAAAAACAAGTTCATCTATCAGACATATGCACTGAACTCAGAGGTGGTTGGCCCGGGAATTTATGAGCCAACGGGCGAGGAAGGCATTCTTGTAAATCTATACCCCACAATGCTTGCGACAACATCTATTAGCGTGTTCGTAGAGCTTAAGGTTTTGGGCTTTATCCCTCTTATGGAAGAGTCCATTACTAATACGCAAGTGATCCGTATGCGGTATTCCAAAGACCCGAGCTGTGCAGCCCAGTCTGACTGCCCTCGAAACCAGCTAATCCCTGGAGTCATTGTTGAGGGTGATAACGGGCAACCAGTATTCAAAACGAAAGCTGAGTTGATGCTGGATGCGCCTGACATGGCTATTCCACTTGGTGGGACTCATGACCTGTACGGCCGGGAGTTTGTGTTTGAGCTCGAAGGTGATGTCACATTCTTCGATGATGGCCGAATGCAGATCGAGCAACGCAATACCAATCTGGTGGATATCGCCGTAAAAGCAAATGCCCTTGGGGTGAAAAATGCCGGGCTGATAACCATAAAACTGCCCTTGCAGATTCCAATCGGAGGAACTTATCTCAACTTCGTAACGAATCCTGTGAAGGATCTCCCCGTAGTGCAGTAAATAGTGCCACAGTACTCTCAAGGCCAGTCTCCGGACTGGCCTTTTTTTATCCCCAAAACAACGACCCGGCGTTTCCCTCTGCGGCGAATTTCCTGCTAATCTGGTTGCACAATGAAACCCACTTATAAAAACAAAAACATCAGGAGAGACCTTCATGCGAAACGGCACCCATTACCGCACCTGTCATTTATGCGAAGCCATGTGCGGCGTTGCCATTGAAGTGAAGGAGGGGCGCATTGCGTCGATTCGTGGAGACGACAATGATCCGCTAAGTCGAGGGCACATTTGCCCCAAAGCTGTGGCCCTGCAGGATCTTCATGAGGACCCGGAACGGTTGCGCAAGCCGGTTCGTAAAACCGCCACCGGCTGGCAAGAAATCGAGTGGGATGAGGCCTTTAAAACCGTTGCCGAAAAGCTTCACAGCACCCGCACAACGCACGGCCGCAATAGTATTGGCGTGTATCTTGGCAACCCCAACGCCCACAATCACAGCTCATTAATCGCCACCATGCCGTTTCTTCGGGCTGTCGGCTCCCAGAATCGTTTTTCTGCCACCTCCAATGATCAACTTCCCCACATGCTGGCAAGCCTGGAGATGTTCGGCCATCAGGTTCTGTTCCCTATTCCGGATATCGACCGCACGGATTTGTTTATCTGTATTGGTGGCAACCCCATGGCGTCCAATGGCAGCCTAATGACGGTGCCGGATTTCCGTGGCCGGCTGAAAGCGCTTAAAAAGCGCGGCGGGAAGATGATTGTGGTGGATCCCAGGCGCACAGAAACCGCCAAGCAAGCCGAAGAGTTTCACTTTATTCGCCCTGGCACCGATGCATTTTTACTGATGGCCATGGTGAACACGCTGTTTGCAGATGAGCTAATTCACCCCAGCCCTGCAGAACAGCTTATTAAAGACCTGGATCTTTTACGCTTGGCTTCCCTACCCTTCCCCCCAGAAGCGGTTGCCGAACGCACCGGGATTGCGGCAACAACCATACGCGATCTTGCACAACAGCTCGCACACACGCCGAAAGCAGCGCTCTATACTCGCATGGGCACCAGCACCCAAACGTTTGGAAGCATTACAACCTGGCTGGCGTATTGCCTGAACATTCTTACGGGCAAGCTGGATACGGTCGGCGGCATGATGTTTACGCAACCCGCCATTGATCTGATCGCCATCGGCGCCATGTCTGGACAGCGCGGGCACTTTGGCAGCCGCCACAGCCGGGTTAAGGGGCTACCCGAGTTTGCGGGCGAATATCCGTCCAGCACCATGGCCGATGAAATACTCACCCCGGGCGACGGACAAATCCGTGCCTTTGTGACCATTGCCGGCAACCCGGTGCTTTCCAGCCCGAACGGGCGCCGGCTGGACGAGGCCTTAAGCGGGCTGGATTTTATGGTATCAGTGGATTACTACATTAACGAAACCACTCGTCATGCCGACATTATCCTGCCGCCAACCGCCGTGCTCGAACGCAGCCACTACGACATTATTTTCAACATGCTGGCCGTGCGCAATGTATCGAAATACAGCGAAGCCCTGTTTGATGCGGGCCCGGACAGCCGTCATGACTGGCAGATTCTGCTGGAACTGGCGCATAGACTTGAGAAATTACGCAAGGGCGGCAAGCTGCCGATCCGTTCCGAGTTGGGCTGGCAAGCGTTCAAACGCGCAGGCCCTGATACGATCGTTGATGTGCTTTTGCGTACCGGGCCTTATGGCACAGATACCGGGCGCGCCCGAGGAGTTCTGGAAACCGCCACAAAGCGGGTTCTGGAATTGCTGCCCAAGCACCACCCTTTACGTGGCTTGGCCAAGCTGAGCTCTCTCAATCCCCAGTGGCAGAAGCTTCCTAAAGGGCTTTCCCTGAAGCGTTTGAAGGAGAACCCCAGCGGGATTGACCTCGGCGCTCTGAGGCCCGCTCTACCCGGCCGTCTGTTCACCCGGGATGGTAAGATCAACCTGGCACCAAGGCGCTATCTGAAAGACGTAGAACGCCTCCACCAGCAGCTCTCCGTGCCAGATTCGCCAAACGAGCTTCTACTGATTGGGCGGCGCCACATTCGCAGCAACAACTCCTGGATGCACAACAGTCACCGTCTGGTAAAAGGCAAAGACCGCTGCACACTGCTGGTACACCCGGACGACGCCAACCGTTTGGGGCTTAAAGAAGGCGGCCGCGCTGAGGTCCGCGCCGATGATCGCCTGGTGATAATGGCAGTGGAAATTACTGATGACATGATGCCGGGAGTGGTTTCCATTCCCCATGGCTGGGGCCATGATCGTGAAGGGACACAGCAATCCACAGCGGCGGCCCATGCTGGCACCAGCATCAACGATGTGTTGAGCGATCAGCTAACCGACCCGGTGGCAGGTACTTCCGTGTTGAATGGTCAGCCAGTAACTGTCAAAGTCTGCGAACCAGAACAGCAACCCGTACCCGCCTGAACCAGACTGGGAGAACAGCATGCCTCACTGGCTACAATGGAGCCTGATTATTGCCGGCACAATCGCCATCTTTGTTCTGCTGGGTTTTATCCGGCGGCAAATGGTTACCTTGGCCGAAAACCGAAGACGGCAACAAAAAGCAGAGGCTTTCCAGGCGAAGCGGCGCAAGGACATGGTCGATAGCATTCGTGTTATTGCCATGGCCGTAGAAGAAGACCAGATCGAATATTCAGAGGCCTGCCTGCGCATGAAAGGCTTGCTGGACCATGTGGCTCCTGAGCTGATGGAACAATCACCTTATCAGGTATTTATGGAGGTGTATGAGCAACTTCGCCACATGCCCACTCACCAAGCACGCCAAAATACCGAGACGCGCTTTGTGGAGAAGATGGATAAGGAGCGGTTTGAAGTGGAAAAGCGCTACGCCGATGAAATACGTCGTGCCGCAACAGCCATCCGGAATCACAGCTTCTGACCCGCTCAAGATTTGTGTCATTTTGTAACAGAAATGTCTACAAATGATAATTTTATCGATTTGATATCAGAAGCTTGCTCAATTCACTAAAAATGACGAAGCGCTCAGCTTCTCATTCCCTTGAGTGGCAACCTTTCTTTTTTGCAGATGTTGTCTAACTTGAAATCAGGGCGATAAGGTTTTAACGGTTGGTTTCAAGGTTGCAATTATCGCCCTGGGTTATTTCTCCTGTTACGTTCGGACGACTCTGCAATGAGCGGAAACCTTGCCGGCCTTTAAGGCCGGCTTTTTTGTGCTCACTGATTCATCATACCGGCCATGGCCATAATCTTGTCCCGGCTGGCCACCAGTTCATCAAACTGTTCTTCTACCTGTTCACGATTGAGGCCGAGTTCGTCATAAATCTCCTGCCCCACGGGTGCATTTGCACCCATAGCGATGCCCCTTTCTGTAAGCAATTGGCGGCCAAGCCACAGGAGCCGGGCGTATACACTGTGGGGGCCTTGGTAGGTTTTGCTTTTCTGATACCTTATGGCCTGAGTCACCTCATCTGGCATACCCCAGTTTTCCATAAGCTGCGCCGCGATCTGTTCACGGGTAATCCCCAAAAGATAGTGTTCCGATACCGAGGAATCGATATCCGAGTTCACCTCCAGGGAGCGGCATACCAACTTGAAATGGGGAGGAAAAACCTGCGCAAGCAGAAGGTAACCAAAGTTGTGCAGCAGACCTGCCAAATAGGCTAACCCAAACATTGGCCGCTCACCCCGAGGCATCATACTCGACAGAATACCAGCCGACTGAGCTTGCCAGATAGCTTGCTGCCAGTAGTCCACGTAGCCTTCTGGATGGTCCTGGGGCTGCTTGAGCGCACGCCCCAGCGACAGTCCCATCGCCAGG
Source organism: Marinobacter xiaoshiensis (assembly GCF_031631795.1). Classification (NCBI taxonomy): domain Bacteria; kingdom Pseudomonadati; phylum Pseudomonadota; class Gammaproteobacteria; order Pseudomonadales; family Marinobacteraceae; genus Marinobacter; species Marinobacter xiaoshiensis. Next base: position 47,551 of record NZ_JAVMBO010000003.1, read on the forward strand.
TTCATTACCATGTCGAAGCCAAGAACGCGTGATACGGCATCGTGCACAGAGCGCACTTGCCCGGCCGCGGCATAGAACGATGAAGATGCCCAGCTGACCACCTGAGCCGCCAGGCTGGGGTCACTCTCAACGATATCAACCAGATCCCCCATAACAGCGTTCGGATTTACCCGCAGGTGGATAATGCGCTGGGCGGTTTCCGGCAGCGGCGGCAGCTCCAGAGTGTCTTCAAGGCGCTGCTGAATACGCAGACTGGTGAATTTTTTGATGGCAAAGGTCAGCTGGCTACGATCGTTATCCGGATCATCCAGATTCACGGTTATGTTTTCCGATGCCACCGTGAACGACAGGCGATCCGCATTTTTTGTTAGCGTACGAAACTCTTCAGCTGGCATTACCATCGCCAGGTTTTGCTCTCCCAGCGCCAAGGCTACCGAGGGCAAATCATCGATCCGTCGATCCGCAATAGTAGGCCAGCCCGTAAGTGACGGCAGGGCCGGTAACTCCCTCAGGCCGGCGCGCTCTCTAACGCGAACCTGCTCGCGAGGCTTCATCAGCCGGAAGTCCCGGCCCATTTGCTTGTTCAATCGTTCCAGATCAATCAAATCGTCTTTGCAGCAAATGGCTTGAAGGTTTTCCTGCCCGTCGTGGAGCAACACCATCCGCAACAGCTCGTGCTGATTAGCCTGGCGCATATCTCTCAATGATACGCCTTTGGCTGAATCGCCCAAAGCCTGTTGAACCGTGACAGGTAATTCCATCATTTTCTCCCGAGTATCGCTGCTTGCCATCCGGCTACCATAATCTGCCGTTGGTTTTTTAGTATAGGCCATGACTTAGCTGTATAAATTGATATGCACCGGTTCAAACCTCCCCGTAACGCATTTTCTCTCCCATCCAGCGCCGGATCAGAGCCTGTACCAGCTGTGGGTGCCTCATGAGCCCGGGTGCCATCTCCCGCACCGGCTCAATCCAACCTTTGTCCCGTTCAAAGTCTGCCAGTCGGAACTGCATCATGCCAGTCTGACGGGTGCCAAGCACTTCCCCTGGCCCACGTATCTCCAGGTCTTTTTCGGCAATAACAAAGCCATCCTGACTGTCTCTCAGGGCCTGCAAGCGCGCCTTGCCATTGGCCGACAGCGGAGGATGGTACATGAGCACACAGAAGCTGGCCTGCTCACCCCGCCCAACCCTGCCACGGAGCTGATGCAACTGGGCCAGGCCCAGGCGTTCCGGATTTTCAATAATGATGAGTGAGGCGTTGGGTACATCCACACCCACTTCAATCACCGTGGTGGCAACCAGTAGATCCAGCTCCCCCTGTTTGAAGCGCTCCATTACCTCGGCCTTTTCCGCCGACTTGAGCCGTCCGTGCACCAGCCCGATCTTCAGGCCCACCAGGCGCTCAGTCAGTTCTTGCGCTGTTACTTCTGCCGCCTGGCATTGCAAGGCCTCCGACTCTTCAATCAGTGTGCACACCCAGTATGCCTGACGACCGTCAGTGCAGGCGCTGCGTACGCGCTCAATCACATCTTCCCTACGGTTGTCAGGAATGACGATAGTTTCAATGGGCTTTCGGCCCGGGGGCAGTTCGTCGATCACTGAGGTATCCAGATCGGCGTAGGCACTCATGGCCAGAGTACGGGGGATGGGCGTGGCGGTCATGATCAGCTGGTGTGGCGCCAGGGTGCCGCCTACGCCTTTCTCCCGCAAGGCAAGGCGCTGGTGTACGCCAAACCGATGCTGCTCATCCACAATCACCAACGCCAGGCGGTGAAACAGCACATCATCCTGAAACAACGCATGGGTGCCGATAATTACGCTGGCAGCACCCGTATGCACGGCTTCCAGCGCCTCTTTCCGGGCTTTGCCTTTGACCTTGCCAGACAGCCAGGCCAGTTGGATTCCCAAAGGCTCCAGCCAGCCTTTGAAATTCTGATAATGCTGTTCAGCCAATATCTCGGTAGGTGCCATAAGCGCCACCTGGGCACCCGCGCAGATGGTTTGAATTGCCGACAGCGCGGCCACCACGGTTTTACCCGAGCCTACATCCCCCTGCACCAAGCGCAGCATGGGTAGCGGCTGGCTTAGATCCTGCCGAATCTCACTCATAACCTGTCGCTGAGCGCCCGTGAGCGCAAACGGCAATTCCTCAAGAAAACGCTCTGCCAGGTCGCCGGTGGGGAGCAAGGGCAGAGCTTGCCGAGCCTGAATCTGTTCACGAACCTGCAGCATACTCAACTGATGCGCCAGCAGCTCCTCCATCACCAGGCGCTGCTGTGCCGGGTGGCGCCCTTCCATCAGAAGATGAACCGGGGCACTGGCTGGGGGAGAATGCACCATCTGGACGGCTTCATTAATTCCCGGTAGCTGATAGCTCGCCAACAACTCAGCGGGCAACCAGTCACGTATAGGATGGCGTTGAAGGTACCCCAGAGCCTGCTGACACAAACCTCTTACTCTGGGTTGCTGTATGCCTTCGGTCAGTGGATAGACCGGCGTAAGGGTGGCCTGCTCCCCTGTAGGCATTGCCGGTGGGTTCGTTTGATACTCCGGGTGGTAAAACTCGTATCCGGCACGGCCCGGGCGCACCTCGCCGAAGCAGCGAACCCAGGCGCCTTCCGAGAGTTGGTTTTTCTGGGCGGCATTGAAGTGGAAAAACCGTAGCACCAGAAACCCGCTGCTGTCTTTCAGGGTGACCTGCAGGCTACGACGACGCCCCATCACCAGATCTGACTTCATCACCTCGCCTTCCACAACGGCGACATCGCCTACCCTCAAGCTACCCATGGGGATAATGCGGGTACGATCTTCGTATCGATGGGGAAGGTGGAACAACAAATCCTGTAATGATGAGATTCCCAGGCGCGCAAGCTTCTCGGCAAGGGCGCTTCCTACGCCCTTGAGCTCCGTAACCGGGATGTCATCCAGTGATGCCATATCTGGGCTCAGTCTGTCGCAACAACCGGAGTGTCCTCTGTCGCCTTTTCAATCACCCGGCATTGGCCGGCTGCAAGCGAGAGAACATCAATGGCTTTGGGCCGGGGGAAGGTTACCCGCCAGGCCAGGGCCACGGTGCGGGAAGGTACAGGTGGAGCAAAAGGCCGGGTGACAAGCACATCTTTCTGGTACCGCATACCCGTCGCAGCGGAAAGCGGCAGTACGGTAATCCCCAAGCCCGAAGCAACCATGTGACGTATGGTTTCCAGAGAACTGCCTTCGGTTACCAGTGATGGAGTACCGGCATCTGCGCGGCGAGTGACTGCCTCCACCAGAGGTGGGCAAGCTTCCAGCACCTGATCCCGAAAACAATGACCAGGGCCAAGCAGGAGTAACTGTTCATCAGCCAGTTCATCACCTGTGATCTCCTTCTTGGCCGCAAGGCGGTGATCTGCTGGCAGAAGCACGACAAAAGGCTCATCGTAAAGTGGCAATGTCAGCACTTCCGCCTCTTCAAACGGTAGCGCTATGATGATGGCATCCAGTTCGGATTGGCGCAGCTTCTTGCGCAGGTTAGCGGTATAGTTTTCTTCTATATAGAGCGGCATCTCCGGTGCTGCGCGGCGCAACTCGGGCAAGAGGTGCGGAAACAGATAAGGCCCGATGGTGTATATGGCACCCACCTTGAGCGGCGAGCTCAACTGGTTTTTACCATCCTGAGCCATGTCGCGGATAACACCCACCTGATCCAGAACCCGCTGGGCCTGCTCAACAATACGCTGACCAGTTTCCGTTACGCGAATACTGCTTTTGCTTCGCTCAAACAGGGGGATTCCCAACTCCTCTTCCAGTTTTTTGACCGCAACGCTGAGTGTCGGCTGGCTAACGTGGCAACGCTCGGCTGCGCGGCCAAAATGCCTTTCGCGAGCAAGCGTAACGACGTATCGTAACTCGGTAAGAGTCATGGTGATCTCCGGTCAAAAGGATACGGGTCGAAGTTTCACTAATTTATGAGCTAGAGGATAAGGATTGATATTGTCTATGGCAATCGCTGATCGCAATAGTATGCCAGGAATTCTCATAGCCGGTTGTGGCAAGCTCGGGGGCGCCATCGCCAGCATGCTGACTGAGTCGGCGCACGTTTACGGATTACGCCGCAACCCGGCCAAGGTGCCCGAAGGCGTAACAGGTATAGGCGCCGATCTGACCCGCCCGGAAACCTTAACCGGCAAGCTGCCAGACAACCTCGAAACGGTGATCTACTGCCTGACACCATCCAGTTATGACGAGCAAGGCTATCGCGATGCCTACGTTAACGGCCTTAAAAACCTGCTGGAAGCCATTGGCAACCAGCCTCTGAAGCGCCTGTTTTTTATCAGCAGCACCAGCGTTTACGCCCAGAATGATGACAGCCTGGTTGATGAAACCAGCCCGGCCTCACCCTCCCGCGTCACAGGCCAGCAAATTCTGGCCGGAGAACAGACGGCACTGAATAGTGGTCATCCCGCTACGGTTATTCGCTTTAGCGGAATCTACGGACCATCAAGAGGTCGTTTTCTGGAGGAGGTGATTGAGGGCCGCATGAACCCGACAAAACCGGCACCGTTCAGCAATCGCATTCATGAAGATGACGCGGCAGCGGCAGTGGTCTTTCTTAACCAGCTGGCGCTTTCCGGTAAGTCTTTGGATACCTGCTATGTGGCCAGCGATTGCGAGCCGGTTCGGCTGGATGAAGTGGTCGACTGGGTTCGTCAGCAGGTACCTTGCGCCGAGCCCGTTGCTGACGCCAGGAAAGGCGGCCGGGCCGGCAGCAAGCGTTGCAACAATCAGCGGCTACTGCAAACCGGCTTTACATTTCGCTACCCTGACTTTCGTGCCGGGTATCGCGATATGATCGATAACGCTTAGGTCCAAAACGAACAAAGGCGACCCGAGGATCGCCTTTGTTCTGACTATCTTGGTTGTGCGCGCTGAATCAGCTCAGCACCATTACCGCTTCCACCTCTACAGGAACACCCTTGGGCAGTGCGGAAACTTCAACCGCCGCACGTGCGGGATAAGGCTCGGGGAAATAGGTCGCCATGATCTCGTTAACCGTGGCAAAGTTTGCCAGGTCGGTCACGTAGATGTTCACTTTAACTATGTCTTTCAGCTCACCGCCAGCAGCCTTGCATACGGCTTTCAGGTTATCGAATACCTGACGGGTCTTGGCTGAAAAATCGCCCCCGACTACTTCCATGGTTTCAGGGTCCAGCGGAATCTGACCAGAAATATAGACAGTGTCACCAGCCTTTACGGCCTGAGAATAAGGACCAATTGCTTTAGGTGCGTTTTCAGTCTGAATGATGGATTTGTTGGTCATGCCGTTTGCTTTCCTTATCGTCTAAAACACCAATCGTCGCCGTTCCATACGTGAGCTGTCAACCAGTCAGTATTTTACCCGGTTGATCGAGGTAACGGCTTTGATATTGCGAACCCGTCGCATTACGCGAGCCAGATGTTTTCGGCCGTGCACTTTTACTACAAGGCTGACGACGCTAAAGCGGGCATTCTGCTCGTCTACGTTTATTCGCTCTATATTGCCATCTGCCATGGCCACTGCGTTAGCCACCTCGGCGATCACTCCGTGCTGACGCTCCAGCTCAACCCGCAGTTCTACAGAAAACTCATCGGTGATGTCCTTGGCCCAGGTGAGATGGGTCAGGCGGGACCGCCCCTCGTTGTCTTCCGGCAGGCGGGAACAGGTGTCAGAGTGAATAACCATGCCGCTGCCTGAGCCCATCACGCCAACTACGGGGTCTCCGGGAATCGGCTTGCAGCAGTCGGCAAAGTGGACCAGCATGCCTTCGGTTCCCTGAATGGTTACCGGTACATCGCTGCCACCCTGAATATCCTTGACCTCCTCACTGGGCTCTGCGCTTTCGGCACCAAACGCAAGCTGGCGCGCAACCAGATAGGCCATTCGATTACCAAGACCAATATCGCTGATCAGTTCATCAAAACTGTTGACCTGATTGTGGTTAACAACAGCCTGCTTTTGCGCATCGTCGATATCAGACAAGCGCTTACCAAAGCCGTTGAGGGATTTTTTAAGCAGCACCCGCCCCAGCTCCATGGATTCCGCCAGCTTTTGCCCTTTCAGGGTGTGACGAATACTGCTGCGCGCCTTACCCGTGACAACGAAACTGAGCCAGGCAGGGTTCGGACGTGCCCCGGGCGCGGTGATCACCTCTACGGTTTGACCGCTTTGTAACGGTTTACTCAGAGACCCCAAGTTACGGTTGATGCGGCAAGCGACCGTGGCATTGCCGATGTCGGTATGGATGGCATAGGCAAAATCTACCGGGGTAGCCCCTCTGGGCAGCTCCATGATCTTACCCCTTGGAGTAAACACATAGATTTCATCCGGGAAGAGATCCACCTTTACGTGCTCAATAAACTCCAAAGAGTCATCGGCACGCTCACGCATCTCCATCAGGCCTTTAACCCAGCGATCCACTCGCGTCTGGTTAACGCTGGTTACGCTGGTCGGCTCGTTTTTGTACATCCAGTGAGCGGCAATACCGTCGTTGGCAATGTGCTCCATTTCCTCAGTGCGGATCTGGATTTCGATATTCACATGCATGCCGAAGAGAGTGGTATGCAATGACTGATAACCATTGGCCTTGGGCATGGCAATGTAGTCTTTGAAACGGCCCGGCATAGGTTTGTAGAGGCTGTGAACGGCTCCCAGAATTCGGTAGCAGTCATCTTCGGTATCGGTAATGATGCGGAAGGCGTATACGTCCATAATCTCGTAAAACGACTTCTGCTTGAGTTTCATCTTGTTGTAGATGCTGTTCAGGTGTTTTTCACGCCCCATTATCCGGCCCGGCAAGCCACGCTCTTCCAGCTTTTCCTGCAGCCGACCTCGTATTTCTTCAATAATCTCACGGTGGCTGCCGCGCGCTTTGGCCACGGCTTTGGAGATATAACGGGAGCGCATGGGATGCAGAGCTGCGAAGCCGAGGTCTTCCAGCTCAGTGGATATGGCATGCATACCTAGGCGGTTGGCGATGGGTGCGTATATATCGAGGGTTTCTGTCGCTATACGCTTGCGCTTTTCGTAGGGCATTGGCCCCAGCGTACGCATGTTGTGCAAGCGATCCGCCAGCTTCACCAGAATCACCCGGATATCCCTGGCCATGGCCAGAGTCATTTTCTGGAAGTTCTCAGCCTGAGCTTCTGCGCGGGAACGGAATTCTATTTGGGTCAGCTTACTGACACCATCCACCAACTCAGCAACATCCTCGCCAAATTGCTCGGCAAGGGCATCCTTGGGAATACCGGTATCTTCAATAACATCGTGGAGCATGGCCGCCATCAGGCTCTGATGGTCCAGCTTAAGGTCTGCAAGTATGTGAGCAACGGCGAGGGGATGAGTGATGTAGCGATCACCACTTTTACGCATCTGGCCCTCGTGAGCCTGCTCGGCATAATAGTAGGCCCTTCGCACCTGGTTAATGCGATTGGTATCCAGATAGGTACTGAGCTCAACCGCCAGACCTTCTACCGTAGCCTCAAGTGACACCGCGCCTCCGTAATACTCCAATTTCAAACGCCTACCAGGAGCACAAACAAAAAGACCCGAATGCATGCATTCGGGTCTTTTCTCTATCCTTCCAGCAACGATCTATAGATACACTATAAAACTGCGGAGGCAGAATTCAATGCATTCTTAATCTTCTTCAATTTCGTTCAGCAGATCACGGCTGACCAAACCTGCGGCAATTTCGCGCAGGGCGATAACCGTAGGCTTATCGTTTTCTTCCGGAACCATTGGCTCAGCACCTTTGGTAGCCAGCTGACGGGAACGCTTGGTGGCCAGCATGACCAACTGGAAGCGGTTATCAACGTGTTCGAGACAATCTTCAACAGTAACTCGTGCCATAACATCCCCGACAATAATAAAAATGACTGATTTTGCAGACCGCGTAGTTTACTGCCAACGGCACAAATTGTATACAGCAAAAGTCCCTATCAGGCCGGGCTGCTGCTTTCTCCGCAGAGTTCCGCGAGCAGTTGTTTATGCCGTGACTGCTGAGTGCCCACCTGTAAGCGCTGGCTGCGCACGATTGCCAACAAATCCGCCAACGCTTCCTTGAACTCATCATTGACAACAATGTAGTCAAACTCGCCTACATGGCGACACTCTTCTCTGGCCTCAGTCAACCGTCGGGCCACAACATCTGGCGCGTCGGTTCCTCTGCCCACAAGGCGATCCCGAAGGGCTTCAGCCGAAGGCGGCACGATAAAAATACTGACGCACTCAGGAATAAGCCGGCGTACCTGAGACGCACCCTGCCAGTCGATCTCCAGAATCACGTCTCGCCCGATGGCCAGCATCTCTCTAACCCACACCTGAGACGTGCCGTAATAATTACCGAATACGTCAGCGTGTTCCAGAAAATCGCCTTGGCCAATCATGGTTTCAAACTCGGAACGGCCGACAAAATGGTAGTTAATGCCGTCCTTCTCGCCTTCACGCATGGGGCGCGTCGTATGGGATACGGACACACCCAGCTTTTGATCCGCGTGCAGCATTTCTGCTACAAGACTGGTTTTACCAGCACCCGATGGCGCAGAAATAACAAACAACGTACCCGTTTCACCGGCCTGGCTCATGACTGGACAACTCCTGGACTGGATCTGGCCGCCACTGCTGGAGGCCCGCAAAGCAAATAATTATACGACCTTTGACCAAACACCGCATCCCGGATGCCGCCACAACTGGTAATATCAAAGATATAGCAGCTAAACGACAACGTACCACTCTCAAGTTCAGCAAACGACGGAAGGCAGCATGGATAAACTTCTGATTGTCATGGACCCGGCCCACAAGCACCAGAAAGCTCTGGCCCGGGGAATCGAACTGGCTCGCGCCACAGGCGCCCATCTGGAAATCGTGGCGTTCACCCATGAACATCTGGGCGCATTGCCTTCAGACCCTACTGTGCAGCAACGTGCCCGGGATGCACTGATTGAACTTCGTCAGCGCTGGCTGGACCAGATGCTGGCTCTCTCCGATTGCACTGACCTGCAAGTCACCACCCACACAGTGTGGGAGAAAAACATACATCAGTGGATAATCGAGCACTGCCATCCCAACCGCTTTAAGGCCGTGATCAAAACTGGCAGTCGCACAGAAACTTGGCGGTATACGCCCACCGACTGGCACCTGATCCGAGAATGCCCAGTGCCGGTCATGCTGGTTGCAGAACAGAAATGGAACCATGCCCACCCGATTCTGGCCGCGGTAGACCTGAGTTCCACCAAGCCGGTCAAAAAAGCCCTCAACACCAAAATCATTGAGCAGGCCCGTGCACTGGCAAAGGCCTTTGGGTCCGAGGTTCACCTGGTTCATGCCCTGCATATTTCGGAGGTGCTGGCAGATCTGGAGATCATCAATGTGGCTGAGCATGAGCAGCGGCGCAGAGCAGCGCTGGAGCCGACCATAACGCATCTATGCAACACCTGGCACCTCAGCCGGGACCAGGTTCACTTGGCGGTTGGCCCGGCCCACAAGGTCATTCCCAGCGTTGCCAGCAAGTTGAAAGCCGATATGGTGGTCATTGGCACCAGCGGTAAAACCGGCCTGAAGGCTCGCGTGATTGGCAACACCGCAGAGAAGGTGCTTACTCACCTGAGAACCGACCTGCTCGCGATCAAGCCTGGGGACTCTGGCCAGTAATGCGCAGAAAATTCGACGTTACAGTAAAGCAGCCCGAAACAGCCAGCGAAGCCCTGAGTGAAGCCTCCGGGCTTCCTCGCCAACGCATAAAAGACGCCATGAACAAAGGCGCCTGCTGGTGGACTCTGAAAGGCAAGAAAGTGCGGCTGAGGCGCGCAACCAAAGAGCTGCAAGCCGGCACTCAGTTGCAGCTTTATTACGATGAGAATGTTCTGAACCGCAAACCGGAAGCGGCAATTCTGATCGAAGATAAAAGCCGTTACAGCGTCTGGTTCAAACCCCACGGGTTGTTAGCTCAAGGCTCACAATGGGGAGACCATTGCAGCCTCTTGCGCTGGGCTGAGATTGAACTGAAGCGACCTTGCTTCCTGATTCACCGGCTGGATGGCGATGCTGCCGGTCTAATGCTGATTGCCCACGATTCGAAAGCTGCAGGCGCGCTCTCCCAGTGCTTCTCCGGGCGCACCATGACCAAGCGCTACCTGGCCAGAGTGGCCGGCGTTATCAACACGCAAGACCAGCTGATCGACACACCGATTGATGGCAAAGCCGCCATCAGCCATGTGTCTACGCTAAGCACCGATGACACCGCCGAAACAAGCCTTCTGCGGGTCATCATCGAGACGGGTCGCAAACACCAGATCCGCAAGCATTTACAAGGCATTGGGCATCCGATTATTGGCGACCGTCTATATGGCAAACCCGCGCAAGTTCCCCTGCAACTACTCGCCGCCGGCCTGGAGCTTGACTGCCCCCTTAGCCGTCAGCGGTTAACACTGGAACTACCGAAAGAGCTCGCCAACCTGGCCGAATGAGCCCACTCAGTTACCTTCAAACTCCGGGGTACGACGAGCAACAAATGCCTGAACGCCGCGCATAAAGTCCTTCGACTTGGTGGTGACATTCTGCTCTTCGGCCTCAACCGCTACCGCCGAACGCCAGTCACAGCTAGCCACTTCGCGCAGCAAGCGCTTGGTTCCGGCGACAGCGAGTGGTGCAGCACCAGCCAGAGAGCTAGCCCAATCAAACGCTTCTTGCTCCAGGCTCTCAGCAGGTACAGCTTTGTTGGCCAGACCGTGGGTGAGGCAAGTCGCCGCATCAAGCCGCTTTCCTTCGATGATTGCCGCCAGTGCACGTTGACGCCCCATGGCATTCAGCAGGTGCCAGGTGAGCCCACCATCGGGCACAAGCGCAATGGCAGCAAACGCGAGATATACACTGGCATCTTCTGCCATCATCACCAGATCGCATGTCAGAGCCAGCGCGGCCCCAATGCCGGCCGCCTGGCCATGAACCCGCGCGATATACAGCTTATTCCCGTGATGAATGGTTTTCAGCAATGGCTCGTATTCGTCGAGCAACAGATCCGATATTTGCTTGTAGTCAAAATCCTGCAAATCCTGCCCTGCAGAAAATCCCTTACCGGCTGCACCAATAATGCAAACCCGAATGGTTGGGTCTGCTTCCACTTCAGCCAGGGTCGAGGTCAGAGCCTTGCGCATCGGCGCATTCAAAGCGTTGTAGTGTTCTGGCCGGTTGAGTGTAATCGTCGCAACTTGCCCATCGCGCGACAAAAGAACTGGCGTATCACTCATCTCATTGCTCCTTCTCTGTTAAATCGTTTCTTATGTTTTCGCGCCGGCCTTCGCCAAAATCACGACTACTATTTCCGGTATACCCAGACTGCACCTCTGAGCACAAATATTCATCTGCGAAACCTTCCATCAGGAGCCGCGTTATCCTGCACATTAGGCCAAATTGAACACTAACGTTCAAAACAAGTCAACACGGTCCAAAAAGTTTGTCTATGCTCTACTTTTATGATTAGCTGTTAACCGCCTGTGAATATTTTTGATCATGGGTGTTCACTAAAAACCATTCCAGAAAAATGTTCGCGATGGCAGCGGAGTGCAAAGGGCCGGATGCCGGCCAGCTAGAAGGAGATATTATGAATAACAAAAGGCAGCCTTCAGTGCTGGTAATCGGGGCAGGCGCCACCGGCATTCTTGCAGGTATCAAACTGCCAGAAGCAGGAATCAGCGACGTCATCATTATTGAAAAAGCAGACCGGGTTGGCGGCACATGGCGTGAGAATACATACCCCGGCGTAGCCTGCGATATCCCCTCGCCTCATTACTGCTACTCATTCGAGCCCTGGCCTTGGTCAAGCCAGTGCGCACAAGGCGGAGAAATTCAGGAGTATCTGGAACACGTTGCGAAAAAATACAACCTACTCCCGATGATTCGCTTTGGAACGACTGTCGTTTCCACCGTTTACGATGAGACCACAGCAACCTGGACGGTGAAGACCGACAAGGGCGATGTCTTCACCGCAGATTTTGTGATTGCAGCAACGGGTATTCTTCACAAACCCAAGCGCCCTGACATTCCCGGGCTGAACAGCTTCAACGGCGAGATGTGGCACACCGCCGAGTGGCGACACGATGTGGATCTGAAAGGCAAACGTGTGGGCGTGATTGGAACAGGCTCTACCTCCCACCAAGTGGTACCCGAGCTGGTTAAGGCCGGGCACGAAACCTTTGTATTCCAGAGAACGCCGCAATGGGTGTTCCCCTTTCCAAACCTGAGCTTCCCGGAATGGATGCGCAACCGCTGGAAGGAAAAGCCCGAGCGGATGAAGCCCTGGAAGTCACTGTACAAGACATTTATTGAGCAGTTCTTCGTAAAAGCAACGACAGGGGAGCCGGTACAGCGAACGCTTCTGAACCTGTCCAGCAAAGCCTATCTTCGCCTGGGTGTTCGCAAACGCGATCTACGCGAGAAGCTCACGCCGGATTACGGCGTTGGTTGTAAACGCATGGTGGTCAACTTCACGTTCTACCCTGCGATACAGAAAGACAATGCCCACCTGATTACCGACGGCATCAAAGGTATTGAGGCGGATGGCGTGCGCCTGGTCACAGGAGAGCTGGTCCCCCTCGACGTTATCGTGCTGGCAACAGGATTCGACAACTTCGCCTATATGCGCCCGGGCAGCCTGGTAGGACGCTCTGGTCATACCATCGACGATGCATGGAAAGACGGCACCTACCCCAGCTACCACGCTGTACTCATGGAACACTTCCCCAACTACTTCCTGATGCTCGGCCCTGGCACGCCCATCGGCAACAACTCGGTGATTGGCATGGCGGAGGAACAGCTGGACTACGTGTTGCGGCTGATGGATATCTGGCGCGACGGCGATGCAGACGAGATTGAACCCACCCCGGAAGCTGTATCGGCCTTCGTTGAGTATATAAAGGCAGGGCTTGGCGAGTCTGTCTGGACGAGTGGCTGCCAGAGCTGGTATCTGGATGCGGCCGGTGTGCCTGTCGTGTTCCCCTACACCTGGAAAGAATTTATTGCCTCCATGGCCGAGATCGACCGGCGCGAGCTGACCATGGCATGCGTCAAACCTTGCCAGCAGGAGGTTCTCCATGCAGTTTGACTATGTGATTGTTGGAGGGGGCTCGGCTGGCTCTGTGCTCGCAGCTCGTTTAAGCGAGGACCCGGAAAAACGAGTATGCCTGCTTGAAGCCGGTGGCGACGGTAAAAGCTTGCTTGTTCGCATGCCCGCGCTGACAGTAGCGATGATGCCAGGCAAACCCGTAAAGATGAATAATTGGGCATTTACGACCGTGCCTCAGCGAGGGCTCAATGGCCGCTGCGGCTATCAGCCACGTGGGCGCACATTGGGCGGCTCCTCAGCAATTAATGCCATGGTATACACACGTGGCAATCCCCGGGATTATGATCGCTGGGCTGAGCTCGGTGCTGAAGGCTGGGACTGGAAGGGCGTACTGCCCTACTTCCGCAAATCCGAGAGCAATGAGCGCGGTGGAAGCAAACTGCACGGAGCTGCAGGACCCTTGCATGTGGCCGACCCCTCTAGCCCCCGCTCTATTACCAAAGACTGGATTGCTGCCGGCCAAGCCTGCCAATTGCCTCTTACAGACGACTTTAATGGCGAAACCCAGGCTGGAATCGGTTATTACCAGGTAACCCAGTTCCACGACAGTCGCAGGGGGCAACGATGCTCTGCGGCGGCGGCCTATCTCCACCCTGTGATGGACACCCGCCCCAACCTGAAAGTGATTACCGGTGCACACGCTACCCGCGTTTTGTTCTCCGGGAACAAGGCCACTGGTGTTGAATATCGCCAAGGCGGTAAAACGCTGACCATCGAAGCCGCCAACGAAGTCATTCTGTCTGCGGGTGCATTTCAGTCGCCTCAGCTATTGATGCTGTCCGGTATCGGCCCTGCGGCACATCTACAGCAGCACGGAATCCCCGTAATTCATGATTTGCCAGCGGTAGGTCAGAACCTTCAAGACCATCCCGATGTGGTCTTGTCCTACGGGGTTAACACCACCGATGTGTTTGGTGTCGGTGTCTCAGGCACCTTCCGTTTACTGGGTGGGATGCGAGAGTGGTTTTCCAGCGGTAAAGGCTTGCTGTCCACCAATTTCACAGAAGGTGGTGCATTTTTCTCAGTGGATGGAGTTCATGATGACTGGCCCAACGTTCAGCTGCACTTTGTTATCGCGCGAGTTGAGGATCACGGCCGGCAGATCAAACCTGGCTATGGAATCTCTTGCCATGCTTGCATTCTTCGGCCTGAAAGCCGAGGCCATGTTGCTCTCGCCTCCTCTGACCCGATGGCAGCACCGCTAATCGATCCCGACTTCCTGGGCGACGAGCGAGATGCACAGCTACTTTTAAAAGCGGTTCGACGCACCTTGCAGATAATGGAGTCTGAGCCGGTCGCGAGCCGAATTACGCGGACTTTCACCGCGCGCTCCACTGACAGCGACGAAGATCTGCTGGAAATGATCCGCAACCATTGCGACACCGTTTACCACCCCATTGGAACCTGCCGCATGGGCAGCGATCAGGATTCGGTTGTCGATACATCTTTGCTGGTACGAGGCGTTGAAGGTCTTCGCGTGATAGACGCTTCTGTGATGCCAACGCTAATCAGCGGCAACACAAACGCACCGACAATCATGATTGCAGAGAAGGCAGCAGCGGAATTCTTCCGCGACTGATTCAGCCTTCCTCACTGGTTAGAGAAAATAACAATGACCTTCCAGACGTTAGATGAGCTTTACCATTTCGCCGAAAAAACCGATAGCGGGCGAGCAGCTTTCAGTGACCTGTCCGGGCGAGCGCTAACCAGCCCGGATTTTGTTCGCGACCTTCGGCAAATCGCCGGCGGGCTAACCAAGCTTGGGCTAAAGCCCGGCAAGGGCGTGGCCGTACTGGGACTTAACAGCATCGAAACGCTGCAAATAATCCTGGCCGCACCCTTGGCGAAGCTGATTCCAGTCCCTCTCAATTTACGATGGGCTGCGGCAGAAATTGCGTTTGCGCTGGATGATGCAGATGTAGCGGTGGTCGCCCTGGATGACCCCTTCTTGCCCTTGGCGACCGAACTCGCTAAAAACAGGCCGGATTTGATCTTTGTGCACATAGGTCAGGGCGATACGCCTGCGGGGATGCAGTCGGTAAATGATTTGCGCGCCGAGCCTGTTGAGCTGAACAGTGAGCGAGACCCGGCAACCCCCGCCATTATTTTGTATACCGGAGGCACCACCGGGCGTTCCAAGGGTGTGGTTCACTCCCATGCCAGCCTGGTCGCCGGTGCCATGGTCATGGCTGTCGCCGGTTTCCCTACCACTGGAAAGACCTACAGCTCCTGCTTCCCGTTCTTCCACGTCGCCGGAATCCAGCCCACGCTGACCCGCCTGATCCAAAGCTCAACCCAACTGCTGATGCCCTTGTTCAGACCGGATCTGGTCGCTTCCGCAGTGCGTGACCACGGCGTACAAGAGCTGGGCCTGGCACCCACCATGATGCAAATGCTGATTACAGACCCGGAGTTCAGCTGCAAAAACTTCGCCGGCCTGGAGCGGTTGATGTATGGCTCTTCGCCAATTTCCGCCGGGCTTCTGGCAGGCCTCAAAGGTACCTTCCCTGGCGTCACCTACACCCAGGCCTATGGCATGACGGAAGCCGGGATAACCATATTTCTGGGGCCCCAATTCCACAGCGGCGAGCTTGAGCGTATCGACGGTGCGGGCCAACCGGGAGCGCCCGGCGTACAGATCCGTATCGAGGATGATAATGGTGCCGCCCTGCCCCGGGGCCAGGTTGGTGAAATCGTGGTTTATGGGCCGACCGTGATGTCCGGATACCGCAACCGCCCTTCTGAGACCGACGCCGCACTGCGTAATGGCGGCTACCGAACGGGCGATCTCGGCATGCTTGATGACATGGGCGTTCTCTATGTGCGCGACCGGTTAAAAGACATGATTATTACCGGTGGCGAAAACGTCTATTCCTCTGAGGTTGAAAGCGCCATATCAACACTGCCCGGTGTTGCCATGGTGGCCGTGGTCGGGTTGCCGGACGAGAAATGGGGTGAAAGAGTTCATGCCGTTATCGTCCCTAAAGAAACCCACACACCCACACTGGAAGAGGTTAACGGCTATCTGAAAGACCGGATTGCCGGCTACAAGCACCCTCGAAGCCTGTCGCTGGTGAAGGAGCTGCCACTCTCACCCATGAACAAGGTGCTAAAGCACGAGCTCCGCGCCCAGCTCACCGGAGATTGATCATGGCGAAGGGTATTTCAAAGCGTCAACGGTTCTGGACACTGTTCCAGCACCTGTTCGAAAAGCCCCTGATTGGCGCGGTTCACTCGCAACCGCTATTACGCCGTGTAGCGGGGCTGCACGCCTGGATGTGCTACCCGCGCCCTATGGATGTTCGCTTGCAAAAAGGCGAAGTAGGCGGGGTTCCGGGGCACTGGTGCGACCTTGGCACCCCCACCGTCACACCTGGCTCCAAAAAAGTAGTGCTATGGCTTCACGGCGGTGCCTTTACCGTAGGTGGCGTAGGCTCCCACGGTGCTTGGGCGGCCACAGTTGCCGCAGCCAGCAGTGCCCGTGCGCTCCTGGCGGACTACCGGCTCGCCCCGGAACACCCATTCCCAGCAGCCCCCGACGATGCCGAAGCGGTTTATCGTGGGCTGCTTGCCGAAGGCTACCAGCCTTCCGATATCGCCATTGCCGGGGACAGCGCCGGGGGCGCGCTCGCATTTGCCCTGCTGGCCCGTATTCGCGCCGCCGGGCTGCCCGACCCAGCCGCTATGATGGCGGTCTCACCCTGGTTTGACCTGTCGCTTTCAGGAGAGTCTGTACGCACCAACAAGCGCAGCGAAGCCATGGTGCCGGAGAGCTGGCTGCGGCGAACAGCACAACTTTATGCCGGCGGCCAGTCGCTTGATAACCCTGCGGTGTCACCACTGTTTGCAGAATGGGACCGCCCGCCCCCACCCACCATGCTGCTCACCGGCGAAGACGAACTCCTGCGTGATGACACTGAACGCATGGCCAACATTCTCTCAGCTGCCGGCGGTCAGGTAGAGGTATTGCGGCAGGCCGGGGCGGGTCATATCTGGCCAGTTCGTATGCACCTGACGCCCGAAGCCAGCTACGCCAACAACCAAATGGCCGCCTTCCTGCGGCGTGCATTCTGGCCCGAAGCTTTCCAGCTTCATCTCGCTGAGGAGCGCTGATATGACTTCAAACCCTCCCCAATCCGATTATTTATCGGCCATATTCTCGGCAGCTCGTGCCGCGCACCTAACCGACCCAATGCCTTCTGCTGAGTTACGCAGGGAGCGTCTGTTCCGGCTTGAAACAGCACTGCTCAAGTTTGAACCGGAGTTGGTGGCCGCCATGAACACGGACTTCCGGCACCGTTCGGAGTCCGATTCGGGCATTTTTGACATTACTATTCCGCTCGGCGACATTCGGCGCAATCGCCGCTCCGTAAAACGCTGGATGAAACCGCGAAAAGTCGGCGTACCGCTGCACCTGAAACCTGCACGCGGTCGCATCATCCCTCAGGCCAAAGGCGTGGTGGGCGTTATATCGCCCTGGAACTTCCCTGTTTATCTGGCCGTTGCCCCCATTGCTGCGGCCTTGGCAGCGGGCAATCGCGTGATGCTGAAGCCATCGGAATTGACGCCAAAAACGTCCGAAGTAATGGCAAAAATGATCGCCAACACGTTTGATCCAACTGAAGTCTCGGTGTGCATCGGCGGCGTTGAACTATCTCAGGAATTTTCCAACTTGCCATTTGATCACCTGTTTTTCACCGGCTCTACCCGGGTAGGACGGGAAGTGGCAATGGCGGCTGCGCGAAATCTGACACCCGTTACGCTAGAGCTTGGCGGAAAATCTCCGGCTATCATTGGTGAACACGCCAGCCTCGACTATTCAGCACGCAGAATTGCGTTCGGGAAAGTGGCCAATGCCGGGCAGATCTGTGTTGCTCCGGATTATGTATTGTTGCCACGGAATCAGCTGGAAGCCTTTGCGACGGCAATGGAAACTGCGGTGCACAGCTTTTTTCCGGAGGGCCCGCAAAGCCCGGACTACACCGGGATCGTTAATGACAACCACCTTAACCGCCTGCGCGATCTGGTGGCTGATGCCAAAGCAGCCGGTGCTGAAGTGCGGGAGCTTTTACCCAAAAACACTGAGCATGCGAAGGGCAAAATGACCCCAACGCTGGTGCTGAACCCGCCCAAAGACAGCCGAATAATGCGTGAGGAAATCTTCGGCCCAGTGCTGCCGCTGATCACCTATGACTCTCCCGAGGAAGCCCGGGACTTCGTAAACTCTCGCCCGTCGCCACTCGCTCTGTATGTATTTTCAGACGGCCGCCAAGAACGGGACTTCTGGCTCAATGGCACTTTGTCTGGCGGGGCCTGCGTCAACGAAACGGCATTCCATGTGGTTGCAGACACCATGCCGTTTGGCGGTGTTGGTGAAAGTGGGATGGGGTCCTATCACGGCAAAGCCGGATTTGATCAGCTGAGCCATCTCAAATCGGTACTGATACAGCCCAAGCTTAACGGCGCATTCGCCTTTAATCCGCCAGCCGGTGGTTTTAACAAGTTCGTAGGAAAGGTACTGCGGAAGATCGTGTGATCTCACTGCTTTCAGACGGCCTCTGAGGAGGCCGTCAAGATCTCAAGCGCCTCACGGGCATCATTCTTGGCATCCTGCTGGGGCACTCCGCACGCAGCCAATACCATCAAGCTTAACGCCTCAGTCGACTCTCTCCAGCTTTTTTGCCCCTCAACGACCAGTGTCATGAACCCGTATGTGGACCCAGCAAGCAATTGCAGATAGTAAACTGCCTGGTCTTTCGCTAGCGGCAACTGCCCTTCCTCGACAGCTCGGCGCAAAACCTCGTAGGGCAGATTGCTCCAGATGTCCCTGAGCCGCCCAATATAAGGCGCAAACCGGATAAGAAAACGCCCATGCTCTGGCAGCTCATGGGCGTATCTCAGGAAGAGCCCAAGGAGCACACTCAAAGCAACTCTTGGCTTATCAACAGTGCTTATTAACTCTCGGGCCTCGTCCTCAAACCTGCTACAGACTTGCTCGGTCACCATGGGGAACAGATTGGTTACATCATCAAAATTATTGTAGATGGTTCCACGGGCGATTTTAGCTGTTCGCGACAAATCGCTGACCGATATGCTCTGCTCACCTGTATCGGCAAAATGCCGGAGGGCAGTATCGAGAATATGTCGCTGTACGCCGGTCATTGAACATTAGCCATGAAAGTGAATTCTGCCTCCTGATCAGATCGTTCGGAGACCAGCAAGGCAACCGTGATAATGATGTACGAAGGGATGGACTGGCCTGTGATTATCAGGCATTTGGCAGGATTACTGCAAGCTTTCTCAACGACTTGACGCCGCGCCGCCAACCGGCGCGGCGCAACGCAAAGAGCTGACGGGAATCTAGCGCCGGGATCGGCCTGACAGCCGAACCCGGTGATAGCAAGCACAGGCTACCTGAGACAGCGATCACCCAAACTGAACACCGCTGGTGATCTCTGGCACATCTCTTCCAAACAGCGTGTGCAGCTGGGTTCGCTGTGCTTTAATGCCGTTCCGAATCAGGCGCTCACGGCCACCTGGCAACAGTCTGTGGCCGGTTGTCCATACGGCGTTCAACGGCGCAAACACAGCCGGATACCAAGGCATAGCCGTTCTCGGCAAACCGAGTGCGTCCATTCCTTTTCCACCAACAAACAGCCTTGTCATGCTCAAATGAACCTGTCGCTCCCAGTGGCCCCGGAGCTTGCCAAAGCTCGGGTAACGTCTGCCAAGCGGCTCGTCCATCAGTGAGCGACCAAGCTTGCGACTGTTCTCGTCCCCCGTAGCCTGGCTAATAACATTCTGGTAAAGGGCGATTCTGCCTTCCTGCTCGGACTTACACAGCAGCCATTCATCAACTCCCATGAGCCAACCGATGTAACGCCATAAATGCATGACATCTTCTGCATCCTGGCGACTGATAAGAGTGCCCATCAGTTTCTGACCAAAGAGGAAGGATACGGAAAACGCCAGATAGGTTGCTTGCATGTCAAGCTGGTTAACCGGAAGCCCCCACATGGACGTATCCCACTCGGGATTTTCCAGAAGTTGCTCACGAACCATGGCGTGAATCAAGCGAACCCGTAAAGTTGTCTTGAAGCCTTCAGCGCCAGGCTTCATCCCCCCCGGAGTCGAGCAGTCCAGCCACCATTTGGCAGTCTCCGCAACCCGACGCGATACGCCCTTCTCCAGTGCGCCAGTCATGATCAACGTCTGGTTGATACCCCGGGCCTGATAACCCGCCATCAACCCCAGATCGCGCAATACACGCATGCCCGTTTGTCCGGAAATAGAGGAGGCCCGAGCGCCTCTTTCCAGCCGATCCCAATCCACCCACTCGGGGGGCTGTTTGACCGCATCAAAGAATGCACGCAACTGCGGAGCCAGACCCTTCTGATCGAAATCTCCCGAGTCCACGATTTTCTTGAACTGAGCAAAAGCCTTACCGCCGCCCTCGCCCCGAACGTACTTTGCCAGATCGTCTGCAACCGGATCGCCAACCATCAGGGCCTCCCCCATGCGCTGCCATTGTTGCTCATCGGGGACCGCAGCCTTGCGATCATGGATCAACCAAAGCAGCGGCTTGGCAATTCTCTCAGCTTCGGCTCTGTCCGTGCCGTGCCGTGATGGCACTTTTTGAAGATCCATAAATCAGCTTCCCCTGTTATCAATTGTTTTTGGTACGCCCCAGTACCAGACTACCAGCCCTCAATGTATTTTGGTACTATCAAGTACCAAAATTAATCTTACTTCGCATAATACCCCGAAGCGGCGAAGCTCCTGAGCTGGACAAAATATAATGAAGGCTGAAACCAGTTACCGTATCCGGCTACTTGATGGCCTTGCGCAAGCCCTTGAAAAAAAACGTTATCGAGAGATTACTCTGGCAGATATCGCCGCCGCTGCCCGGGTATCACGACGCACGTTCTATGAACACTTCCAGAACAAAGACGATTGCCTGCTTGCACTAGCCGATCACACAAGCAAGGGCATGATGGTGGCGGTTCTCGAGGCCAGCTCGACCACAAAAGTCTGGTCCGTACTGGTAAGGGATATCACTCAGGCCTACCTGTTTTTTATAGAGTCCAAGCCCCATTTGATGCGGGCTCTTTATATAGATCTCGCGGCACTGGGGGAGTCAGGGGTTCAAATGCGGCGCAAGGTAGCAGAGCAATTCGCCGTGTTCCTGCAGAAACAAGTTGAGCAGCAACGTGCCCACGACAGCACGCTGCAATCGCTGAGCCTGCTAATGAGCATGGCGCTGGTGGCGGGAATAAACGAGCTTATTCTCTATGAGCTCACTGAAAAAGATAATGGCTCACTGATGGCGCTTGCGCCCACGGCAGAGGAATTGATTCACCGTGTAGCGGCAGGACAGCAATAAAGGGGGAAGCTCCGCAAAGCCGCCCCCGGGTGGACATCACTCTATATTCTGCACCTGCTCACGCACCTGCTCTATCAACACTTTCAAATCCACCGCTGCGCGGGTTACGCAGGCATCAATACTCTTGCTGCTCAGAGTATTAGCTTCCCGGTTCAGCTCCTGCATCAGGAAATCAAGCCGACGTCCAATGGCCTCATCACGCTTGAGGGTGTCTGTAACCTCGCTGATGTGCGCATCCAGCCGGTCCAGTTCTTCTGCTACATCACTCTTCTGCGCCAGCATGACCATTTCCTGAGCAACACGCTCCGGATCCAGCTCCACCTTCGCCTTCTGAAAACGCTCACGCAACTGCTCTTCCTGCGCCTTGAGTAACCCCGGCATACCTTCGCGAACCGTCGCAACCAGGGCGCTCATGTGTGTGAGGCGGTCTTCAAACAAAGGACGCAAGCGCTCTCCTTCACGTGCACGAACAACGGAAAGCTCTTCGACTGTATCTTTAAAGAGCTTTAACGCAGCCTCCCTGACTGGGCTATAGTCTTGCTCCGGAACAGACAGCACGCCGGGCCAGCGCAGAATATCTAGTGCATTGATGTGGGCAGGATTGTCCAGCATACGGTTAATATGATTTGCAGCCTCATTGACCGCCTTTGCTATGTCTTCATTAATTTCAAACCCGGGTGCGCTCGCTTCAGCGGATTGCAAGCGGATCGACACATCCACCTTGCCCCGTTTCAACTGTTTCCTCAGTTCTTCCCGAAACGGGTTCTCCAGCTCACGCAGGGCCTCGGGCACCCGAAACGAGGGTTCCAGGTAGCGGTGATTAACGGTACGAATCTCGCAGGTCAGGGTTCCGTGCCCATCCTGAACATCCTTCCGGGCAAATGCAGTCATACTTCTTATCATGGCAGCTCCGGCTTGGTCATTGGTCTTAAAAAATTTCGTTAAGCATGAGTCTATCAGCCAGCCGCCGCCCCGGCACCCAGATCCAACGTGATATACTTGCCGGCTACCAAATTCGAACCCGCCCGGGGCACGACGACCCCGGACACTTACCTCAGAAATCAGGAAACACTATGCGTCCAAGCGGCAGAACTCCCGAGCAGCCCAGAGAAATTCGCCTAACCCGGAAATACACCCGCCATGCCGAGGGTTCCGTACTGGTTGAATTCGGGGACACCAAGGTCATCTGCACTGCTTCTGTAGAAAATAAAGTACCGCCCTTCCTGCGCGGAGAAGGCAAAGGCTGGATCACCGCCGAATACGGCATGCTTCCCCGCTCAACCGGCAGCCGAATGGGCCGTGAAGCAGCCCGTGGCAAACAAGGCGGCCGCACCGTCGAAATCCAACGTTTAATTGGCCGCTCCCTGCGCGCTGCCGTCGACATGAAAGCCTTGGGTGAGCACACCATCACCATCGACTGCGACGTCATCCAGGCCGATGGCGGCACCCGCACAGCAGCCATCACCGGTGGCTGTGTGGCATTGGTTGATGCCTTGAACCACCTGGTTGAAACCAAGCGACTGAAGAAGTCACCGCTGAAGCAAATGATTGCCGCTGTGTCCGTTGGTATTTACAAAGGAGAACCAGTGGTTGATCTGGACTACCCGGAAGACTCCGAAGCCGATACAGACCTGAACGTGATCATGACCGACCAGGGCGGCTTCATCGAAATTCAGGGAACTGCAGAAGCCGCACCGTTTGTTCAGGAAGAACTGAACAGCATGCTGGCATTGGCCAAGCAGGGTATTGATAAGTTGTTTGTACTGCAGAAAGAAGCGCTGGAAGGCTAAGGAAGGCAACCCTCAAGTCTGGGCGCCTGTACAGCGGCACCTCCCCAGACTGTTGGAGGCCAAGGATGGCCGGAAACAAGCGTACATGGACGTACTTGCAGCGTGTCTGGGGAGGTGCCGTTGTACAGGCGCTTCCCCAGATATAGTTAGATGCCGATCTCTATATCGTAATCCATAATCACCGGAGCGTGATCCGAAAAACGGGTCGTGCTGTCAATCCAGCCATCCTGAATGGTCTTGCGAATACCCGGTGTCATCAACTGATAATCCACCCGAATACCTGCATTCTTCCGCGAACCCTCAGTTTGCTCTGGCCACCAGGTAAACTGGTTGCTCTGCTTGTTGATGTCACGGAACGCATCCACGCAACCCATCTCATCAAACAAACGATCCAGCCAGGCACGCTCGTGCGGCAAGAACCCTGAAAAATCCACCCTGTGGTAAAGGGGACTGGCGTCCGTCACATGGTGTGCTGTTTGCAGGTTTGCACCGAAAATAAACTGCCGACGCTTACGCAGGGTTTTCTGCATGTGCAGCCCAAACGCATCCATAAAATCATCTTTATGGTCGAGAACCGTCAGATCGTCCTCGCTAATCAGCTCTTCCTCACGACCCAGCGCACAGGGTGCCAGAACAGAGGCTACAGAAACCTTATCGAAATCTGCCTGAATAAAGCGCCCTTCACGATCCGCCTGCTCGTTGGCGAAACCGTACATTATGGCCTTGGGGAAGTGCCGCGTGTATATCCCAACGCCACCGTCCTCATTTTTTTCGCCATCGATGAAGTAAGCTTCATACCCTTCAGGAATGAGGTTGAAATCCTCAATCTCATAGGCGCGCATACGGTGATCCTGAACACACACAACGTCTGCATCCTGCTCGGCCAGCCAGTCAAAAAAACCTTTTTCAACAGCCTGGGCAAGACCGTTGACGCTGATTGATACTACCCGCATACGTGTTCCCTGATTCGGTTTGTGTGTATGATACCGTTTTTACGCGCTATTAAAAGATTCACACCCGCCAGAAGCCTTGCCATGCACGACTATCAGCAAAATTTTATTGAATTCGCCATTCGCCGCAATGTACTTCGTTTTGGTGACTTTACTCTCAAATCCGGTCGCACCAGCCCTTATTTTTTTAACGCAGGGCTATTCAACACTGGCGACGACCTACTAAACCTAAGCCAAGCCTATGCAGCTGCAATCGCCCGCAGCGGCGTTGATTATGACATCATATTCGGGCCTGCCTATAAGGGCATTCCGTTGGCCACGGTAACCGCCATGGCGCTGGCCCAGGAAGGTAACAGCAAACCCTTTGCCTTTAACCGTAAAGAAAAGAAAGATCACGGTGAAGGCGGCAATATTGTTGGTGCCCGGTTGCAGGGCAAAGTGCTAATCGTAGATGATGTCATTACCGCCGGCACAGCCATTCGCGAGTCCATCGACCTCATTCGCGCCTCAGGCGCCGAGCCTGCCGGCGTATTGATTGCCCTGGACAGGCAGGAGCGAGGCAACGGCGAGCTTTCTGCAATACAGGAAGTAGAAAGCGAATTTGGCATTCCGGTGGTCAGTATCATCCGCCTGGAACAAGTTTTAGACTATCTTAAGACTAACCCGGAGTTTTCTGGCCATGCTGAAAAGGTTGCCAGCTACCGGGAACGCTATGGAGTCTGATTGATGCACAAAAGCCGCACCGTATTTTCAGTTACTGCTTCTGCCCTTCTGTTTTCGCTGATCATTCCAGTCAAAGCAGCGGCAAGCATGTACCGTTTCACGGACGAAGACGGCCAACTTGTCATCAGCAACACCATCCCGCAGCCAGCCACACAGCGCGGCTACGACATCCTGAACTCAAACGGGCGCGTAATCGAAACTATTCCACCTGCGCCAACAGAAGATGAAATCGCCGCACGCGAGGCGGAAAAGCAGCGTCAGAAAGAACTCTCCATTCAGCGTGAAAAAGATGCTCTCTTGTTAAAACGCTTCAGCCATCCGGATCAGGCCATCAAGGCCATGCACCGTAAACTTGATGAACTGCGAGGGCTGATCCAGCTCAAACGAGGCAACATCTCAGTCATCTCCAGCCAACTGGACAACGAGCAGAGCCGTGCAGCGGATATGGAGCGCACTGGGCAGAAGATACCAGATGCAACCCTCGAAAAAATCCGCCGACTTGAATCCCAGATTCGCGACATTGAACGGGAAATCTCCTGGCAAACTCAGGAGATAGACTCTCTTAAACAGACATACGAAAAAGACATCGAACGTCTTGAACGAGTTACCGGCGAAACCCGCACATTGTCACTGGATCCCGATAACGCCGACGAGTGAGCCAAAGGCAACGAGAACCGGAACACTACCTGTCACCTAACAAAAAAGGGCACCAAAACTCAGTTTGGCGCCCTTTATTTATGTGCCAGCGCTAACTTCGCGCTGGCCCAACTGCATCACCTTGAATCAGGCAGAAGCAGCAGTTTTCTTCTTTGCAGTCGTCTTGGCGGCCGGCTTCTTGGTCTCTACAGTCTTCTTGACGTCCTGAGCGGCTTCAGCAACCACGTCTGCGCCTTCAGCGGCTTCTTTTTCAAGCTTGGCTACGAGATCGCCTGCAAAGTTACCGAAACGGCTATTCAACGTGCGCAACTGACCAAACAGGCTGTCGCTGTAACCGTTGTAGCGCTCGCGCAGTGTCTTGACGCTGTACTCACGCGCTTCGGTTTCGAGCTTTTCTGCGAAATCGAAAGGCTTGGCTGAAAGCTTCTTCTGCTGCTGTTCAGCGGCATTGATGCCTTTCTCTACGATTTCCTGAAGCTGTTCCTGGTAAGTTTTGAGTTTGCTCATGTCACTTCTCCTTGGTTTACTGAAGCTCTTTAGACCTTCACCTCACTACTGATCGCGGTTTTGGCCTGCTTGATCAGCGAGAAGGTAAACGCCTTTCTCTGATTCTGTATCCAAGGTTACGGTGAAAAATTAGAATGTTCATACTAAAACCAAAATGAGCACTCCGTCTGCATATAGGTTTTTTTACGGATTATTCACTTGTCAGGCGCCTCTCGATCCGCATAATGCAGAGCTGTTTTCTGTAGCCGTCTCCCCGCTTTATTCCGGCGCCACGAACTCATAAAAAATAGAGGCTGCAAAAGCAGCCCCAACGTGCGAGCGATATAGCTGCAGTTATATCGATAGTCTATTTAGAGAACGTCATGAAACGTGCCATGCCTTATCGAGTCTTCTCGCGGCGGAGCAGATTTAGCCTGCTCGCTTGCCTGCAATTTATTACCCTTATCTCGACGCTGTGGTTCCTGACTGGCTGCCAGGAGGATGACAGAGCGACTCGCACAACAGCTGCCAGAGCATCCGAGCTCGCAAACAGCCGGGTCGACGCGGCAACAGGTGGGCTACTCGAAACACTTGGACAAAAGCCGCCAACCAATACTTCCACAGATGAAGTAAAGCCCCCAAAAGCCTTGAGCTGGAGCGCCCCACAAACCCGAGAGGACGGTTCCGCACTAAAGCCTGGCCAAATTGCAGGCTTCCGGATCTACTACCGGTTAAGGCACGAGGACAGCTTTAGTGTAATCCCCGTCGACAACCCGGAACGCACAAGTCAGCCACTTACCGACCTGGCGCCCGGCGCTTACGAGTTTGAGATTACAACGGTGGATGCCGAAGGGCTGGAAAGCCGGCGCTCAGAGCCGGTGCTAGTTGACTTGATCTGAACACAGGGCGGGCTTACCAGCGGAACAGAATCCAGCTCGGCACCAACATGTCGGAATCGGTTTCCCGTATCCAACCGCCGCCATCTGCGGGCACAAGATAGTATTCGAGCCCCACTTCCGGCACCACTTTGATCTCCATAAGCTGGCCATTCACCCGGTACTCATAGAACACCTCATTATCCCCGGGGCGGATAACAATCTGCGGGCCAGCGGTTGATGATTGGTAATCAGACACCACAACCGGCTCTCTGGGTGTTTCGACCAAAGTTTCATCCAAAGCACCGCTGTCTTGCGCCATCGCAGAACCAAAGCCCAAAACCAACAGGAAGGCAGAGCAGGCGATTCGTTTCATTTTCGTGATACCCTTTTAAACAACATATTCAGTACAGAGTTGCACAAGCCAACCCACGCTTCAATCAGAATCCGGACCCGTTTTGACATGACAGAGCAAAAGACCCCACCTGTGGTGCTTGTGGACGGTTCGTCCTATTTATTCCGTGCATATCATGCACTTCCACCACTGACTACCAGCAAGAACCACCCTACTGGCGCCATTAAAGGCGTTATCGCAATGATCCGACGCCTCGACCAGGATTTTCCCGGATCAAAAGTCGTTGTGGTATTCGATGCCAAAGGCAAAACCTTCCGCCACGACCTGTATGAAGAGTATAAGGCCAACCGGCCACCCATGCCGGAAGACCTGGCCATACAGATTGAACCCATTCACCAGATGGTACGAGCCATGGGGCTTCCGCTGTTGATCGTGGATGGCGTGGAGGCCGACGATGTTATTGGTACCCTGGCCAACGAAGCGACCAGCAAGGGCATTGACGTAGTAGTTTCAACCGGCGACAAGGATATGGCGCAATTGGTGAGCGACCACGTAACACTGATCAATACCATGACCGAAGTCCACATGGACCGGGACGGCGTTGTGGAAAAGTTCGGCGTTCGTCCGGACCAGATAATTGACTACCTGGCACTGGTCGGCGACAAAGTGGACAACATTCCAGGCGTGAACAAGTGCGGTCCAAAAACAGCCGTAAAATGGCTCACAGCATACGACACCCTTGATGGGGTTATAGAGCATGCAGGCGAGATTAAAGGCAAGATTGGCGAGTATTTGCGTGATGCAATCGACACCCTGCCCCTGAGCCGGGAGCTGGCCACTATCAAAATGGATGTGGAGCTGGAATTTGGCCTTGAAGACCTCGAGGAACGGCAGCAAAACGATGAAGAGCTGCTCGAATTGTTCAGAGAATACGAACTTCGCGGCTGGACTGCCGAACTGGAAACCAAAGCCCCGGAAGCCGTTTTGGAAGGTGCAAGCAAGGAACCTGAAGCGCCCAGTGACACCGCGGCCCCAGCACCAAAAGAAAAGCGCTACAGCGTCATTACCAACCAGAAAGAGCTAGACGACTGGGTATCAAGGCTGAAAAACTCCGAACTGTTCGCTTTTGATACAGAAACAACAAGCCTGAAGTACATGAGTGCCGAAGTGGTAGGTGTGTCTTTTGCCATCGAGGCGGGCGAAGCAGCCTACGTGCCCTTTGGCCATGATTACATGGGCGCCCCGGAGCAGCTTGATCGTAATGACGTTCTGGCCCAGCTAAAGCCCTTGCTCGAAGATCCTGACCTGAAGAAGGTTGGCCAGAACCTGAAGTACGATAAAAACGTGCTCGCCAATCATGACATCTGTCTGGAAGGCATCGCCGAAGACACCATGGTGGAGTCCTACGTGCTGAATTCCGTGTCATCTCGTCACGATATGGACACCCTGGCTCGAAACTATCTGGGCGAGGAAACCATCACATTTGAATCCATAGCAGGCAAAGGCGCCAAACAGCTCACCTTTAATCAGCTGGACCTTGAAAAAGCAGGCCTATATGCCGCTGAAGATGCGGACATCACCTTGCGCCTGCACCAGGTGCTGCGCCCGCAACTGGCAGAGATTGGCAAGCTCCAGTCAGTCTATGAAAACATAGACCTGCCTCTGGTGCCGGTGCTGTCTCGCATGGAACAACGCGGTACATTGATCCGCGCAAGTACTCTGCGGCAGCATAGCCAGGAATTGGCAGAGCGGATGGCAGAGCTGGAAAAAGAAGCCCACGAAGTTGCTGGCGAAAACTTCAACCTGGCCTCACCAAAGCAATTACAAGCCATCTTTTACGAAAAGATGGGGCTGCCAGTCATCAAGAAAACACCCAAAGGCGCCCCCTCTACTGCCGAGCCCGTATTGCAGGAACTGGCCCACGAGCACGAACTGCCAAGGCTGATTCTGGAACACCGCAGCCTGAGCAAGCTCAAGTCCACCTATACAGACACCTTGCCGGAGTTGATTCATCACCGCACCGGCCGTGTGCACACCTCGTATCATCAGGCCGTGACAGCCACCGGCAGGCTATCGTCTTCTGAACCCAACCTGCAGAATATTCCTATCCGGACAGCCCAGGGCAGGCGCATTCGCCAGGCCTTTATAGCCGAGAAGGGCTACAAGCTTCTGGCGGCGGATTATTCCCAGATTGAACTGCGCATTATGGCGCACCTTTCCGGCGACAAAGGCATGCTGACTGCCTTTGAGAAAGGCGAAGACATCCACAAAGCGACTGCCGCTGAAGTCTTCGGAGTAGCACTGGACGACGTAGACAGCGATCAGCGCCGTAGCGCCAAAGCCATTAACTTCGGCTTGATCTACGGCATGTCTGCCTTCGGGCTCGCCCGGCAACTGGATGTCACCCGTGGCGTAGCGCAGGAGTATATTGACCGCTACTTCGAGCGTTACCCGGGCGTACTCAAGTACATGGACAACATCCGCAAGCAGGCCCACGACGATGGCTATGTTGAAACCCTGTTTGGTCGGCGCCTGTACCTGCCCGAGATCAATGCTCGCAACAAACAGCTGCAGCAGGCCGCTGAGCGCACGGCTATAAACGCTCCCATGCAAGGCACAGCGGCGGACATCATTAAACTGGCGATGATCGAGGTGGAGCGCTGGCTGCTCGCAGAGCATCCCGATACCGCTCGCATGACCATGCAGGTGCACGACGAACTGATTCTTGAAGTGAAGGAAGAAGCCGTAGATGAGATTCGCGAAGGGCTGATCAAGCGCATGTCCGGCGCGGCGAAACTTGCAGTGCCACTATTAGTGGAAGCCGGGGTGGGTGATAACTGGGATCAGGCACACTGAATAAAAACGCCCGGCGAGAGAACTCGGCCGGGCGTTTTTTTAGCTAAGTCTTCACCTGAAAGATTTAGAAGGCTTTGCTGACCTGCAAGGAAGCACTCCAGGCGCTTAGTTCGTACTCGCCCTTATAGTTGGACGCACCTGCATTTGGGTCTTTTTGGTCCGGTGCAGCATGGAGGTATGAGTACTCATCAACCTTCGGGTCGTCAGTAAACAGCAAGGTACCAACGGCCGCATCAACGGTCCAACCGTTATCAACGCTCTTCCACTGGCCACCCAGTGTCAGCCAGTGCCGGTCGCTTGATGGGATTCGAGCTGTCAGATAGTTGTCGACAGGCGACTCATCCCAAGCATAACCAGCCTTCAACGCCCACTCTGGAGTTACCTGCCAGATTGAACCGACGTTAAATTGCCAAGTGTTCTTCCACTTTTCGGTGATGTGGGTAATGACTTCGTTTCCTGTCAATCCGGAAACTTGGCCTGTCCCGCCTTCACGGCTAATGATATCCAGCTCCTCAAAACGGCTCCACCTGGAATAACTGGCACCTGCGAGAAGCGTGACGGTATCGTTCAACTGATGCCGTGCGCCCAGAGTTATACTCTCGGGAATGGCCAAAGGTACACGCACATCCTCGGTCAGAGTTACCGGCGTCAAACCAGTTGGGGGCTGCCCAACAGGAGCAGGAAAGTTGCTGATTTCAACGTCCCCTTCCAGGTTAAACTCTGTACCTGTTTGCGCAGTCAGGCCAAATTGGGTGCTGTCAGACAGCTCATATAAAAAACCAACACGGAATGTTATGCCAATGTCATCACCGTTTATATCCGCGTAGGGGGTGCCATAAGCCTGTTCATAGCCATCTGCTTGAGCGCTGGCACCAGCCGAAATAGCTGCCAAGGTACTAGCAGGCAATAAAGATGGATCGGTTACGCCAGCCTGCTGCATGGCATTGGCAACACCTTGCTGGTAAAACCCTCCTCGCACATCCTGGAACTTGGACAGCCTGCCTTCGGCGTACATTACGTTCAAGCCAATTCCCATGGACAGACCCTTACCGTTATTCACTGAAATCGCCGGTGAAAACGAAATTACGGTCAGCTCAGTCTTGTCTGCAAAATAGCGCCCAACAAAATCGTCATCATAGTCTGCTGCCAGACCATAAGGCGCATGAAAACCAAAGCCCACATCGATCGAGTCGTTGATTTCATGGGTCAGGTAAAAGTTAGGCAGGAAGGCTGGATCTGCAATATCACCACCAGTACCACCATTAACTGGCCCGCCCAATGTGTTCGTGGCACTGGCACTCTTGGCCTCAGCCTTAATATCAAGAACAGCCGCGCCAAAAGAGATATTCGTGCCCTTGAGCTGGCTCATGCCCGCAGGGTTAAACAAAACTGTCGTTGCGTTCTCAGGGTTGGCAACAGCACCGGCGTTAGCAACGCCCATGGCACTTGCGCTTTGTTCGTTCAGGGAAAAACCGCCAGCGAAAACGCTGGCTGGGGCAGCTACTGCGGCCAGCGTGGCCAGCCGAATAGCGCGAGTCAGAGGTGAAGATTTCATAACAGCGGTAACTCCTTTTTAATGTTGGGCGGAGTATACGCAGCTGGGGTTAGCGGTCTCAAATGCCAAAACTACTAATTTCAAAAGCTAACGAGTTTTGCCCCCTGGTGGGGTCAAGCATGTCAGCTATCCTGAATGGTCAATTTATCGACAGAAGACGACAATTTGTCTGCCCCCTGAGCATCGGCGCCCAACTTGATCATCAGGCGCAGATCGTTAGCTGAGTCGGCGTGAGCCAAAGCATCTTCGTAGGTAATAGAGCCTTCGGCATAGAGTTCATACAATGCCTGATCAAAGGTCCGCATACCGGATTCATTAGATTTGGACATCAACTCCTTAAGCTTGTGAACCTCGCCTTTTCGGATAAGGTCGGCAACCAGTGGCGTATTGATCAGAACCTCAATAACCGCCTTGCGGCCTTTGCCGTCCGGCGTGGGAATCAACTGCTGCGCTACAATTGCCTTCAGGTTAAGGGACAAGTCCATCCAGATCTGGTTATGCTGCTCCGGCGGGAAAAACTGGATAATCCGGTCGAGTGCCTGGTTGGCGTTGTTCGCGTGGAGTGTCGCGAGGCAAAGATGCCCTGTTTCAGCAAATTGAACCGAATACTCCATGGTCTGGCGGGTACGCACCTCACCAATGAGAATAACGTCTGGTGCCTGTCGCAGCGTGTTTTTCAGCGCAACTTCAAAGCTCTCGGTATCAATGCCAACCTCCCGCTGGGTGACGATGCAGCCCTGGTGCTGGTGCACGAATTCAATCG
Source organism: Marinobacter xiaoshiensis (assembly GCF_031631795.1). Classification (NCBI taxonomy): domain Bacteria; kingdom Pseudomonadati; phylum Pseudomonadota; class Gammaproteobacteria; order Pseudomonadales; family Marinobacteraceae; genus Marinobacter; species Marinobacter xiaoshiensis. The sequence continues at coordinate 80,083 of NZ_JAVMBO010000003.1, forward strand.
GGTCTTCAATGGAAATGATGTGTCCACGGCTGTTACGGTTACGGTGCCCCAGCATGGCGGCCAGCGATGTTGACTTACCGGTGCCTGTGGCACCCACGAACATGATCAACCCGCGCTTGGTCATAGCCAGTTCTTTGACGATTTCCGGCAGCCCTAGTTCGTCGACCTGAGGAATCTTCACTTCAATCCGTCGCAGCACCATACCGCACAGGTTGCGCTGGAAGAACGCACTCACCCGGAAACGCCCTATACCCCGGGCGCTTATGGCAAAATTGCACTCGTGAGAATCCTCAAACTCTGCACGCTGCTTCTCGGTCATTGCACCGTATACCAAATCCCTGGTCTGCTCTGGCGTTAAAGCATTCTTGGTGACTGGTAGCACTTTACCGTGCACTTTCATGCTGGGCGGAACACCGGCAGTAATAAAGAGGTCTGACCCCCCTTTCTCTACCATGAGACGAAGCAGCTTTTCGAATTCCATCTTTATTTACCTATGTTCTTTACTAAGTGACTGCCCGATCAAAATCAGAAATTATCCGGCATTTTCGCCTTAAGCCTTGCAGCCTCACGGGAAATCAGGCCTTTCTGCAACAGGCGCTCCAGGCACTGATCCAGCGTCTGCATACCCAGGGAGCCACCCGTTTGAATGGATGAGTACATCTGGGCAATTTTATCTTCGCGAATCAGGTTCCGAATCGCAGAGGTACCAATCATGATTTCGTGCGCAGCTATACGGCCACCACCCATTTTCTTCATGAGCGTTTGGGAGATAACAGCTTGCAGCGATTCAGAAAGCATGGATCGCACCATGGATTTTTCCTGGGCCGGGAATACGTCTACCACCCGGTCGATGGTTTTTGCTGCTGAGGTGGTGTGCAGTGTTCCGAATACCAAGTGCCCTGTTTCTGCCGCAGTGAGGGCCAAACGGATGGTTTCCAGATCCCGAAGCTCACCAACCAGAATAATGTCGGGGTCTTCCCGCAATGCGGAACGCAGGGCTTCGTTAAAGCCCAGAGTATCCCGGTGCACTTCCCGCTGGTTGACCAGGCATTTCTTGGAGTCGTGCACAAATTCGATTGGGTCTTCTACAGTGAGAATGTGCTCGTAGCGCGTATCGTTTATGTAGTCCACCATCGCTGCCAGAGTGGTGGACTTACCAGAACCTGTCGGCCCGGTTACCAAAACCAGCCCACGGGGAACTGAGGCAATATCCTTGAACACCTGACCCATGCCAAGGTCTTCCATAGTCAGAACTTTCGAGGGGATGGTACGGAAAACGGCACCTGCGCCCCGATTCTGATTAAAGGCGTTAACACGAAAGCGTGCGACACCGGGTACTTCGAAGGAAAAGTCCGTTTCCAGGAACTCCTCGTAGTCCTTGCGCTGCTTGTCGTTCATGATGTCGTAGATAAGCCCATGAACTTCTTTGTGTTCCAGGGGCGGAAGGTTGATACGGCGAACATCACCGTCAACACGAATCATCGGGGGCAGGCCGGCGGAAAGATGCAAGTCAGACGCACCCTGTTTCGCCGAGAAGGCAAGCAGTTCAGTAATATCCATACAAGTCCTCGGAGGGCTTACTCTTTAATCCGGGTAGCGCCTGTCTGGCATGACTCTACTCCGATCACTTGGCATTTCAGTGACCTGCGAGTAACGTGTCGCCATATAATGGGCAGACCAAACGCGACTATTTCATACTATGAGCAGCATAGCAGACAACCTCGGGAGCGTAACCCGACGCATACAAAAAGCAACATTGCAGGCAGGCCGCGATGCCGGTTCTGTGAGCCTGTTGGCGGTCAGTAAGACCCGTTCGGCAGAGGAACTCAGAGAAGCCGCCACTGCAGGCCAGCTGGCTTTCGGGGAAAACTACCTTCAGGAAGCTCTCGACAAAATGTCAGAGCTCAGCGACCTGGCCGATATTGAATGGCATTTCATTGGCCCTATTCAATCCAACAAAACACGGCAAATCGCCGCGGCTTTTTCCTGGGTTCATAGCGTTGACCGCCTGAAAGTTGCAAGACGCCTGAGCGAGCAAAGAGAAACCGGCCTGCCCCCATTGAATATTTGCCTTCAGGTCAACATTAACAATGAGCAGAGTAAATCCGGGTGCCGGCCAGAGGAACTGCCGGAACTGGTTTCAGAGATAAGCCAGCTGCCGGGGCTCACGCTCAGAGGGCTTATGGCCATACCAGATCCGGACCAGAGCGAGACCGGCTTGAGGCAGAGTTTCCGAATGCTTGCAAATGCATTGAAAGAGCTAAAGCGAGACTTTCCGGAAGCCGGGCCACTGGACACTTTATCCATGGGCATGTCCGGGGATCTCGAAACGGCAATCGCAGAAGGCTCTACCTGTGTCCGCATTGGCACAGCCGTCTTTGGCGAGCGCTCCCGGAAGAGCTGAACAGGCCCGTACCTGCTATTATCGGAACCGGAATACAACCGAATAACCGCTGGAGCAAACCTTGAGCAAATCACCAACCATTTCGTTCATCGGTGCAGGCAACATGGCCAGTGCCATTATTGGCGGCATGCTGGATAGCGGCTTCAAAGCCAGCAGCATTTGGGCCAGTGCGCCGGACGACGGACACCTGCAATCCATTCGCAAGCGCTTTGGAATCAGCGTGACAACCGATAACCGCTACTGCGCGCAGCAGGCAGATATAGTGGTGCTCGCGGTTAAACCCCAGGCCATGGCCGACGTATGTCGCGACATAGCCCCCATCGCTCAGAACACTCGCCCGCTGATGGTTTCCATAGCAGCTGGCCTTGGCGCCGATACTCTTGATGAGTGGCTGGGTGGCGGCTTGCCCATTGTACGAGTCATGCCCAACACGCCCTCGCTGGTGGGTAAGGGCGCTGCAGGTCTATTCGCCAGCGAAAGCGTCACCAGCGCCCAGAAAAAGGCTGTGCAATCGGTTTTTGAAGGCATCGGCCTTGCAGTATGGGTTGAGGATGAAGCGTTGCTTCACGGCGTAACAGCCCTTTCCGGTAGCGGCCCCGCTTATTTCTTTCTGATGCTGGAAGCTCTGGAGGCCGCAGCAACAGACGCCGGCGTAAACCCTGCAACCGCCCGCCAGCTTGCCATTCAAACCATGGCAGGCGCCGCTGAAATGGCCGCCAAGAGCGAGCAGGATCCAGCGCAACTGAAGAAGAACGTGATGTCTCCGGGCGGAACAACTGAACAGGCGGTGCATACCTTCGAAGAGGGCGGCATGCGCGAACTGGTTAAAAAAGCGTATAACGCTGCGTACAAGCGCTCGGAAGAAATGGCCAAAGAACTGGCTGGCAAAGATTAAAACAATCACTGACAACGGAGAACAGGTTACATGCTGGCAGACATCCTGATTACGATCCTGCTGATCGCGTCCACGTTTTACATGACCATAATTCTGCTGCGTTTTCTGCTGCAACTGGCTCGAGCTGATTTCTATAACCCGATCTCCCAGTTTGCAGTGAAAGCAACAAACCCCTTGCTTCGCCCTATGCGCCGGATTATTCCTGGCTGGGGCGGCATTGACGGTGCGGCACTGGTACTGGCGGTTCTCATTCAGGCAGTCGTATTCTTCCTGATTCTTGTAGCCCTCAACGGCGGCATACCATCCATAAACCCGCTCATACTCTTGGTTTGGGGCGTTATCGCAGTACTGGAACTGATCGTGAAAATTTACTTTTGGTCGGTTATCGCTGTAGTGGTTGTCAGCTGGATTGCCCCGGGAAGCAGCCACCCCGCCATTCAGCTTGTCGCACAAATCACAGAGCCCGTTGTGCGCCCGGTGCGCAATTTGATGCCGTCCATGGGCGGATTGGACCTGTCACCTATTATCGTTTTTCTGATTCTGAACGTTATCACGGTTGTTATTGGCCACATGAAAATGGCTGTCGGCCTTGGAGCCATTGGGCTGGGAATGTAGGTCACGTCTCAAATCAACAATCTGTAACAGTTCTCCACAAAAATCCTGAATCTTGCGCCGCATCATCAACCTGTTGATTTTGCGGCTTTTTTCATTAAACTCCTGCCACCAACTGCTACATACCAAAAATCGCCTGACTCCAAACATTGCGGGAACAGGTTAGTATTAACAGTAATTAATTAATTCGTCCATCATGCGGAGCCCGGTTTAGCTAGCCGGGGGAATGCCGGAAGTGGTGCAGAGGGAATATCCGATGAGTCTTCAGGGAAACCTTACCCAGCAGGTAGAAGCCTACCATAACTGGAAAAAAGAGCTGATCCGCCAGATCGGCCGTTACCGGCTGTGGCTTCAGGACAACAACCTGTTCTCTGATGATATCAGTGCACGGATTCGTCATGGGCTTGAACTGCTCGTTGAAGACGAGCTTACCATTGCATTTGTTGGTGAGTACTCCCGTGGCAAAACGGAACTCATAAACGCTCTGTTCTTCTCTGACTTTGGCCAGCGCATGTTGCCTTCACAGGCCGGGCGCACAACCATGTGCCCTACTGAGTTATTCTTTGATCGCAGCGCCAACGAAAACTACCTACTGCTGCTTCCCATAGAAACCCGCACCGGCGAATTGTCACTGCAGCAACTACGCAAGCAACCAGAGCGTTGGGTTAAGCACGAACTGGATGAGCGCGACCCTGAAATCATGCGCGAGGTTCTGGGCGAAGTAGCTCGAGTGAAAAGCGCTTCCCCCGGAGAGGCACGCGCTCTGGGCTTTGATGAAAGTATGCTGGAGCAAGACCGCAACAATCCCGGCAAGGTTCTGATTCCTGCCTGGCGCAATGCACAGATCAGTATCCGCCACCCCCTGTTTGAACGCGGATTGCGGATTCTCGACACACCGGGCCTGAACGCACTCGGCTCCGAGCCAGAGCTCACAATCAGCATGCTCCCGCGCGCGCACGCTATTATCTTCGTGCTAAGTGCCGATACTGGCGTTACCGCCAGCGATATGACTATCTGGAAGGAATACATTGATACCGAGCATGCCGACCACCGTGCCGGTCGCTTTGCGGTACTGAACAAGATTGATGTGCTGTGGGACGACCTGCAGGGCGAGAAGCATACACACGATGCTATCGAGCGGGTGCGTGGCTATACCGCAGATCATCTGGGCATCCGCCAACAAGATGTCATCCCTTTGTCGGCAAAACAGGGATTGGTTGCCAGAGTCCGGAAAGATTCTGATCTTTTCGCCCGCTCCAACATTGGCAATCTTGAGCAGCTGATTATTCAGCGCATCCTGATGCATAAAGAGCAGCTGATCACCCAAAGCCTGATCAACGATCTGCTGGGTATGCTGCAAAATAGCCAGGCCGCCATGCAGAACCGGCTTGACTCTCTTGATGAAGAATTCAAGGCCTGCTCCGGCGTGACCATGGACAAAGCGGCCCTTGCTCGCTTGGCCGACCGCTCCCAGAAAGATTACGACTTTTACTACAAAAAGCTGATCACGCTGCGCTCAAGCCGCCGACTCATGGCATCTCAAGGCGATATGCTGAAAAAGCTGGTAGACGAAGACCGGTTTGAAGCTCATGCCGAAAAAATCCGGAAATCCATGACAAAAAGCTGGACGACGGCGGGCATGAACAACGCCATGGAACAGTTTTTCGAGCTGCTTGAGGGCGACTTCAGCAACCTTCTCAGTGAGGGTCGCCTTGCCGAGAAGATGGTTGGTGCCATTTACCGTCGCTACAACGAAGATACCCGTGCCCGCCACCTGGAGCCTATTCCTCTTCGCGCCGGCCGCCATGTTATTGCTATAAGAGAACTGCGCAAAAAAGCCCGACGCTTCCGCGCCAGCCCCAAAAACCTGCTGACTGAGCAGTCCGTCCTGGTACAACGTTTTTTCAATGTCATGGTGAGCGAAGCCAGAACCCTGCATGCTCGTGTACGCGCAGATGTAGAGCGCTGGCCTTCAGAAGCCCTGCTACCGATCATGCAGTACTCCATGGAGCAAAAACAGCTACTGGAACATCAAATCCGTCGCCTTAGGGATATGGTGAGAAGCGATCGTGACAGCCGCACCGAGCGCGAACGGCTCCACAACACTATCACTGATTTGCGCCGTCAACTGGAATTGGCGGATGCCATGCAGCGTCAAATCCGCAAGCCTGCACCAACCATGATCCAGCAAAAAGTGGTCAATATTTCAGGCGGGTTCTAGCCCGCCGCTTGACCCTCGTACAGTCTGTCGGTTGCAGGTATGACGACCCGCCTTTAAACTGCTCTGCTGGTACAGGCGTTTGCCCTTGCCAGCAAAGTAGTTTTCTAACGGACCGAACCAGGAACCTGCCGCGCCAATGCCCGATTCCCTGCCTGTGGATTCTGTCGGGGTAGTCACCCCGCAGACGTACCATTTTGAAACGCCCATTGAACTGGCGTGCGGCCAAACGCTGGAGCGCTATGATCTGGTAGTTGAGACCTATGGCGAACTTAACGCCGATCGCAGCAATGCTGTGCTCATCTGCCATGCCTTGAGCGGGCACCACCACGCCGCCGGCTACCATTCTATGGACGACCGCAAGCCCGGCTGGTGGGATACTTGCATAGGCCCCGGCAAGCCCGTTGATACCAATCGGTTTTTTGTAGTGTGCCTCAACAACCTGGGTGGTTGCCATGGCAGCACCGGCCCCATCTCGACCAACCCTGCCACAGGCAAGCCTTACGGCCCGGATTTTCCCGTAGTCACCGTTGGCGACTGGGTTAAAAGCCAGGCACTGCTGGCGGACCGCCTCGGAATTGACTGCTGGGCAGCGGTAGTAGGTGGTTCTCTGGGCGGCATGCAGGCACTGCAATGGAGTCTGGACTATCCGGACAGGCTGAAACATGCCGTGGCCATTGCCTCCAGTCCACGCCTCACAGCTCAGAACATTGCCTTTAATGAGGTAGCGCGCCAGGCAATCACCTCGGACCGTGAATTCCATGATGGCCGCTACTTTGATTTCGACACCCTGCCCCGCCGCGGGCTGATGCTGGCGCGAATGGTAGGCCACATCACTTATCTCTCCGATGCCTCCATGGGAGAGAAATTTGGCCGCGAATTACGAGATCAGGCTTACAAATTTGGTTACGATGCCGAGTTCCAGGTTGAAAGCTACCTCCGCTACCAGGGCGAGCGCTTCTCTGAAGTCTTCGACGCCAACACCTATCTACTGATGACCCGCGCACTGGATTATTTCGACCCCGCCTATGAGTTTGGCGGTGATTTGTCCAAGGCCATGGCTGAAGCCAGTTGTGAGTTTCTGGTGCTTTCGTTCAGCACCGACTGGCGTTTCACACCCGCCCGTTCAGAGGAAATGGTAAACGCCATGATTGCTGCGCGCCGGAAGGTAAGCTATGCAGAAATTGACGCGCCTTGGGGCCACGATGCATTCCTGATTCCAACCCCTCGCTATACTGATATCTTTACAGCGTACATGGATCGTGTTGCCAGAGAGGTGGGCGCATGAGAGCGGATCTTGAAATCATCCAGCAATGGGTAAAGCCTGGCCACCATGTTCTGGATCTTGGCTGTGGTGATGGCACCTTGCTTGATTACCTCAAGCGGGAACGCAATGCCACCGGGTTTGGTCTGGAAATTAACCCCGATCACATAACTACCTGCATGAACCGCGGTGTTTCAGTGATCGAGCAGAACCTGGATACCCAGGGCCTGGACAACTTTGAAGACAACAGCTTCGATATTGTATTGATGACGCAGGCACTGCAGGCAGTTCGCCGCCCAGACAAGGTGCTGGATGAAATGCTGCGTCTTGGCGACGAAGGCATAGTGACCTTCCCCAACTTCGCACACTGGCGACTGCGCTGGGGGCTGGCTCTTAGCGGCCGCATGCCCGAATCAGACGCATTACCCTATAAGTGGTACAACACCCCCAACATACGGTTATGTACCTTCAAGGATTTTGAAGCCCTGTGCCGCGAGAAAGGCATTCGCATCAAAAGCCGTCGCGTAGTGGACGGTCAGCACCAGAACAACTGGCTGGCGCGTTTCTGGCCGAACCTGTTGGGTGAGATCGCGATCTACCGCATTACCCGGGAGAAAACGTAATGAAAACCAAAGCCCTGCACAACATTATTGCCATGGCAGCAGCCGCATTCCTGGCCGCCCTTGTGAGCCTTCCTGCTTTGGCCGGATCGGAAGATTTCGGAGACTATCAGGTTCACTGGAGCGTGTTTCCAAGCACCTTTCTTACACCTGAAGTCGCAAAGGCCAACAACCTTCAGCGCAGCAGAAGTATTGGCGTCGTTAACATTTCCATTATGCAGGAAGACGCAAACGGGGCTATTAAACCCGTACCCGGTCAGGTGGAAGGCAAGGTTTCAAACGACATTCAGCAAGTAAAGTTTCTGGCCTTTCGCAGAATACAGGAAGGCGACTCCGTGTACTTTATTGCCCAGTACCAGTACTCATCCGGCGAACTGATGACATTCAACGTTACCGCTCGCCCTACCGGGCATAAACAGGACTTGCCGGTACGATTTGCCCACACTCTTTTTGGCGACTGAGCGAACTATGCCCGAGCAACTTGTTATTGCCAGTAACAACAAAGGCAAAATCCTCGAATTCACCCAACTTCTTGCGCCACTGAATCTCATTCCAGTGCCTCAAGGCGAGCTGGGTGTGAGCGAAGCCGAAGAACCAGCGGTTACGTTTGTGGAAAATGCCATCCTCAAAGTACGTCACGCCGCCCGGGCAACCGGCTTACCTGCATTGGCTGACGATAGTGGTTTGGCGGTGGATGCGCTGAGCGGCGCGCCGGGGGTTCGTTCAGCACGATACGCCGGGGCCGGGGCTTCTGACCTGGATAATCTTAACGCTCTCCTGGAAGCCATGACGGATGTGCCCGATGGCCAACGCGGCGCACAATTCCACTGTGTTCTGGTGTACCTGCGCCACGCAGACGACCCAACACCCATTGTGTGTCATGGACGCTGGCCAGGTACGATTCTCAGAGCGCCCCGAGGCGACGGTGGCTTTGGCTACGACCCGATCTTTCTTTGCCCGGAAAAGAACTGCAGCGCCTCTGAACTGAGCCGGGATGAGAAAAACCGGATCAGTCACCGGGGCCGGGCCTTGGCATTGCTGATGGAACAGCTCAAGGCAGGGGCCTGAATTCCTTGGCCACTCTCACGCACGAGCCGGTCACACCACCCCTGAGCCTGTACATTCACGTTCCTTGGTGCGTGCGCAAATGTCCCTACTGCGATTTTAACTCCCACGCTGTTCAGAACGACATTCCCGAGACCGCTTACCTGAACGCTCTGCTTGAAGACATTGACCAGGACCTGGCATTGGCATCAGCTCGCACGGTGGAAACCGTGTTTATCGGTGGTGGCACACCCTCACTGATGAGTGGTGAGTTTTACCAACAGCTTTTCAAAGGGCTGCGGGAGCGGCTGACCTTTGCAGCCGATGCAGAAATCACCCTGGAAGCTAACCCGGGTACTCTGGAAGAAGGCCGGTTCGAGGCCTTCCGCGACGCCGGCATCAACCGTTTATCTATCGGTGTGCAAAGCTTCAACCCGGTGCACCTGAAAGCCCTTGGCCGAATTCATGACAGCACGGCAGCACATAGAGCGATCGAGTCTGCCCAAAAGGCCGGCTTCGACAACTTCAATCTGGACTTGATGCACGGCCTACCCGGCCAAACTCCAAACGAGGCGTTGGAAGATCTCAGGGCCGCAATGAGCCATGAACCGCCTCATTTATCCTGGTATCAGCTCACGCTGGAGCCGAATACAGAGTTCTACAGCCGACCACCAGACTTGCCAGACGACGAATTACTCTGGGAAATTGCCCAGCGCGGTAGTGAGTTTCTGTACCAGCACGGCTTCAGCGACTACGAGGTGTCTGCCTGGTGCCAGCAAGGCAAGGCCTCAAGGCACAACCTCAACTACTGGACCTTCGGGGATTATCTGGCGCTAGGTGCAGGAGGGCACGGCAAAATCAGCCTTCCCGACGGCACCATAAAGCGTTACTGGAAAACACGTCAGCCAGAGGCCTACCTCAACCGGATCGGCAGTCGTACCGCCGGAAGCGACACGATAGGAGTGGCAGAACTCCCTCTGGAGTTCCTGATGAACGCTCTGCGCCTGCGCGAAGGGGTGGATGAACGCCTTTTCTATGAGCGAACGGGTTTACCCTTGTCATCCATTGAGGTACAACTTCAGTCGTTGCGTGATGATAAATTGCTGACGGATGACCGGCTTCAAGCCACCGGCTTGGGGCAAAGGTATCTCAACAGCCTGTTGGAGCGTTTTCTGTAATGGACACGGCAAAACGATTGTTGGCTTTCCCCAAAGGTCTGAAAGGCTGCCTGATAGCAACGGTGGTGTTACTCGCTGTGCTAATACTGATTAATCAGCCTCTGAAAACCGGGTCTGCGCATCAGGGCATTGTGAGCTTTCAGTTAGCGGGTGGTGCTGAGCAAGCGCTGGCGATTGTACAAAGCTGGGGAGAGGAGGGTCTGCAGTGGGCCAAACTGTCTCTTTGGCTCGATTTCTTTTTCATCCCGATCTACTGCCTGACCCTGATTCTGCTAACCCGACACTGCACTCTCGACCGGCCAGGCGTTCGTGAACAAACCGCCGCACGCTGGGTCAGGGCGCTGTTTATTGTTGCCGGCGTGGCGGATGCGACAGAGAATGTCTTGCTGCTGAATAACCTGGAGGCGCCCACGGATGCCATTAGCCTTGCGGCCACCATCAGTTCCCTGGCCAAATTCACGGCCCTTACACTAGGCCTTGCAGGGCTTGTGATTATCCGTGCAGCCCGGCGCCATCCATTAGCGCCGGGGTAGCTGCTCAGGCGTGAAACCTAGTTGGTGCGGTGAAACAACAAGTCCCAAACACCATGACCCAGGTTTTCACCACGCTTTTCAAACTTGGTAACCGGGCGATAATCCGGCCGCGGTGAGTATTGACCCTGCTCCTGGGTATTGGCAAACCCCTCAGAATCACCCATCACTTCCATCATATGCTCTGCATAGTTTTCCCAGTCAGTGGCCAGATGCAGAATGCCGCCAACACGCAACTTATGGCGTATGCGTTGGACAAATTCAGGCTGAACCAACCGGCGCTTGTGATGCTTCTTTTTTTGCCAGGGGTCCGGGAAGAACACCATGACCTGATCCAGGCAGGCGTCCGGCAGGCACAAATCGATCACATCGTTAGCATCTATGTTGTAAACGCGGATGTTCTCCAGGCCCCGCTCTTCGATCTCTTTGAGCAATGCGCCGACGCCCGGTAAATGAACCTCCACACCAATGAAATTCTGCTCCGGGGCCGCTTCGGCCATTTCTGCCAGCGAACGCCCCATGCCGAAACCAATTTCAAGGTTGAGCATGGCATCACGGCCGAAGACCTGGCGTGGATCAATCATGCCGTTTTCACGGGCCAGGCCAAACTTTGGCCAACTGCGTTCGTAGGCCTTTTTCTGGCCTTCGGTCATACGCCCCTGGCGCAAAACAAAGCTGCGGACGCCACGGCGAGTCGTAATAGGCGATTCGCTTGCCGCTTGTTTCGATTCGTTTTCGTCGCCAAGGTCGTGTGGTTCTTTCTGGTCAGTCATCTGCAATCCTTAACCCCAGGCTGCGGGTGTTGTAAACGGAGTTTGCACACAGTTTACCAGAGTAAAAAGAATCAGGCGGATACCACAGAACTCTTTCCGGTTTGACGGTCAAACTGTCGATAGCCCAACGCCTCCATCAGATGGGGCTGAGTAACCGAGTCAGCACCCTCAAGATCCGCCAGCGTGCGCGCAACCCGCAGTATCCGGTGCAGCGCCCTCGCTGACAGCCCCAGTTTCTCCATTGCCCCGGAAAGCAGCTTTTCACTGGTGTGCTCAAGGCGGCAGACCTTCTGCAGCTCGCGCCCTGACAGGGTCGCATTAACACAGCCACGTTGAGTCTGGCGATCTCTGGCAAACGCTACCCGCTCTCTCACCACGGCACTGGACTCGCCATCCCCGCCGGATTGCATCAATACGTCGCCACTTTGCACAGGCACCTCCACATGCAAATCGAACCTATCCAACAACGGACCGGATATTTTCGAGCGATAACGCATCACCTGCTGGGGCGTGCATTGGCATTCAATGGTTGGATGCCCACTGTAGCCACACGGACAGGGATTCATTGCGCCGATAACCTGAAACCGTGCAGGAAACGTGACCTGCCGCGCGGCACGGCTGATGGAGATCTCACCGGTTTCCATAGGTTCACGCAGCACTTCCAGAACCCGGCGCTCAAACTCCGGCAGCTCGTCGAGAAACAACACCCCCCGGTGTGCCAGAGATATTTCTCCCGGCCGGGGGCTGCTACCTCCGCCCACCAAAGCCACAGCAGACGCCGTATGGTGGGGAGATCTGAACGGTGGTTGGCGCCAACCACTCTCTCCTACCAGCAACCCGGCGACCGAGTGCACGCTGGCCACTTCCATGGCGTGATCATCGCTCAAATCCGGCAAGATTCCGGGCAACCGGCTGGCCAACATACTTTTCCCGGTTCCCGGGGGGCCAAAGAAGAGTAAATTGTGGGCACCAGCGGCAGCCACTTCCAGCGCTCGACGAGGGACACTTTGGCCTCGCACATCCGCAAGATCGGGCATACTTGCGCATGCCAAGTGTTCCGGCTTTGTGCGGGGCACAGGCACCAAACGGGCGCGCCCACTCAGGTGTTCGCATACTGCCAGTATATGCCCCGCTGCCAGCACATCGCCCTGGCTTGCAAGCGCCGCTTCGTCAGCGTTGCTATTGGGCACCAGCAAACCCCGCCCTGCTTTTCGCGCCGCCAAAACGGCGGGCAACACACCTTTTAGCGGGCGGAGCGCGCCATCGAGTGAGAGCTCTCCAAGGAATTCCAAGGCGGTGAGGCTTTCAGCAGGGATCTGCCCGGAGGCGGCGAGAATACCAAGAGCGATGGGCAGATCAAATCGGCCGCCCTCTTTTGGCAAGTCTGCGGGGGCAAGATTGATGGTTATTCTTCTGGCTGGAAATTCGAAGCCTGCGTTCAGCAGGGCACTTCTTACGCGTTCGCGGCTTTCACGCACGCCGGTTTCTGGCAGGCCAACAATAGAAAGCGCGGGAAGCCCCCCGGAGAGATGAACCTCTACCGTGACCTCCGGCGCAGACACGCCAATAATGGCGCGGGAATGAACGACAGCAAGCATAACAACCTTCCATGGTTTCTGAGTATCAGTGCGGGACCACAACGGTTAGCCCCACCTGAGCCCGGCGTCCTGCCAGGATGAATTCGGTTTACTGAGCTTTCGGAGACTTCTCCAGCTCCGCCACTCGTTTTTCGAGGGCTTCTACCATTTCACGGGTTTTCATAAGCACTGCTTGTTGGGCATCAAACTCATCACGGGTTACAAGTTCCAGGCGGGACAGAACCGATGTAACCGCTGCGCGGGCCTGAGTTTCAAAATCGTCCCGGGCGGCGCGTGCCATATCCGGCACAAATTGCCCAAACTGCCCCTGTAACTGCGCAAAAATATCCTGTGGGACTTTCACTCATCACCTCACTGATTAAAATAATGTCCGATTTCGGCCAAAAGACAAGAGCCGCGACCTGTTAGCAGGAGTGTATCACACCGCCACCCCTGCCATACTAGGCACGTTGGGCACTATAATAGCGCTGCCTGCCCCTTGGTTTGCTCCAATGTGGCTCAAGGGATGGCAGAGCGCCCTGATCTGGTGCACAAACTGGCTATCAGACTAACAGCAACATGCAACAAAAGATCATCAAGCCCATGATTTAAAAGTATTTTTTTGCGTTGGCACACCCGGTGCTATAGCTCTTGTACGCAATCCGCACAGTTGACGTGCAGAGCGGCAGCACTCCGAACTCAACGAATGGCCACTGGCCTCTCATGTTGGGACGGTTTTACCAAGGAGAAAGCAATGAAACTTGTGACAGCGATCATCAAGCCTTTCAAGTTGGATGATGTCCGAGAGGCACTATCCGAGATTGGCGTACAAGGCGTAACCGTCACCGAAGTTAAAGGCTTCGGGCGGCAGAAAGGCCACACAGAACTTTATCGTGGCGCGGAATATGTGGTGGATTTTCTGCCAAAGGTAAAAGTTGAAGTAGCCATTGGCGACAATCTTCTGGACCAGGTTATCGAATCCATTACCAAGGCTGCCAACACCGGCAAAATTGGCGACGGCAAGATCTTCGTAACCGAACTGCTACAGGCGATTCGAATCCGGACAGGCGAGACTGGCGAAGAAGCGGTCTGATCCAGCTCTGGTTACCTGAACAAACCAACGCAAAAAAACCAATCTGAAGTGCCTTGTGCGGAGGGCTTCCTATGGAAAGCAATATTTTTCACCTGCAGTATGCAATAGATACCTTTTATTTCCTGATGTGCGGCGCATTAGTTATGTGGATGGCCGCCGGTTTTGCCATGCTCGAATCCGGGCTGGTAAGAGCTAAAAACACCACCGAAATACTCACCAAAAACGTCGCGCTTTATGCCATTGCCTGCACCATGTACCTGGTGTGCGGCTATGCCATTATGTACGACGGCACCCTTCTGCTGAGCGGCATTGAGCAAACCGATGCGGTGGCAGTTCTGGGTGACTTTGCAAGCCGGGAAGATGGCTTCGAAGGCGGTGCGATTTACTCCAGCGCTGCAGATTTCTTTTTCCAGGTGGTGTTTGTCGCTACCGCCATGTCGATCGTATCCGGTGCCGTAGCAGAGCGAATGAAACTCTGGGCATTCCTCGCCTTTGCGGTAGTGATGACCGGAGTAATCTACCCTCTGGAAGGCTCCTGGACCTGGGGAGGCAAGGATGTTTTCGGGCTTTACAACCTGGGTGACCTTGGCTTCAGTGACTTTGCCGGTTCTGGCATTGTCCACCTGGCCGGTGCAGCCGCCGCTCTAGCTGGCGTGCTGCTGCTGGGCGCCCGAAAAGGCAAATACGGCCCCAAAGGCGAAATCCGGGCAATCCCGGGCTCTAACCTGCCCCTGGCTGCGCTAGGCACCTTTATCTTGTGGATGGGCTGGTTCGGCTTCAACGGCGGTTCTGTTCTTAAACTGGGTGATATCGCCAGTGCCAACTCGGTTGCCATGGTTTTCCTCAACACCAACGCTGCTGCTGCCGGTGGCGCTATAGCCGCCCTGACAACCGGTCGCCTGCTGTTTGGTAAAGCGGATTTAACCATGCTCCTCAACGGCGCCATCGCCGGCTTGGTGGTTATCACCGCCGAACCCTCCACCCCAAGTGCACTGATTGCAACTCTATGGGGTGCTCTGGGTGGTGTAGCAGTGGTGTTCAGCGTTATCTTTCTCGACAAACTGCGTATCGACGACCCAGTGGGCGCCATCTCGGCTCACGGCGTATGCGGGTTTCTCGGCCTGATACTCGTGCCCATTACCAACGGAGATGCAAGCTTCAGCGGGCAGTTGATCGGCGCGGCAACCATCTTCGGGTGGGTGTTCCTGGCCAGCCTGCTGGTGTGGGGCATAATCAAAGCGGTGATGGGAGTAAGGGTCAGCGAACAGGAAGAGTACGAGGGCGTTGATTTGGCTGAGTGCGGCATGGAAGCCTACCCGGAGTTTGTTACCGGGAAGTGATACAGGCTTTATTCATGTAAAAAAAGGGGGGAGCCACTTGGCTCCCCCCTTTTTTTGCTCTGAGCATAGCCCCGCCCTAACCCTCTCCGGGACGCGTTTCGTCTTCAAGGGCGTCGATCATGAACTGGGGCATGGCGAGCGCGCCGTAGTGAATGCCACGATTGTAGTAGCGGGTTACGAAGGGCCGCTTGTTGGCGTCGTCTTCACGGAAATATCGCAGCGGATTGTCTTTGCTGGCCATGGTGCAACTCCACCAACCGGTGGGGTAAACGGGCTGTGGAAACGGCAGGGTTTGCACGTGATCAAAGCCGGCCTTGCGCATGTCGTTGTGCATGTCTTTGATAATGGTAGTGGTATGCAGCAACGGCGATTCGCTTTGTTGCACGATAATACCGCCCTCACCCAGCGCCAGCATGGCATCGCGGTAAAAATCCAGAGCAAAGAGGCCTTCTGCGGGGCCAACCGGGTCGGTGCTGTCGATAATGATGATATCGATGCTGCCGGGATCCACCTCCCGCATCCACTGAACACCGTCGCCAAAGAAGAAGTTGGCACGTGGGTCATCATTGGATTCACACAGCTCAGGGAAGTACTTCTCGGACATGCTGGTAACGCGCTCGTCGATCTCAACCTGCCAGGCCTCTTCCACATCAGGGTGTTTCAGCACTTCTTTCAAGGTACCGCAGTCTCCGCCTCCCACAATCACAACCTTTTTCGGGTTTTTATGGGTGAAGAGCACCGGGTGGGTCATCATCTCGTGATAAAGGAAGTTGTCCCGGGTGGTCAGCATTACGCAGCCATCCAGCACCATAAGATTGCCGAAGGTTTCCGTTTCGTATATTTCCAGCTTCTGAAACGGTGTCTGCTCCTCGTGCAGTTTCTTTTTCACCTGGAGGGAAAATGCGGTTCCCTGATCCTGGAATACTTCGGTGAACCAATCTTTATTCAGCGTTGTCATGGTGCTCTCCTGCAAAACCCTGGCGCAATGGTCAAAATGTGTATTGTAGGGGCCTGCGCCGGCCAGCCATAGTGTTTGTTGGCAATTATTGAGGTTTGCTGCCGTTACAACCCCATCCAAGGAAACAGGCCCTTTCAGCGGCAATGGCTAAACCCTACAATACCAATCATTAAGCCGGCCTGCCCGGCCCCCGGTTTTCATAAGGATAGTATCCATGAGCAACACCAGCGCCTCACCGGCCCACAAGGTTTATAACATCACCCAATGGAGCGATGGCTATATTGGCGTTAATCCCGAGGGTGAGGTTGTTATTCGGCCAAACCGAGGCAAGAACGATGCGGAGATCAACCTGCCGGAGTTAACTCGTTCGCTGGTGGACTCCGGGCTACAACTGCCTGTGCTGATCCGCTTTACAGATATTCTGCACGACCGGGTGAACAAGCTGTGCAATTCATTCAATAAAGTAACCGCTGAGCATGACTACCAAGGGCAATACACAGCGGTTTACCCCATCAAGGTAAACCAGCAGCGGCGAGTGGTTGAAGAGCTGATTGCCGCAGAACCGGCTGCCAGCAACGGCCAAATCGGCCTGGAGGCCGGCAGCAAACCAGAACTCATGGCCGTGCTGGCACTGGCCAGGCAGACTGGCTCGGTTATCGTGTGCAACGGCTACAAAGACAGAGAGTACATCCGCCTGGCCCTAATCGGCCAGAAGCTTGGCCACCGGGTGTTTATTGTGGTGGAGAAACAATCAGAGTTGCCGCTGATTCTGGACGAAGCCAAGAAGCTGGAGGTTTCTCCGCTCATCGGTGTTCGGGTTCGCCTGGCCACCATTGGCAAGGGTAACTGGCAGAACACGGGCGGCGAAAAATCCAAGTTCGGTTTGTCCGCCAGCCAGGTTCTTGATGTCGTCAACACTCTGCGCGAAGCCGATGCCCTGGATACCCTGCAACTGCTGCACTTCCACCTGGGCTCCCAGATAGCCAATATTCGCGATATTCAGACCGGGTTGCGGGAATGTGCGCGCTTTTACAGCGAACTGAGACACATGGGTGCCCCGGTGAACACCGTGGATATAGGCGGTGGGCTTGGCGTTGACTACGAAGGTACTCGCTCCCGAAGCGCCTGTTCCATGAATTACACCATGTATGAGTATGCCTACAACGTGGTGCGTGTGCTGCAAACTGAATGCGATCGTTACGACCTTCCGCACCCGGATCTGATCAGCGAATCCGGCCGGGCACTGACCGCGCACCATTCCGTGCTGGTGACCAATGTAATTGACCATGAGGAGCCGGAAGATCACTCTTCCCAAGAGCCATCTGAGGATGCACCGGCACCTCTGCAAGATCTCTGGCGAGACCTTAAAAGCCTGGAAGACCCGGAATCTCCACGCTCGCTGGCAGAAATCTATCACGACGTTCTGCACGCCATGGCAGATGTTCACGGCCAGTTTGCCCACGGCACACTCGCTCTGCAGGAGCGTGCCGATTCAGAAATACTGTACATCCGCTGTTGCCGGCTACTTCACAGCCAACTGGATAAAAACAGCCGGGCCCACCGCGAAATCATTGACGAGCTGAACGAAAAACTGGCTGCGAAGTTGTTTGTTAACTTCTCGCTGTTCCAGTCGCTGCCGGATGTATGGGGCATCGACCAGATATTTCCGGTAATGCCCATAAACGGCCTGAATCGCCCGCTCACCCGCAGGGCGGTGATTCAGGATATCACCTGTGATTCGGATGGCCGCATCGACCGCTATGTGGATGGCCAGGGCACGGAAACCACCCTTCCCCTGCCCGAAGAGAAGCCTGGCGAGGCTTTGCTGATGGGGTTCTTTATGACCGGTGCCTATCAGGAAATTCTGGGGGATATGCACAACCTGTTTGGTGACACACACTCTGTAGACGTACGTTTGAACGATTCCGGGGGCTATGATATCAACACGCCCATTATCGGCGACACTGTGGCCCACGTGCTCAGGTATGTTAACTTCGAGCCCAACAACCTGCTGCAAGCTTACCGCAACAAGTTTGCCGCAAGTGACTTGCCTGAAAGTACCCAAGCCGTACTGCTGGAAGAGTTGGCTGCCGGGCTTGAGGGTTACACTTATCTCGAAGAATAAGCGTTTCTTTTAAACACAACTGATCCGCTCTGAAACCCGCCCCGTAAATATCGTAACTGACAATCCCGGGGCGAGTGCATAGAATGAGTAACGTAACAAACATAGACCATGCAACTGTCAAGGAGCGTCCGGTGACCACACTGGATCAACAGCCAGCACGTGCCGAGGGCCGAAAGGACCCCTGGAGCCAGCTGTTGGTGAAAGTGGGGAAAAGCCAGGATCGCCAAGCCTACCACTCTTTATTTGAGCACTTCGCGCCACAGCTGAAGTATTACGCCATGGCTAATGGCATGGCCAGCCACGCAGACGAACTGGTTCAGGAAGTGTTCGTTTCTATCTGGCGCCGGGCCTGCCTGTATGACTGGCAAAAAGCCGCAGCTTCTACCTGGATTTTCACCATCGCACGTAACCAGCGCATCGATATGTTGCGCAAGATGCGTCGCTCCAGTGTGGAGATGGCAGTGGAAACCGAGGATCTATGGCAGATTCCCGGAGAAGACGACAATCAGCCGGTCACCTCACTGCACCGCCTCATGTCCGAGCGTCGCGTCAGAGAGTCGCTAAGCCAGTTGCCAGAAGACCAGATTACAGTCATTGCCAAGGTATATATGGAGCAGAAGTCCCACCAGATGGTGGCAGACGAACTGAACATTCCCTTGGGCACAGTAAAGAGCCGGGTGCGCCTTGCTCTGAGCAAACTGAAAGTGATTTTGCAGGATCAGAACGTATGACACGGCATCACCCCGATAGCCTGAGCCTGATGGAATACAGTGCGGGCAACCTGAGCGAACCCCATGCTCTGTGCATCCGCCTCCATCTCGACAAATGCGCACAGTGCCGCTGCCAGGTAGACACCCTCGACAGCCTGGGTGCTGTGGTGATGGAAAAGCAGCCGAAAGTCAGCGTTTCCGGAACGATGTTTGATGACATCCTCGCGAGAATAGACAGCTCAACAGAACCCAGGCCGCAAGTAAAAATGCAGCCCAAGACGAGCCTGCTACAAAAATTGCTGGGTGAAGACATAAACAATCTGCCCTGGAAACGGCAACTGGGGGATGTCAGCGTTCTGGATATTACCGGGAAGTTTCCGGGCCAGAATGAACAGGTTGTCCTGCAGAAGCTGGTAGCCGGGGGTAAGGCCCCCGCTCACACACACCGTGGTACTGAAACAACCATCGTGCTGCAGGGAATGTTCTCCGACCATAAAGGTGTATTCAGCCAATGGGATTTTGTGGTTCTGACCGAACAGGATGAGCACAAGCCTGTCGCACTTGGTTCAGAGGACTGCATTACGCTCTCGGTGCTGAGTGCTCCGGTCAAACTGACTGGCACCTTCACTCGTTTGCTGAATCCGTTTATACGCTGATTTTTTCTCACACCCATTTGCTGAGTGCGACTTTGGCTGGCCTCTACCAGGGCAAAACCGAGCCATCCCAGCTCAAAAAGCAACCATTTTCCATCGGTGTTATTCCTTCAATAACCGACAACAAATTCCCGGCGGTTTCAGCCGGGCTGTGCACCTGCAGGTGCGCCAAAGATTGTGTGAAGGGATTACTCAGGCCTGAATCGGTTGTTCCCGGGTGCAGGGCCAAACAGGCGATGGGCTTGCAGCGGCGAGGCAGCTCCACTGAAAGCGTACGCACCAACATATTCAGAGCCGCTTTGGAGCTTCGATAGGCATACCAGCCGCCCAAACGGTTATCCTCAATGGAACCCACCTTGGCAGAAATAGCCACAACACGTTTGAATTCACGGTGCCTTAGCCACGGCAACAACGCCTGAGCCAAAGTGGCAAAGCCCGTTGCATTCACGGCAAAAGCCCGAGCCATACTCATCGCTTTCAGGTCTTCCAGGCGCTTTTCGGGGAAAATGTCATCATTGTGCAGCAAGCCTGCGGCGTACAAGAACGTATCTATGCCCCGGGACGCCGGAATAACCTTTTCCAGCGCCAGTGCAACCTTCTGAGGTGACTGTTCCTCTTCTGCGTCCCACGCCAACAGGTTCACGCGGCTGTGGCTGCGCAGTGGCTCCGGCACCTTCAGCGGCTCACGACAAAGACCAATCACCCGGGACTCCTCGTCACGGGCCAAACACGCTTCTGCCAGTGCATAACCAATCGCGCCGGACACGCCGGCCACCACTATTAGTTTCATATTCGCCCCTCCACCTACTTATGAACGATATACGAAAAATTGCTGCCTCAGACCCAATAAATCGGTGAACCACGGAATTAAAACAGCCGTATGAATTGGTAATGACATCAACCGCAGGCTCCGGCTCAACTGCCGCAGCCTGCTCATACGGTCGAAAAAGCCCACAAGGGCCAACAAGACTCACCAAGGAGAGTGTTCATGCAATACCAGGCTCCAGCAAATGATCTTCGCTTTCTGTTGTTTGATGTACTGGGTGTCGACCGGCTACACGAGCTGGACAAATACGCCGACGCCACACCGGATCTGATTTCTGCCGTTATTGACGAGGCCGGCAAACTGGCTGCCGAAGTGATTCAGCCAACCAACCAGACCGGTGATCGCGAAGGCTGCCACTACAACCCGGAAACCCACGATGTGAAAACACCACAAGGGTTCAAGGAAGCCTATAAAAAGTTTGTCGAAGGCGGCTGGACAGCTTTGGATGCGCCGGTAGAATTTGGTGGCCAAGGCCTGCCCCACACTCTGAAATTTGTTGTGGATGAAATGGTGTGCTCCACCAACTTATCTCTGGGCATGTACCCCGGCCTGACCCACGGAGCCATCAGCGCACTGCACGCCCACGGTTCCGATGAGCTGAAGCAGACCTATCTGGAAAAACTGGTTTCCGGAGAATGGACAGGCACCATGTGCCTGACCGAGCCTCAGTGTGGCACCGATCTGGGCATGATTCGCACCCGCGCCACGCCAAATGATGACGGCAGCTACGCCATTGAAGGCACCAAAATCTGGATTACCGGCGGTGAGCACGACCTGACCGACAACATTGTGCACCTGGTTCTGGCCAAGCTGCCCGGCGCACCAGACACCACCAAGGGCATTTCCCTGTTTATCGTTCCCAAATTCCTGCCTGATACCGGCGAGCGCAACCCTGCGTTCTGTGGCGGTCTGGAGCACAAGATGGGCATCAAGGGCTCCGCCACCTGCGTGATGAACTTTGAGGGTGCCAAGGGCTGGCTGGTGGGTGAGCCCAACAAAGGCATGCGCTCCATGTTCACAATGATGAACGAGGCTCGCCTGATGGTTGGCATGCAGGGTCTTGGGCTTGCGGAAATGGCCTATCAGGAAAGCCTCGCGTTTGCCAAGGAACGCCTGCAAAGCCGCTCCCTGAGCGGCCCGAAAAACCCGGATGGCCCGGCCGACCCGATTATCGTGCACCCCGATGTGCGTCGCATGCTCATGCGCCAGAAGGTTCTGAACGAAGGCATGCGAGCCCTTGCACTGTTTACCGGCCATCAACTGGATCTGTCAGTGGCCCACCCGGATGAATCAATACGGGAATCGGCGGATGACCTGGTACAACTGCTGACACCTGTGGTTAAGGCCTTCCTAACCGACGAAGGCGCCAATAATGCCAACACTGGCCTGCAGGTGCTTGGTGGCTCTGGCTTCACTACCGACTGGCCGCTGGAACAACTGGTTCGGGATGGCCGCATCGCCCGCATCTACGAAGGCACAAACGGCATTCAGGCCATGGATCTGGTAGGCCGGAAACTGAGCCTGAAAGGCGGGCAGCTGGTACGCACCCTGTTTGGCGTGTTGGCGACTCACCTGAAGGACAACCCGGAAGCGCCTCATCGCGAAGATCTCAAAGGCGCCATGGGCGCACTGGAAAAAGCCACCATGTGGCTGGCAACCAACGCCCCGAGAGATCCTGAGCAGGCCGGCGCAGCCGCCACACCCTACCTGCGTTTGATGGCGCTGACGGTTGTCGGCTATATGTGGTCGCGCATGGCCAATGTGGCGAGTCAGCAGCTTGCGGCAGGAGAAGGCAACAAGCCGTTGCTGGAGGCCAAACTGGTGTCTGCCCGCTTCTATTTTGAAAAGCTGCTGCCGGAAATTCACTGGTTGCTCAGCGACATAGAAAGTGGAAAAGACACCTTGATGGATCTGGGGGATGATCATTGGGCTGCCTGAGCACAGGCCCTGGAGCTTGATATCCGGTTGCGGCGTCTTGCCTTCATAGTCTCCAATCCCGGATTAACACCCCGAAAGCCACGCCTTGCGTGGCTTTTTTGCTGGTATTTTATGTCTGCTCAGGCACTAGGGTATAATCGCGCCCTTGATTTCATCCGGCTAGTGCCCGGACCCAAACGGAGAACTCATGAACACCGACGACTACGCTCTCCGCTTTGGCGGCATCGAACGCCTGTATGGGCGCCGCGCCCTGCACGCCTTCCGCGATGCCCACGTTGCAGTAATTGGCTTGGGCGGAGTTGGTTCCTGGGCGGCGGAGGCATTAGCACGCAGTGGCATTGGCACCATCACACTGGTCGACATGGATGATATCTGTGTGTCCAACACCAACCGCCAGCTCCATGCTCTGGAAGGCCAGTACGGGCGCACAAAAACCGATGCCATGGCGGATCGGCTGAAAGCCATCAATCCCCATGCCGATATCCGTGTTCACTTCGGCTTTCTCACTCTGAAAAACCTGACCGAGCTGATCACCCCGGACATGACAGCCGTGGTAGACGCCATAGACAGCGTGAAACCCAAGGCGGCCCTGATTGCCCACTGTCAGCGGGGCAAGATCCCCATCGTCTGCGCCGGAGGCGCGGGCGGCCAAACAGACCCCACTAAAATTCTGGTGGCAGATCTCAGCAAAACCACACAGGATCCGTTACTGGCGAAGGTTCGTAATCTTCTGCGCCGGGAATACGGTTTTTCTCGTAATCCAAAGCGGCGATTTGGGATCGAGGCCGTATACTCAACTGAACAACTCACATATCCTGCCGGAGATGGCGAAATTTGCCTGCAAAAGCCTGCAACTTCGGGGCCCACACGGCTAGACTGCGCCACCGGCTTTGGCGCTGCCTGCCCTGTTACGGCCAGCTTTGGCCTTTTTGCAGCTTCCCGGCTGTTAAATCGCATTGCAAAACGCGCTAACCAATAATCACACGGGTTCCAGATCTTTATGCCAGCCAGCACAGTCCTGATTCTTGCCATCATTGGTATTCTTTCACTGTCGTTTCAATGGCTTGCCTGGCGTGTGCGCGTGCCTGCCATTCTTTTTCTGCTTGCCGGCGGCATTCTTGTGGGCCCGGTACTGGGTTTTCTGAAGCCCGACGAAGTATTCGGTGACCTGCTATTTCCCATGGTCTCATTGGCGGTTGCCATCATTCTGTTCGAAGGCAGCCTGACCCTGCGCTTTGATGAGATTCGCGGGCACAGCAAAATGACCCGCAATCTCATATTCGTTGGCTCTGTTGTTACCGGGATTATTGCCACTCTGGCTGCACGCTGGGTATTGGAGATTTCCTGGGCTGTTGCCATGCTTTTTGGTGCAATTTCTGTTGTCACAGGGCCAACCGTTATCGCGCCCCTGCTTCGCTCTGTGCGCCCGAGCGCCAAGCTGGCCAATATCCTGCGCTGGGAAGGCATCATTATCGACCCTGTAGGTGCCCTGTTAGCGGTTCTGGTATTCGAGGGCATAGTGTCATGGGGTCAGGGCAACGTGTTCGGCCATTCCCTGTACATCTTTGGTAAAACCCTGGTCATCGGCTTCACCACTGGCGCTCTGGCGGGTTATCTGAACGGACTGGTATTGCGCAAGCACCTGATGCCGCACTACTTGCATAACGCCGCAACACTCACCTTTATGCTGGGTGTTTATGCTTTCTCCAATGAAATGGCCCACGAGTCCGGCCTGCTCACCGTTACGGTCATGGGCATCTGGATGGCCAATATGAAGCAGGTTTCTGTAGACAGCATTCTGGAGTTCAAGGAGTCCCTGAGCGTACTGCTGATTTCGGCTTTGTTTATCATCCTCGCCGCCCGGGTGGAGTTTGCTGCCATTGCGGATCTGGGCTGGGGATTGGCCGTGGTTCTCGCTGTTCTGATGCTGGTCGCACGGCCACTCAGCGTGTTTCTTTCGGCCATAGGCACTGATCTGAACTTGCGGGAAAAGCTGTTCTTAAGCTGGATTGCACCAAGAGGAATTGTTGCGGCTGCTGTTTCTGCCCTGTTCGCCTTCCAGCTTCAAAACCTGGGCTACGAAAGCGCAGCCGCCCTTGTACCCATGGTGTTCGTACTGATTATTGCCACAGTTACGCTGCAAAGCCTGGCTGCACGGCCTATCGCCCGGTTGCTGAAAGTCACTGAGCCGGCTGAGTATGGCTTCCTGATTTTAGGCGCTAACCCGGTGGCCCGTATGATTGGGCAGGCTCTCAAAAAACATGATGTTCCGGTAGCTTTGGCGGACACCAACTGGGAAAACGTGCGCCAGGCGCGGATGGACAACCTGAAGGTGTATTTCGGTAACCCGATTTCCGAGCATGCCTCAACTCACCTTGATCTCACTGGAATCGGCAACCTGCTGGTTATCTCTCCGTACAAGCACATGAACTCGCTGGCCACATACCACTTCCTGGACTGGTTCGGTGACACCAGCGTATTCAGCCTTTCGGAAGGCGACCAGGATCAGAAGGCACGGCACCAGACCGCAGGGAAGATTCAGATGACTCGCGGCCTGTTCGACGACGTGAGCTACGCCAAACTTGCGAGCCTGGCGAGCCAGGGGTACACGGTAAAAACCACCCAGCTCAGCGAAGAGTTTGGATACAACGACTTTCTGGTGAAGTACCAGGGACAGGCCTTGGTACTGTTTGTATTTGACAGCAAGAGCCGCATCAAACCAGTGCGCAGCATGGATGACCTGAAACCAGATGATGACTGGATCCTGATAAGCCTGGTGCCACCACAGGATCGCAAAGAGCGGAAAAGCAGGGAAAGCAATGGGGAAGGAGCAGAGCCTTCAGCTATGGGTAAGGAGCCTTCGGCCATGGGCAAAGAGCCCTCGG
Organism: Marinobacter xiaoshiensis; assembly: GCF_031631795.1. Lineage (NCBI taxonomy): Bacteria > Pseudomonadati > Pseudomonadota > Gammaproteobacteria > Pseudomonadales > Marinobacteraceae > Marinobacter > Marinobacter xiaoshiensis. The sequence goes on from NZ_JAVMBO010000003.1 coordinate 105,726, forward strand.
CCCCCGGGAAGGAGCCCTCAGCTTCAGAGGGCGATTCCTCAACAGAAAGCTCGTCCCCCAGAAGCTGAATTCAGCAAAAGTACTTCAGGGTTAGCTGCAATCCAGAACCAGCTTGCCCCGCACATGCCCACCCTCAAGTAGTTCGTGGGCTTGTGCCGCCTGATCCAGCTTAAAAGCCTTCTCAATGTGCACCTTTACATCACCGTCTTCAATCAGTTCGGCAATTTCATCAAGGTGAAACACATCCGGGCGCACGGTCATGCCGTAGGCCTTCAGCCCCTGGGCTTCGGCAGCACTTATAACCTCATCGGCTGTGACCGTAGGAATAGTAACCAGGACGCCACTCTCCCCAAGGGTGCGCAGAGAGCGTTTGCCCGTCTCACCGCCAACCAGATCCAACACAACATCCAGCCCAAAGCATTCGTCAGCAAAATCTGTGGTGTTGTAGTCGATCACTTCGTGCACACCCAGCTCTGCAAGGAAGTCGCGATTGCCTACAGAGGCCGTGGCAATAACATGCGCGCCGTGTGCCAGTGCAAACTGCACCGCCAAGTGCCCCACACCGCCAGCACCGGCGTGCACAAGTATCTTCTGGCCCTGCTCAAGCTCAGCTACTTCAAACAGCGCCTGCCAGGCCGTGAGTGCCGCCAGTGGCAAGGCGCCTGCGGTTACGAGATCAAGCTCCTCGGGCACAACGGCCAACTCATCTGCCGCCGCCAGCGCGTATTCGGAATAGCCCCCACCATTCAATGGAAAACCCACCAGCCCCATAACCCGGTCGCCGGGAGCCAGCGTGGTTACGCCATCTCCGATCGCAACAACTTCGCCAGCCACATCGTAGCCTGGGGTCCATGGTAAAGAACTCTCTATCTGCTGGGCTACAAATCCGAAACCCTTGCGGGTTTTCCAGTCAATAGGATTCAACCCGGCGCCGTGAACGCGAATCAGCACCTCACCTTGTTGCGGTGATGGAATATCTGAGCTGACAACTTCCAAAACATCACGCTCACCAAACTGGTGGTAGACCACCTTCTTCATGGACGATTCAGAATTATGGTCAATAGGGGTATCCATGGGTATCTCCGCAAAAAGGTGATGACAGTGACTGATTTGGTTGAGGGGGCTTATTCTCTTCTCAGACTACCAGAAGTTGACGGCAATAGTGACTGACAACCAATCTACAAGCCTTTCCCGCCTGCTACGCTGGCCGCTTGCAAAATGTCGGCAAATTCTTTTGGTGCCCGGGAGGGGCGCTGGGTTTTCAGGTCAACACAAGCGTGAGTCGACATTGCCCGCACCAGAGTTTTCCCGTCGGCTGGCCGCACCAACTGGAACTGCCGCGCAGAACGAAAACGGCCGTCAAAGCCCGTAAGCCAGGTGCCCAAAATCAGCCGGTCACCGGGGTTGGCAGACGCAAGATAATCGATCTCTGTGCGGGTAATCGCCATGGCTTTGCCAGTGGCCTCGTGCAGCTCCCAGGTCATACCGAGACTCTTGATGTGCGCCCAGCTGACGTCTTCGAGCCAGCGCACATAGACCACGTTGTTTGCATGCCCCAACTCGTCGGTATCGGCCTCAACCACCAGAATATCAAGGGTAAAAGGGTCAGGAAGATCCCATTGTATTGGCTTGTTTTCAGTCATTACTGCTCTCCAAGGCCCGGAACATCCTGTAACGACAAACGCCCGATGCGATCATTGTGCAATGAGCCAAAATACAGGTAATCGCCGTGGGGGTTAACCGAAGTAATTTCCTGCAAATGTTTGCCCTCGGTGTCGTGCAGACTGGCGATCACCTCGCCCTCGCCATTAAACGCTACCACCAGGCCGTATTCCTGAGGCGCGGGCTGAAAGCTCTGCGGAAGTATGGCAACCAGTTCTTTGAGCCAGGGTTTGGGGTGCAAGGTATCAATATTGGCATTCCGAAGTGTGGGAAAGGCTACCCAGAACCTGCCTTGTTCATCCACTGCCAGATTGTCGGGAAAACCTGGCAGGTTTTCTGCAAAAATCTCTGTCTGGCCGGCTTTTGGGCCATTTATCCAGTATTTGTGGATACGGTATTTCCAGGTTTCATTCACCAGCAGGTAATCGCCATCCGGTGCCACCGCAACACCGTTGGCAAAATGCAACTCCCTCAACAGGACCTCGGTTGCACCAGATTCCGGGGAATACCGCAAAAGCCGGCCGTGGGGCCGCATTTCAAAAAGATCGAGCAGGTAATCATGCTGGTAGAAGCGGGAACTGGCATCTGAGAAATAAATGCGACCATCAGGCGCGATATCCAGATCATCTGTAAACCGGAAGGGTACACCTTCGGCTTCAGTGCTCAATACGGTGATGTCACCGTCAGGCGTAACTGACAGCAGGCCTTTCCATGCATCCGCGACAATCAGGTTGCCACTCCGGTCAAACACCATGCCCAAGGGACGGCCTCCGGTAGACAGCCAGTTTTCAACCTGCCCATCGGGGAGAACGCGCACAATGTAACCATCCTGGGTGCCCGCAAAAACCACACCTTCGGAGTTAACGGCGGTGTCTTCCGGGCCATACACCTGGCCTTTTGCCAGTAAATCTGCCTGCCGCAGATGCTCGTTCGGGGTAAGCAAGCCAGTCATGGCCTCCGGGACAGGCGGTTGCCAGGCTTTGGCATCAATAGGTGATGGCGCCATAAAAAGGCCACCCAGTAAAATAAACAGAACTACTAACCCACCCATCAACCATTTCATACGTTCAACCTGTTTGCTTGTTGTTGTTTTTAAGAAGCTTATACGGCTTCTTCACCACTCAAAAACTGCTGACACAAGGCCACAAAGGTGTCCGTCTTTTCCGCATGCAGCCAGTGCCCGGTGCCTTCAATCTCGGTCAGTTGAGCCCTGGGGAACAGTCGGTTAATTTCCTCTCGATGCTTTTCCTGAATATAAGCCGAATCAGCGCCCTTCAAAAACAGCACTGGCCCCTTATAGGGCGTATCGCCCTCGGGTGCGGCGGCCAGATTGGCATAACAAGCCTCAATCGCCTCCAGGTTCAGGCGCCACCGATATACGGAGCCATCTTTTGGCTGCTCTTCATTCGGAATACGCTCCAGATTCATCAGCAAAAACTGCCTGACACCAGGTATCTCTACAAACTCAGCCAGTTGTTTATCGGCATCACGGCGGGAGCGCACACTGGCAAGATCAACCCGCATCATGCCTTCAAGAATCGCATCGTGCCGTGCTTTATAGGTTACCGGCGCAATGTCGGCAACAATCAGCTTTTCCACCCGCTCCGGCGCTTGCAAAGCGACCTGCATGGCAACCTTGCCACCCATTGAGTGCCCAAGGAGGCAGGCTTTATCAAGCCCTTTCTCGTCCATGTAGGCTAGTACATCCTCAGCCATGGAAGGGTAGTCCATTGTATCTGCATGAAAGGAACTGCCATGGTTTCGCAAATCCAGGCCGTGAACCTGCCAGTCCGTATGGAATTTCCGGGCAATCGCACCCAGGTTTTCCTGAGCTCCGAACAGGCCGTGCAGCAGAATAATTGGGGCACCTTCTCCGGTAATTCGATGGTTCAGTATTGCACTCATGGGCAGGCTGTCTCCGTCAGGTATCACAAGGTTCAGATTCCGTTACATTAACACTGCCAGTCAGGCTAGCAAGGGGAAGGATTGTCGGTAGGGCTTTCTTCGGGCAGAAAAAAACCGGGCAGAGCCCGGCTGTAAAAGTCATAAGCTAACTTACTGAGCAATTAGCAGTAGTAAATCTCGCCAAGATATTCTGCCAGCGCTGCTACGTTTTTGCGCTCAAACTCTGTGCTCGGTACAAAAATGACTGGTTTCATAAAACATCTCCTTGATGAGTTATCCATTACTTCAACCTGTGCCTTAAATGCTATCGTTACAAGAGATGAAGCGCGTTGACAGACTGTCCCAATCGCTTGACATTTTGTAACAAATCCATGAAAACCCGTTAATGAGCCAGTAAATGTGACCCAAACGCCTATTAACACGACAACAACACCCTTTGTTGCTGCATCCAGTACGCTGGCGCTGGTTCACTACCTGAATCGCCAGGGTGTGCTGAACAGGCAACGGGTTGAGCAAATTCTTGGTATGGACCTGTCAGCACTCAGAGAACCAGACAGGCGCGTAGCTGCGCAGGCGCACTACCGCCTTTGGGATCATGCCGAGAGGGTCACGGGCGACCCGGCGGTAGGCCTGAAAGCTGGCCAGATTATTGACCCGGAGCGCATGGGGTTGGTGGGACATGTATTCTTCAATTGCGATACCTTGGGCGAAGCAGTCACCCAATATGTGCGTTTACACAGGCTTATTAACGAATCAGTGATTTTGAGTTTCGAGCAGACTGACGATCTCGCCATCCTGACCTGGCAAGCTGACTCGCCCGAACACTATTGTCGCCAGGACATGGATCGTACGGTTGCGGCTGCCTTATCGCGAGGCCGGCATTTTATCTATCCCGGGCTGACAGTAGAGTGGGCAGAAATTGCCCACCCACGCCCGGATTATGCCGATAAATATGAAACCCTCCTGGGTGGTCCAGTGGTATTCGGGGCTGCCGTAACCCGACTGGCCATCAACAGTCGCCACATGAGTCACCCAATACCCCATCGCAACCCTTATGTGTATTCAGCCGTTCTCAAACAGGTCAACGGCCTGATGGCACGCCTGCAAACCCGACGTTCTTTCAGTCGCAAGATACGCAAATTGATATCTCGCCAGATGGCGACCGACAAGATTGATGCAGATACTCTGGCCCGGCAGTTTCACATGAGTCGCCAGACCCTGTACCGGAGGCTGAAAAAGGAAGGTTACAGCTTTCATGAGCTAGTAGAGCATGTGCGTAAGGACAAGGCTCTGCGTTACGTTGCGTCAGACCAATACGCTTTGGGTGAAATCGCATTTCTTCTCGGGTTCTCCGAGCTGAGTGCGTTCAGCCGCGCATTCAAACGCTGGACGGGCATGGCTCCGGCCCAGTACCGCGAGCAGCACCTTACTGTGAAATCGGATGAATAATGCCTGATACATCATTAGTTGCCATCGCTGTCAGTCTGCTTTATCTGGGCTCAGCAGCCTGTATTTATAGGATTCTGCTGACCTACCGCACGACCCAGGGCGCCATCGCCTGGATCATTGGCCTGCTTGGTTTACCCTATATTGCGGTGCCGCTTTTCTTTGTTTTCGGACGTTCGCGCTTCGGCGGGTACGTCAAAGCGCGACGCATGGGAGACAAGTCCCTCACGGCCCTGCTCACACGCTTCGAACAGCACACCACATCCCTTTCCATGCCGGAGCAGCAAGATCTTGACAAGCAGATGCAGGTTCTTTGCAAGCTCGGACGTCAGCCGTTCACCGAGGGCAACAAATGCACGCTGCTGAGGGATGGCGAAGCAACATTTGAGGCGCTGATTACGGCTATTGAGAACGCCACGTCTTATGTTCTTCTTGAGTTTTACATTGTACGCTCAGACAAAATTGGCCAGCGCATCAAAACGGCGCTGGAGAAAAAGCTTTCCGAGGGTGTGCAGGTATGGTTTCTCTACGATGACGTGGGCAGTTTCGGGCTATCCCGACGTTACCTGAATGAACTGGCAAAAGCCGGCGCCAAAGTGGCGTCGTTTGGTGACGGTAACATTCGGCGCCTGCGGTTTCAGATCAACTTTCGCAACCACAGAAAGCTGCTGGTTTGCGATGGCAGAATCGGTTTTATCGGAGGCATCAACCTCGGCGATGAGTATATGGGCACTGTACTGGGCCAAGGGTTCTGGCGAGACACTCATTGCCGGATAGAAGGCCCGGCCGTAACCGGGTTACAGCTTGCCTGGCTGGAAGACTGGAACTGGGCAAGTAATGAGTTTCCCCAATTGGACTGGACTCCGAAGGATAGGCTGCCTGGTAATGAACAGGTTCTGGTGCTCCCCACAGGCCCGGCAGACACGTGGGAAACCTGCACGCTGTTTTTCCTGAGCTGCATCAATAATGCCCAATCCCGCATCTGGATTGCGTCACCCTACTTTGTTCCAGACGTTCAGGTTGTGAACGCACTGCAGCTCGCAGCCCTGCGAGGGGTAGACGTGCGAATCATGATTCCGGAAAAATCAGACAGCCGGCTGGTTGGTCTGGCGGCCTATTCCTACTTGATTCAAGCCAGCCAGGCAGGCATTGGCATTTATCGTTACCAGCCCGGCTTCATGCATCAGAAAGTTGTCCTCGTGGATAATCACTATGCCGCTGTGGGCACAGCAAACCTGGACAACCGCTCCATGCGCCTGAACTTCGAGATAATGGCTATCAACACCTCACAAACGTTTGTTTCCGATGTGGATGCCATGCTCACGGAGGATCTTTCCTATTGTCGCAAAATGACGCAAGAGGATTACCAGGGGCGCTCCATTGCGTTCCGGCTGACCTGCCGCGCAGTGCGTCTATTGGCACCTCTGCTCTGACCAGGCCTCCGGTGCGCTGGCTCCACAATGGGTGAATATGCGACTATTCCCTTCATTCTTTCAACCAAGCCCAGCGACCATCATCCATGAAGGCCTTCCAACCTAAAGTGACACTGACCGAACAGGTCGCCCGCCACATCGAGAACCTGATCGTTTTTGGCCAACTTGATTCCGGTGAGCGCATATACGAAGCCGCCATGGCCAAGAAAATGGAGGTCAGCCACGGTTCGATCCGGGAGGGTCTTTTACTTCTCGAAAAGCGCCATCTGGTGAAAAACGTGCCCCGCAAAGGCGCCTTTGTAACAGAGCTGGATGATTTTTTTGTGCGCAGCCTATACGAAACACTGGAGCTGTATCTGTGCCATACCGGGTGCAAGCTTGCTCGCCAGTGGCAAACCGAAGACCTGGAGCGGTTGGAGCAGCTCAACCAGAAAATGGAAGACCACTATCACAACAATGACCTGATGGCATTTCTGGATCTGGGCATTGAGTACACCAAAGCGTCTCTAGCCTACGCGGACAACTACTTTATCGTATCGGCAATTGAGGACTTATGGCCCTCCGCCAGGCGTTGCGCCTTCGTCGCTTTCAAGAGGGGCGGCAAACGGGTTCTGGAAGACAACCTTGAGCACATGCGGGAATCTATCGGTGCGCTCCGGGACAGAGATGAACACAAACTCGTCTCCGTGCTCCACCGCTATGCAGTTCAGCAGTGCCAGCAAGTATGTGAGGCAGTTTCTGGCACTTAATTGCCTGCCGGGTCGACTTAATAAAAAAGTTGGGTAAACGAAAAGCCGATATTCAGGTAAACCGCCCAGCTGTCTTTACTACTGTAGGCCGTAGCTAACTGCACAGGACCGAGGAAGGTATCGACACCAGCAAAGACACTCCAGGATTTCACCGAGCTATTCCACCCGGCATCACTGAGGGAATCCCAGGCATTCCCTGTCTCAAGGCCCATCCCTGCAAACCAGGGCGTAATCGGGCCACCGAATGTCTGCCGGGCATAAACCGACGCCATAGCGGCACTGTCACCGGTAATCTGACCTGGAGCGTATGCAGATAACCGCCGGAAACCACCCAGGCGCACAGTGTTCTCAATTCCCGCATTCCCACGGGTCACCGTGTGAGCATAGAGCAGCCCTGTCAGGGTAAACTCTTTCCAGCTTCCCGTGCCCAGCGCCATCCCCGTTATCGCGTCGAAATGTCGGTCTGACCCCAGATCTTCACGCTCAACACGGCCACGGATTCCGGCAAAGGCTCCTTCTCTCGGGAAGAACGCATCGTCCAGGGAGTCGTGCAGCAACTGGAGGCTGACATTGCCCTGGTGAACTGCGTCTTCGGGCGCGACTGGCGCACCCACCTGTTTGTCCACGGTGGCGTAACCACGGGCATAAGTGAAGCTGGCCTGGGAGTTTCTGCCGAGCTCCATTCCCAAGCCAAGATCCGCCTGGCGGAGCGTCACGTCCAGCTCGGCAACACGCTTACCTCCGGAATCATATACGCTCACGGTGTCGCGGGCATACTCGGCACCCGCCAGCAAAAACCGCTCAAAGCCATAATCGATCGGCTGGTACCACTGGGTTCTTATGAAAGGCTCCGTGCCAAGCTGCGCTCCGGTTTGCCATTCACCTCCAAGCTCATTCAACTCGGTCATTCGCACAGATGCCGCAAGATTAAAGCGGGTATCACCGTCAAAATTGTCTTCATAGTTCAGACCAAATGACAGGTAATTAGGACCCCAGCTTTTCTCCTGAACCTTGATGATCAACAGCGTTCCATCTGCATCTGGTGACGGAGACTGGGAGTAGGACACAATTTCGTAATAGCCCAGCCCATAGATGCGCTTCAGATCTGCCTCCAGAGCCTCCACATCCAGTGGCTCGCCGATTTTCTGCCGTATTCGCTCCCTAAGGAACTCCTGGCCCAGCCGGCGATCCTGTTCAATCTCAATTCCGACGATCAATCCTGCACTGTGACTGGCAGAGACCAGTCGCGACTTGTATGCACGCCAGGCTTCATCAGATGCGGACAGGGGGTTGAGTTCCACTGCATGCGCGCGGGCGCCTGTGGCGCCCAGCTCAAACAGTATCGGGCCGTTAAAAAAGTCTGCCGAACCATGACCTTCCAGATCTGGCCGGATAAGCACGTCTTTGGCTCCCAGCAACCCTAGCTGTTGATCGGCATTGCGCCGGGTCATGATCGTGGTCAACTGGTCAAACACAGAGAAGGCTTCGCGCAACTGATCCGACCCCATCAATTCGTTTGTAATATCAACCGCAATGATGATGTCAGCACCCATTTCGCGAGCAACACTGACCGGCAAGTTGTTCGCAATGCCGCCATCCACCAGCAAACGGCCATCAAGGTTGACCGGAGCGTATACCCCAGGGATGCTCATACTGGCGCGCACCGCCGTCGCAAGATGACCATGGCCAAGCACCACCATATCACCGGTTTCCAGGTCGGTCGCAACAGCACGAAAAGGAATGGGTAAACGATCGAAATCCTCGACCAGGGCAACGCTATGGGTCAGCTCGTTGAGTATAAAACCAAGATTCTGGCCCGCAATAATGCCGGCACCCAGGTGCAAGCCATCCGAACTGACACCAAGCCCCGGCGTTACGGGAAATCGCCAGTCTACCTGCTTCCGGCGAACCGGTTTGTACGCCCGACCGGGATCATCCCGAAAGCTCGACAACCAGTCCAACTGGATAAATCGCTGCTCGATTTCTCCTACCGGCATGCCAGAGGCGTAAAGTGCGCCCACTGCTGAGCCGGCGCTGGTTCCCACCACAAAGTCCACCGGGATTTTCATTTCTTCCAACACCCGGAGCACGCCTACGTGGGCCATGCCTTTGGCTCCACCACCACTAAGCACCAAACCTACGCGAGGGCGTTCTGCTGCTGCATCGCTGGCCGTTGCAGCGAAAGATAGAGGGGATACCAAAATTAGCCAGGTGAGGGCCAGCAATGAATAGGGCGTCAAAACCCGAGAAACTCCATGCATCCCATATTCACTTTTTCTTCGACTCATCGTCTACCAGCGAAAGATGAGACACATCTGGCACCATAGGTGGCGGAAGATCCCTTTCAACACCTATGTCGCTCCCCGGGGGTGCCAGCGTCCAGTCGTCAAGATGCTGGAACATGGGAGGCTCGACTTCCTCTGGCTCAACCAGAGTTACCCCGACAGGGTCGAGCCCAAGAGCTGACCCCGCAAGGATGTCATCAACCTTGTCGCCTGCCACCGGCAAACGATCACCAGGCTCAACCGCAGGTGTAGCCGAACCGGAAGCTGCTTTTGCGGGAGCTGGAGCAGCGCTAGCTGGCTGGGGCTCGGGGGCGGGTACAGGCGCTGGTGCAGGTCTTGCCTGCGGCTGGCTTCCAGGCATGGGTTGAACATAGGCCACCATGCCGTGCTTGTGTAGCACCTGGCGGTACTTTTCAGCCTGATCTTCATCCAGCTTGTTGCGGATCACTACAGGGCTACCGCTGAACATGCGCTCTATTTGCTCAACGCTGGCTTTAAACAGCGTGCGGGCGTTGTTCCGCGCTGTTGTCATATCGGTGCCAGAGGCACACTCGCCCTTGAACACAAGCTGAAACATGGGCAACTCTCCTGCCGTCGGTTTTCATTTCATGATAGTAGATAGCGCAGTGTCAGGGGAGCCCCCGTCCGCGGAACATATCGCTTAAATGTATGCAAACTGCAAACAATTGAAAAAGGTAGACCTAATCTCGCGCAATAGGCGACAGTATTTGCAATAATCAAACTTAACCAAACATTACGCTTCGTTACACACCAACAAAAAAGTACACCGGGGGAGCTGCCGCCATGACTATTCAAAACCTGATCCGTTCGGCAGCCGCTGCAATCATACTCTGCGCGCCCCTGGCACACGCGGAAAACCTGGACATTGTTATGAGTCAGGTATTTCCTCTGGACCAGGCAACTTATATCGGTTTTGAAAGTATTGAACGCGAAGACATCCCGCTCACTTCTGCCATTGATCGCAAGTATCTCGTGGTCGACTTTCGCCTTGCCGCAAGCCAGCCAGCAGCAGAGCATCTCCAGGCCAGTGTTCACAAAGTCTGTATGGCATTACTGAAAGACCGCGAACTGGTTCGCAGCCTTTCAGACTCCGGCTATGACATGGTTTCTGTAGCTTTTGACCGCCGCTCCCAGTTCGACTGCCTGTAAACTTGCTTAATCTTCCCGGCCCAGCAGTTTCGGGAAGGCATCAAGCGCACTGTTAACAGCGTCCAGATTGAAGGCTTCCACATCAGCCTTCAACTTCTCACCGTATCGCGTTACAGACCGTGAGCGATAACGTTCGCCCCACTCCAATACCCGGCGAGCAAAGTCATTCATTTCTTCAGGATCACCGCTTTCCCGAACAGCTTCCCATTCGTCACCGAAGTCAGTCGTGAGCTGTTCTTTCAGCCAGCCCCGTTCCTGAATACTCAGCGTTTGGGCTAAAAGCCTTTCAGATTCTTTGGTTTCACCTTCGTCCTCAGCCTGAGCTCCTGTTGCCTGAACGTCAGGAAGGGTGAGTGTAAAAACAGAACCATTCCCCGGCTCACTATCCACACTTAACTCTCCGCCCATCATCTGGGCCAGCTTGCGGCTAATGGCAAGCCCGAGTCCGGTGCCTCCATAGCGGCGGGTGTTTTGTCCTTCCTGCTGCTCAAAGGCGTCAAAAATACGCTCAAGCTGGTCGGGGGGGATGCCGATTCCCGAATCTTTCACCTTGATGGTGAGCCGATAGCTTTGCTGCTCGGGTGTTTCTCCGGCTTTGCCCTGAACCGGTTTGACTGTTGCCCGCACAGTCACCCCACCCTCATGGGTAAACTTGATGGCGTTACCCACCAGGTTAAACAGCACCTGCCGAAACCGCGTTTCATCCAGCATCATGGCGACTGGCATATCCGAGCCAACACTGACTTCCAGTGTGATGCCTTGCTCACGGGCACGCAGATCAAAAATATGCCGCACATCATCAAGCAACCGGCGGACGGAAACGGGGGAATAATCCAACCGCATTTTGCCGGCCTCAATTCGGGACAGATCAAGAATATCGTTAATCAGCATCAGCAAGCTTCGGCTGCCCGCCCGGATGGCGTCCAGATAGTTGCGCTGCTGAGGGTCCGTAACGGTGTTACTTAGCAGATCGCTATAACCGATCACCGCATTCATGGGTGTTCGGATTTCATGGGACATATTGGCCAAAAACTCGCTCTTGGTGCGGCTGGCAGCTTCAGCCTTTCGAGCCAGACGCTCCGCCTCCAGCTTTGCTGCTCTCAGTTCATCTTCACTCCGGCGCAAGGCGTTTTCTGAACGAATCCGCTCGTCTACCTCCCGTGAGAGCTTGCGGTTCCAATAAAGAAATATCAGCACAACCACTATAGCGATCAGAACAACCCGGCGAACCACTGTGTAGTCGGTTTCCTGCTCGATATCGAGATGGATCCAGCGGTTGTAGATAGCCTCGGTTTCTGCTGGTTTGAGACTACCCAGGGCCTTATTCAGGATTCGATGAAGCTCCGGGCTATCGTTTCGCACTGCAAGACGGAGATCGTACTGATAGGGAGTGATACTGGTGATCCGAAGATTCGAAAGCCCCAATCTGGCAACGGTATAACTGACGGCCGGGATATGGGTCACCATGACATCAAGATCGCCGTTGGACAGCGCAAGCAACCCGGCTTCTATCGTCGCCATCGGGTAAAGGTCGAGGTTTGGATGATTGATAAGCAGGTAATCGTGGGCGGCATGGCGATTAACCACGCCCACACGCTCTCTGCGCAGCTCCCTCAGGTCCCCGATAAAGCGCCCGTCATCCCGTATCGCCAAGGCAATTGGCACATTCACATAAGCCCGGGTAAACAGAAACGACTCTTCCGTTCTTGGGGTGCGTGACAAGCCGGGCAGAATATCCACTTCCCCGGACATCAGTGCCTGCTCTGCAACCACGCGGTCTTCCAGTATTTTTCGTTCAAACCGCACGCCCAGCTGATTCTCCAGCCGCGCGACCAGGTCTGGTACCAAGCCTGTGGCGCGACCATCCTGGGCGTATTCAAATGGCGGCCAGTCAGAACGGAAAGCAACCTTAAGATCAGGGTGACGTTTGAGCCATTCAAGGTCGGAACCGGAGAGCTCCACACCACTTTGCTCCAGCGCAGTAAGATCCACTTGCAGCCAGGACTGCCGGATCACGCGGTGCTCATTATGGCTTATGGCCTCTACGGTTTTATCCAATACCCGGAACAAAGGCTCATTGCGCTCATCTACCTGAAACACCACATCAACTGATTTCTGATCAAGCAACATCGAAAGCCCGATACCATTAATCATGGCAGACTGAAGGTAGTCGGAAACCACCGGCACCGGCCCCAGAAAGGCATCGGCCTGGCCCGACAGTACCTGACTGACAGCTTCCCCCAGGCTCTGAACAGGTACCGGCGTAAACTTTTCAACAGTATCCAGCATGCTGTACTGGTTGGGGTCGCCCTCCAAAACCGCTATACGACCGCTTTCAAGATCCGCCAATGAGCGGATAGCGGCATCACCTGCGCTCACAAACAGGCCATAGGTGAGGGTCATCAGGGGGGTGGTAAAACGTTTTCCACCGGGCACTGGCGAGCCTGGAACTCTGGTGGTCAGAAGCGCATCGATTTCAGGTGACTCAAACTGCGGCTCGGCGCTGCTGTCAGCGCCTATCACAACAGGTTCAATGGGCAGGTCGAGTTTGTCGGATAGCCGGGCAAGGTAGTCGATGTAGGTGCCGGCAAGGGTGCCATTTCCGGTATCAAACACCAGGGGCACCTGGTCCGCACGAACACCGACCCTGAGCTCCTTCTGCTCGCTGATCCAGCTCAGGTCTTTACTGCCCAATACGGGTGCCGGCGAAGCCTGGGGAGGGTCTGCCCATGCAGCGGACTGAAAAACCAGCAGCAACAAGTATGTTAAAAACAGAAGGGAGACCTTCACGGGATGTCCTGAAAAGTTGTACTGCACTAGCCGATCCTGATGCAATTCCGGCCGCTGTCTTTGGCAAGGTAGAGCGCCTTGTCGGCTCTGTCAAAGACCGTTTCTTCAGTGTCATCGGGGCCAAAGCCTGCCACCCCTCCAGAGAAGGTAACCGTTACCGGTTCACCGCCAAAATGAAACGGCAAGGCGCTGACGTGGGCACGAAGTTTGTCCAGAACAGCTTGAGCATTTTCAGGAGGCGTTTCCGGAAACAGCAGCGCGAATTCTTCACCGCCAAAACGGGCGACGAAATCCGTTTTGCGCAACCTGTTTCTGATTTCCCGGGCCACCAGTTGAAGCACCCTGTCCCCGGCCTTGTGCCCATAGGAATCGTTTATCCGTTTGAATAAATCGATATCCAGAACACCCACTGTTAGCGGGTACTGATAACGCTTCCAGCGGTTGTACTCGAATGACAGTCGCTCTTGCCAGGCCTCTCGATTAGGCAATTGCGTAAGCAAGTCTGTCACCGCCCGCTCACGTTCCTTGCGCATCTGCCCGCGCATCTGCTCAGCATGCGTTTCCATGATGACCATCTTTTCCTGCATGGCCATCAGTTGTTCAGATAACATTTTTTCCCGTTCTGTTTCTTCAACCCGGAAGCGGCCAACCGCCTCGCCAATCGATTCGAGATGGCTGGTAACAGACAGTTTCAGTTCCTGTAAATCACCGCTGGCTTCGATATGTTGGCCAACCTGTTCAATCTCATTACGAATATTACGGTCAAGCGCTTCCGCTGCTGCCTCGCGTTCAGTCTGCGCTGATGACTGAACGGAGAAATGCTCCTGCAGCATCGCCAGGCGCTCATCCAGACGTTTGAGGAAGGCTTCAAACTCCCTTTGGCTGCGGGTTACAGCCGCAACAATCAAATCTGCAACCTGATTCAAACCTTCTCTTAACTCATCCCAGTCATCGCTGGAGAGCAACGCTCTCTGAAGATTTCGCGCACGGGCTTCGGCGTCCGGTTCCAGGGAAACCTGGCTGAGTAACTGGCCAAGGAGGTGCCCGACACGCCGGGCAATCCGCAGGCGCTGGCTTTGTTCTTCAACATCCGTGATCGGCGCTGGCTGATCGGTTTCATCCGCAACGTCTACCGGGGGCTCTTCTGTTGCTGACAAAGACGGTTCCGGGACAGCAGACGGCTGGGAATTCCTGGTTACCGGAGCTGGTGCATCATCGAGCAGAGCAACCTGGCGATCGATCTGCTCCTGCAGTTTACGCCAGCTGTCTACATCCACTTTGCTTTTGCGAAGATCCGACCGGATTTGGTCAAGCAGGAGATCGAGTTCCGCTGTTTGGCCCGCAGATGCGAGACTGGTACGCACCAACATACGCTCCAGTGTATTGCGCTCGGCTTTCCAATGCGCCTCCCGCTGCTCTGCAGACTCAAGTTCCTGGAAGTACTTGGTTTTCCAGGTTTGATCGGATGACATCAAGTGTTTCCTTCCTGTCCGGCGTTCTGGTCGTCGCGGCCCCGGGAACTGCGTCGGCGCGCTCTGGGATGACTCTGGTCATAAACCCGAGCCAAATGCTGGAAATCTAAATGAGTATAGACCTGAGTTGTGGCTATGTCCGCATGACCCAGTAATTCTTGCACCGCTCGCAAATCACCACTGGATTCAAGCATATGACTTGCAAACGAGTGCCTTAGCATGTGTGGATGGAGCTTCTGATCTGCCCCTTTCACAATGCCCCAGCGGCTGAGCCGGGCCTGAACACTGCGATGGCTGATTCGGTCGCCCCGACGGCTTACAAACAGCGCCGGTTCTGTTTCGGGAGCCAACCCAGCACGGACAGGCAGCCACTGGCTTATGGCGTCAAGCGCTTTTCGCCCCACCGGGAGCAGTCGCGTTTTCCCACCCTTCCCCACAACCCGTGCCTCGCCAGCTTTGCAGTCAACCGAATTAACATCCAGGCTGGCCAATTCCGCAAGACGCAGGCCGGAGGAATACATCAGTTCAAACATGCATCTGTCGCGCACTTCCAGGGGTTCGTCCGGTGCAGCATCAAGAAGAGAGTTGACCTGGTCTACGTCGGCCACGCGGGGCAGACGACGGCTGCTCTTGGGTGCCCGTATATCGAGTGCCGGGTTGTCCTTGGCAAAACCTTCCCGTAACAGGTATTGATAGAAACGTCTTACAGCTGACAGGTGGCGGGCAATGCTTCGACCACTGAGCCCCTGACGACTGAGGTTAGCCACGTAACGGCGAAGATCATGACCGCTGACAGCACACCACTGAGTGCTACCCTGCTCCATGAGCCAAATCGCCAAGCGCTGCAGATCTTGTTGGTAACTGTCACAGGTTCGGGGGGAATGGCGCTTCTCGGAGGCCATGTGTTGCATGAAATCTGCCATGTGCCCGCCCAGCTCATCAGGTATTTGAGCTGGCATGGACACCGCAACCACTCTAGCGGGACTCCGTCGCAAGGTCAGCGACCGGGGCAGCAGTGGTGTGGCGACGAACCATCGGGGGCAGGAGCCGGCTCAATGTATCGCTGATGTAGCTCAGGAACAGTGAGCCCATATGCTCATCGAAGTAACCGGGCTGACAACTGCCGACCGCAAAAACACCCACCAGCTCTTCATGACGCAAAGGCACCAGCGCCACGGACGCAATAGGGTCGTCGCGATCCGGAAACAGAAACTCCCGCTGGTTCTCACGGAACTGGCCGCAGACCGCTCGACTGCCTTCCAGAAGGTTGCCGAGATGCTCCTGGGCTTCTGCCGGAGTCACTACGTGCAGTGCGCCCTGGGAACTGCCAGCCACCGCTGCATCAGCAAACAGAATCACAGAGGCTGCATCCAGACCGAAATCACCACGAATGCTGTCATCAATGGTGGAAGCCATATCCATAAGATTGCGGGCTTCGATTACCTGCATCAGCAACCGCTTGCTCTTTTCAAACAGGCGATCGTTATGGCGGGCGATGGATACCAGCTCAACCAGCTCATGACGAAGCGTGTCCCGCTGTTCACGGAAAAGGTGTACCTGGCGTTCCACCAGGGAAATTGCCCTTCCACTGTCGTGGGGCAAGGTCAGACTGCGCAGGAGTTCGTCCTGATCGACAAAGAAATCGGGATTGTCTCTCAGGTACTCAGCCACCGCTTCCCGGGTGAGCTTACCGGCCTTCTGGTGGGCCGTTTGATCTGTCATTGCGCTCTCCTGGCTATCAGATCCGTTGTTTGTGTGGGCGGCTGGGCCTTCTACGCCGGGCACCACCTGATTCGCCGGGCAGTCTCAGCTGCCCTTCAAATACACTTGTTGCGGGGCCTTCCATCATAACAGGCGACCCTTCGCCCTTCCATTCGATGACCAGCCGACCGCCGCGGAGATCCACCTCCACGCGGTCATCAAGCAGGCCGCGCAAGCGCCCTGCAACAACGGCCGCACAGGCACCGCTGCCACATGCAAGGGTTTCGCCAGAACCGCGTTCATACACCCGCAGGCGCACATGGTTCCGACTGATAACCTGCAAGAACCCTATATTGCCCCGCTCGGGGAATTGTGGATGGCTTTCCAGTTGCGGCCCAAGGTGCTCCACTGGCGCAATATCCACATCCTCAACGACAATAACGCCGTGGGGGTTGCCCATGGAAACCGCGCTGAGCTCAACGGTTTCTGCGCCCACTTGCACCGTGTACACGTTCTTGCGGTGCTCAGCGGCAAAAGGAATGGCCTGAGGGTTCAGCTCAGGCACGCCCATATTGACCATGACCATGCCGTCTTTAGCTATTCGCAGCTCAATTACGCCGCCGGCCGTTTGCACACGGATGGTCTTCTTGTTTGTCAGGCGCTGATCGCGGACAAACTTTGCAAAGCACCGGGCGCCATTGCCACACTGCTCAACCTCAGAGCCATCGGCATTGAATATCCGATAACGGAAATCCACATCGGGCAAACCCGGTGGCTCCACAACCAGAAGTTGGTCAAAACCGACACCAAAATTCCGGTCGGCCAGTTCCCGAATCATTTCCGGGCGCAGCCTGAATGGTTGGCTAATGGCATCAACAACCATGAAATCATTGCCCAGCCCATGCATTTTGCTGAACCGGAGCAATGGCCCCTGCCCTTGATGGCGACGCTGCGGGTTCATATCCTGCCCATCACTCATTCGGGCAGGCAATTTTCGGGCGCGAGCTGTTCCTCAATGGTTTCCCTGTGACGAACAATGTGCACCTGGTCACCATCAACCATCAATTCCGGCGGACGGTTACGGGTGTTGTAGTTTGAGCTCATTACGAAACCATAGGCTCCAGCAGAGCGCACCGCCAAGAGATCCCCCGCCTTGAGCTGGAGCGGCCGGTCTTTGCCAAGAAAGTCTCCGGTTTCGCATACAGGGCCAACCAGATCCCAGATTTTTTCTTCTGCATCCTGATGAGGCTGCACCGGGACAATCGCCTGCCAGGCGCTATACAGCGCAGGGCGGATCAGATCGTTCATGGCTGCATCAATAATCGCGAAATTACGATGTTCAGTGCACTTCAGAAATTCAACCCGGGTAATCAGGATGCCGGCATTGGCGGCAATGGAACGGCCGGGTTCAAGAACGAGAGTCAGGTTACGTTCACCAATACGCTGATCCAGCGCTTTCACGTATTCAGCTGGCTGAGGCGGCGTTTCATCGTTGTAGGTAACACCCAAACCACCGCCTATATCCAGATGCCGGATATGAATACCGTTGTCTGCCAAAGCGTCAATCAGCTCCAGCACACGATCCAGCGCATCCAGGAACGGTGTTACAGATGTAAGCTGGGATCCAATGTGGCAATCCACACCTAAAATCTCCAGATTTGGCAAGGTCGCAGCGCGGGCATAAACGGCCAGCGCTTCCGCGATATCAATGCCGAACTTGTTCTCTTTCAGGCCCGTAGAGATGTACGGGTGTGTGCCGGCATCAACATCCGGATTCACTCGCAACGAGATCGGCGCTTTAACCCCCATCTCGCCTGCTACTGCGTTAAGCCGGTCCAGCTCGGTATCAGATTCCACGTTAAAGCAGCGAACGCCTGCTTCCAGGGCCCGGCGCATTTCCCATTCCTGCTTGCCCACTCCGGAAAACACTACCTTGCCGGGGTCGCCACCGGCCCGCAAAACCCGCTCCAGTTCGCCCGCAGACACTATGTCAAAACCGGCACCCAGGCGTGCCAGCACATTCAGCACGGCAATATTGCTATTGGCTTTCACGGCATAGCAGATAAGAAGTTCGCGCTCACTCAGGGCTTCATCATAGGCCCTGTAATGGCGCTCCAGTGTGGCACGGGAATACACATAAGCTGGCGTACCAAAACGTTCAGCAATGGAGGAGACAGGTACATCTTCAGCGTAAAGTTCGCCGTCACGGTAGTTGAAATGATCCATTTTATTCCTGATTCGTAAAGCGGTGTCTGGTATGTGCGGGACTACTCAGCCAATGCATCAGCCTGTGCACTATGGTCGCCCGGGCGCTCGTTCCTGGTTGCGGCGCTATTTGCCTGCTCAACTGGCTTGGCCGATGCCTCCGGGTTTTCCCGGTATAACGGCCCTTTCTGGCCGCAGCCACCAAGTGCTGCAGTCATCACCAGTATCATGACCGGCATCTTCCTCGCGCGCATACTTGACACCTCTGAGTTCATAATGCCCAAAGTATACCTGACCCACGCCCTGCACGGCGAGGCCGGCGAGCTACAGAAATGACTCCAGTTCACGGTTCAGGGCATCCTCAAGAAAAGCCCGGTAATACAGGTACTGACTGGTCTGTATATCCTGCTGATACACCCTCGGATCCAGATCGTGGGGCAAGTGCACATCCGTCAGGTAAACCGGATAACGATCACGGCTCTGCCGAAGTGAGTGAATATAGTGAGCAACAGCTGGAATCAGCTGGTCACCGTATTGCAGCACCGTAAACTCCTGTTCACCGCAGTAAAGGTCAAAGCGAACGCGACTATCACCCTCCTGCACGCCCACAGCCTGCACCTCAAATCCAGGCAGGGGCGAACCGGCATCTGTTTGCGGCCGATATTCCGGGCGCCAGACTCCGTTGTTTGAAACCAACTCATAACAACGTACTCCAGCAAGGCCTACGGGCATTTCGGTATTACGCAAAGTGCGTCTTTCCACCAGATTTTCCAGAAAGCGCAACAATGGGGCCAGCAAATTGCGTCGGCCAGCGACCTGCTGATCCCAACCAAAAACAGATCCACGCTCATCAATCACCCGAATCAGAACCTTTTCGCCCCTTAACCTGTAGAACACCTGAATGCTGTCCGGCTCACTCGCCTGGCAGGCGGCCCGCAAACCCGGGTCGTCCAGCAATGCATGGCGGTCAAACACAACAGGCAAATAGGTGTCGCGAGGCTGAGCAAGGCACTCCATCAAGGCAGCCCGGCTTTCCAGAGCCATAAACCCGGGCTCGGTGCCGCTGAATTCCAGCAAAAAATACCGGCGACCCATTTCGATTACGTAACGCAGGGGATGAGGACCAGCTCCTCCTGCAAAGAACTGGCGAAACACGTCGGCAAAAAGCTCCCGCACCCTCCTGGCGATAGCATTGCCATGTCCCCGGTTATGGCTGTGTACCTCAAGGTCGGGAATGCTATGGGGCGCCATAGCCACAGAAGCGAGAACATTCTTCAGGCACTGAATCAAGGTGTCCCCGGATGCATAGTGCTGAAGGCTAACCTCTTGCCAGCTGTTGAGCGTTATCTGGTCAATGGTAACAACCAGATTTTCGCGACCGCCGCTGAACCCCAGAGAGTCATGCCTGGCACTGAGCTTGTGCAGGCCGCGCTCAGTAAGGTGGGATTGCGGATCAACACCTACGTTAATCAGCAGGAGGTTGCGCAGAGGGCGAACACCACGGGCAAGAGCCTCTCGCTCGGCAGGCTCGACAGGAAATGGCAAAAATCCTGCAAGCGCATCCAGCATTTCCCGCAATTCGCTAACGGAGGCAATGCCCTGCCCGGAACGAACGTTGAGGCGAGTTGCCCGGGTGAGCAAGCCGTTGCAGTAGCACCAGACCACCAGTTCCGCGAGATTACCCGAACGCCGGATAACCGGTTGCCAGAAAGCGTCCGAAGGGTCCTCAAGATCCCTGTACAACAGCCAGCCCGTTCCTGTGCCGCCTTGCTCTGACTGATGATGAAAGGCCAGGTTTTCCTCGGCCAGTGATGGCACCAACCCCGGGTTAATCTGCTCTACCTTGCCGGCTTTGCGCTGGAATGCTGCGTAGAGCTTGCGGCCAAGCAAGTTGATATCGTTTGCACTGATAGCGGATTGCTCGCCGTGATCACGGGCCATTTTCGACAGCAGCCTATAGCTGTGGGTCAGCTCCGACACCACCACTCGGCGCAGGGAAGACGCCTCCTCTGCCCGCCAACGGTGACGATTATCCAGCAACTCAAGCTGGTTTTGCTGCCACCCCCAGTCATCAACCAGACTCCTCAGCAGCCGAGCCCTCCAGGGCTCCACCCCCTGCTGCCCCGCCATCCCGGTGCGAGTCAGTGGCAGACCCGCCTTGATATACAGACTGCGACGCACCAAATCCAACCGCGAACTGGCACCGTCACTAAGAAGCCACTGTTCAAGGCGCTGATAGAGCATCACATAGGGGTCCAAATCATCCGCGTCTGTATCACCATCGAACACTGCCTGTTTGAAAATAAGCGACAGGACCGGTAGATCCTGCGTGTGGGCATAGCATTCAATCAGCAGCAGTTTCAGAATGGCCTTCCAGGGCGCATCGATTCCCTTGTAGAGCTGCCACACTCCCGCTCCCAGAAATTCACCGGTCGGTATGGATGGCACAGCACCAAAATCAATATATGCATCGCCGCGAATAAAGCGATAGTCCACCAGCATAGCGACGCACTTCTGATAATGCCCTTCCTGCTCCGGGGGAATCAGCCACCACATGGGATAACAGCCACCCAGATGGATGGCCGTGCGGTAGAATTCATCCAGCAGTAAATAGTGCTGGGCGCTACCGCAGTTCTCACCCGTCACTTCTATCCGCTGCCGGCCTTCCCGCCATTCGGCAGCAGAAAATACAAACACGTGCAACTCAATACCAAACGACAGGGCCCACTCAGTTAACCGTTCAGCCTTACGCTCCAGCAATCTGATCCCATGCCCGTGAAGATCGTCCCTATGGCAAAGCCACACATCAAGATCACTGGTAACAGAATGGCCCAAGGTGCCTGGGCTACCCATCAGAAACAGCGCCTCCAGGTCGGCCCTGCGTTTGCCTTCATCCCGCATGCTGAAGGTACGGGCCAGGCGCCGTGCTGCACTTATGATGGCTGAATCCGGCTGGTAGTGGCTCAGACCGTAAGGACAATCAACATCCAGATAGCCCGGCAGCGCGGGATGGTTGGTGTGAAACACCAGTGGCAAAATTTCCAGCACCACCTGCTGTCGATAGGAAAGCGACGAGTGGGCTCGCTCCCAGCGCTGCCGGTTAAGCACGAGAAATCTGTCCCGCAGTCGGCGCAGGGTTTTGCGATCAATGCCCTCATCAAAATCCAGGACAATCGGTGTAGCGTGAGCAGTCAAGGCAGCTCCGGGGGAGAGGTTCTTTCCGGTTTAATTATCAGTATGATGAACTCATCGTGGCACAACCATCAATAATTAAAAGCGGAATACGCTTGAGAAACCCCGAGGCCCGGCCCAGTGAAAGAGTTTGTCATACAGCGTTATCGTGCTGATACATCCAGTGGCACCGGTCGCCAGACCCTGTTGCGTATTGACGACGAAGGTAAGGTTTTATTTGCAGACAATAATGCCGAGGCTGTACTGGGATACGATGCCAGCGAACTGGAAGGCGTTATGGTACACCGGTTCTTGGCTTCCAGAGAAGACGACCCCTTTGCACCTGCCAATCGACACCGTATCGAGAGCGGCCAAACGGTACTGGTCACTTTTCGCCACAAGGAAGGGTTTTTCTACACGGCGAGTCTTTCATTACGTATCAGCATGCGCGATTCAGATGGCGCCGCCAGCGCCCGCATTGCTCAACAGGAAAACTCCGCCATAGACACCCGCCTGCTACGCTTTTCTGAAAGCGCTGCGGGCTTCGGAATATGGGAACTGGACGTCACCAGTAACCAAATGACCTGGACAGAAGGGTTATATCGGCTGCTGGAGCTGAAACCGGGGACAGAAATTACACCGGAGCAGGCGCTGTTCTATTGCAAGAGTGGCCAGGAACGAGTTCGGGCCCTGTTCCGCAGGTGCGCACGCACCGGTGCACCCTTCACAATTGAGCTTCATTTGCTCACAGCCAAAGAAAAAAACATTCGCGCAACACTAAATGGTCGAGCCCTTAAAACCGGCGGCAGGGTGCGAAAGCTTGGCGGAACCCTGGTCGATCGCACGGGGGAAATGCAGCGCGACCTGGCCTGCGCAAGAGCTGAAAACATACTG
Source organism: Marinobacter xiaoshiensis (assembly GCF_031631795.1). Lineage (NCBI taxonomy): Bacteria > Pseudomonadati > Pseudomonadota > Gammaproteobacteria > Pseudomonadales > Marinobacteraceae > Marinobacter > Marinobacter xiaoshiensis. Next base: position 128,609 of record NZ_JAVMBO010000003.1, read on the forward strand.
AATGCCACCTCAGCCGCCAGCCCTGGGCTGATAGCTGCCGTTGACAAAAATCTTAACCTGCTGCACTTCAACGCGCCCTATGCCCGATTGTTTGGCAGCATATTTGGCGCCACGCCCAAGGTGGGAGACAACCTGCGCCAGCTGCTTGAAAAACACCCGAACGAGCGGCACTTGGCGGAACAGCTCTGGCACCGGGCCTTTGAGCAGGACAGCTTTATTGTCGACATGCCTGTCACGCAACAAAGCGGCGAGTGGCCTGTGTACGAATTTCACTACCAGCGCCTGACAAACAGCAAAATCGGGGACTCCGGTGCAGAAAAAAGCGAAACCGCAGGTGCTGTGGTTGTAGCCAGCGATATCAGCAACCGCGCCAGCAAAACCGGTGATAGCGAATACAGATACCGACACGACCCGGTTACCGGTCTCACCAACCGCAGGGAGTTTGTCGCTCGCCTTCAGCGGCAGGTGGAACAGGCTGGCGACGATGCGGTCGACAGTTGCCTTTTATATCTGAACCTCGACTCATTCGGGCACTTCAACAACATTGCAGGAAACGGTGCCTGCGATCGCTATCTCAGGGAACTGGCCAGCATTCTCGATGTGCGGAGCAGGCCACAGGACACAGTTTCGCGACTTGCCGGTGATACCTTCGCCCTACTCATCGAAGACTGCACAGAGTCTGCAGCCCGTAAGCTTGCAGACAACCTTCTGAACCTCATCCGTGATTTTGTTTTTGAGTGGCAAGGACACCAACTGCAAACCACCGCCAGTGGTGGTCTGTTGATCATGGGAAAAGACACATACCCTAACCCCGAGCAACTGCTGGGGCAGGCAGCGGATTTATGCCATGACGCCAAGACATCGGGACGGAACCGGATTCATACTGGCCACGCCTCACGTCCGGAATCCGATCATAACGACAGCAACGAACTCGTCGACCGGATCCGAAAAGCCCTGGACAGACAGGCGCTGATACTGGAGTTCCAGCCGCTCAAGCCGGTAGCCAGCGTTACCTGGGGTGATCACATCGAAATTCTCGCACGAATTCCAGGTAACAGTGCCCATGAACAATGGTTGCAACCAGATCAGTTTCTGCCGGTAGCAGAACGTTTTGATTTGGCCAAACGACTGGACCGGCAAGTCATACTGCAAACGTTTACCTGGCTGGGAGAGCACAGGTTACTGGAGCCCAGGCTGAAATATTGCGGTTTCAACCTGTCGCTAGCCAGCGTGCTGGATGACACCTTTGCGGACTTCATGGAATCTGTTCTCGGGGCTTCAAACTACCCGGCAGAGTCCTTCTGCCTTGAGATCTGTGAAGCCCATGCAACACAGTACCCGGATGAAGTTGCCGTATTGTGCGATGCCCTGCACCGGATTGGTTGTCGCGTAGCACTGGATGGTGCTGGCGCATCTGTAGAGAGCTACAGGCTGGCGGCAAAACTGCCCATAGACGTAATCAAACTCGACCGCAGCCTGATGCTCAGACTGGGAGCCGACCCGGTTCAGCAGGTCATGGTAGAGGCGCTGCACCGGATTGCGCAGGACGCAGGAAAAATAACGGTGGCAACTTTTATCGAGAACGATGACATTCTCCGGAAGGTCCGAACGCTGGGCATTCATTTCGGCCAGGGATTCAGGCTTGGACCACCCAAACCTCTGGCAGAACTGAAGCCGGTGGCGGTAGATCTTCCCACCGGGCGAATCGGCGGCTAAGCCCCGGGCTCAAAACAAACAGCTCGGGGGCTCAGGTTTCAGCTCAGCAGCTTACGCGCTCGGGCCACAGCAGCCCGCACCTGAGCCGGTGCTGTTCCACCCAAATGATCACGGGCCTGAACCGATCCTTCAAGTGTGAGGACATCAAACACATCTTCACCGATGGTGTCAGAGAAACGCTTCAGCTCTTCCAGAGTCATATCAGAAAGATCCCGCTCTTCAGCGACACCAAAGGCCACAGCCTTGCCTACAACTTCGTGAGCATCGCGGAACGGCATGCCTTTCTTGACCAGATAATCCGCCAGATCTGTTGCCGTCGAAAACCCGCGTTTGGCAGCAACACGCATATTATCGGCTTTTGCACGAATGGCCGGGACCATGTCGGCGTATGCTTTCAGGCAGCCTTTGATGGTGTCGACCGTGTCGAACAGGGGCTCTTTGTCCTCCTGATTATCCTTGTTGTACGCCAGCGGCTGGCTTTTCATCAGCATGAGCAAGGACATCAGATGGCCCGTTACCCGCCCGGATTTTCCGCGTACAAGCTCCGGCACATCGGGGTTCTTTTTCTGAGGCATGATGGACGAGCCGGTGCAAAAACGATCCGGCAAATCAATAAAATCAAACTGCGCCGAGGTCCACAGCACCAGCTCTTCGCTGAAGCGAGACAAGTGTGTCATCAACAAAGCCGCGAAGCTGCAAAACTCAATGGCAAAATCCCGGTCACTCACCGAATCCAGCGAGTTTTCAGAAGGGCGCTCAAAGCCCAGCAACCGGGCGGTCATGGCACGATCGATCGGGTAAGTGGTGCCTGCCAGTGCGGCTGCGCCCAAGGGCATAATATTCACGCGCTTGCGACAGTCCTGCAAACGCTCACCATCCCGCACCAGCATTTCATACCAGGCCAGAAGATGGTGCCCGAACGTGACCGGCTGTGCCGTTTGAAGATGAGTAAAACCAGGCATGATGGTATCGGCTTCGCGTTCGGCCAAGTCCAGCAGGCCAGCTTGCAAACGTTTGAGCTCTTCTGCGATCACATCGATTTCATCGCGCAGATACAGGCGAATGTCCGTGGCCACCTGATCGTTTCGGCTGCGGCCGGTGTGCAGTTTTTTACCCGTAATGCCAATACGATCCGTTAAGCGGGCTTCTATGTTCATGTGAACATCTTCGAGACTGACGGACCACTCAAAGCGCCCAGCTTCAATATCTTCTTTTACGCCATTCAGGCCTTCAATAATGAGATCACGCTCATCCAGCGTCAGAACGCCAACCTCTGCCAGCATGGTCGCATGGGCGATAGAACCGGTAATGTCGTGGTGATACAGGCGCTGATCGAACCCGACAGATGCAGTAAAGCGCTCCACAAATGCGTCGGTGGGCTCGCTGAAGCGTCCACCCCATGGCTTTTCGGAGGTTGCGGCCTGATCAGGTTGTTTCTTGTCCGTCATGGTGTAGGTACTCTCGTTACATGTAATGAGTCAAATAGATGTATACATCAGCGTGTGATCAATCGGGCATATCTCGACAGGAAGGGCAAACATAACGATGAACAATGGCTGAGTAGGTGCCGTCATTCTGCATGGCCTTCAGCGCACGATCAAAATCTGCAACAAACTCCGGGCTGACTGATTCTTTTGAGAAAATATAATGGGCTTTTTTGTTCGAGACGACCATGGAGCTGTACGTTATCCGGTCAGAAAGCCCCAGCGCTTGAATTTCGTGCATAGCCGTCAGTTTATCCGCAATTACCCCATCAATACGATTCAAAGCCAGCATTCTCCAAAGCGAATCCCGGCGGGATGTGTACTCGATATTCCCTCTGTACCTTGAATCCTGGACGAGGGCGCTGTATTCCTCACTATAAGATACGTTGATTTGCGCCCCTAATCTGAAACCCGAGTCCAGAACCTCTCGCAATCCCGAAAACCTGAACTCAGCCCTATCAGAACGCCGGATAAACAGCAGGTTGGGCGAGACGGTCGGAACTGTACTTGCGTAATAAGCGTATTTTTCCCGCTCAGGTGTCCGATGAGCACCAGAGACCATATCGATACGTCCCTCACGCAACTCTACCAGCGCTCGCGCCCAGGGAAGCTTGACCAATGAAAGGTTACACCCCATTCGCTGCATAATTTCACGACTGATATCAGCATCGATACCTGCAACATGGCCCAGCTGCGGGAAAAAGTAAGGCGCGTCATCATCCCAGCGCATCGTTATGCGGCACTCAGCAACACTTTGGGCCGCAAACCCGAGCAATGAAACAACCAATACAACCGCTTTGCAAAGTACTGCGCACGCAGCACCCTGCGGAATCAATGATGCCGCAGATTCAAGGGCATTGGTGGCCTGTTTCATTATGAGTTCCGCCTGACTATCTTGATATGGATCGAACAAACGCCCCAGCCGGAACTCTCCCGGGCTTGAAGCAGAAGGTTCAAATTCATTGGCCACAACAGACAACGCTTTAGTGAGTACTGAATATAGTCTATCTTTTGTGCTGACAGACCCGCACTATCCTCGCGCGGAATGAGCACATTGATCGTGACGGGAGTATAACATTCTGACCCGCAGAAAAGAGACCACCCTGAGCCGGGACAAGGCTGTCGCCATGCAAAATTTTTTCGTGCCCGATCTTTGCCGGGTGCGGTCTGTGTTCATGCTTCTGATCACCAGTGAACTACTGGTTCTGGTGCTGGCGATTGTTCAGGCCAGCGACAGCTGGATTGACTGGAATTATTTCGCACTTCTCTCGCTGTTTGTGCAGTGGACCACCCTCACCAGTGCCGCGCTGATTTGCCTGCTGCGCGCCCGACTGGCTCAAATGCCTGTGCCCCGAGCTACCTTTTTCATTGCGGCCATAGTGCTAATAGATGTACTCGCGTTCAGCCTGTTTGCAGACAGCGTACTGCACCCAAAACCGGGCATCTTCGACTGGCAGGCAATTGCTAAAAAGCTGCTGATGGCCCTACTGATAATTCTCATGATCCTTCGCTACTTCTACTTGCAGCATCAGTGGCAAAAGCAACGGGAAGCGGAAATGCAGGCACACCTGACAGCCCTGCAGGCGCGTATACAACCTCACTTTCTGTTCAACAGCATGAACACCATCGCCAGCCTTATTGCTTCAGATCCGGAGCAGGCCGAAGAAGCCGTTCTGGATCTTTCAGAGCTCTTTCGCGCCAGCTTGCGCACCGGCGACCAACTCATTCCGATGTCGAAAGAGCTGGATCTATGCCAGCGCTATCTGGCCATCGAATCCCTGCGCCTTGGCCCCCGCCTGAAACTGGAGTGGCACATTGCCGACGGGCTGGAGCACCAGGCAATACCGCCTCTGACCCTGCAACCATTGGTAGAAAACGCGGTATATCACGGCATACAGCCCCGCCCGGAAGGTGGCAAGGTGCGCATAGAGGCCGAAGCGCGGGGCAAATACGTGTATCTGCTCGTTCAAAACCCCAAGCCGGACAATAACAGCAGTCAGCACAGCGGCAACCAAATGGCCCTCGGCAATATTCAGGCAAGGCTGCAGGCGCTATTCGGGGATGCTGCGGTACTCAAGCACAGCCATCAAGGGGACGTTTATACCGTTACCTTACGGCTCCCTGAAACTACTCAATACTCATGACCAAACAGACGATTCTAATCGCAGACGATGAACCTCTGGCACGGCAGCGCCTGATGCGACTGGTCGAAGGCCTGCCGGGTTATGTGATCTGCGGCGAAGCCGGTGATGGCGAAACCACACTTGCTCAAGTTGCCGAACTGCAGCCGGATATCCTGCTGCTGGACATACGCATGCCCGGTCTTGATGGCATGGAAACAGCAGCGCGCCTGAGCCAGCTCAGCAACCCGCCGGCAATCATTTTCTGCACCGCCTACGACAACTATGCAATTCAGGCTTTCGGGGTTCAGGCTGTGGCCTACCTGCTCAAACCCGTGCGCAAAGATGCGCTGGCAGAGGCCCTTGCCCGTGCCGGGCGGATTAATCGCGTACAGCTACGCACCCTTGCCGACAGCATCGCAGGCGGCACCAGCGAACGGGAAACAGCGGAAGATGAGCAACTATCGGTTCGCACCCATCGGGGTACCGAGCTGATTGATATAGCCGGGATCCGCTATTGCCAGGCGGATCAGAAATACGTGACCATTCATCATACCCGTGGTGAGACTGTTTCTGACTACACGCTTAAAGAACTGGAAAACGCCTACCCGAGCCAACTGCTTCGGATTCATCGCAACACCCTGGTGGGCGTACACTATATTCAGGCACTCAGGCGCACACCCGACGGCCACAACCTGCTGTTGCTCAGAGACGATCTGGGGGAGCTTCAGGTAAGTCGCCGGCACACAAGCAATGTGCGCCAGTGGCTACAAAGACAACAACCGGGCTGACGCATTGCAGGCGGTGCAGCGCGGCCATCCGCGGGACTTTTACGGCGCCACAGGGTAACCTTGGCGAACATTTTCATAACTGACAGTGAGCATCATGTCCAAACGAACCCTTCGCGTCGCAACCCGCAGTAGTGCCTTGGCACTATGGCAGGCAGAATTCATCAAGGCCGAACTGGAACGGCTCCACGACAACGTGGTTGTGGAACTGATCAAGATCAAAACCCAGGGCGACAAAATCCTCGATGTACCTCTGGCTAAAATTGGCGGTAAAGGCCTGTTTGTAAAAGAGCTGGAAGAAGCCATGCTTGACGGCCGCGCCGACCTCGCAGTGCACTCCATGAAAGATGTACCCATGGCCTTTCCCGAAGGCTTGGGCCTGGTCGCTATTTGCGAGCGGGACGATCCTACCGATGCGTTTGTCAGCAACAACTACGCGAACGTAGACGCTCTGCCACAAGGCGCTGTGGTGGGCACTGCCAGCCTGCGCCGGGAATCCCAGCTGCGCGCCTACCGCCCAGACCTGGAAATTCGTGTTCTGCGGGGCAACGTAAACACCCGGTTGGCAAAACTGGATGCGGGTGACTATAACGCCATAGTTCTGGCCAGTTCTGGCCTTAAGCGTTTGGGTTTTCATGACCGGATCCGCTACTCAATGCCAGACACAGTATCCCTGCCAGCGGTTGGCCAGGGTGCCCTCGGCATTGAATGCCGGCTAAACGACGACGAACTGCGGGCGATGCTGGCCCCCCTGAACCATGCTGATACCTCCGATCGGGTGAAAGCCGAAAGGGCGATGAACCGTCGTCTTGAGGGTGGCTGCCAGGTGCCAATCGCAGCCTACGCCCTGTTGGAAGACGACGATACATTATGGTTGCGCGGGCTGGTTGGCGCCGTGGATGGCACAAAAATTCTCCGTGTTGAGGGCCGCGCGCCGCGCGCCGAAGGCGAGCGCCTGGGCCGCGAGTTGGCAGAAGAGCTTTTAGCGCTGGGTGCAGACAAGATTCTGGCTGAAGTTTATGGCCACACTCCAGACTGATTCAACCAGGCTAACCGGCCGGCGTGTTCTTATATGCCGGCCAGAACCGGAAGCGTCCCGGCTGGCCCGGCAGTTTCAGGCTGCCGGCGCTGAGACGCACGTGTTCCCACTGGTAGACCGAGAGCCGCTACCAGAAACCCCGGAACGACGCACCACCCTTCTCAACCTTGACGAATTCTCCCATGTCATTGCCGTCAGCCCCTATGCAGCAAGGCTTTTGCTCGATGAGCTGGATACCTGGTGGCCGCAACTACCTACCGGATTAAATTGGTATGGCGTAGGAGCCGGGACGGCCAAAGCACTGGCCGAATATGGCGTAACCCCGCGCAAACCCGACGAGGGTTGGACCAGCGAAGCACTGCTGAAACTTCCCTCCCTGACAAATATCGAGGGCGAGCGTGTACTTGTTGCCCGGGGCGAGGAAGGACGGGAATTAACCCGCCGAACGCTGGAAGAGCGTGGTGCCCGGGTTACCATAATGCCGCTGTATCGCAGATTCTGTCCGGATTACACCCCTGCGCAAATCAACACCGCCCTGATTGCGTTTGCCCCGGATGCCATTGTTGCGCTCTCCGGAGAAACCTTGAACAATCTCATCGCACTATGTGCCAAATGCAGCCATAATCTATACGATAGACCCGTCATCGTGCCCGCTCGGCGTATCGCCGACCAGGCTCTTGCGGCGGGATTCAACGCTCCGTGTATACCAGGAAGCCTTGCCGATAACGACATCGTGGCCGCCGTCGCAGAACAACTGGCAGGCCGGGACGGTGGCTCCGGAAAAGCCAAGTAAGGACGCCCGTGACCGAAACAACAAAACAATTACCTGCCCCGATTGCCAAAGAACCGCTCGCCCGACAGAAAGTCTGGCCGGTCTGGGTTATCGCCTTAGTTGCACTGGCCTGTGTTGCCGCGCTGGCGCTGTGGAACTGGCAACAGTGGAACGATAACCAGGCAACCATACAATTGCTGAAAGGCTTACAGCAGGACACTGCACAGCTTGAGAGCCTTTATGGCGACAGGGGAACCCAACAGAGCCAACGTTTGCAGGCCCTGGAAGACAAACTTGCCTCCCAACGTGAGCTGATCGCCACCCAACAGCGGCAGATTGACCACACTGCCCGCGAGTTACTGGAAGCCGGAAACCGCACCCGCACTGACTGGTTGCTGGCAGAGGCCGAGTATTTACTGCGTATAGCCAACCAGCGCCTGTTGATTGAAAAGGACATTCGCGGCGCTCTGTCTGCACTTGAAGCTGCAGATGAAGTGCTGACCGAATCCGACGATGTTGGCGTGTACCCTGTTCGTCAGCAACTGGCCCGGGAAATCCTGGCACTTAAAGGCATTTCCAGTGTCGACAGAACCGGCCTCTATCTCACTCTTGAAGCCGCAATCGACAGCGTACACCAGCTAACCGATCAAGCCCTTATCAGCGAGCAAGCCCCGGGATTTGTTGGCAATGCCCAGTCGGAGGAAGGTCCCGGAGAGGGCGGCGAGCCCGGCCTTCTACTCAGAACCTGGAAAAAGATCAAATCCACCCTGATGCAAGTGGTTGTGGTTCGTCGCCTGGACGAATCCGTCAAGCCACTGCTGTCGCCAGACCAAAGTGCTTACGCACGGCTGAACCTGCAACTTATGCTTGAAGAAGCCGAGATGGCCGTCCTCAGAGGCAACCAGACACTCTATGAGCGCTCTCTAACCAAGGCACAAGCTGCTGTTGAGGATTGGTACGACGGAAGCAACCCACGAGTAAGCGCCTTGACCAACACTCTTGGTGAACTGAAAGCGCGTAACGTTGCTCCGGACTTGCCAGACATAAGCAAATCTCTGGGACTGCTCAAAGAGCGGCTGGCAGGTCGGCTAAACAAAGGCAGTGATTCATGATTCGCCTGCTTCTGATTGTTCTGTTTGCCCTGCTCATCGGCACCGCACTTTCACTCGGGCTGCAATACGACCTGGGTTACATTCGCATCAGCCTTGGGAACTATCTGGTAGAAACCAATTTCTGGGTTGGGCTTGTACTCATCGTGGTTGTGGTTGCCCTGATCGTACTCACCACAAACCTGATTCGCCGCATGCGGCAAGGCACAGGCCTGGTCGCCAACTGGGTTTCCCGCGGTAAAGAGCGTCGGGCCCGCAGGCGCACGACTCAGGGCCTGCTGGCTCTTGCTGAAGGGAACTGGCCACGGGCCCGCAAGATGCTGACCTCAGCCGCCAGCCACGCAGACACACCCCTTATCAACTATCTGGCGGCAGCCCAGGCAGCGTTTGAGAGCGGCGACCATGAAGCCGTAGATGAACTGCTGCGAAAAGCATTTGAAAGCACTCCAGGATCGGACATGGCCGTGGGCATCACCCAGGCTCAGCTGCAGCTTGCAGGGAACCGACTGGAGCAGGCGCTGGCAACACTGGTGCGTCTGCGCAAACAGTCGCCACACCACCCTTTCGTTCTGAAGCTACTGAAAACCACCTATCTTCGCCTCGAAGATTGGCGCGAACTCTCGAAACTGCTACCCGAGTTGCGCAAACGTAGTGTACTTCCGGAGTCCGAACTCGGAGAACTTGAACGACAGGTATGGCACAACCTGCTGGAAAAGGCCGCTGAAGACTGCCGTCGGCAACAACAACAAGATCCCAACACATCACTTGAGCCGCTCACCCGTCTTTGGGATGAACTGCCGGGCTTTTTGCGCAGAGACGAAAAAACCATTGCTGATTACGCTCGCTTACTGGCTGATCTTGGCGACGAAGCCCAAACCGAAACCCTGCTGCGCAAAGTTCTGCACAACCACTGGAGCGATGACCTGGTCAATCTTTATGGCCGGATAGAAGGGCGCAAGCCCGACGAGCAGCTTCTGACCGCCGAGCAGTGGCTAAAGGACCGCCCAAGCAATGCGGAGTTGTTACTGGCACTGGGCCGGCTGAGCTTGAGAAATGAGCTGTGGGGCAAAGCCCGGGAATATTTTGAGACCAGTTTGAAGCTACGCCGCAGCCGCGACACTCTGGCAGAACTTAGCCGGCTGAGCGCTCATATGGGCGACGAAGAAATGAGCATCAAGCTTATGATGCAAGGGCTGGCGACCGACAACGGGCTACCAGAACTGCCCATGCCCCGAGCCTGAACGACCGCACCCTTCTTCTGCCTGCCCGGAGCACTTCAATTGCGAGGCGCATACTCCAGCACATCAGAAAAGAATGCCGTTGGTGGGAGCCCCGCTTCCACCAGCGCGTCCATCAAGGTGTAAACCATCGTGGGTGAACCACTGGCGTGCACTTCCGCATTACCCAGATCCGTGCCAGACGCCAGCACAGCACGCACAAGCTGGTCGTGGTGTCCGCCCCATTCGCTGTCTTCATCATCACCCACCACAGGCTGAAAGCTGAAAGCGGACCACTCTTTCTCCCACTGACGAGCCATGGACCTGAGGTACATATCCTCATGGCGACGCACGCCCCAGAACAGCTTTACCGGCTGGGTAGAAGATGTGCCGCGCAAATAATCCACCAGGCTTTTCATCTGTGCGAACCCTGTACCGGCCGCAACCAGCAGCAATGGTTTTTCAGGGGCGCAGGCCAGGCAGGCTTTACCATGGGGTAATTCCACAGTGATCGTTTCACCAGAGGCTAGCGCATCGATGACCTTCTGTGCGGACAGCCACTCAGGGGAAGCCTGGATGTGCAGCTCAATGTTCTGCTCTGCCGGACTGCTGGCAATGGAGAAATAGCAGGGTTCAGCATCCGGCAAATTGATCGACAAGTACTGGCCGGCGTGAAAAGACAACTCTCGCCGCCTGGGCAACTGAAGCTCAACCCGATACACGTCGTGGCTTATAGAGCTCAGGTTCACGACGTTTGCCTGAAACTTTCGGGGCTGGTTCTGTCCTGCTGCCATAACGGCATTAATCTCCAATTCAAGATGGTCGAGCGCGGCAGTTCTGCACATCATCAGTCGCGCACCGACCGGCATAATCTGTTGGCTTCGGGTATTCAGAGCGGAGCCACCGAGCAAATGGGCTTCACAAAGTTCGCAAACACCATTTCTACAGGCATGGGGAACAGCAATACCGGCTTTGGCCGCAGCACTCAGCAAATCTTCATCGGCACTTGCCGCGTAGCGAATGCTCGATGGCTCAAGACTCACATTCCACTGCCTGCTACCCATATCAGTCGGGGCAGTTAGCCGGAGTTTCAATGCCCAGGCTTCCCCATAGCTCGTCCACACGCTGTTTCACAGCATCAGTCATGGCAATAGGCTCCCCCCACTCGCGGGTGGTTTCTCCGGGCCATTTGTTGGTGGCGTCCATGCCCATTTTTGAGCCAAGGCCAGATACAGGCGAGGCAAAGTCCAGGTAATCAATGGGCGTATTTTCGACCAGTGTGGTGTCGCGAATAGGATCCATACGGGTAGTCATGGCCCAAATCACATCTTCCCAATTACGGGCATCCACATCGTCATCGGTCACGATGACGAACTTGGTGTACATAAACTGGCGCAGGAACGACCATACCCCCATCATCACGCGCTTCGCATGGCCTGGGTACTGCTTCTTCATGGTCACTACTGCAAGACGGTAGGAACAGCCTTCCGGCGGCAAATAGAAATCCACGATCTCCGGAAACTGCTTTTGCAATATGGGGATAAATACTTCGTTCAGCGCCACACCCAGAATCGCCGGCTCATCGGGCGGCCTGCCCGTATAGGTACTGTGGTATATCGGGTCTTTGCGGTGGGTAATCCGCTCAACGGTGAACACCGGGAACTCGTCTACTTCGTTGTAATAACCGGTATGGTCCCCAAACGGGCCTTCCGGGGCGTTGTCATCCGGGTAAATAAAGCCTTCCAGAACTATTTCGGCACTGGCTGGCACCTGCAAATCACTGAGGCCGCACTGCACCAGCTCGGTCCGACTACCCCGCAACAAGCCTGCAAACGCATACTCGGAAAGAGAATCAGGAACAGGCGTCACAGCACCCAGAATGGTTGCCGGGTCGGCGCCAAGGGCGACGGCAACGGGATAAGGTTTGCCAGGGTTCTGTTTCTGGAACTCCTGAAAATCCAATGCGCCACCACGATGGCTCAACCAGCGCATAATGAGTCGGTTACGGCCAATCACCTGCTGCCGGTAAATCCCCAGATTCTGCCGTTCTTTGTGGGGCCCACGGGTAATCACCAGCGGCCATGTCACCAGCGGCCCGGCATCCCCAGGCCAGCAATGCTGTACCGGGATTTGGTAAAGGTCGACTTTATCTTTTTCTATGACCACTTCCTGACAGGGCGCTGACCTGAGCACTTTGGGGCTCATGCGCATTACTTGCCGTAGCAGTGGCAGTTTTTCGATGGCGTCTTTGAATCCCTTGGGGGGATCAGGCTCTTTCAGGTAGGCCAGCAGTTTGCCGACTTCCCGGAGCGCAGTTACGTCTTCTTGCCCCATACCCAGCGCCACTCTTCGGGTAGTGCCGAAGAGGTTGGCAAGCACAGGCATGTCGTAGCCTTTGGGGTTTTCGAACAACAACGCAGGACCACCTGCCCGCAGCGTGCGGTCGCAGATTTCGGTCATTTCCAAGTGGGGGTCTACTTCAACTGAGATGCGTTTCAGCTCGCCCAGCTTCTCCAACTGGTCAATGAAGTCCCGCAGATCGTTGTATTTCATCGTTGGCTCCGGTTAGTTCCGGCAATATACGTGGGTTCAAAGAGATTGGTTCTGACTGAGTGCAAGAACAGGATGTGCGCGCACAAAGCTTGATCGGCAGTACCGGGGACACCCTCCCCGGACCGTGCATTGCCAGGGATGGCAATGCCGAGCCCCCAGGGATGGGTTTACGGCGTGTCCGGGGAGGGTGTCCCCGGTACTGCCAACCCCAAAATCCAGAGGCGCAGAGTTTCCAACTATTACCGGCGCTTCATCGACTGGAAGAACTCGTCGTTGGTCTTGGTATCTTTGAGCTTGTCCAGCAAGAACTCGATGGCCGCAGTGTCGTCGTCCATGGAGTGCAGAAGCTTACGCAGAATCCACACACGCTGAATGTCCGCCTCGGTCATCAGCAGGTCTTCACGGCGCGTGCCGGAACTGCGGATGTTGATAGCAGGATACACACGCTTTTCAGCAATTTTGCGATCCAGGTGAATCTCCATGTTGCCTGTACCCTTGAACTCCTCGTAGATCACTTCGTCCATTTTGGAACCCGTGTTCACCAGAGCCGTTGCAAGAATTGTCAGGCTACCGCCCTCTTCTACGTTACGGGCCGCACCGAAGAAGCGCTTGGGCTTTTCCAGAGCATGGGCATCTACACCACCGGTCAACACCTTGCCTGAGGATGGAATAACTGTGTTGTAGGCGCGAGCAAGACGAGTGATGGAATCCAGAAGAATTACCACGTCCTTTTTGTGCTCGACCAGACGCTTGGCCTTCTCGATGACCATTTCAGCAACCTGAACGTGACGCGCAGGTGGCTCATCAAAGGTGGAAGCAATCACTTCGCCGCGCACCGTGCGCTGCATTTCGGTAACTTCTTCCGGGCGCTCATCAATCAACAGAACAATGATGTGACACTCAGGATGATTACGCGCAATAGACTGGGCAATACTCTGCATCAGCAGGGTTTTACCAGCCTTGGGTGGCGATACAATCAAACCACGCTGGCCTTTACCGATAGGCGCAACCAGATCCAACACGCGGGAGGACAGATCCTCGGTGCTGCCGTTACCGGTTTCCAGTTGCATGCGCTCGTCAGGAAACAGCGGTGTCAGGTTTTCAAACAGGATCTTGTTACGGGCGTTGTCCGGCTTGTCGAAGTTGATCTCGCTAACCTTCAACAGGGCAAAGTAACGCTCACCATCCTTCGGTGGGCGGATTTTGCCGGCAACAGTATCACCGGTGCGCAGGTTGAAGCGGCGGATCTGGCTTGGGGAGACGTAAATGTCGTCTGGTCCCGCCAGGTAGGAGGCATCGGCAGAGCGAAGAAAGCCGAAACCGTCCTGCAGAATTTCCAGTACGCCGTCGCCAGATATGTCTTCGCCGCTTTTCGCATGCTTCTTCAATATAGTGAAGATAACATCCTGTTTCCGCGAACGTGCCAGGTTATCGAGGCCCATCTCTTGCGCGATTTCGAGCAATTCGGGCATGGAGTTCTGCTTGAGTTCAGTAAGATTCATAGGTTATTAGATTTTCAGGAATGGAATTAAACGGAAGTTGGTATGACAGGGGCGCCCCTGAACTGATTGTGTAATTCATTGTCGAAACAGATGCTGGCCAGATGAAACAACCGGTGCGAATGAAAGCCGGAAAAAAACAGAAGCCAGTATAGAGTGGGTACAAACGTTCGTAGGGCGAGACCGATAATCATCTACCTTGCTGGCCAATGTCAAGGCCACTGTCCAAATTAAAGCCAATTTTTCGGACGAAATGCCTTCACGCACCGCCCTGAGCCTCCCCCTGATGGGTTACTCCCTTCCATTCACCGCTTCTGAAAGGGATACTGGCAGTCAATATTTTTCCTGTGATTTTCGGAGCAGATTCTCATGAGTAGTGAACTCACCAGCAAACTCAAACCTCTCAATATCGCGATTCTTACAGTCTCCGATACCCGCGGGTTTGATGAAGATTCCTCCGGTCAGTTTCTTGAAGACAGTGTTGTTGAGGCCGGGCACAAGCTGATATCAAGGCGCATACTGCCAGATGACATCTACCTGGTTCGGGCGGCTATGTCGTCCTGGATTGCAGATGCGGATGTTCACGTGGTGATCATCACCGGTGGCACCGGATTTTACGAGCGTGACAGCACCCCGGAAGCGGTTGCTCCACTGCTGGACAAGCGTATTGAAGGATTTGGCGAAGAGTTCCGGCGCCTCTCGGCATCTGAAATCGGCTCCTCGACGATCCAATCCAGAGCTTTTGGCGGCCTTGCGAATCACACGGCTATTTTCTGCTTGCCCGGTTCCACTGGAGCCTGTCGCACGGGCTGGA
Organism: Marinobacter xiaoshiensis; assembly: GCF_031631795.1. Classification (NCBI taxonomy): domain Bacteria; kingdom Pseudomonadati; phylum Pseudomonadota; class Gammaproteobacteria; order Pseudomonadales; family Marinobacteraceae; genus Marinobacter; species Marinobacter xiaoshiensis. The sequence goes on from NZ_JAVMBO010000003.1 coordinate 143,720, forward strand.
ATGGCATTCTGAGCTCCCAACTCGACAGTCGCCACGGCCCCTGCAACTTTTCATCACTGGTCGGCCGTAAACCAGAGCGCGCTATTGAGCGCCTCCAGGAAGTCATTGGTAATCGCGCCGAACGCTAATCTGAACACGGAGAGAAAACCATGGCAGGCAATCTGACACCGGTTGATGAGGCTATCGCTCACCTACTGAGCAAAGCGCCGGTGATTACGGAAACCGAGCTTTTGCCCCTCACAGAGAGCCTGGGCAGAATACTGGCACAGGATTATCGAGTGCCGGCGGATGTGCCGCCAGCGGATAACAGTGCGGTGGACGGCTACGCTCTGCGGGCTGAGGATTATGTGCAAGGGCAGGCTATTTCAGTATCTGACCGCATCCCCGCTGGCTCAGCTCCCAGCCCTCTGCAACCCGGGACTGCTGTTCGCATCTTCACCGGCTCCGAAATTCCAGCTGGTGCGGACACAGTTGTCATGCAGGAGCGGGTCGAGGTTACAGATAGTGGCATTCTCATCGACGGTGAAGTAAAGGCAGACCAGAATATACGCAGGCGTGGCCAGGATCTGGCCCAAGGCAGCCTGGGCCTGGAACAAGGCATTAAGATCCGACCCCAGGAAATGGGTCTCCTGGCCTCCATCGGTGTCGCCGAAGTAACTGTGGTGAAAAAACTGCGGGTGGCGATTCTGTCAACAGGTGATGAACTTGTAGAGCCGGGGCTTCCCCTGGGCCCAGGCCAGATTTACAACTCCAACCGCTTCACCCTACTCGGTCTTTTGGCAGAAGCCGGCTGTGAGGTGGTGCTGTGCGAAACCCTCCGGGATACTCGCTCTGCTACCCGGGAAACCCTAGAACGCGCAGCTGCAGCGTCGGATCTCGTTATTACGAGTGGCGGTGTCTCTGTCGGTGAGGAAGACCACGTGCGAGCTGTGCTGGAAGAATCCGGCCAACTGTCTCTGTGGCGTATGGCGATCAAACCTGGCAAGCCGCTGGCATTTGGCTCGATCAAAGGTACGCCTGTATTCGGCCTGCCAGGAAACCCGGCTTCAGTGCTGGTGACCTTTATGATGGTGGGGATGCCTTACATCCGTACCTGCCAGGGGCGTCTGCAAATTCACCCGGTGGGTCAGCAGGTACCTGCTGCATTTAATATTACTTCACCCTCGGCGCGCAGAGAGTTCTTGCGTGCGCGTACAGAATCCGTTGACGGCAAAGTTCAGATCGCCGCGTATGCAAATCAGAGTTCTGGCATGTTGAGCTCTGCCTGCTGGTCCGCTGGGCTTGCGGTGGTTCCGGAACACGCCTTGGTTGCAGAGGGCGACTTGCTGACTTATTACCCATTCACTGAATTGTTGAGCTGACATGACTGACCAGACCCTGACCGTTCGTTTTTTTGCCCGCCTCCGGGAAGAGTTGGGCACTGAACAACTCACGCTGCCGGCAGAAAAGAATCAGACAGCTGGCGACCTGCTTGCAGTGCTGGCAAGCCGCGGCGGTCCCTGGGCACAACTGCAAGGCAACCAGCCGGTGATGATTGCAATCAATCAGGCTATGGCTAAGCCCGCCGCAGCCGTGAAGGCCGGCGATGAGGTTGCTTTTTTTCCACCGGTAACCGGGGGTTAATATGATAAGCATCCAGACTGACGATTTTGATGCTGGATCTGAATATGCCGCACTGCGCGACAGTGGCGCGGGCACTGGAGCTATTGCTACGTTTACCGGGCTAGTGCGGGACCACGGCGACACACTGGATGTATCGGGGTTGTTTCTGGAGCACTACCCGGGCATGACAGAACAGGTGATTGCCGGCCTTATTGAAGAAGCCTCCCTGCGCTGGGATGTGCGTAAAGCGCGGGTAATTCATCGGGTAGGCAGGCTGTTACTGCAGGAGCAAATTGTGTTCGTCGGTGTGTGTAGCGCTCACAGGGCAGATGCATTTGCAGCTTGCGAGTTTATTATGGATGCCCTGAAAACTTCGGCGCCTTTCTGGAAAAAAGAGCTTGCTGAGGCTGGCGAACATTGGGTAGAGCAAAAAGCTTCAGATGTTGCTCGTGGTGAGGCTTGGGACAAGTAGTCCCGAACCTCGCTCAAGCCAGACAGATACAATAACGGATAACCCCCGCATCCTCTTCCCGAACCCATTCGATCCTGTGGCCTGCGATATCGCACAGCGCCTGCAAATCCTTGCGCGCCGTGGGATCATCCGCAAGGAATTCGACCAGTGTCCCGCAAGACAAACCCTGAACCCGCTTTTTAAAGCGTAAAACAGGAAGGGGGCACACCAAACCGATAGCATCGATTTGGTGTACTTCTGATCGCTCAGTCAAGGCGCACGCTCGTTGCGCTGCTGCCCTGCTCAGCCGATGACCACCCAAACTGACCGAGTACCATCGGGGCAGCGGTGGCAATCAACAGCGAGGCGACAAATGCAGAAATCATAACCTTCACGACGCTTCTCCTTTACTTTGCTTGGCCTCCACCTCAGCCACCCACAAATCGTGATGCTGGCGCGCCCATTCCACATCAACCTGGCCGCTACCCATCGCGTCGAATGCACCTTCCATGCCTACGGTACCAATGTAGATGTGAGCAATAATGGCTAGCATCATTGCGAATGCCACGACCGAGTGCCAGATGTTGGCAAACTGCATCTCTTCATGCGGTGTCAGAACCGTAGCGAACTCTGTCCCCAGGACACTGTTTATCACACCAAAGGTATCGGCAAACATGGGTAACTGAAATGGGAACAACAACGACAGGCCCGTCAGTGAAACCGAGAAACCCAGCACCATAACGGTCCAGAAAACAATTTTCTGCCCAGCGTTGAATTTCTTTGCAGAAGGGTGGGTTTTGGTGAAAATACCGCCGCCCGCCTTGATCCACTGCCAATCAAGCTTGTCAGGAATATTGTGAGCTACCCACATAACAAACGTCATCACCAGACCAATCATAAAGGCCCAGGAAATATTGTTGTGAACCCACTTGGAGCCAGCGGCCAAAGTTGCAAATACCTCGGGGCCCAGTACAGGGATCAGGAAACTCCGCCCCATCAAAGTGATGAGCCCGGTTATAGCCAGCGCAATAAATGAGCCCGCCAATAACCAGTGGCCAAACCGTTCGACAGCTTTGAATCGCTGAATCGTGGTACCTGCAGGGCCGCCATCGATCATGATTTTGCCGCGAATAAAGTAAAACACCACAAGCAAGGCAAGAAAACACAAAAGCGCGCCGCCACCATAATTGATGACAGGCCCTTCGCGAAGCTTCAGCCAGGTCATGCCACCATCCTGGATCATAACGTCAGCTGCAGGCCCTCGAGCCTGTGTGCGGGCGTCAAAATTGTTATAGCGAATGGCACGATATGTGTCTGACCTGGAAACCCCGCCGCGCGTACCTAAATGATCGCTGATCGGCGCCGCATTGGCCGGGTTACCCAGATTTTCAGACCGGAAAGCCCCGTCAACGTTCAGCTTCTGCTGACGAGCCATAATATCTTCCAGGGTTTGAGCACCCCCGGTTGCAGAGCGGTCAATCCCCGGGCTCTCTTGTGCCCAGGCATGACCGAACGAAAGCGTCACCAATACCAGAAAGGCGGCGCCCAATAATTTTATATTCATCAGAGCACTCCAGCGAAAGCCACAAGAAGAAGTTCGTGCCTCAAGAAGTTCCAGGGCCCTTTCGGGCCCTGAACACTCAGGCCAGTTTATGCACCCTTCTTCTCATAGGCTGTGCCCCATCCCCAGGCGCCGGAGCCAAAACCACGGCTCACGACACGCTGGCGATAGATGTCCGCCACCTCGTTACCGTCACCGGCCAGCAGGGCTTTGGTCGAACACATTTCCGCGCAGAGGGGAAGTTTGCCCTCGGCAATACGGTTGCTTCCGTACTTGGCGAACTCGGCTGCCGAATTGTCTTCTTCAGGACCGCCTGCACAGAAGGTGCATTTATCCATCTTGCCCCGGCTGCCGAAATTACCCGCTTGCGGGAATTGAGGCGCACCAAAGGGGCATGCGTAGAAGCAATACCCACAACCGATACAAAGATCCTTGGAGTGCAAAACGATTCCGTCTTCGGTCTGGTAGAAGCAGTCAACCGGGCAGACAGCCATACAAGGCGCGTCTGAGCAGTGCATGCAGGCAACCGAGATCGAACGCTCGCCCGGCTTACCATCTTCGATGGTTACCACGCGTCGACGGTTAATACCCCAAGGGACTTCATTCTCATTCTTACAGGCCGTTACGCAGGCATTACATTCGATGCAGCGTTCGGCGTCGCAAAGGAATTTTGCGCGTGCTTGTCCTTCAAGTGCCATGGTCTACACCTCTTGTTATGCCGGCATGATCGAACACAGGGTGGCTTTGGTCTCTTGCATCTGCGTGACCGAGTCATACCCGTATGTTTGAACAACGTTTGTAGATTCACCCAGAACGTAGGGGTCAGCGCCTTTGGGATACTTATCCCTCAGGGATTTACCCTCCAGGTGTCCGCCGAAGTGGAACGGCATGAACGCTACGCCTTCGCCGACACGCTCAGTTACCAAGGCCTTGACCTTGATACGACCGCCCTCCGGCCCAGATACCCAAACGTCGTTACCATCACGAATGTTCAGGTTATTCGCATCACGCGGATTCACCTCAATGAACATGTCCTGTTGCAATTCGGCCAGCCATGGGTTGGAGCGCGTCTCATCGCCACCACCTTCGTACTCGACCAGTCGGCCGGAAGTCAGAATGATGGGGAAGTCCTTACTGAAGTCCTTCTTCTGAATGGACTCATACAAGGTCGGCACGCGCCAGAACGTCTTGTCCTCATAGGTTGGATAGTCAGCCACCAGGTCGCGACGTGTTGTGTACAGTGGCTCGCGATGCACCGGCACCGGATCCGGGAAGTTCCAGACCACGGTGCGCGCTTTGGCATTACCGAAAGGCGCACATTCGTGCTTGATGGCCACGCGCTGGATACCGCCAGACAAGTCGGTCTTCCAGTTGGTTTCAGGACCGGCCACAGCATCAATGCTGGCCCGCTCTTCAGCGGTCAGATCACCGTCCCAACCCAGATCCATCAACATCTGCATGGTGAACTCGGGATAGCCGTCCTTGATGCCCGAATTTTTCGAGTAAACGCCTTCAGCCAGCAGGCTCTCACCGTTGCGCTCTACACCAAACCGGGCGCGGAAAGTGAGGCCACCCTCGGACACCGGCAGGGACATATCGTAAAGGTTCGGTGTTCCCGGATGATTCATCTCTGCTGTACCCCAGCATGGCCAGGGCAAACCATAGATATCCCCATCACAAGGCCCACCATTTGCACGGAGGGTGGTCCTGTCGAAGTGATGCTGGTACTTCATGTGCTTCTTGAGACGCTCAGGCGATTGGCCTGTGTAGCCGATGGTCCACATGCCACGGTTGAATTCACGAGTGATGTCTTCAATAACTGGCTCATCACCTTCAATCGCAATGTTACGAAACAGGCGATCGGTGAACCCGAACTTGTCTGCAAACAGCTTTATGATTTCGTGATCAACCTTCGAGTCGAACAGTGGTTCAACCACTTTTTCGCGCCACTGGAGCGAGCGGTTGGATGCGGTTACAGAACCACGGGTCTCGAACTGAGTAGTTGTTGGAAGCAGGTAGGCGCCGTCTTTGCGATCGTGCAACACCGCTGAAACGGTCGGGAAAGGGTCCACTACAACCAGCAGGTCGAGCTTCTCCATAGCCTCCTTCATTTCCAGCATACGAGTCTGTGAGTTTGGCGCATGGCCCCAGAGCACCATGGCCCGGGTGTTGTCCGGCTGCTCGAGGTTTTCCTTTGCCTCCAGAACACCGTCGATCCAGCGAGACACCGGAATACCCTTCTCGTTCATCATGGCTCTGGATTTGCCGTTTTTGTCCCACACAGCAAATCGGCCTTTCAGCCAATCCTTATCTTCTTCCCAGACTCGCGCCCAGTGGGCCCAGGCACCAGCGCTCAGGCCGTAATAGCCAGGTAAGGTGTCGGCCAGTACACCAACATCGGTGGCGCCCTGAACGTTATCGTGACCGCGAAAAATGTTAGTGCCGCCGCCAGAAGTGCCCATGTTGCCCAATGCCAACTGCAGAATGCAGTAAGCACGCGTGTTGTTATTACCGTTACTGTGCTGGGTACCACCCATACACCAGATCACTGTGCCAGGGCGGTTATTAGCCAGGGTGCGGGCTACACGCTCAAGCTGCGCGCCCCGGACGCCAGTAACGCGTTCAACCTCTTCCGGATCCCAGCGTTTCACTTCTTTGCGGATTTCGTCCATACCCCAGACGCGGGTGCGGATAAACTCTCTGTCTTCCCACTTATTCTCGAAGATGTGCCAGAGGAGACCCCAGACCAACGCCACGTCTGAACCAGGGCGAAAACGCACAAACTCATCAGCATGAGCTGCGGTACGTGTGAAGCGCGGGTCGCAAACGATCAGCGGTGCGTTGTTTTCTTCCTTAGCTTTCAGGATATGCAGCAACGACACAGGGTGCGCTTCGGCGGGATTACCCCCAATGATGAAAATCGCTTTCGATTTGTGAATATCATTGTAGGAGTTGGTCATCGCGCCGTAACCCCAGGTATTGGCTACGCCGGCGACCGTTGTCGAGTGGCAAATCCGGGCCTGGTGATCAACGTTATTGGTGCCCCAGTACGCCGCGAATTTGCGGAAAAGATAGGCCTGCTCATTATTGAACTTGGCGCTGCCAAGCCAGTAGACAGAGTCGGGTCCGCTTTCCTCGCGGATCTGAAGCATCTTGTCGCCAATTTCGTTGATTGCCTGGTCCCAGGGAATCTTCTGCCACTGGCCATTGACCATTTTCATGGGGGACTTGAGGCGGCGTTCGCCATGGGCATGCTCACGCACTGAAGCACCTTTCGCACAGTGTGCACCCAAATTGAAGGGGCTGTCCCAGCCAGGTTCCTGACCGATCCATACGCCACTTTGAACTTCAGCTTCGACGGTGCAGCCTACCGAGCAGTGCGTACATACCGATTTTTTACGAACGACTTCGCTGCCACTGGTCGTTGGAGCTGCAGCTTCAACTCTCCCCGACGTCAGCGATAAAGCCGCCATGCCACCCACCGCAACACCGGAAGCCGTCAAGAATTGACGGCGATCCAACGTCTTCGCAGCGAGAGATGAAAGCAAAGAGCCTGCACGGGAGCGTTTCGCTACCCCGTTGGTCTTCTTCCTTAACATGTCTCTTACCTCTCTCTTTATTATTCTCGTTTTCTCTGGAGGTGTGGTCATTCAAGAGCATCACGCAACCTTGAATGATTCACGCATCCTTAAAAGCGAGCCGATTCGAAATACTTACGTGTGTGTTCAGTGCTACGCAGGCCGCGGCTTTTCGGTACGTTTTGGTTAACGACCTCGGCTGCGGCATTCGGTGCAACCGCCATTGCAACGGCAGCCGGAGCTGCAACTGCTGCCATTTTCAGGAAATGGCGACGGCTGTTTTCACGCTTCGGGTTGTCCATAGGACACCTCCCCACGGGTTAAGGAATCGCTCAGATTCCGGTTACTGAATTGCAAAAGCATCTGCTTCTATAGCCATAAAGGCCCGCCCGAGCGAGCCCACAGGACCATAGAAGATGGCGCTTTGCGCTTCTTCCAAATCCGTAAAAAATAGTTCCGCCCACTTTGCCAGGTGTGCGTCAAAAAAAGCTTTTTGCGATGGCAGGTCACTGTCGCAGGGAAACTCGCCGGTAATGATGCCGGCCATGATTTCGCACAGGGTTCCGATATGATCTTCAGGCTCTTTTACATCGCTGCGGGCTTTGATACCCCTTGCCATGAGGTCAGCACGTAGTTCCGCAAGCGGCTTTTCGTTCAAAAAGCCAGTCAGATAGTAACTGGTGTAAGGAAGTAATTCACCGCGGCCAAGCCCGACAAAAAGATTATTGTACTCACGTTCAGCGTCATAGGGATTCGTCCGCTCCGCAAGCACTGCCAGGTTTTTGGAAGCCCCGCCCAAAGGGGTGTCATCACCCTGCAATGACGCCAACCCTTTCAGTAGCTCACTCGAGGGTGGGCCGGAAAGCAAAACCCCAAGCAACTGATAAATCTGAGCGCGGGCACGATCTTCATCAGTTATCGAACGCGGGCACTGTATTTCTGCAGTGTTAGTCAAATCGTGTTCCTTTAATTTTTATCTGCAATCTGCACTATCAGTCTAGTACACACAATGAGCTAGTGGTGAATTTTGCTGTAGCTCGCCAATAACTGAAATCTTTGCCGTTAATCGTCGAAACGCATTCGGGGCCGAAAGCGTGGTGCCTGACTCTCATCCAATTGATTCGGTTCGTTTTTCACCTGTCGCGCCACAGCAACCTCTGATTGAGCAGAAGCGTTCCCGGTTTCAAGGCGAACGTCTGGCTTAGGGGGTTTGACAACCTCTGGAGGTCTGACATTATCCACAATGCCAGCCGGCTCTTCAGCCTGATCCTCAATTGATTCGTCGGCTTTTTTGGCTCTATCGATGAACCCCTGTCCAACCTTGTACAGGGTCTTCGCGCCTTTTATCGTAGGACCTGATGCAGTGAAGTCTTCATCGTAATCATTAAGGCCATCCAGCACCGCAAGCACAGGGTTGGATTTCCATAGCGCCCGGAGGGCTTTGCGACGCAAGAGATCGGGGATTTCTTTTCGCATGAATCCGGTGATGTCGGTGCCCAGCTTGATGGCGTCCGGGTCTGGCAATCCGTACTTCGCAAGCACTTCATGCTCTGGCAGGGCCTCATTGATAGCGAGTTCCTGCGCCTCTGGTGATGGCTCGGTTGCAACGACCGGAGTAGCCGAAGACTCCGGTTGCCTGGCAGCTTCTGCTTTTTGACGCGACCAACGCTGTAAACGTGACTCGGCCATTACTGAAGCCTCGGTTTTTTGATGTTGGCAGGTGCGCGATAGACATCACTCTGCTGACGGATACGTGGATCGCCTTTCGCATCTTCAGACCCATCAACACGAACCTCGTCTCGGCGGCGTTTCTTGAAAGGCTCCTCTATATAGTGCATGTCGACAAACTCCATAATCCAGGCCGCAAGAGACTCTGGAATGGGAACTGCTTCGACAATACTTTCGCCACTATCGAGAGAATCCAGCGCTTCATGGGCACTGGCGGTGACGGTACTGACAACCCAGCCAGATGGCGATTGGCTCGTGACATCCCTGTCCATTACGATCCACACAGAAGGAGTCGCCATATTCAGGGATACCAGGTAACCCTCAACATCGGCGCGAAACAGCTCCATCGTGACTGTGCCAGCGTGATAATCGACCACTTCCCCTTCGCGCACCAGCTCCTTCCAGAAGGCTTCCGGCGCACCCGGGATCACAGCTACCGGTTTCCAGATCTCTCGCACCCAGCGCGTCACCCCCGGTGACCTGCGAACAACGGCGCCTACCTGTAATTCGCGTCTCCAATGACCTGTCCGACTACTCATGGCAATTCTCATTGTTTTCTTGTAAGCCCAAAATAGCAGGGCCCCAGCAATTATCCAACTGTCCAAAAGTAAATGGCTGTGGCATGCTCGATTAGCAAATTCGGTGAGAGCATGTAAAAAACAACGAGAGAGTCAAACTCCTGATGACGGCATACAAGACCCTACTTTTATGTAGTTGTGACAAGACACAGTCTTTTGATCCAAAGGCACTTCAGAAGGCCGCCGCTGCGACGCAGGTGATTGCAGTGGATCAACTGTGTGGCACAGAATTAGGCGTCGCCGCTGAACATCTCGGTGCAGACAATGAGGTGCTCATTGCATGCAGCCAGCAGTCAGCCCTGTTCGAACGCCTGTCTGAAGACCTGTTCGCCGAACATAATCACGCCGCGCCTTTCCATACTATTGATATCAGGGACAGAGCCGGCTGGAGCGCTTCCAATGCAAAGCCAGAGCGCCAGCATGCCAAGCAGGCCGCTCTGATTGCCGCTGCCCAACTGCCGTCGCCCATAGCACCGTCGAAAACCATTGAGTCCAACGGCATCTGCTGCATTGTCGGCCCCACCGAGCAGGCCATCAGAATGGCCGAGCTGGTTCAGGACGAGCTGGGAGTTACCTGCATTGTTAATGATGCCGGTCCGATTCAACTGCCCTCCGCGGCTTACGATGTTGCAAAGGGTCAACTGACGAGCGCCTACGGCGCACTTGGCAATTTCAAACTGGAGTTTGCCCGCTTGCAAACCCTGAACCCGGCAGGGCGGGGTGAGTTGGGTTATGGCCAAACAAAGCCTACCGCCCGCAGCGAATGCGATGTATTTATCGACCTGAGAGGCGGTGCCCCGGCATTTCCGAGTCATGAGAAACGCAACGGTTATTTCTGGGCTGACCCTAAGAAGACTGGCGAGCTGGAGCGCATTGCCCTGACAGCCCGGGAACGGGTTGGTGAATTCGAAAAGACCGTATATTTCAGATTGGAAGAATCCCTGTGCGCCCACTCCCGGGCCAGCAAACCCGGTTGTACACGCTGCCTGGATGTGTGCTGCACAGAAGCCATTTTTTCTGCAGGCGACCATATCCAGATCGATTCGGATATTTGCGCCGGCTGCGGAGCCTGCGCTGCCGTTTGCCCCACTTCCGCAATTACCATGAACGAAACCTCATTCGAGGCGATCACCAAGGTCGCGGAGGTGATGGCAAAGGTCTATCGGGAACATACCAGCGAATCTCCGCGACTGGTGTTTCATTCCCTGGATGCTGGAACAGAAGCCATTGCCAACCTGGCGCGATACGATGACGGGCTGGCAGATGACCTGCTGCCGATTGGGCTGGAGCATATAGACCGGATTGGCCATGCTGAAATAATGGCGGCATTCGGCGCCGGCTATGCCGAGGTGCTCATCCTGGCGGACAACGAATTGGATGAGCGGATGGTGGCTGCGGAAGTTGAACTGGCCCAGGCGCTGCTTCAGGGCACTCATAACTCGCCAAGCCGGGCACGGGTTATCTCCGCAATTGAACTTTGTGATGCCGGTGCCAATGCGGGGCGGGTGAGTGATCCTGTATTGCTGGTCGGCGGTCGCCGTGACATCACGCGAGTGACGGTCGCAGCCATGTCAGACAAAATTGAAGAGCCGATTCCGCTCCCGGCGGGCGCACCTTATGGAGCGATCGAAATTGATTCGGATAAGTGCACGCTCTGTCTGGCCTGCGTATCACTGTGCCCGACCGGCGCACTTGGCGATCACGGGGGCCGCCCGGAGGTTCAGTTTACGGAAAACGCCTGTGTTCAGTGTGGTATCTGCGACAGCACCTGCCCGGAAACGGCTATTACCCTGCAGCCCCGGCTGGATGTGTCCAAGGCAGCATTGAGCGCCCGGGTTTTGCACGGAGAAGATCCTTTCGAGTGCATTAAATGTGGCACTCCATTTGGCGTTGCAAGCACCATCAACCGAATCATCGAGAAGCTGGAAAACCAGCACTGGATGTACAAGAACTCTGACAATGTCCAGCTCATCAAGATGTGTGACGACTGCCGGGTCAAGGCTCAGTTCCATGGAGACAGCGCTCCCATGGCGGGCGGTGAGCGGCCGCGAATCCGAACCAGCGATGACTATCTGGACAGTTGATAACAACGGGATACACCATGGTCGAGTACACCGAAGTTGGTAAAAAACCGAATCTGATTGGAACGGACGCACCCCGGCCTCAGGACAAAAATCCCAGAGGCGTTGATCGCATCATCGCCATTGCTTCAGGCAAGGGTGGCGTTGGCAAATCCACGGTTTCGTCCAATCTGGCCGTTGCCCTGGCGTCAAAAGGTCTCAAGGTTGGCCTTCTGGACGCCGACGTATACGGCCCCAGCCAACCCCGTATGCTGGGTGTTTCCGGTCGTCCTTCCAGCCCGGATGGGAGCACCATTCTGCCTTTGAGAAATCACGGGGTTACCCTGATGTCCCTGGGACTGATGGCACCAGAGGATGAAGCCATAGTCTGGCGGGGGCCCATGTTGATGGGTGCGCTGCAACAGATGATGAACCAGGTAGAGTGGGGGCGACTCGATGTGCTGTTAGTCGATCTGCCGCCGGGTACCGGCGATGTTCAGATGACTCTGAGCCAAAAGTTTTTCGTTGCCGGCGCGGTTGTCGTATCAACACCCCAGGATATTGCACTGATGGACGCTCGCAAGGGCATTGATATGTTCAAGCGAATGGACGTGCCGCTATTTGGCTTGATCGAAAACATGGCCTCTTTCATCTGTGACGGGTGCAATAAAGAGCACCATCCATTCGGACATGGTGGTGCGCGGGCAGAGGCTGAAAAACTGGGTGCGCCTTTCCTTGGCGAGATTCCATTGGATCTGGATATCCGAATCGGTTCGGACGGCGGCGTTCCGATTGTGGTATCAAAGCCAAATAGTCCTCAAGCGATGAGTTTCCAGCGCATCGCGGATGAAATTGTTGCCTCCGAATTATACGCCCGGGCTATCCAATGACTGTATCACCCCAGTTCCCTCCTTTGCTCACCGGAGAAGTAGTGCCCAGGCATATCGATCCCTTTAACAAGGCGGTCAGCCGGGCCATCGCAGGTGTTGATTCAGGCATGGTATTTTACTCTGAGGCAGCCGACACCTTGCGGGCGGCGCTGGTGCTGGCACCGGAAACGACCCTGGAAGAGGCCGTTCAAGCAGTCTACGTTGCCCAGATAGGCCTTGCCGAGAGCCTTGGCGCTCTGGCGCCACCAGAAGTACCGGTGCATTTTCAATGGCCTGACCGAATCAAGGTCAATGGCGCCCTCTGTGGCAGCATTCGATTCGCTGCGGATGTTTCAGACCCTTTGGCTCATCCAAACTGGCTGGTCATCGGCATCACTGTGCCTTTCATTCAGGAGGCTAACGAGCCTGGAGATAATCCGGACGAAACCTGTCTTTACGAGGAAGGCTGCGTTGATATGACGCCCATGGCATTGCTGGAGAGCTGGTCCAAGCACACGCTTTTATGGTTGACGTATTTCATGGACAGTGGCTTTGAGCGCGTGCACAAGGAATGGCGGCCGCGTTGCGACACGCTGGGCAAGTCGGTCGAGCGGCCAAGGCTGGGCCTCTTTGTTGGCCTGGATGAAAAAGGCCGGATGCTGTTGCGTCAGGATGTGATGACCGAGACATTGAGCTTGATTGAATTCGCGGAGCACGTATGAAACTGGCCAGAACCCTGCAGCTGGATATATCCGACGAAAACGTATTTGAGAAACCTGCACCCAGCGGCGAATGGGCGATCTCCGGCGGCTTTGAGTTCTCTAACTGGTCGGAAGCGGAACTGAAGGGCAAAGCGCGCCAGGCCTTCAGTAATGGCTGGTACAGCATTGAGTCTGGCGGTCGCGCCAGCTTTGTTGGCGTGTGTAATATTACTGACGCGGAGCTTGAGCAGATTCGGGCCGCCCTGGCCCAGACATTTGTTGACCACTACGGAGCACCGGATTTTGACGCGGCCTACACTGTGGCCTGTGATGAGATCGATCAGATGCGAGCTATGTGCGAGGACTTCGAGGACAACACTCTGCTGATGGTCAGCCGCACGCTGACCGAGCTAGGTGTAGAGGAAACCTACCGTTCGCGGGCACCGCAAGATGCCTCACTCGAGGCATTTGCGGTCCATGGCAGCGTTGACTGATTAAAGCCCGAAGCTGCCATATGGAATAAACCGTACAGGGGTGCCCGGCTCAATTTGCATGGCGGCCTCATCCAGCTCTACCAGGCCTTCAGACCAAGCCAGTCCGGTTACCCGACCAGAGCCTTCAGATCCGAATACCTCAACCTGCCCTTCCCGAATCCGGGCCCGCAGCATCTCACTGCGGCCTCGTTTTTTGTTCTTCGAAAAATTAGCCGGCACAAGATAACCCTGGGGTTCAAACCACTCCGCCCCTGCCAGCAAAGCCATCGCCGGTGCGCCAAACCTCAGCGCACAAACCCAGGCAGCCACAGGGTTACCCGGCAAGCCTACCACAGGTGTTCCTTGGTACATGGCAAGTGCCAGCGGTCTTCCGGGCTTGATAGCGATGCGCCAGTTGCTGATTTCGCCGTGCTCTTTCAGGGCTTCAGAAACCCGGTCTTCGTCACCGGCAGACACTCCCCCGCTGGTCAGGACCAGATCGCACTCCTCCGCTCCCCGCACCAACGCGGCCTTCACTTCTTCCGGGCGGTCAAGCACATGACCAAGATCAACCAACTCATAACCAAGCTGCGTAATCAAAGCGCTCAGCATCGGGCGGTTGGCGTCGTATATCTGCCAGTCCGTAACCGCTGCGCCTACCGGCTTTACCTCATCACCCGTTGATAGCACGCCAACCCGTAGCCGGTTATACACATCAACTGATTCGACCCCCACACTTGCGAGCACCGAAATATGGGTTGGGTTCAGTCGGGTTCCCGCAGTGAGAATCTTGTCCTGAACCTTGATGTCCTCACCCGCTCTGCGGGCATTGGCACCGGCTTTCAAGGTGCCGTTCAGGTGCAACCGGCCATCGGTGATTTCGCTGTCTTCCTCCAGGACGACCGTATCCGTGCCGTCCGGAATGACCGCGCCGGTCAGAATCCGTATAGCATACCCCTCGGGCACTCGCTCCTTATAAGGCTCTCCGGCGGCACTGCGACCTTCCACCAGAGGCAGAATGCTGGGCACCTCCGTTAGCGGGCCGGCAAAGGCATAGCCATCAACCGCAGAGTTATCACTTGGGGGGTGAGCTCGCGGCGCATAAACGTCGCTTGCCAGAATACGTCCATTAATTTCTGCCAGCGGAACTGAGCGTTGCACATCCACTACGGGGTGCAAGCGTGACCGCAGCCGCTCCAGCGCCTCTTCGACCGGCGTCCAGTTAACTCCAGGGGGGAGTGCAAAACAGTCGTTACGAAGCATACTCATGGATTTTGTGCATCCGATGGTTTGGTATCCGAGGATACCGACGGTGGCTTTTCACGGCTCAGAACAAAGTCTGCAATAGCGGTTACATCGTTTACGTCGAGCACGGGTCCCTGAAAGTCAGCCGGGTAGTCTGCAGCAACAGCCACAATGCTTTTATCTTCTCTAAAAAGAGGCGAGCCCGAACTTTCCCGGCGATGAACCTCGATTTTAGGGTGTGTGTGTGTTTTGAAACCCTCTACTACTACCCAGTCACACGACCCCAGGCGAGCCAGCAATACATCCAGCGTAGGCTCTTTGGCTCCCCGGAGTTCGTGCATGATGGCGAAACGCTGACCACCGGCCAGGATGACCTCCTGGGCGCCAGCTTCGCGGTGTTTGTAGCTGTCAGTACCAGGCTGATCCACGTCCACCATGTGATGGGCGTGCTTGATCGAGTTGACGGTTAACCCTCTGCCGGAAAGCTCACGAATTAATGCACTGGCCAGAGTGGTTTTTCCGGAGTTTTTCCAGCCCACGATGCCGATAACATTCACTTGAGATTTTTCTCCGCCCAGGCCAGGTCTTCTGGCGTATTGATGTTGAAAAAGTCGCCTTCATTAAAAACCACCAGAGTTTCGCCCTGGGTTTGAGTCCACTGACGGATTTTGCGCACTCCGTCGTTCAGCGCTGCTCGCAATTCATCCCGCAACGAGACCCGCCAGCGGCCAAAGGTCGGCTGGGGCAGTCGACCGCGCACCGGGTCTGGCGTGGCAGCCAGCACCACAGGCGTATCGTACGCGGCCAGCCGGTCTGCCAGATTCCTGGGGAACGAAGGAGTATCAGCTGCAACGCTGATCAGCCATTCATGGCCCTGCTCCGCTGCCCAATCCATTCCCGCGAGAACTCCGGCCAAAGGCCCCGGAAAGTCGCCGATAGAGTCGGGCACCACAGGTAAATTCAGGTCGTCGAACCGGCTCAGATCCCCGTTGGCATTCAGCACAATAGCCTCAACCTGCGGAGAAATTCGCTCAATGACACGGTCAATTAATGACTTGTCGCCCAGCATCAGGCGACCTTTGTCGCCACCGCCCATCCGATTTGCCTGGCCACCTGCCAGAATAACCGCGCACTCAGTCATGCACTGCCCCTTTTCGACGCTGTTTTTTGTCTTCGTCCGGCACCAGGGACAAATCCTGGTCAAACACCAAGCGATGCTGGCCACTGAGGCAGGTAAATTTCTTGCCTCGCATCCGCCCGATCAGCGTCAACCCGACCTGCTGTGCAATATCGACACCCCAGGCCGTAAAGCCCGACCGGCTGATCAGGGTCGGGATGCCCATCAGCGCCGTTTTGATCACCATTTCAGAGGTTAAGCGCCCGGTGGTGTAGAGAACTTTGTCTGCTGCCGGGACACCGCTCAGGTACATCCAGCCTGCGATCTTGTCGACCGCATTGTGGCGCCCCACGTCTTCCATGTAGGCAAGGACTTTGCGGCCCTGACACAAAGCCGTGCCATGAATGGCGCCGGTTTCCATGTACAGGCTGGGCGTGTGGTTAATCTGGTAGGACAGATCGTAAAAGGTGCTGGTGTGTACTGGCGTGTCCGGCAGTGTCAGCCCCTCGAGCCCAGCCATCATGTCACCAAAAACCGTACCCACAGCGCAACCCGAGGTACGGGTTTTCTTTTCCAGCTTATCCTCGACATCGGTAACGCCCGCCGTACGAACCACGACAACTTCAAGTTCTTCGTCGAAATCAATCCCGGTGATCTGGTCGCTCTTTTTCAGCATACCCTGATTCAACAAAAAGCCGAGCGCCAGATACTCCGGGTGATCGCCGATGGTCATGGCCGTGACGATTTCCTGGCTATTCAGGTAGATAGTCAGGGGCCGCTCTTCTATTACCCTGATTGATTTGCCCTGGCCGTTTTCATCAACACCCTCAACGGCACGGGACAGGCGAGGATCTTCAGGATCTGGAAGTATGAGGTCAATCGTCATGTTTGCTAAAGCCGCCTCATGGACGGCCCCGAGTGGAATGTGTTCGGATAATGCCAGAGATTAGCCTATTTGGCATTCGGGAAAAACAGCTGCTGCCCGTCCACCTTGAAGTCGGCAATCGCCTGCTGGCCGTCTTCGGAGATCAGCCAGTTATGCCACTGTTGTGCAAGGTCATGCTTGAGATGGGGATGTTTCTCTTCAGACATCAGCAAGCTGCCATACTGATTGAACAACACCTTATCACCTTCGAAAAGCAGGGTCAGGTTCTGGCGGTTACCAAAAGCCACCCATGTAGCGCGATCCGACATTACATAAGCATCCATTGCAGCTGCAGTATTGAGCGTTGGCCCCATTCCACTGCCCAGTTCGCGGTACCAGTCGCCGTCAGGATCAACGCCGGCGTTTTTCCAGTGCCTCAACTCGGCACGGTTGGTGCCGCTGTCATCACCGCGTGACGCAAACGGTGCCTCGGCCTTGGCGATCGCTGCAAAAGCCTCCTCTGCGCTCTGGGCCTGCCTGATATTGGCAGGATCATTGGCGGGGCCAATCAATACGAAGTCGTTGTACATGACATCGGCCCGCTCGGTGGCAAAGCCATTCTCGACAAAGCGTTTTTCGCCTGCGGTGTCGTGGACCAGAAGGCTATCGGCATCACCGCGACGGGCAATTTCAAAAGCCTGACCAGTACCCACGGCAACCACGCGAACCTGAATGCCAGTGGTGTCTTCAAACTTCGGCAAAATGGATGCGAACAGCCCTGAATTCTCGGTTGATGTGGTTGATGCCAGAGTGATGTAATCCTCAGCGCAAGCGGCAAACGCGAGGCCCATGCTGGCTACACCCGCGAGCAACAAATTTAACGTCTTCTTCATCTTGTTTTCTCCTTTTTTATTGAAGGGCCGAATTATTCGACCAGTTCTCCTGCCATGTACGCCTGCGCCTCTCGCGAGACGGGTTTTTCAAAAAATGCTTCGGCCGGGCTGTGCTCACGCACCTTCCCGCCCGACAGAAAAAGGATGTCCCCGGCGAGTCGCTTTGCCTGATGCAGATCATGGGTGGTCATCACAATGCGGGTTCCTCGCTGATGAAACTCATGTACGGCCGCCTCCACGGCTTTAATCGCCGCCGGGTCGAGCGCGGAGGTGGGTTCATCCAAAAACAGCACCTGTGGTGAAAGTACCCAGGCCCGCGCCAGTGTCAGGCGCTGTTGCTCACCGCCAGAAAGTACCCGAGCCGGCGTATTACAGCAGGCGGTGAGGCCGAAACGCTCAAGCGCATCGTGCGCCAGCTTTACGCGCTCTCTGCGGGGCACGTTATTAACTGCCAAAGCGTGAATCAGATTAGCAACAGCCGAACGACGCAAAAGCACAGGTTGCTGAAAGACCATCGCCTGACGAGGCCGAATCTCACCTGACCATGTAATCTGCCCCTGGGTCGGCAGAAGCAGGCCATGTGACAGCCGCAACAGAAGACTTTTGCCCGCTCCATTAGGACCCATCACAAGAGTGGGACCGGCGCCTTTGAGGGTAAATGAGCAAGGCCCCAACAGCACCTTGTCCTCATGGCTGAAGCTGACATCCTTAAAGCAGAGCTCCGGTGACGGAGACAGGATGGACGACGCGAGACGTGGAACCTGAAAGGCCGTCACCCTACCCGCCTCCTGGTCAACTCACCCACCAGATAGGCGCCAGCATTGATCAGCATCACCAGCGTGAGCAGGACAATGCCCAGACCCAGTGCAAGAGGCAGGTTACCCTTGCCGGTTTCCAGGACGATGGAGGTGGTCATTACCCGAGTAACGCCATCAATATTGCCGCCCACCATCATTACAGCACCCACCTCGGCACTGGCGCGGCCAAAGCCGGCAAGCAGAACGGTTAGCAGCGCAAAACGTGCGTCCCACAACAGAGTGGGCATCATGCGTGAGTGTGACATGCCCAGTGAAACAAACTGCTCCCTGTATTCACCCAGAAGCTCCTCCACTTTCTGCCGGGAAAGTGCTGCCAGAATAGGTAATACCAGCACCACCTGCGCAAATATCATAGCGCCTGGTGTAAACAGCAGCCCCCACTCTCCAAGCGGGCCAGCGCGCGATAGCAGCAAATACACCATAAGCCCGGCCACAACCGGTGGCAGTCCCATCAGTGCGTTGAGGGCAACAATCATTCCGCCGCGCCCGGGGAAACGCCATATCGCCACCGCAGCCCCCAAAGGGAAACCCAGCACTGCCGCAATCAGCACTGCGAGAAGTGAAATCTGAAGTGAGAGCGCCACGATCTGAAAGAGCGAAGCGTCGAGATTTAACAGTAGCGATAGTGCTACGTAAAACGCATTATTTTCCACAGCTGCGACTCCTTGATCTTGAGCATCGTGGCGCTTATGGATACGCTTTGCACAGCGTATTGAAAAATATGCAGCCCAAAACAGCCTTACGCTGTATTTATCCTGCAGGAGAGATAGATGCCCCTCCCCGCCTACCTCACCACGGCTGAAGCTGCCGAGTACTTGCGCCTGAAAGAACGCAAGGTCTATGACCTGGTCAGTCAGGGCGTTATCCCCTGTGTGCGTGTAACGGGGAAGCTTCTGTTCCCACGGCAGCGGATTGATTTATGGCTGATGAACCATCTGGAGGGCGACGATGCTGTCAGCTCTCCCATCCCTCCCGTTCTTGCCGGTAGCCAGGATCCATTGCTGGAATGGGCTTTAAAGGAGAGCAACGCAGAACTGGCTTTGTTATGCCAGGGCAGCGGCGATGGCGTGCAAAGACTGGTTGACGGGCGGGCAATGCTCGCGGGCATGCACATCTGGCATGCTGACAGTCAGAATTACAACGATCCTGACACCTTGGGCTTGAGCGGTATGCGTGATCTGGTGCTGATTCGCTGGGCAAAGCGCCAACAAGGGCTCCTGCTGGCAACCGATAACCCACATGGACTCGAGCGGCTTGGGGATATAGCACGCCCAGGCATACGCGTAGCGCACCGACAGCCAGACGCGGGCGTCAGTCACTTGCTGCAAAGCCTGCTGACTCAACACCGCATCGATGCCCGCCAACTTACATGGGCCCCTCACCCATCACTCAGTGAGGACGATCTGGCCTTGGCTATTCGTCAGGGCGAGGCAGATATCGGGATAGGGATAGAAGCAGCGGCGCGGCGCCAGGGATTGGCATTTATTCCCCTGCAACAAGAGCACTTTGACCTGGCGATGCGTCGACGCCATTATTTTGAATCGGCGATCCAACATTTGCTGGCGTTTGCCCGCAGTGCCCGCTTCAGACAACGCGCTGAAACACTCGGTGGTTACGATATCAGTGAACTGGGGAAAGTCGTCTATAACGCTTGAACAGCGCCCATAACAACAATACAGGCGGATTAATCATGCCTTCCGTGCATAAAAACCTGGTGAAAAACGCCAGTGGAGCCTTGGGGGATCTTGGCACTCTGATTCCCTTGGGTCTCGGAGCTGTTGGGGTGGCGGGGCTGGCACCGGTTCCAGTGCTGCTGGGTTTTGCCATTTTCTATATCGCGACGGGACTGTATTACCGCCTGCCGGTACCTGTGCAGCCTATGAAAGCAGTTGCTGCGCTGTTATTAACCACTCAGGTGAGCCCCCAGAGCCTGGTAGCCAGCGGTGTTCTCATAGGGGGCATATTGCTGATTCTCGGTGTGACCGGCTGGATTAACGGGGCCGCGCGCCTGATACCTCGATCAGTATTGAGCGGGCTTCAGTTGGGTCTGGGGCTGATGCTGGCCCACATGAGCGTCGGCCTGATGGCCACATCCTTGCCCTTGGGCATCGTCACGCTGGCATTACTGGGTGCTACTCTCAAGCTGTTGCCACATTGGCCTGCAGCGCTGATAGGGTTAATTGGTTCTGTTGCGCTCGGTACTTTGCTGGGCGCCCAAGGACTCATTTTTCCTGCGGCAGATTCGGTTGCTTTTTCATTACCGGAACTACCGGGCTTTAAAGATTGGCAGCAAGGGCTCTCAACGCTGGTCCTGCCGCAATTGGCCCTTACGTTAACCAACGCCATCGTTCTGACGGCTTTGGTGGTTGGGGATTACTTCGGTGAGCAATCCCATCGCGTCACGCCCGCCCGGCTATCCATCTCTACCGGCCTGGCCAATCTCTTTCTGGTCCCCTTCGGCGCTTTACCCATGTGTCATGGAGCCGGCGGCGTGGCAGCTCACCACCGCTTCGGCGCTCGAACCGGCATGGCGCCGGTACTGCTGGGCACAAGTTTGCTCCTGATTGCCTTGATACCAGGCGGCCTCGCAATGATTGCGGCGATTCCGATGGCAGGTCTTGGGGCTTTGTTGTTCGTGGCAGCCGCTGAACTAGCCTTGTCCAAGCGCCTGTGGACGGCGAAACCCTCCTGCTGGCCGGTTATCGCCATAACAGCCGTGATAACCGTATGGACCGACCCGTTTTTCGGGCTTCTGGCCGGAGTCGCTGCGGAAACTGTTCGGACTGCCTTGCTGCGCAGGCGAAAGATTGCCTAGACGAAAAAACCGCCCAGGAACATAGCTCCGGGGCGGTTTTTGGCAACCAGGATGCAAATCAGAGATTGCTGTCCAGGAATGCCGCCAGCTGGGATTTGGACAGTGCGCCCACTTTCGTGGCGTCGACGTTGCCGTTTTTGAACAGCATCAGGGTCGGGATACCACGGATATTGAACTTGGGCGGAGTCTGCTCGTTTTCGTCGATGTTGAGCTTGCAGACTTTCAGCTTACCAGCGTATTCGTCGGCAATTTCTTCGAGTACAGGCGCTATCATTTTGCAAGGTCCGCACCACTCCGCCCAGTAATCTACCAGCACGGGCACGTCAGACTGAAGTACGTCCTGCTCAAAAGATGCATCCGTTACGTTTACAATATTTCCGCTCATTTCATTTTCCTGATTCATGCACTACACCAGGCTTTCGGCGGTTACACCGGCACCTGAATGCTCGCGCAGTTGACTGTTTTTAGGGGTGCCGTTGTTCGAAAAACACCCTTTCATCCCCATCACTTTATCGACTACTTTACGCGATTGGTCCCGCGTATGTGAAGCAGTAGATCCACAGGCTTGAATCCCTAATCTTCTGACCTCAATCAAATTGATCACCTTTCCGCTTGTGGCGCAACAGTGTATTGACTGACATATCCCGGAATTATCGCTTATAGTACGCGCAAGTTCTTACCAAAGGATCCTGATCACCGTGACGGACACTTCTTCCGCCGAAAACCTGGCCGCGCAACCAGACATGCTTGCGTCCATTGATATGGGCTCAAACAGTTTCCATATGGTTGTGGCCCGACTAGTACAGGGCGAAATCCGAACCATGGAAAGAATGGGCGAGAAAGTTCAGCTGGGCGACGGCCTTGATGCCGACAACTATCTGACGGAAGAAGCCCAGCAGCGCGGCCTCGACTGCCTGCGGCGCTTTGCCCAACGACTTAACGGTACGCCCCCTGAGGGAGTTCAGATTGTAGGTACAAATGCGCTCCGGGTGGCACGCAATGCCAATCAGTTTATCGCACGGGCAGAGGAGGTTCTGGGCTATCCGGCGGAGATCATTGCGGGGCGGGAAGAAGCTCGCCTTATCTATCTGGGGGTTTCGCACACACTCTCTGACGACGCCGGGCGGCGCCTTGTGGTCGACATAGGTGGCGGCAGTACCGAGCTGATAATTGGCGAACGCTTTGAGCCCCAGGAGCTGGAAAGCCTGCACATGGGCTGCGTATCCTTCCGGAACCGGTATTTTGCCGACGGCCGAATTACCCGCAAGCAAATGGATAATGCTATTACCCATGCCGAGCAGGAACTACTGGGAATTCGCAGGCGTTTTCGCTCAGTGGGATGGGAAAGCTCTGTCGGTGCATCCGGCTCAATCAAAGCCATTTGCAACGTACTGGCAACCCTGAAAATCACCGATGGCACCGTCACCTGGAGTGCCATGGAGGAGCTGCGTCGGCGACTGGTGGATATGGGCAGCGTCGAAAAACTCGGCGAATTGGGATTACGGCCTGATCGACAAAATATTTTCCCTGCCGGCTTTGCCATTCTCATGGGTGTGTTCCAGTCCCTTAACATTCAGGAAATGACCTATACCGACGGTGCCCTTCGGGAAGGCCTGTTGTACGGAATTGCCGGTAGAATCAAGCATGAAGATGTGCGGGAGCGCAGCATCTCAGCACTGCAAGAGCGGTATCAAGCTGACCAGAGCCACGGGGCTGCTGTGGAGGCAACGGCCGTTGCTGCATGGGGGCAGATTGCCGAGCATTGGGGGCTGAACACCCCTGCCGATGAAGAGGCACTGCGCTGGGCCTGCCGGCTGCACGAAATTGGCCTGGCCATTTCCCACAGCCAATACCATAAACATGGTGCCTATCTGCTGCGCTACTCTGACCTGGCGGGCTTCACACAACAGGCACAAATGGAGCTGGCGATTCTGGTGCGCGGCCATAGACGCAAATTCAGCTCATCCATTTTTGACGGGGTCGACCCCGGTGATCTGGAGCGACTCAGGCATCTCTGCATTCTTGTGCGGTTGGCCGTGCTGATCCAGCATTCACGAAATCTGGAGCCGCCACCCGCCTTCACGCTGGAGCCAAGAGAAAACGGCCTGCTGCTGACGTTCCCGGAATGCTGGTTTGATGAGCGCCCGCTCACCTATGCCGATCTGATGAACGAACAGGAATATCTCGCAAAGCAGAACTTTGTACTCGAACTGGCGGGCGGCTAACCTGTTGCTGGGAGAGGTACAGCTACCCTCCCAGCTCCTCTTCCATAGCCTCGACCGTTTCACTAACCTCCAGCCATTCTGCTTCTGTGTCTTCGAGTTTGCCTTTCGCATCTGACTGTTTGGCCAGTAACTCCTTCAAACGGGCTTTCGAGGCATCACTGTACACTGCAGGATCGGCAAGCTCCGCTTCAAGATTGCTCAGCACCTCATTCAGGGAATCCATCTGCTTTTCCAGTGCAGTCTGGCGCTTGCGGTATGGACTCAGTTTTTGCCGCAAGGCTGCTTCTGCACGCTTGCGGGCTTTCCTGTCGTCGGCACTTTCTCCCACAGCAGCGTCTGGCTCAGCCCCTGCAATACCTCCAGGGTTCATGGTGCCGGCCGACTGCCGCTTTGGTGCTTCAGTATCGTCTTTTCGGCGATCTGCCAGCCAGCCTTCGTAATCTTCAAGGTCGCCCTGGTACTCCACAACGCGGCCATCATTCACCAACCAGAATTCATCAACTGTGTTACGCAGCAAGTGCCTGTCGTGGGATACCACCACGATGGCACCCTCAAAGTTCTGCAAGGCCATGGTCAATGCCTGGCGCATTTCCAGATCAAGGTGGTTGGTGGGCTCATCCAGCAAGAGCAGGTTAGGCTTTTGCCAGGCAATAACCGCCAGGGCCACCCGGGCCTTTTCACCACCGGAGAAGGAGCGAATAGGGCTTAGCGCCTCATCTCCGTGAAAATCGAAGCCACCCAGAAAATTACGAATGCTCTGTTCAGAGGCTTTCGGGGACAGGCGCTGCAAGTGCAGAAAGGGGCTGGCATCAAGATCCAGGGATTCCAGTTGGTGCTGAGCAAAATAGCCTATCGCCAGATGCTCACCGCAGGTTCGCTCGCCCGACAGCAGGGTGCTTGAACCGCCCTGCTCACCCTGCCCCAGCAAGGCATCCATCAAGGTGGACTTACCGGCACCGTTTGGTCCCAGAAGCCCTATGCGACTGCCCGGCAACAGAGTCAGATTGATGTTGCTGAGAATGGTGGTGTCACCGTGCCCCGCCTGCCCGTGCCTGATCGATAGCAGAGGGTTAGATACTTTGTCTGCCATTGGAAATTCGAAACTGAACGGCGAATCGATATGCGCAGGGGCAATCTTCTCCATCCGCTCCAACGATTTAACCCGGCTTTGCGCCTGACGGGCTTTGGTGGCCTTGGCCTTAAAGCGATCAATGAAGCGCTGTATCTCCGCAATTCTCGCTTGCTGCTTTTCAAAACCTGCTTGTTGTTGCGCCAGCCTTTCGCTGCGCTGAAGCTCAAACCCGGAGTAATTACCCGTATACACCTCCAGCTTACGCTGATCAAAATGCACCACGTGGGTGGCAACCCGGTCCATAAAGTCCCGGTCGTGAGATATGAACAACAGGGTGCCATCGTAGCGGCGCAGCCAGTTTTCGAGCCAGAGGCAGGCATCGAGGTCCAGGTGGTTGGTGGGCTCATCAAGCAACAGAAGGTCTGAGGGGCGCATCAGCGCCTGTGCAAGGTTCAGGCGAATGCGCCAACCGCCAGAAAACGCGGATACAGGTCGGTCTGCGTCTTCATTCTGAAAGCCCAGGCCCCGCAAAAGGGCTTCTGCGCGTCTTGCTGCTGACCAGGCTTCATGTATATCCAGCTCGCCGTGGATGTGCGCAACGGCATTGTCGTCGCCGCGGGCTTCAGCCTGCTCAAGTTCTCGTTCAAGCCGGCGCAGATCAATGTCGCCATCAAGAACAAAGTCTCTGGCGCTTCGCCCTGTCGCTTCAACTTCCTGCGCCATGTGGGCAATACGGGTACCGCCAGGGAGTGACACACTACCCTGCTCGGGTGACAACTGACCCAGTAATAACTGAAACAGACTGGATTTACCGGCACCATTGGCCCCGACAATTGCTACGCGCTGGCCGGATTGCACTGTCAGAGCGACAGAATCTAGCAACCAGACGCCACCCCGTTGTAAACTGAGATCGGTTATCGTTAACATGCTGTCATATAATCAACGTGAAATTGTCAGAGTCGGTTCATTGCCCATGCCAGCCAGTTTTCAAGCCAGCCAGGGTTTATCTATACAAACCATGGAGTTGCCGGCAGACCTGGAGCCAGACAACCCGCTTTGGCGCTTTGCGCTGGCATTCTGGCAGCACTCGCTGGCGCAAGAAACGTGTCTGGCCTTACAAAATGAGGGCTGGAGCGTAACACGAATTTTATGCGCGGGATGGCTTGCACTCAACGGCAGGGCATATACCGGTATCGAAGAGGCTACGGTAACAGAGTGGCGCGATCGTGTAACCGGCAGCTTGCGAGCCATTCGCATGTCGGTACCCAAGGCGCAGATAGCCTACAAGATCCTGCGCACAAACCTTGCCAGCCTTGAATTGGAGGCTGAGCGCATCGAACTGGCTTTAGCCTGGCGGTCTTTTGCGGACCCGAAACCGGAACAACGCAACATGTACGTATGTGACGAGCTCATCCAGTCCAACCTTGCCGCTGCAGCACCGGCTCCCGGTGTAATTCCGGAGTCCAGGCAGTTAATTAACGCGTTAGGCGACATTATGTCTGCCTTTGCCTCGGGAGATACTCAGCCATGCTGATCAAATGGCTTGTCCGGCTGGCTTTCCCTGCCCTTGGGCTGCTGATGCTGCTTATGTTCTTTGGCCTGAATGAAGCAGAGCAAGCATCGGAGCCTGTCGCCAAAGAAACGCAGTCAGGAATACCTGCATTTGAAGGCCTGGTTCCCTCTCCAATACCAACAGAAGGCCCCGACATTGTATTCAAGTGGAAGGATACCGATGGCAATTGGCATTACGCCGACCAACCACCGGAACAGGGTCCCTGGAACACACTGGCCATTGAAAGAATAGACAAGCAAAGATCACCATCGAGAATCTCCAATCCTGAGACCGACTGGCAATCTCCTTACAGCGCGCCCTTCTCTCTGAGCCCTCCTGGCGCTGTTAACAATGAAAGTTGAGGGCCTACAGGCTCCAACAAAGAACAATCTGTAGCGCCTTAACATATGTTCAGTGGAATCTGCGCCCAGAACCCGCTACCTTTTCTCACCTGATTAAGCACAACTGCTGGGCCGCTGCCCACTGCGCCACAAAACTGTCACAACCCAAAAGGATGATGTAATGAAAAAGACGCTGCTTGCATTGGCGATAACCGGCTTGGTTGCCGGCTGCTCAACGCCTCCTGAAACTCCGGCGGACCCACAGCTGGAATCCACCGACCAGAAAGTCAGCTACGGCATGGGCCTGGTGCTGGGCGAGCGCATGGGCAATGACCTGCCCAGCCTGCAAATGGATCAATTCCTCCAGGGTATTCAGCATGGACACGCTGGCGATGAAGAAGCGAAGCGCATGAGCCGCGAAGAAATCCAGCAAGCGCTGATGGAGTACCAGCAGACACTGCAGGAAGAGCAGAGCAAGCAAATTGAAGAGCTGGCCCAGAAAAACCGCGAAGCCGGCGATACCTTCCTTGCCGAAAATGCTGAGCGCGACGGCATCGAAACAACCGAATCCGGCCTTCAGTACGAAATTCTGGAAGAAGGCAATGGCACAAAACCAGGCGCAACCGATATGGTGCAAGTGCACTACACCGGCGAACTGCTCTCTGGTGAGGTTTTTGATAGTTCCCGTGAGCGGGGCGAGCCTGTGACCTTTGGTCTGAACCAGGTCATTCCCGGATGGACCGAAGGCCTGCAGCTAATGAGCGAAGGTGCCCGCTACAAGCTGTATATCCCTTCTGACCTGGCTTACGGCCCGGGCGGAAGCCGCGCAATCGGCCCCAACGAGACCTTGGTGTTCGATGTGGAGCTACTGGCCATTAACCCGGATGAAAGCGAAGAAGACTCTGCTTCCGAGTAATATGGCAAGCCGTCTTCAGCTGGGCTGAAGCCACAAAAAAGCCTCAGAGCGCTAACGCTACTGAGGCTTTTTTTATCCCTTTCTATTACCTGATCAAATCAGGCCGATGCTACTTTGTCTGCATGCACCGTGTGGAGATGCTGTATCAGGAAGTCTTCCATTTCAAACCGGCTTTCCAGCGTTTCGCCCAGATGAGAAAGCTGCTCAAAAAGGGCAGCGATGTCCTGTTCGGATAAATCACCCTCCCCCAGCTGATCGTTAAAATTGAGCGCTACTTCTGTGGTTTGCTCAATACGGGGGTATACCTTGCCGGCCAACTCCAGACCTCCATCATTGAACTCTCGGGCCTCCCTGACGAGCTGCTCGTATATTTCAAAGTGACCGGTCGAAACATAGTCCACCAATACTTCACACAAGCGGACAAACTTTTGCTTCAGGGCTTCTGTTTGCGAGAAGTCGCTTTCTCCGGACAACTCGCAGTAATGAACCAGCAACTCCTGACGATCCTTGAGCCAGCGGTCAATAAGTTCGCTGACACCACCCCAGCGCTCCCTGGCATTTCGGCAATTTTCCAACATGACACCTGCTCTCCGCTTGGAAATCCTGACATTCAGCCCCGGCGCTGATATTGGTTAAGTCCACGTCAAGTTACCCCATGCTGGCTGCCGCTCGCAACCGTTTCAGCCCACCAGCCAGTTTTTCACGCGACCCCGGTGAAAGAGCATCGTCAGACCCATAATCACCAACAGGACGAAAAACACAGCGCTCCATCCCGGAATGCTCAAACCAAGGAAGCGCCAAACCACGGCGGCGCAGTCTCCTGTGCCTTTGAGAGCCGTAGACAAGACTTCCATAAACGGCAGCACCTCAAGCATATAGTCCACAGAGGGACCACAGGCAGGCACCTGATCAGCAGGCAAGTTCTGCAGCCACAACTGTCGACCCGCCACGCCCAACCCGGCACCTGCCGTTACTGCCAACAGCAAGCCGTATACACGCACCCCCACTTCTCCGGGGCCATGTAACGCCGCCAGCAAGCTCACCAGACCCACACCCATAAAGCCAAAGCGCTGGAGCCAACACAAAGGACAGGGCTCAAGCCCCATTACGTGCTCCATATAAAACGCCACACCCAACAACCCGGCGCAGACAATAAAAACGAGTGCAAAGATTGCTCTTACTTTCACAAAGTTTCCTCAGTTTTACACAAATACGTTGTCCGGCCTGCTATTCTCGGATTATCCGGCGGAAACGCTGCTGATTTTGTCACTAAACCCTAAACCATAACGAACTGCAAGCCTATGACACCTCAGCCAAAATTCGTTCTACTCAGTATCTTCCTACTGTTTTCAGTATGTTCTACAGCCTCAGCTGAAGAAGCTGCCAATGGAGAAGGGGACGCCACAGACAAAGCGGGTATCACCGATTATATTGCCATGGATCCACCGTTTGTAACCCACGTTGGCAGCCCGGGTGGCAAGCTGACCTATCTGAAGGCAGCGGTAAGCCTCAGGGCCTCTCAGCAGACAACTCGACCCGCAGTAGAAGCGCACATGCCACGGCTTCGGCATGAGCTTGTGATGCTTTTTGGTGAACAGACAGATACGGATAAGCTGACCACCATGGACGGCCAGCAGGCACTACGGGAAGAAGCTAAATCAAGAATAAACGGGGTACTGGAAGAGCAGCAAACCGGTGAGGCTATTACCGGCGTGCTGTTTACGGAATTTGTTGTACAGAAATAGTAAAAGTAAAGCGCGAACTGGCACGGGACCAGTGCGCTTCAGGCAATCCGGGAATACAGGCCACTATCCACGTTGGCGTTTTCTTCCTGGATAACCTCACCGGCATCCTCCCAACCAGACTCCCAGGCGGCTACAACAACTTCGCCACGATAGGGGCAACGGGTTTTATCCATTCCCATGGACGCTGCCATATACCCCTGACGATAGGCTTTGTTCAGCGCCTCAACATCCCAGCCGAGCTTTATATCCCTTGCCATGCCAATTCTCCCTTAAGCCAATGCTAATGAATTTAGCACCAGCGTCAGAAAGTGACAAACATTTGCACACCTTCTGTGAAGCAGGCCCGCGGATTTTACAATTCTGTAAAATCCGCCTGATTCAAAACAATAGCCTATTCCGGTCAGGAGCGCAGATACTGCTCCAGAAAATCACTGAACGCCATGGTGTCTGACGCTTCAATCTGTTGTTGCTGCGCCAGCGAGTCCTTGGCCGCGGCAATAAATGAAGCATTTACAGCAGCGTCCATGCCTTCCTTGCGAAGTGTATTCTGGTGTTTGAGCGCCATCTCCATTGTCCAGTCCCGGTGGCCAAGCCCAGACGCCTGCATCGCATCAACAACCCTGGCAGACGGCACCTGGCCATCACCCGACAGAACACCTCTCTGGGCTGAAAGAGCCTTGCGGTAAACCTCTCCGCCACTCCAGCCGTCCAGTATTTCTGCCAACGGCTCAAGGCCATCCAGTATTGCCGTTGCAGCATCACCAATAGGCGTACGCTTGCCAGCCTGACAAAGCGTTAGCGCATGATCTCGCCCTTTAGCGACAACATCTTTGTAGTTGTCATCCAACATGATGCACTCCTCATCACCGATACGCGGCGACTCGGATAGCAGACAGTCCAGCAGGAAGAGATCAAGGAAGTCGACCTGAGCCTCACTGACCCCTACTGGAGAGAATGGGTCGAGATCCAGACAGCGCACCTCGATGTATTCCACACCACGGGATTCCAGCGCGTGAATCGGCTTCTCTCCACTTCGGGCAGTACGCTTGGGGCGCACCGCACTGTAGTACTCATTCTCAATCTGCAAAATGCTGGTGTTGATTTGAATAAACTCGCCATCACGCTGAGTACCAATCGCCTCATAAGCCGGCCAATTGGTGTGAATGGCTCTATCCAATGTCTGGGTATAGGTGCTGAGCTTGTTGAAACAGATATTCAACGACGACTGGGCGTTGTTGTGGTATCCCAGATCGCTCATGCGCAGGGAGGTGGCATTTTCGCCAAACCAGCTCCGCTCACCCAGCCGGGTCAGGTCATGACGGACTCCGTCTACAAAACTCGCATCCAGGGCCGGCGAGGCACCGAACAAAAGCATCAGCATCCAGCTTCTACGGCGAAAATTGCGAATCAGCCAAAAATACTGATCAGACTTGAAGTCTTTCATGCTTTGCTGGTCACCCAGCGCGCGCTGCCAGATTTCCATAAAGCTGTCAGGTAACGAGAGGTTGTAGTGGGTGCCGGCGATGCTTTGCATCATGCGCCCGTACCGCACTGCCAACCCCTGACGATATACATGCTTCATCCGGCCGGTATTGGACGAGCCATATTCCGCAATAGGGATACTGGCGTCGCCATTTAGCTCGCAAGGCATGCTGGCCGGCCAAAAAACCTCATCGCCCAGGTTCTGTTGTACGAACCGATGGGTATTGCGAAGAGACTCCATCATCTCGGACGTGCTGCTGCACACAGGCGTTATAAGTTCCAGCAAGGCTTCGGAATAGTCCGTTGTAATGCTCGGATGCGTTAGCGCAGAGCCCAGGGCCTCCGGATGTGGTGTTTGTGCAATGAAACCGTTGCGGTCAACGCGCAAACCTTCTTTCTCTACCCCTTTCAGAAATCCGTTCCAGTCGCTGGCTGCGAACTGGCGGAATACAGAGTGGCGGGATTCGGCCATGATTGACTCCTGCTGCAACCGGCTGTGCCTTGTGGGCGGTGCCGGCTGTTGGAAATAGTTGAAACGGCTTAACGCTTGTCTTTGCGAGCCGATGCAAATGCCTGGGCCAGTGCGCCTCCCATGGCACTCTGCCCGGCACCCGAACCTGCATTTTTATTCTGACCCTGCGGCGCAGAACGACCTGCCGACTGACCGCCACGATTATCAGCGGACTTGCCCGAAGCCGAGCGTTTCGAATCTGCCTTTTCACCTGGCTGGTCGTCCATCCGCATGGACAGGGCGATCCGTTTACGGGGGATATCCACTTCCATCACTTTGACCTTAACAATGTCCCCGGCTTTGACGACTTCCCGGGGGTCTTTGATAAAGGTATGGGAAAGTGCCGATATATGCACCAGCCCGTCCTGATGGACGCCAATGTCTACAAACGCCCCAAAATTGGTCACGTTGGTAACAGAACCTTCCAGAATCATGCCTGGCACGAGATCACCCAGTGTTTCCACGCCTTCTTCAAAGCTTGCGGAACGGAATTCGGGGCGCGGATCGCGACCAGGCTTTTCAAGCTCGGAGAGAATATCCCGAATGGTCGGCACACCGAACTGATCTGTTACGTAATCCTGGGGATTCAGACCACGCAGAAACGCGGAATCCCCAACAATATTCTCAACTTTCCGATTGTTCTTTGCCGCGATGCGCTCAACCACCCCGTATGCTTCCGGGTGCACAGATGAGCGGTCCAGCGGGTTCTCACCGCTGGCAATACGCAGAAAGCCTGCGGCCTGCTCGAACGTGCGTGCGCCAAGGCGGGGTACTTTCAGCAGCTGCTTGCGGTTGCGGAACATGCCGTTCTGGTTGCGGTATTCGATGATGTTCTGCGCAATGGTCTGATTCAGTCCTGACACTCGCGCCAACAAAGGCGTAGAGGCCGTATTCAAATCAACACCAACACCGTTAACGCAATCTTCAACAACGGCATCCAGGCTACGGGAAAGCTGAACCTGGGATACGTCGTGCTGATACTGACCAACACCAATGGACTTGGGTTCAATTTTTACCAGCTCGGCCAGTGGGTCCTGCAACCGTCTGGCGATGGAAACAGCACCACGGATGGTCACATCCAGGTCAGGCAGTTCTTTGGAGGCAAACTCTGAAGCGGAATAAATAGAAGCACCGGACTCACTTACAACTATTCGCGCCAGCTTGAGCTCCGGATAGCGCTTGCTGAGATCAGCCACCAGCTTTTCGGTTTCACGGGAGGCTGTGCCATTACCGATGGCCACCAACTCAATTTTGTATTCACGACACCAGGCCGCGAGTTTCTCAATGGAGCTGTCCCACTGGTTCTTGGGCGCATGGGGGAAGATAGCCCCATGCCCTGCCACCTGGCCAGTACCATCAATGATGGCGACCTTAACGCCGGTGCGTAACCCGGGGTCCAGGCCAAGGGTCGGACGGGGCCCAGCAGGCGCCAGCAACAGCAAATCTTTCAGGTTGGCAGCAAATACGTTGATGGCTTCGGTTTCAGCCGCTTCACGTACCTGGGTCATGAGATCTGTCTCGATTTGTGTGGACAGCTTTACCCGCCAGGTCCAGCGCACAACGTCTGACAGCCATTTATCGGCAGCGCGGCCGTTATCGCGGATATTCCAGCGCGCGGCAATCCGCTGCTCCGCTGGATGCGGCTGGCGACGGTCATCCTCCACATCGCCTACAACCAGGTTATAGGTGAGAACGCCTTCGTTGCGACCACGAAGTATGGCCAGCGCCCGGTGTGAAGGCACCTTTTTCAAAGGCTCTACATGATCGAAGTAATCACGGAACTTGGCACCTTCGTTCTCCTTACCCTCAATCACGGTGACCTTTAACTGGCCTTGATTCCAGATGAGGTCACGCAGTTCACCCAAAAGTTCTGCATCTTCGGCGAAGCGCTCCATCAGGATAAAGCGGGCGCCATCGAGCGCGGCTTTGGTGTCTGCAACACCGGCATCAGCATTGATATAGCCTTCAGCGGTTGCTTCCGGCTCAAGGGTGGGATCGCCGTAAAGGGCGTCGGCCAGAGGTTCAAGGCCTGCCTCCCGGGCAATCTGAGCCTTGGTACGGCGTTTTGGCTTGTAAGGAAGGTACAGGTCTTCCAGCCGGTTCTTTGCATCCGCACTTTCAATGCTACTGCGCAGTTCGTCGGTCAGCTTGCCCTGTTCTTCAATGCTCTTGAGGATGGTGCTGCGGCGGTCTTCCAGTTCCCGGAGATAGCGCAGGCGCTCTTCAAGCGACCGCAACTGGCTGTCATCCAGAGAACCCGTCACCTCTTTACGGTAGCGGGCAATAAACGGAACGGTGGAACCTTCGTCCAGCAGGGCGACGGTGGCATTAACCTGTTGCTCGCGTACGCCGAGTTCGTCAGCTATGCGCCTGGAGATACTGTTCATGCAACCTCTGTGATGCGTTTCTGATAAAGCAGCAAAGGTACAGCGGCTTACAGTTGCAGGCAAGCGGACTCGCCACGCTTGTTCAGGAATTGCACAAGGTCAGCCCAGGGCATGGGGCGGGCATAATAGTATCCCTGAATTTCATCACAGTGCTGCTGGCGCAGAAACTCAAGCTGGCCTTCTGTCTCGACACCTTCAGCCACCACACTGATCTGGAGGCTATGAGCCAGGCTGATAATCGCGCGGATAATGTGCTCGGCATCAGCAGATTTACCGAGCGCCTGCACAAATGATTTATCGATTTTCACCAGCGAGATTGGCAGGTGCTGAAGGTTGCTGAGAGAGGAGTAGCCAGTGCCAAAATCGTCCAGCGCAAAACTGACGCCCAGCTGGTTAAGCTCCCGCAGGCAGCGTTGCGCGTACTCCGGGTCGTGCATCATGGCGCTTTCGGTCAATTCCAACTCCAGCAAACTGGTATCCACGTTGGCATTGAAGATAATGCGGAATATGGTTTCCGTCATCTTGCGGTCATGGAACTGGCGGAATGAAAGATTCACCGCAAACACCAGCCCTGGATAACCGATTTCTGCAGACTCCTGCAAGCGTTTGCAGGCCTGTTCAATCACCCAATAGCCAATCGGAACGATCAACCCACTGCGTTCGGCAACAGGTATAAATTCATCTGGCCCCACCAGCCCTCGCTCCGGGTGATTCCAGCGCAACAGGCACTCAACGCCGCGCACCTCATTAGTGGCCAGATCGATTCTTGGCTGATAATACAGCTCCAGTTCATTACCCCGGAGCGCATTACGAAGGTCTGCTTCCAACCTGAGCTGGTAGCCGGCTGAAATGTGTAACTGCCGGTCGTAGAAACGATAACTGCTGCCCGGGTCACGCTTGGCCTCGAACATTGCCCGGTTTGCCCGGCGCATGAGATTTTCAGGGCTATCTCCGGACTCCGGATAGGTCGCCACACCCAGGCTGGCACTGACAACCACACTCTGGCTATCTATCGATATTGGCTCATCCAGCACCTGCACAATCTTGCGAATAATCTGGGTGATATCCAGGGTATCTTCCAGTTTCTCAACAATAATGGCCAGTTCGTCACCACCAATGCGCATCAGGGAATCCACACGGCGCAATGCCTGTCGAACCTTGGCGGCCACTTTGATCATCAGCTGATCACTTTTCTGGTAGCCAAAGGACTCATTAATACTGCGGAAATCATCGATATTAAGATGCAAAAGCGCCAGCCGATAGTTCCCTCGCTGAGCCCTGTGTAGCGCTTGCTGCAGCCTGTCAAAGAACAAATCCCGGTTAATGAACCCACTTGCTACCCCTCGACCCAGCAGGCTGTGGGCGGAGTTTGCCAACTGTTCCCGATACCAGAGGCATTTTACTGCGCGGCGAAAATTCCAGGAATCAAGTTCCTGACGACTCAAATAATCGGATGCCCCACTGGACATCATGCTTGCCGCGCGCTCACGGGATGTTTCCGCACCCATTGCCAGTATGGGTCTGTCGCCGCTGGCAACAGCCAGGTACTGCAAAAATGCGATTTCTGAGCCACCGTGGAACGCACAGTCCCAAACGAGAACATCGAACTTTGCATTGCGAATAAGATCGTCGCAATCCATAAGCTCCGGACACCAGGTTGAATCCGCGTGGATCTCCGGTTCATCCGCCAGCAGCGCATTGAGCCAGAGAAAATCGGTATAATCCGGCGTCAAGACCAGAAGACGAAGCTGGTCATGTTCGACAGTTTCCAGTGGCAAGGTCATTAAGCAGAGTCCATGGGTGCGTGAACAACAATCCTGTTCTGTTAAAAAGAATAGCTGATAGATCGACAAGGTACAGAAAGTCTGGCTGGTGTAGACTAATGTCCTAGTGAGAGAACACCCCCGTCTCAAACCATTCTGGCAATGTATTCGTGAACAAACTCAACCCGCGACAAAATGAAGCAGTCCGCTACACCGATGGCCCTCTGCTGGTGCTGGCTGGTGCAGGCAGCGGGAAGACCAGCGTAATCACCCGCAAAATCGCCTACCTGATAGAGCACCTTGGCATTCCGGGGCGCCACATTGCCGCTGTCACCTTCACCAACAAGGCAGCTCGCGAGATGAAAGAGCGGGTAGGCCGGATCGTCGACCGCAAACTGGCCCGCGGGCTGATTGTATCCACCTTCCACAACCTCGGTCTGAACATGATCCGGGAGGAGCATGCTCACCTGGGCTACCACCCCGGTTTTTCCATTTTCGATGCAGAAGATGCCAAAGCCCTGATACGGGATCTGATGCTTCGGGAAGCCAGCGCCGATGCAGGCGACGAGCTTAACGAAGTGCAGATGACCATATCGTCCTGGAAAAACGCCTTACGCGGGCCAGCTGAAGCCTACAGCAAAGCTGCAGATGAGCGGGAGCAGCGCATTGCCATCGTGTACAAGCATTATAACGAGTACCTGAAGGCATACAACGCGGTTGATTTTGACGATCTGATTCTTTTGCCAGTGCAACTCTTCCGAAACAGCCCGGAAATCCTGGCGAAGTGGCGCAAGAAAATACGTTACATGCTGGTGGACGAATACCAGGACACGAACATTTGCCAGTACGAGCTGGTGAGAATGCTGGTTGCCGAGCGTGCAGCATTTACTGTTGTTGGTGATGATGACCAGTCGATATACGCCTGGCGAGGGGCGCGACCAGAAAACCTGGCTCAACTTAAAGAAGACTTTCCGAGCCTGAAGATTGTAAAGCTTGAGCAGAACTATCGTTCTACATCGCGCATTCTGCGGGCCGCCAACACGGTTATCGCCAACAACCCACACGTATTCGAAAAAGCCCTTTGGAGCGACCACACCATCGGCGACGAAATCCGTATTGTGCGGTGCCGGAATGAAGACGCAGAAACTGAAAGGGTGGCCACAGAAATTCTCGACCAGAAGCTGAAAAAGGGTCTGGCGTTCAAGGATTTTGCAGTGCTTTATCGGGGCAACCATCAGGCTCGTCTGTTGGAAATGAAACTACAGGCCTACCAGATTCCCTATCACATCTCGGGGGGGCAATCGTTTTTCTCGAAAAACGAGATCAAAGACGCCATGTCTTATTTGCGTCTGCTGATCAATCCGGATGATGATGCTGCATTCCTCCGCGTAGTAAACGTACCACGACGTGAAATCGGCCCGCGCACCCTTGAACAGCTCAGCCACTATGCCCGTGCGCGCAACGTCAGTCTGTTTAAATCCCTGGGTGACATGGGCGCGGAATCCCACGTAACCGAGAAAGGCCTGGATCGCCTGCGCCGGTTTGCTCACTGGGTGGATGTCACCTGCGAGCGCCTGCACAGCGAAAACCCGGTGCCCGTGATCAAGCAGCTATTCACGGATATCGAGTACGAGGAATGGCTGCATCAGCACTCCGGCACGCCCAAACAGGCGGAGCGCCGCATGGAGAACATCTGGTATCTGGTGGAGTCAATCCAGCGCATGCTGGAGGACGGCAAAGGCACCGCCGATGAGTTGGGCATAGAGGATGCCATCACCAAACTGATTCTGCGCGATATGATGGAGCAGCGGGAAGAAGAGGATGACAGCGACAAGGTGCAACTGCTAACACTCCACGCCTCCAAGGGGCTGGAGTTTCCCCATGTGTTTATTCTGGGGCTGGAAGAAGAAATCCTGCCCCACCGTTCCAGCATTGAAGAAGGCAACGTAGAAGAAGAGCGACGCCTGATGTACGTGGGCATTACCCGCGCAAAAGAAACCCTGACCCTGACATACGCCGCCCAACGCAGGCAGTACGGCGAAAAGATCGAGACTATTCCCAGCCGGTTTCTGGATGAACTTCCCCCGGACGACGTGCGCTGGGAGGGTACGGGAGATCTGGATGTTGAAGCCAACCAGAAAAAAGGCAAGGCAACCCTGAGCGCCCTGCTTGGTGATTTGGGGCTATAAAATGCAAAAACCCCGCAGACGCGGGGTTTTTTAGGGTGTGAGCGCAGGAATTACTGGCTCTCTGCCACCATGTGTTCCACAGCAGCCGTGATTTCCTCATCAGCGCAGCTTGCACAGCCGCCTTTGGCGGGCATGGCATTGAAGCCGTTAAGAGAGTGGTTGAACAGTGTTTCCATGCCTTGAGCTATACGCGGCGCCCAGGCTGCAGAATCACCAATGACCGGCGCACCTGCTGCACCTGTGGTATGGCAGGCCATGCATACGGCGTTATAAACTTCGCTGCCTGAGCGAGGTCCAGCACTGGCCGTTTGGGTAGCGGCTGCGGCTTCGCCACACTCTTCACCCTGCAGACACACTTCGCCAACCGGCTGAATGCGCGCGCGGATTTCATCATCAACACTTGCCATGACGGCACCGGCAGTAATGCCGAAACCAAGCAGTACGACAGCCAGGACTCTCTTCATCTTCACAATGCACCTCGCATTTGAGCGTTATAATCTTTTGGTTGCCGCATTATAGCGACTGAATCCCGGCAAAAAAACCGAATAGCAAAATCATAAATTGATTTCCACCATTTTTATTGCCATTTCGTAAGCGTGGAGACTCTTTCGGGCCATCCGGTTACCATGTCGCAGCTTACTCAGAACTTCCAGGATCCGACCCATGAATAACCCGGAGAAACCCTCCCCACATCCCCTGCGCAAAGCGCTGCTGATTACAGAGTTCAGCGCCTTGGCAGTGCTGCTGATATCTATGGGCTGGTTCTCGAGTCAGACAGACACCGGCCATAGTATCAATCCGGCGTGGCTGCTGATACCCGCTCTTGCAAGCCTCGGTGTTTTCATCAGCTTTATTGGCCTTATGTACCTGCGCTGGGTAGTGGCAGTGAGCGCCGCGAACCAGTTCCGGCATAAAATTGTTTTCTTCTTACTCGCCCTTACCCTGCTGGGTGTCTGGGTTTACGGTATCGCCAGCACATGGCTCAGCCTCAATGCAGCATAGAGAGATTAGAAGGATGTACAAACGCCCCAACCAGGTTCTGAAGACCGCCATACTTTTGGTTTTGTGGCCAGCAGTGGCGATTGCCCAGGAACCCACTCCCGCAGAGAACCGACAGGCTACCTCTTCTGATGAATGCCCCCTGATTCAGGATGGCGTTCAGCGTTTGGCCTGTTATGACTCTTTTAACGACCCAAAGGCAGCCCGTACGCAGGCAAGTGAGCAGGCTGTTGAAAAAGCCGAGCAGGCAGCCGACACACTGGCCCCGAACAGGGAAAGTCAGGAACGATTAGCTGAGGTCATTGACGAGGATGATCCCGACAGCGGGGTGATGACCAATATAGTGGATCAGTCTCTAACCGCTGAGAGGGCTTTGTTTTCGTTCTCCGGCAGCTTCATCAGTCATCGCCCCACGTACATCATGCCGATCACCTGGGTCGATAATCCCAACCCGACACCAACAAGCCCCAGGCTGGGTACAACTGGTTATGATTACGGGCTTGAGAACGAGGAAGCCAAGTATCAGATCAGTTTCAAGGTACCAATGCTGACAGGCTGGCTGGATAAGCGCACCACATTATGGTTCGGGTATACCCAGCGCTCTTTCTGGCAGGTCTACAATCAGGATGAGTCTGCACCTTTTCGTGAGACCAACTACGAGCCTGAGATTTTTCTTCGGCACCAGACCAACTGGAATATGGGCGGGGTGACGCTTAGCGGTTTGACGATTGGCCTCAACCATCAGTCCAACGGCCAGTCGGAGCCCCGGTCGCGGAGCTGGAACCGGATTGTGGCGGGTGCTGCCGTTACTTACGATCGCTGGCTGTTTGCGGTAAAACCCTGGTACCGGATTCCGGAGAGCAGCAGCGAGAATGATAACGCAGACATTGAGAAGTATCTGGGCTACGCGACCTACAATATGGTTTACAAGCTTGCGGAGGATCGGACGTTTTCGCTGCAACTGATGAACAATTTGCGTTCAGATAACCATACGTCGGTGGAGTTTGGTTACAGCTTCCCATTGGGGGATACGATTAAGGGGTTTTTCCAGTATTACAATGGCTATGGAGAGAGCCTGATTGACTACAACCACCGGATTGAGCGGTTTGGGCTTGGGATTATGCTGAACGATTGGCTATGAT
Source organism: Marinobacter xiaoshiensis (assembly GCF_031631795.1). Lineage (NCBI taxonomy): Bacteria > Pseudomonadati > Pseudomonadota > Gammaproteobacteria > Pseudomonadales > Marinobacteraceae > Marinobacter > Marinobacter xiaoshiensis. The sequence continues at coordinate 183,398 of NZ_JAVMBO010000003.1, forward strand.
TTTTCTTTAGTTTTGGAGTTCGCCGGGGTGCCGGCACCCCGACCCCAACTCAGGAATAGCTTTCCACTACCCCCCTCGCCTTTATTTATTCAACCGCTCCATTTCTGCAAGCAGCTCTTCAGTTTTAGCCTTCATCAGCGGTATGTCAGCACGGGATTCCACGTTCAAGCGAACGACGGGCTCGGTGTTGGACATGCGCAGGTTGAAGCGCCAGTTGTCGAACTCAACGCTCAGGCCGTCTACGTAGCTAACGCTTTTTGCGTCGGCGCCGTATTTTTCTTCAATCGCAGCGATTACCTTGGGCGGGTTATCGATGGTGCGGTTGATTTCGCCGCTGGCCGGGTAGGCTTCGATTCGGGCGTCAATGAGGGATGAGAACGGCTTGCCGGACTGGCACAGGCGCTCGGCTAGCAGTAGCCAGGGGATCATGCCGCTGTCGCAGTAGGCGAAGTCTCGGAAGTAGTGGTGGGCGCTCATTTCCCCGCCGTATACGGCATCTTCGTCGCGCATGCGCTGTTTGATGAAGGCGTGGCCGGTTTTGCTTTCAATGGCTTCGCCGCCGGCGGCTTCTACCAGGTCCTGGGTGTTCCAGATCAACCTCGGGTCGTGGATGACTTTGCCGGGGCCGGTTTTGCGCAGGAACTGATCTGCCAGCAGGCCGACTATGTAATAGCCCTCAATAAAACGGCCGTTTTCGTCGAAGAAGAAGCAGCGGTCGAAATCGCCGTCCCAGGCGATACCCATGGCGGCACCATGCTCGATGACTGCGTCGGCTGTAGCCGCGCGGTTTTCTTCGAGGATGGGGTTTGGAACGCCGTTAGGGAAGTTGCCGTCTGGCTGGTGGTGCACCTTGATGAATTCGAAGGGCAAGTGCTTTTCGAGTTGGTCGATCACCAACCCAGCACCACCGTTGCCGGCGTTGACGACAATTTTCATGGGTTTCAGAGCTGCGGCATCCACATATCCCAAAAGATGATCTATGTAGGCACTGGTGACTTCCAGTGGCTCATATCGCCCTTGCACCGGTGCATCCCCGAAGGGTTCGAGCACCCTGTCGCGAATGTCGTTCAGGCCATTATCAGAACTGATAGGGCGGGATCCCGGCCCAACCATTTTCATTCCGTTGTGATTTTTGGGGTTGTGGCTGGCGGTAACCATAATGCCACCGTCCATTCCATAATGGTTGGTAGCAAAGTACACGTGCTCCGTGCCGCACAAGCCGATATCAAATACGTCCGCACCTGCCGCCATCAGGCCCGAGCTCAAGGCTTCGGTGATTTCGTGGCTTGAGAGGCGAATGTCGTATCCAACAATGACCTTCCTGGCGCCGGTGACTTCCACGTAGGCTCGCCCTATGCGCTCTGCCAGAGCAGGATTCAATTGCTCTGGCACACTGCCGCGCAGGTCATAGGCTTTAAAACAGGACAAATCCATTGTCTGATTTACTCCGAAGCAGAAGACTGAAGTTGAATATAGTTTTGAATGCCCATCTGGTTGATCATCTCAAGCTGGGTTTCCAGCCAGTCAATGTGCTCTTCTTCGCTATCGAGGATACTGCGGAACAACTGACGACTGGTGTAATCCTGAACTTCTTCGCAGTAAGCAATGGCTTCTTTCAGATCAACATGGGCGATGTGTTCGATTTTGAGGTCACAGGCAATCATCTCCTCAACGTTCTCGCCGATCATGAGCTTGTTCAGATCTTGCAGGTTGGGCAGGCCTTCCAGGAACAGGATGCGCTCAATCAACTGATCAGCGTGTTTCATCTCATCGATGGACTCTTCGTATTCCTTGGCAGCGAGCTTGGTAATGCCCCAATCCTTGTACATGCGCGAGTGCAGGAAATACTGGTTGATGGCCGTCAGTTCGTTGGCAAGAACTTTATTCAAATACTGGATGACTTTTTTGTCGCCTTTCATTGCAGCACTCCTTGATCTCAGCCGGCTACTTCGCCTTTCACTGTCGAAAGGTCTGCCTGGCTGGTTGATTCGGGTTCGGTGAGCTCTCAACGCTCTGTTTGAATAACTCTCTCGTCACCCGACAAGGATAGCGCGTTAGGGCGCATTACAAAATTGCGGAAAGGAAATAAACGCTCAAGGTGTCAGGCGGGGCTTGCCAACATGTTCGCAAGAGCCAGGTAATCCGGTGAGCGGCTTTCGCGCAGTATGCCCCGCGCCATGCTGGCGCAGCGCCCGCACTGGGTGCCTACGCCCAGCTCTTTACCAAGCTGGCGCATGGAGGAAACACCATTTTCTGCGGCTGCGCGGATGTCTCTGTCTGTCACTCCGTGGCATAGGCATACGTACATAATGCAATCTCACCATCAACACTAAAGTTAATGACAATTATTATCATTAGCATCAAAGATTGCAAGCTTGTTGTGTTAATTTTGTGCAACAGGATGTTTCAGGCTTCGACCTCCCGGGTAAGGTTTCGATAACCTGATTCGGTCACCACCACGTTGTCTTCTATGCGTATGCCACCACAGCCCTGCAATTCATCAAGCAGGGAGCGGTTAATGTGATGCCCCAGTGGCCCAGAAAGTATCGGCGCCAGCAAGGAGGGAATGAAGTACAGACCAGGTTCAATGGTTACTACCATGCCCGCCTCCAACGTGCGCGTCAGGCGCAAAAAAGGCGCATCGTCAGGCGGCGCTACCGGCTTACCAGCAACATCGTGCACCTGTACGCCCAGGAAATGACCAATTCCGTGGGGGAAAAAGGCTCGGGTTATGCCTTCTGAAACCTGTTCCTCATCGCTCAAACCCTCCACCAGCCCGGCGGCACTCAATAGTGCAGCAATGCCGAAGTGGGTTTTCCGGTGTATGTCCAGGTAATCAACACCCGGAGCTACCATCTTGCAAAGCCGGAACTGCAATTGCTCAAGCCCATGCACAAGTGCCGCAAATCGCCCTTCCCCCACACCTGCAGTGGTGCGCGTTATATCAGAACAATAGCCCCGATAACGCACGCCCGCATCAATCAGCAGGCTACGGGATTTAGCCGGTGCTGCCGTGTCGTAATACTGGTAGTGCAGGATGCCCGCATGCCCGTTCACACCAATAATGCTGTTATAGGGCGCATCTACCTCGCGCTGTTGAGTCGCACGCTGATAGGCCAGGTTGATTTCAAATTCACTAGCTCCCGCCAGAAAGGCATCGCGGGCTGCATGGTGACCTGCGATTGCCAGTTTATTGGCCTGGGCAAGACAGGCTATCTCGTAGGCAGTTTTGTGCACCCGGGTTTCGTCTAGCGCATTGCACAGCGCGCCCGGGTTTTCGTCTCCGGGCAAGCCCGCAAGCAAAGCGGGATCACCAATAACTGCTAGCTGGCTTATTCCTTCCAGCTCAGGCGCCGACGGGCTTTCACTGAAGCGTAGATCGAACTTTTCCAGCCACGGCTCCTGCGAGACTTCCAGGCTGGCATGCCAGAAATCAACGGGTTGATGTAATGAAAGCTGTGGTTTCTTGCCTTTGCGAATCAGCAGCCAGGCGTGCTCAAAGCCAGCAAGCCCTGTCCAGTGCAGGAAAGGTCCATAGCCCTGAAAGTGCCAGGACTGATCATCGCCATAACACATGGGCGCTGCACCAGAGCTAATTAGCAGGCCGTCGTATCCGTGATCCTCCAGAACCTGTTCGTAGCGGCTCTGCAAAATGCCCACGTGATCAATCTGAAGAGAGAGCAAGTCGGTATCAGGCATGTTGGTCTTCCAGTGTTTTCCAGAGGGTTAATAGGTCTTCTGAACGGGGCTCCCGCAATCGAATCAAGCGGATTTCCAGCGGCACATCCCAGCGTTCATCGCCAGCTCGGGTCAGGCTACCGAACTGCTCGCTCTTTTCCGTCATCCGGCCGGGCAGCCAGCCCATTCCATAGCCCTGTTTCACCAGTGCCTTGATACTTGCCGACTGAGTGTTTTCATTGAGCGGTAAAAGATTTACAGACTCCTTGCTACGGGACAGGTGCGCCTCAATAGCAGACTGCAAAAAGCCCCGGGAGTGATAGGCAATCAGCGGCACCGATTGGCCTGCTGCTCCCGGTAATGGGAATCGGGGCTCACCGTTATCCGCCACAACGCTCATGGGCACCAGCCGCTCACTCGCGATCGTGATGGTCTCGTAGTCACCGCGACTCAGGCGGCCGCACCATGGCAAATCCTGATGCCAGTAACACAGCACCAAATCGCATTCGCCGTTATCCAGGGCATCCAGAAACTGCTCCCCTATCCAGCTGGTCGCTTTCAGGTTGAGTTGCAGCCGTTCTGCAACGCCAGCTTCACTGGCCCAGCCCTGGTAAAAATGAGAAAACAGTCCCTGGGTTGAGCCAACACTGATACGGGCAGATACCTCTGCTTCCATACTGGCAATCTGAGCCCGCACGTCCCGAACATCCCGGGTCACCCGCTGGCACAGCTCGAAAAACCGTTCTCCGGCGGGGGTAAGCGACAAGGGGAGAGTTTGCCGGTTAATCAGCGTGGCCCCCATAGATTCTTCAAGCAGCTTTATGCGGCGACTGAAGGTGGGCTGGCTTACATGCTGCAGTTCAGCCGCGCGGGAAAAATGGCGGGTACGGGCCAGTGCCATAAAGTCTTCCAGCCAACGTATTTCCATGAGCTCCCCAGCGAATGACAGGTAGATGTGCGGTAGATGGATTTTAATAAGGCTATGTCGCTCGGCGCATCATAGCCTATTGCTACCGCACTCTTAAAACCTGCTCGCTTACAGTCGCCCTTCCTCTACCGCATGGCATGCCACCTGGGTACCACTGTCTGTAGCAATCAGTTGGGGGATTTGCTGGCGGCAACGGTCATTGGCATATGGGCATCGGCCATGGAACACACAACCAGATGGCAAGTTCACTGGCGTTGGTACTTCACCCTGCAGGCGAATGTAGTTAGGCCGGTCGTCTTCCAGCTTGGGTATAGCCGAAAGCAGCGCCTGGGTATAAGGGTGGCGCGGCTCGGCAAACAGGGTTTTGGTGTCCGCCAGTTCACACACCCGCCCTAAATACATCACCGCCACCCGGGTACCAAAGTGTTCTACCACAGCCAGATCGTGGGTAATGAACAGATACGTCAGATTGCGGGTTTCCTGCGCCTCCATCAGCAGGTTCAACACCTGAGCCTGAATGGATACGTCCAACGCCGAAATAGGCTCATCCGCCACAATAAACTCGGGGTCTACCGCCAGAGCGCGGGCAATAGCTATACGCTGGCGCTGGCCACCGGAGAACTCGTGGCCAAACCGGCTACCCCAATCCGGGTCGATACCCACAGACTCCATAACCTCGTGCACTTTGCTGCGCACCTCATCGCGGGACAGTTCGGGACGATGGAACTGAATCGGCTCCTCCAGCGTTTGCTGAATAGTCATACGCGGATTCAGGGAGGCATAGGGGTTCTGGAAGATCATCTGCATTTTACGGCGGTACGGCAGTACGTCCCGACCTTTCAGGTTGTCAATGCGCTTACCATCGTAATGCACTTCACCCGCGCTGGGTGATAACAGCCCCATCACAGTGCGGGCAACCGTAGACTTGCCGCAACCAGACTCGCCCACAACGCACAGTGCCTCGCCCCGCTGTACCTGCAGATCAACACCGTTAATGGCATGAACGGCTTCTTGTTTGCGCTGGAACCGGCCGCCTTTAAAGGTAATCTGCTCAAGCAGGCTACCAGACAAATCAAACCGCTTTTCCAGCCCACGAATCTCTACCAACGGGGAGGTCATGATCCGGCCTCCTGCATGCGTTTCTCCTGCTCAATCAGGTTGCTGACCTCGTAACACGCTACATCCACATTCCCGGAGCGCACATAGTCCGGCATGGCTTGGCGGCACTGATCGGTAGCAAAGTCACAGCGTGGATGGAAAGGACAGCCAGTGGGTACATTTTTCAGAGATGGCATGGAGCCGGGAATCTGGAACAAGCGTGCGCCGGGTTCACCCATCTGTGGCAAGGCATTGATCAGCCCTTGGGTATAGGGGTGCTGAGCATCGTTGATGATTTCCCGGGTGGGGCCTTGCTCGATAATGCGGCCGGAATACATCACCAGCATGCGCTGGGTGACCTGAGAGACAACGCCCAAATCGTGGGTAATCAGCATCAGCGCCACATTTTCCTGTTCACACAAATCCAGCAGCAGCGCCATGATTTCCGCCTGAATGGTCACATCCAGTGCGGTAGTGGGCTCATCAGCCACGATAATTTCCGGGTCGAGCAGCAAGGCGATGGCAATGATCACACGCTGGCGCATACCGCCCGATAACTCGTGAGGGTACTGGTCGAGACGCTTTTCCGGCGAGGGGATCTGCACCTTGCGCAGCTTATCCAGTGCTATATCCCGCGCTGCCTTGGTGCTGATTCGGCGATGCGCCTTGATAGCTTCAACCATCTGGGTGCCAATGGTCAGCACCGGGTTGAGCGTCATCATGGGGTCCTGGAAGATCATGGCAATGCGATTGCCACGGATCTTGCGCAGCTCGCGCTCGCTCATGGCCGCCAAGTCCTTGCCTTCCAGCAAAATCTGCCCGCCAGCAATATAACCGGGGCGGGCAATCAGATTGAGGATCGAGAAGGCTGCAACCGATTTACCGGCACCAGACTCCCCTACCAATCCTAGCCGCTCGCCTTTATCGAGGCTGAAACTGATTCCCCGCAGGGCCGTGAGATCGCCGCCACGAACGGCAAAGCGAACATCCAGATTCTTTACTTCCAACAGTGGTGTGTCGTTTTTCATATCTAGCCCTTGTACAGCCGTGGGTTCATAACATCCCGCAACCAGTCACCCAAGAGGTTGATGACCAGCACGAGCACGACCAGCACCAGGCCGGGAATCAGAGTTATCCACCAGGAACCGCTTTGAATGTAATCAAAGCCGGATTTGATCAGAGAACCCAACGACGGCTGGGTTTCAGGCATACCCAAACCCAGGAACGACAAAGCCGCTTCAGAAATAATCGCGTTAGCAATCTGCACCGTTGCGATAACAAAAATTGGCGACAGCGTGTTGGGCAGAATATGACGGAACATGATGCGGTTGGTGCGAAAGCCCATCACCTTGGCCGCATCCACGTACTCTTTCTTTTTCTCCGCCAGCACAGACGCCCGAACGGTTCGGGCAATTTGCGGCCATTCAGCTACACCGATAATAAAAATCAGCATGTAAATGGCGATTTCACCAAACATCAGGTTGCCGAAACTGGCCTTGAACACCGCGCCCACAATGATGGCAACCATCAGGGTGGAGAAGGAAAGCTGAACATCTGCAATCCGCATCAGGATAGAGTCGACTTTGCCGCCCATATAGCCCGCCAGCAGGCCGAACAATATACCCAGCACCGCCTGCAGCACCACCGCGCCAAAGCCGATCAACAAGGACACCCGTGTACCGTAAAGAATGGTAGAGAGCATATCCCTGCCCTGGGCATCAGTACCCAGAGGGAAGGCCGGATCAGCCCCGGACATACCCACCGGCGGCAGTTCCGAGTTCATGATATCGATCTGCGCCAGGTCGTAAGGATTCGTTGGCGCGAACAGAGGCGCGAACACAGCTGCAAACACCATCAGAAGCAGCACGATAAAGCTGGCAATCGCCACCTTGTCGCGCTTGAAGCTGTACCAGAGGAAGGATTCGCGAAAGCGATTCCAGCGGGATAGGGTCGCCGTTGTCATGCTTTCTTACCTGTCAGTTTCACCGTGGGGTTCACCAGCCCGTAAACCAGATCCACCAGTGTGTTAGTGATAACGAAAATCAGCCCTACTACCATCAGGTAGGCAACAATTAGCGGAATATCGCTGCGGGTAATGGCCTCCAGGAACATCAAACCGACCCCAGGCCACTGGAATACTGTTTCCGTAAGAATTGTGTAAGCCACCATCACGCCCACTTGCACACCGCCTACGGTGATAACCGGCAGCATGGTGTTCTTGAGTGCATGGAGGAAGTTAATGCGGGCAGAACTCAGGCCTTTGGCCCGAGCATAGCGAATGTAATCGCTTTGCAGCACCTCCATCATCTCCGCCCGAATCAGACGGATAAACAGCGGTAGCATGATGGACGCCAGAGACACGCAGGGCAGCACCAGGTGCATCAACCCAAGCTCTGAGAAAAAGCCTGAATTCCAGGTTCCAAAAAGATGCGTCAGATCATCGCCACGGCCGTAAGATGGCATACCGCCGTCGGTACTCAGGGCACCGTTCAGCCACTGGCCCCAACCGGTGTCTGCGGGGAACCACTCAACGGTAATGCCAATGGAATATATCTGGATAAGAACAATGGCGGTAAGAAACACGGGAATGGAAATTCCAACCGTGCTCACGCCCATGAAAAACTTGGCCAACCAGGCCTGCGGCCGGATGGCGGCATAAACGCCGATGGGTACCGATAACAGCATAATGATCAGGCTGGCACCAATCACCAACTCCAGAGTTGCCGGCAGGTGCTCGGCTATTACTGTGAGGGTTGGTTTGCCGTAAAAATAAGAATTGCCCAGATCCCCCTGTATGGCTTTACCTGCAAAACGCAGGTACTGAACCACCATGGAATCATTCAGCCCCAGCTCCTCGCGCAGGGCTTCCCGTTCCTCCATGGAGACCGACATACCAACCATTTCCTGAAGCGGGTCACCAAGACCATCCTGGATGGCAAAGGCGATCACGCTGATCACGAACATGACCAGAACGGCCTGGGATATGCGCTGTACCAAAAACGCTAACATGCAGGAATTACCACTGATGAGTATTTAAAAAGCCTCTCTCCCTTTACCTGAAGGAAGGCGGGAGAGAGGGGGCAGTTTGCCCCGTTACTCGACGACCAGATCACCCAGATAAGGGAAGTTCATCACGTTCAGAATCGGTTCAATCTTCACGTTCTTCTTGCTGGCCCAGGCCAGATCCTGCCAGTGCAGCGGAATAAACGCAGCATCGTCGTAAAGGCGCTGCTCAACATCCTGCAGCATGGCTGTGCGCTTGGCAATGTCGGTTTCAACATTGGCTTTTGCAACCAGCGCATCGATTTCCGGGTTGCAGTAGTTACCCGCGTTGTATTGCCCGGCACCACTGCCAGCTTCCGGACAGAAGGTCAGAAACTCATAGAAGTTGGCCGAATCTTCTGTATCCGCATGCCAGCCAATCAGCATCATGTCGCCAGCACGATTATCGTACTCGGGCCAGTACTGGGCCTTGGGCAGAGTTTTCAGATCCACCTTGATGTTGATGCGGGCCAGCATGGCAGCCGCTGCCTGAGCGATTTTGTCATCGTTCACGTAGCGGTTGTTCGGCGCCATCATGGTGATGGTGAAGCCGTCCTCGTAACCCGCTTCTTTCATCAACTGCTGAGCCTTTTTCACGTCAAAACGGGGTTTCAGGGATTCGTTATAGCCCTGATACCCAGCCGGCGACAGCTGAGCCGCAGGTGTGGCAAAGCCTTTCATGATCTTGGCTGCAATGCCTTCCTGGTTAATGGCGTAAGCAATAGCCTGACGAACTTTCGGGTTCTTGAAGGCTTCTACACGATCCTGGTTCATGTGGAACAGGATAATGCGGGTGCCGCTCATGGTGACCAGATCCGAGTTTTTGTCACGCTTGATGCGATCAAGATCGGTAGGTGGCACCGGCGCGATGAAGTCGACACCGCCAGACAGCAGTGCGGATACCCGGGTGTTGTTCTCTTTGATCGGAGTCAGAACGATCTTCTTCACGTTGCCCGGAGATTCTTCATCCCAGTAGTTCGCAAAGCGCTCAAACTCCATGCGCACGCCCTGCTGGCGCGACTTGACCACATAAGGGCCTGTGCCAGAGAGGTTGTCGGAAGCATAGGAGTTACCGTGTTTCAGGATGGCATCTTTCTTTTTGCCATCAGCGGTCTCACCGGAATAGAACTTGCTATCCAGCGGGAAAATGTAGGTGGCGGTATTGAGCAGCAGCGGGAAAGGCTCGCTGGTGACCAGCTCAAAGGTGTAGTCATCAATGATATTGATGCCACTGAAGGGCTTGAAGATGGCTTTGAAGTCCTGGCTTTCTTTCAGCCGGTCGTAAGTGAACTTCACATCTTTGGTGGTGAGTTCATTGCCGGAATGGAACTTAACGCCTTCACGGAGTTTGAATCGCATGGTTTTGTCATCCACGCGCTCCCAACTCTCAGCAAGACGGGGTTCAAAATCGAGCTCTTTGGTCCAGCGCACCAGCGGATCAAAAGACATGTGGGACAACTGCAGGATGCCACCGGAGAGCTGCTCGTGAATATCGAGAGTGACCGGATCGGCGTCGTACGCCATTTTAAGTTCTTTCGTTGCCTCAGCAGACAGAGCAACAGGCGCAGTTGCCAGCGCCATGGTACCAATAAATGCTGCAAGTAATTTTTTCATTGCGTTTTCCGTCGTTGTTTTACGAGTTTTTACGGCACACCGAACCTCGGGCGCACCGGACGCCTGTAATAGAAACTAGTCCCGGAAACTACTTACGGCAATCGAAATTGCAACTTACCGCTATGCACGAACTGAATGACGGCGTATTCAGGAAGCCATTTGAGCGCTCAAATGCGGAACACCAGGGGCAAAATAAGTGCAGTGAACACGCCCGTAAGGCCCATACCAAGAGAGGAGAAAGCTCCGGCGGTGTGGCTGATTTCAAACGCCCTGGCGGTGCCTATCGCGTGGCCATTGAGCCCCAGAGCAAAACCGAGAATGCGTTCATCCTCAACCGGCAGCCACCTCGCCAACAGATCGACAAACAAGGTGGCAACCACGCCGGTGATTAGCAATCCGCCCATCATCAGCGGTACAGAACCGCCCAACTGCTCGGTAATACCTATGGCAATCGGGGCGGTGACAGACTTGGGAGCAAGCGATGCCAACACCTCTGGCGTAGCGCCCATTGCCCAGGCAATTACCACCGCATACACCGCCGCCATTGTGGCCGCCAGCGGCAGCGTGACCACAATCGGAAGCCACATGGCCCGGATATGATGGATCTGCTGGTACAGGGGAATCCCCAGGGCCACAGTTGCTGGCCCAAGCAACAGGGTAATCCAGTGCGCTCCTTCCTGATAACGAACATAGTCTATGGATAAAATCGCAATCACCGCCGATAACATAACGGCAGAAAGCAACACCGGCGGCATCCATAACGGCTTGCCAAGGCGTGCAAAGAGCCAGTTGCCGGCAAAAAATGCCACCAGGGTAAGCCCGACCGCAAACATTGGGCTGCTGGACAACACATCGGGAATAGCCAGAAAGCGGCTGGCAAACTCAGTCATTTGACCGCCTCCGCAGCGACTGGCGCAACACGGTTTTCATGACCAGAAGCGTAGTAAGAACACTCAGGAAGGTTCCCAGCAGCAATGCGACAGAAACGGCCAGCCACTGCCCGGAAAACTGCGAGGCCAGAAAGAACACCCCAACCACCCCCGGCATAATCAGTAACACCAACACTGAGATCAACGCCTGACTGGCTGACGCCAAGTCGTCACTCACCCTGCCCCGCAGCATCAATGACAACGTCATAAGAATCATGCCCAGAACGCCACCGCTGACCGGTAATAGAAACAGCGCTCGCAAGGCCTCACCAAACAGAAAAAATACAACCAGAATCAGAAAACCGCGCAACATCGACATGCCGTCATGCTCACCGCCCAAGGAATTGCATTACACTAACGTAAACCAACACCTTGATACCAATGCAGGACCGCCATGGCGCTCAAAGCAACCATTTTAAAAGCCACGCTCAATATTGCCGACATGGACAGGCACTATTATGCGGACCATCAACTCACCATAGCGCAGCACCCGTCGGAGAATGACGAGCGCATGATGATTCGCCTGCTGGCCTTTGCCCTGAACGCCAACGACAATCTGGAGTTTACCAAAGGCCTCAGCACAGACGACGAACCGGAGCTGTGGCAAAAAAGCCTGAGCGATGAGATTGAACTGTGGATTGAACTGGGCCTGCCCGACGAAAGCCGCCTGCGCAAAGCCTGCAACCGCGCGCGGCAGGTTATCCTTTACGCTTACGGCGGCCGCGCCGTGCCCCTTTGGCTGGAAAAGCACCACTCCAAGCTGAGTCGCTTCAAAAACCTCACGATTATCGAACTGCCCAGTGAATCCACGGATTCGCTCGCCAAACTGGCGGAACGAAACATGAATTATCAGGTAACGATTCAGGATGGCGAGGTGTCGTTCAGTAATGAGGACGCACTGGCAAACATTACCCCGGCCCCGCTATTCCCGTGACGAAAAGCAACCCCGGCAATCGCACCAAGGGCTGGACAGCGTAGGCCTGCACACGTAAGATTGCGCTCTCGAAATTGACGCACAGCCGTCGCATTCGAATGCGCCCGTAGCTCAGCTGGATAGAGTACTGCCCTCCGAAGGCAGGGGTCACAGGTTCAAATCCTGTCGGGCGCGCCATATTTTTCAAGGCCTTACGTGAAAGCGTGGGGCCTTTTTATTTGGCTGTGCCCAAATGGTGCCCGTGGTGTGCCTAAGATTTCAAGCCACCTTTTCTTACCACTAAAATTATGACCCCTGCCCTGACTCCAGAAACTGCCTTTTGGGCACAGAAAGGGGACCTTGGAGAGTTGTAGCTCTCACCGCAAAGTGCGCGGTAAACGCCATTTACTGAAGCCAGTTCAACATCAATTACAAAATACTTTTAGCTCTCCCAATACCCCATCTTAGGATTGAAAATCGCCGTGAACCCATAGCCCTAGCATACCTACCGTCTGATGCCATGGTCCAAATCACAGGCAAAGTGTTTCTCTGTAGATAAATCCTGGCAGGTTTTCAGACTCCACTCCACAGGTACTCAACGAAACCTACGATTACTCGAATCGCTTTTCGATCTTCAACTGTTTATGGGCGATCTAGTGCGACTTTTCTGGACACCACTACATATCTATTCTGGAAGCCCCTCGTAATAAGGACTACCTTAACTGTAGAAGGTGTCGAGTATTCGCGGGTAACTCGAATACCGAACGCCGACCTGATAATTCCCAGCTGGCCCCAAAATCGCGTTTGAGCCAGCACATAAGAAAACGGCCTTTGAGACCGAGAATGTGAAGGCTAACTATATGAATGAGTACGGCAAGGTCGGCGCGGTTTTAGCCTTTTTCCTCCTTATAGCAGCGGTCTTCGCATCTTTACTAAGCTCGAACATCGCTGTCGTGACACATGCTGTGGCTGTTGTTGTTCTCTCGTCAGGGTATTCCCAGAGCACGGCTGCTCTCCAAAAGACCTCTGTTGATCGTATTTACTATTCTGTAGGCGCTCTTGCTGTGGCCCTAGTGTTCATATATGAGACCCCAGATCGTCAGCAGCTGGATCTCTTGAGTGACATTCGTCAAACGAGAATCGTAATTGCCGGTAATGAAGCAAAACACTCTATTTTAGAAGAACGAATCAATCGCCATGAACGACTTCAAGAGGCGGTCAGAACCAACGAAGCCGCCGTACTTGCAGCCGTTCAAAAAGGCGCTGTTGGCGCTCAGGCGAATGCTGAAGAAATTCAGGAGGTACACTGCGATATCGCGAGTCAAATACTGTTTTCACCGATAGGTTTGGAGGCTCCGACAGGTTTGGATAAAGGGAAGGATTCTTTAATGCTCAATCGACATCCCGATGTTTTTGCAGCCAATGAATGCAAACGCTTTGAGGGCTATGCCCAGCACCCGGCATGGGATCGATTATTAGTTGTTGAGTCGTTAAATGACTTTAAAAATGCGAAAGAACACCTGAACATACCCATCGCTGTCTCATTCGTTCTGGGCATTAATCGGTACACAATCGATGAACTCTATGAGGTGCTTATCGACTCCGGCTCGAATGAGAGGTTACGTAGTGAAAGGAACCAGATACTTGAGATCCAAAATCAGCTACGGGATCAGTTGGAGGAACTGGAAAATGAACTCAAGTCTTTGAAGGATTCCACCAGATTTACATGGGTGGATCAGCTAGTTGGCAATATCGTTAAATTGGGATGGCCGTTCTTATTGATCTCTCTACTTGGACTCAAGCTTACACGTAGCGAATAATTAACATTCGAAGGTCAATAAATATGTAAATAAGGGCGAGACTTATAACCACCAAGTCTTACAGTCGTAACTGGCGTCTTCATTGATGAACACTTCAGGCGCCGCCGGAGCACCGGTCTCTAGTAGCATTACTTGCAAAATAAAAAATAGCTTTTATTCTTTAAGGAGATGTGCCATCGATATTGAGAGTAGGGAGTTGTTCTCAATCGCACATCAATTACTCTTGGACGAAGGGGGCTTAAAATGTCTTATTTTCGCTCATTTATGTTCGCCTGCATGCTGGGCGGAACACTCCTAACCTCTACAACCACCTCTGCCGCTCTCGACTCACTTGCCGCCGCGACAACGGCTAAGCAAATGATCAGCATCATTGATTCTCGAATTCGAGAATTAATGGACAAGGCCATATCAGATGCAGACTATCTGCTTGCAGGCGCCTTATCAGACCTCAAATCCGTATTGAATGCCTGGGAGGAGACGAATAAAGCAATACTCAATGATGCCGCCGACAAAATCGACAAAGCTACACGCGATGTATTGTTCGGTATCAATGACTCGATTGATCGCTCTATAAAAGGTGTCACTCCTCCATTGGAAACGGCCAATCAAATCGCGGATCAAGCCAATCAGATCGTGGAAAGTCTTCCAACGAACCATCGTAGCTACGTAGTTCGCTACATCCCAAGGGTGTTGCCGCCCGCAGCGCAGGATTCATTTCAGGTTCGTATCAGAGGTGTCAACCTTCACCGCGCCGACCCAAAATTGATAGTTGCAGATGAATCGGTTAGAAGATCTCAATCTTCGGCACTTGAAGCAGAATTCACTGTATCTATGGAGAAATTTGAGCCCGATCAACACCGCATGAAGATTGAAACACTGAATCTGACCTACCTCTCAGATCCGGATGGGTTCTTCAAAAGAATGTTTGGTGGCAAAGAAACGGTTCATCGCCAGATCAATATTGTCCACCTACCTGTTGAAGTAGCCCAATTCCACCTAGTGGCCCACCGGCAGTATGAGCATCGCGAAACCGATTCATACAGAAATTCTATGGGGCAATTTGAGGGACGAAAGCAACGGGTCTATAAAGTCGCAAAGCCGCCCCAAGACTGGAAGTGGGACTTGACCAAGCCGCCCGAAGCGTTCAAAACCGTGCAAGGGCAAGGCGTAGCGGGACGGTGTGAGGGCGTCGAGTGGAACAATTCCACTGAGGAGGGACTTCGGTATCGAGCTCGGGTCGAAGAAAGAGGCAGCGTGCTGGACAGGAGGCCAGGCTATGTAAACTGCACCATTGAGGGCCCCGTTTACCGTACGGTTCCGGTAAAGGAGGCATACCCTGTCAAAGCAGATTCAGCAGAGTACCACGTTCTCACTTGGACAAAAGATGTCCAGATTGACCTTCCACCGCATACAAAAGAGGTTAGTCTGACATTTGGAGTCTTCGATCAAAGAACCCGGGTCATCAATAACTCGGGGTCGGACAAGTTCTTTACGGTTCAGCGATCTCCAGATTCAGTCCTAGTGGCACCCATAATTCCGAAGGATCTAATGCTGTAGAATGGCGTGCAAAGTTGCTTACGGAAAAACTTTGCACTTCCCCCCTGCGTTCAGCGTGAAACCTCTGAGTCTCAAGCAGAGGCCATTTCAAATGGCCTCTTTTCAAAACTACTCTAACGGACAGGCTGCCAGCTATTTTCGACTTCCCTTCTCACAATTAAATGATCTTCCAAGCCTTGATTCATATGGCCAATTAGTCGTTGAAGACCTAGCTTCATGTAGCCCACCGATGCGTACCATCGATAGAAACAATATAAGTATTTTTTTTGCCACAACGAGACTCAAACTCTCTCAACTATAGTCCGACTATGTGGCATTCGTAAGCAGCGTCAATTATTTTTCTGTTAGGCATACACTTTCGAACAAAATTAAGCCTCTGATATCACTGGCCCGAACACGGGGATACTAACTAATATAGGGGGTTCCGTGGCAAAATCCATTCAGGTAGCTGGCAAGAGAATTGGTGAATACAGGTACCTACACACCTCGGCCCTTCACGAGCTTGGTGGTGAAATCGTCGAAGCCGTATACAACGCCGCCAAAGCAACTGGACTCCAATCCGAAACTGATTTCAATGTCGTCAAGCTCAGAAAAAGCGTCTCCGAAATTACTCTCCTAAACTATCCAACTTTCTTTGACGAAGCATTCCCTGTTCTTGAACAATCATGGAAAGTCGACATATCTACATCTTTATATCGTTACCGAGCTTATTCGGAGTCGAGTAACCCACCGATTCTGCATCGCAAAGAACTACTCCTGGCGCCTGACCACCCTGACTTTCAGCGTTTTTCGGATTTAACCAAAGAAGCTGAGCATATCGGCTTATTCGACGACACTAGCAGAATTGGTTTTCTCCGAGAGTGGGAGCGCTTACTCCAGCTTAAAGGCTATGAAGTCAACGATCACTCGTTTCTCCCCATTGCCAATGACATGTCAGAACTCTCAGGCAACATTGAAGAAAGCCAGGAAATCCATAGGCACCTGACTGCGCTAACTCGAACCCAGCTTTCTGCTCCCATGCAGAGCCTGGCGAGATACGGATACCTTGATCAATCCAAATCGGTATTTGATTATGGCTGCGGAAAAGGCAGCGATGTTGAACTTCTTAGGGATAGCGGCTTGGATGCCTCAGGCTGGGATCCATACTACTCTCCCGATGCAATAAAGAAGTATTCGGACATCGTCAATCTCGGGTTCGTCATCAACGTAATTGAAGACCTGGCAGAGCGTAAACTTGCCCTTGCCTCTGCGTATAAACTCGCTGGTGATTGCCTCGTTGTGTCTGCGATGCTAGAAAACGCGAATGCTCGCGGCGGCACTCCTTTCAAAGATGGCGTACGGACATCCAGAAACACCTTTCAAAAGTACTTCTCGCAGGCTGAGCTTGGCGCCTTTATTGAATCAGTTCTTGGAGTCGAACCGGTTCCAGTCGCTCCAGGTATTTTTTATGCTTTTAAAACAGATGGGGCTAAAGCTGCTTTTTTGACCCGAAAGGGCTCTCAACGAAGGAGGCCGTCGGACTTCACTTCTCGAAGATTGCCAGCATTTCGAACCAAACCAAAATCCCATGTCTCTCCAAGCTTCAGAAAATACCAAAACAACACAGCAATTCTGGAAGAGTTATGGACTACATGGGTAAACCTAGGGCGAGCACCGAAATCGAACGAAATCGAAAAGCTTGAAGACATTCGAAGACTTCTTGGCTCCTACCCAAATGCCTTGAAGGTCCTTAGGACGGTCAAAGGTGATGAAGGTGTTGCCATTTTGGAGAAAGCACATTTCACCCGCTACGACGACCTAACTGTTCAATTCGCCGAGTATAAATTCTACCGCACCCCTCCGCCCCGCCCCATGCCGGAGCAGTTTAAAGAAGATGTACGGCATTTTTTTGGCAATCTTGCCAATGCCCAATCAGCTGGCGAAAACAGCCTGCTCCAGGTTTTAGACAAACAAAAGGTGTTATCAGCTTGTGCCGAAGCAGCGGAAAAAGGACTGGGCTGGCTTGATGGTTGTAGTGGTCAACTAATCCCGGACAGTATTTTAAGTTTTTCTGCCGCGACCACAGGTGGCATGCCGTCATTGAATGTATGGGGGCGCTGCCGGTTGTAGTAGTCCATCAGATAATCACCAATGTCTTTCCTGGCGTCGGGAATTGATCGATATCCGAGTGAAGGAATCCATTCGCTCTTCAGGCTGCGGAAGACCCGTTCCATCGGGGAATTATCCCAGCAATTTCCCCGGCGACTCATGCTTTGCTCCATGCGGTATCGCCAGAGCCTTTGAGGGAATAATCGACTGGCATACTGACTGCCTTGGTCGGAATGAAACAGAACCCCAGTCGGTTTTCCTCGCTGCTCATACGCATGATCCAATGCCTTCACCACCAACTCGGCATCAGGCCGGTCTGATAGCGCCCAGCCAACGACTCGGCGGGCGTAAAGATCCAGAACAACCGCAAGATAGCTCCAGCGCTGACCCGCCCACACATAGGTGATGTCACCGCACCACGCCTGGTCTGGCTGGCTGACGCTGAACTCACGATTCAGCCGGTTTGGAATGTCTGACCTTTCCACAGTGGCCTGTTTGTATGCGTGTGGGCCAGGTTGTTTGCAGATCAGTCCCAGCTCACTCATCAGGCGGCGAACCTTGAAGCGTCCGATCACAACCCCTTCTTCATTAAGCATGGTGGTGATCATACGGCTTCCCGCTGAGCTTCGGCTCTTACGAAAGATCCGGTTCACATCGGCTCGCAGAACCACTCGCTTAGCATCCACCACGGACCGCTTGCGGCGATAGTTGTAATAGCTGGACCTTGATACTTCAAACGCTTTACAGACCATCTCAATCGGCTCCTGCTCACTCAACTGGTCTATCAGCGCGTACGATTCATCTCGTCCGACATCAAGAGAGCCCTGCCTGAATCAGTACACCGCCAGTGTCGCCTGCGTTGCTCAAGGTTACGTTGCTGGCTGGCCGTTGCACTGTGATGGTCGTTACTTTGGCACCGCTTGTTTCGTAAAGTGCCGTCTGGCCTTCTGCAATGCTGATGGCGGCCTCGTTTGTGATCACCTGCGGCGTCGTTGCGCCTTTTTCGCTACCGCCCCCACCACCGCAGGCGGCCAGTGTTGTTGCGATTGCCATTGTGATGCATATCTTTGTTTTGCTGTGCTGGTTGCCCATGACCTTCCTTTCCATATTTTCTATATAACTATAGGAATTCAGCCAAATGTTTTATAAACGCTTGGCCTTGTTTTTCTGCTCTTTAGGTTGGCGCTGCCAATTAAATCCTTGCGCCCTGAAACTCCAGCCTAAATGACGATCACACACTTTCATGTCAATTTATCTTACATGTTCATATTTATAATCGCACTTCCGCATACGGCCGAAAACGGCTCCTGGCACTCAGCAGCATGGAGTTCCGCTCTTTTTTCTGAAGTGACTTAGGAACGTCATTTCACTGTTAGAGCGCTTCCTGGTGCATTGTGCTCAGCGTGCTAACTGCCAATAATATACTTGTATGTTTTATGTATATTTATATGTGTATCGGTAACCATTGCGGGCGCACTCCATCTCAGCGAGTGAGATAAAAGACAAATATTGATTGCCGGGCTTCGTAGGCTCACAACATTAGCCACCCATAGAATCTGATCGCACCAAGCTGCCCACCGTATAGAAATACTCGTCCAATTACGGACACCCCATACCGGACAAATTTCACGGCGTTGCGGAACTAGTCAAAGCAGGATAAAGTGACAATTCGCTTGGAAGGCAGGTATCAAACTGTCCAGTTAGAACCATCATCAACCGGACAACACCGTGCCCTAAACTGGCGCTAATCGGTCAAATTGCTGATATATAGGTGTTTTTCATGCGAACAGCTATTTGGATAAGTGATTGATCTTGCGGATTCGGAACCGATTAAGAACAGTTTGAAACTCGGTGTCCCCACGCCCTCCGAAGGCAGGGGTCACAGGTTCAAATCCTGTCGGGCGCGCCATATTTTTCAAGGCCTTACGTGAGAGCGTGGGGCCTTTTTTTGTTTCCTTTTACTCTTCTGCTACCAATTCAAGAATCGATAAAATCGCAAAGCTACTCCACGTAAATCCCGCGCTTTGCCAGCCACTGCTTATCCAGCACCCATCTTACCGACCTAACACCCGGCTCCTTCATTACCAGTTCAGCGGCACGTGACTGCAGACGCGCCAGCTCTACTTGCGCCGCCTGCATTTCGTCAGACACGGGATCTTTTTGCTGCAGTTCCGGAAACATCACGCGCAATGACTGAATGACCGACAGCTGGGCCGAGCGCGGACTGCTCATGCGTGCCACGCCGTTCTCCAGCGTGAGCACACGAAATGGAAAGGGGTAGGCGGCCAGCTCTGAATCCGCTTCCAGCGCAGAATTTATTTCACGGGCGCGGAAGTCCAGGCTGCCTAGCCATAAAACAAAACCGACCAGCACCAAGCCGGCCAGCACATACAGATACTTCCGGGTGAAGCTGTCGAGCCCGGTGGTTTTCTCTGTGTTTGTCATTGTGCTCTCCCTGATAAGCCAATTGGCGGCGCTTGTAAGATAACGTCACCTATCAGGATACCGCCGGTTGCAACCGGGCGTATGGATGCGGGTCAAACGCCGGGCGTGAAGTTGCCGCATGAGCCAACGGAGTATGCCTTTAGGAAGTACGCGAGCACCTCTTTTGAATTCCTGGCTCTGGTTGGCTCGAAAAATTTCTTCTTAAAGCCACGAATTGCCAGGCCGGGAGGAGCTTCCAGATCCGACAAAAACACCACACCCAAGCTAGAGATAACACCATTTATCTCGCAAAAATTCGCGCTTCGAAAGCATGGGGGGTTTGACCTGATAGCTCAGCTGAAGCGCAGAGCGGCACCTTACGCCAGAAGCTAAAGGCTTAAGTAGTTTGATGGAAGGAGTTTTGCGACGAATATCGGCCAGCTCGCTACCCGGGTAATAAACAGCTGATCAGCCTCGTCTGCGCCCATCACCGTTTTTTTATGGATTCACCCATTCATGGATGGGAATGGACGGCAAGTACAAACCTGTTAAGGCATTGCTGTTCTGCAAAGCATTTTTGTCGGGCTCATTGGAAATGAGCAGATGCACTAGCTTTGACAAAAATACCTGAGCGAAGCTCACGCCCCCACACCATACACATTGGACGCCTGGATCTCGGCAATCAACCACTCTTTAAACGCTTTCATAGCCGCCGTTAAAGGGCGATGCTTCTGATGAACAAGGTAGAAGGCCTTCCGGGTGTCGAGTGGGATATTAAAGGGCACCACCAAACTCCCGGAACTGATCTCTCTTGAGGTCAATGTGAGATCAGCAAGTGCAACGCCAAGATTTTCTTGCGCTGCGGCAGTGGTCAGTTGGCTGCTCGACAATTGAAGGCTGTCTTTTGGCGTAATGTATTCCGAACTGGCCACCTGAAACCAGTTCTCCCACTCCCACATGCGGGTGCTGACATAAATCAATGTGTGATGTCGCAAATCGGCCGGATCCAGCAAAGGGTGTTTTCCTTCCAGGAGTTTGGGGCTACACACAGGTACAAGCATTACTTTTTGCAGGAAGTAGACCTCAATGTCGTCCCACTCACCATTGCCGTAGTAGACCGCCATATCAGTACTCGACTGATTGAAATCGAGCAATCCAACCGAGGCACTTATCCGTAACTCAATATCCGGAAACATCTCTCTGAAACGAGACATACGGGGCATAAGCCAGCGCGTCAGGAAGTTGGGCGCGACGCTGATCTGGACCACATTCGTTTCCTTGCTGGCCGTGAGCCTGTGAGTCGCCACTTCAATTTCGTTCAGCGCATGCTTCACAGACACCAGGTACTGCTTGCCAGAAGGCGTTAGCTCAACAAGTATGTGGTGAAAACTCAGGAGACCATCCTTATGAACACTCAAGCATCACACATTCCCAGCATTACAGAAATCAGTCAGGCTGTAGAACTGGCCAAAAAAGAGCGCAGCGAATACATGGCAGAGCTAATTAGCGCGCTGCCTGCAAAGCTGAGTGCAATCTTTCGCTCTTCAGCGCAATCTGCAACGGGCAAGGTTTCTCCCAGCCATTAATAACGGCAATCTCGGAAACTGAGCTCGTCCAGCAACTGAATAAAAGTAAATTTCATGTTGCGAGGATAGCTGTTTAAGCTCGCCCTTCGAGGGCAGCACGCATTTTCAAAGTGACCAGCACCGTGTTCAGGTGTGGCACTGCAATACCATGGCGCTTGGCTATGGCCACCACACTGCCAAGCACAGCGTCCCGTTCGATCGGGCGACCGTTCAGGTAGTCCAGCGCCATACTGTTCTTGTACGCGGGCATCTTACGGGTACTCGCGATATTCTTGTCGATCAACGACTCGTCCATGGGGTAGCCGTCGGCCGCCGCTACCTCCATCACCTCGCGCATCATTGCCCGCATTAGCTCTTCGCCTCCATCTGTGTCCACCAGGGTTCGCGTGTCCGCACCATTGGCGATGACCGACAGGGGGTTAAACGGAGTATTCCAGAGACATTTCCGCCAACGCTCGCCCACTACGCGTTCAGTCAGTTCAACATTGATCCCGCCATCCCGAAACAATGCAGCAAGTATCTGGCAGCCCCCATCAATGCCTTGCGGGTAACGCCCAAACACCAGCTTTCCAAAGGCCTTGTGCTCGACTATTCCGGAATCCACCCGGCTTACCGCCGCAAACGCCAGACAACTTATGAGCGGGTTATACGGGTAGGCATCCACCAACTCTTGTTCAATATCCAGCCCGTTTTCAATCAGTACCAAGCGAGTATTCTCACCCATCCAGGGAGCAATCATGGCTGCCCTGTCTACGCCGGGAAGCACTTTCACACAGAGAATCAGGAAGTCGGGATAGGTTTCTGGCATGTCGCCAGACCGATAGACATGATCAGGCGCGAAGGACAAGTCACCGAGCGGGCTTTCGATTCGAATGCCATGCTCTTTGATCGCTTCATAATCTGAACGCACCACAACGCTCACAGCGCATCCGGCTTTCTTGAGAATGGCACCGTAGAAGCTACCAATCGCTCCGGCGCCAACAATCAGCATGCTTGGCTTTTTACTCATGTTTACCTACCCTCTTCTACATCAACCGAATGGCTGTTTGCACCAAGCCCGTAAAGATAGTTCATTACGCACTGCCCCACCAACCGGCGTTTTATATGCTTAACCAACGTGCACTTGCCTACCTGAACGAGGTCATTCGCCGCGGCTCCTTAAGGCGCGCAGCCGCCCATCTGAATGTCGACGCCTCCGCTGTTAGCCGCCAGATAAAAGCTCTGGAAGAAGAGCTGGACACGCGCCTGTGTGAACGGCATGGGCGTGGTATGCGGGCAACTGCTGCAGGGCAGCTACTTGTTCACCACTTTCATTCCCAGAGAGCTTCCGAAGAGGCTGTACTTTCCCAACTGATGGCTCTGCAAAACCTGGCCAAAGGCGAAGTTCGAATAGCCGTGGGGGAAGGCTTTGTCGCAGATTTGATTGCCGCCCCGCTAGGCACTTTTATGTCGGAGTTCTCGGGGATCAATGTTGAAATCCGCATGGCCGGCGTTAACGAAGCCATGTCGCTTCTCAAAGATCGTGAGGTCGACATAGCACTACTCTATGCGCCACCGGCAGATCCGCAGTTTTTCTGCCATGTGGAAACCCGCCAGCCACTCGATCTGATTGTGCCTCCAGACCACCCGCTAACGGAGCTGAACCGCCCCGTAACACTCAACGATCTGAAAGGGTGGCCACTGGCACTTATGGACAACCCCTTTGGTATGCGGCAGATGGTGAATATGGCAGCTCACCAGGAACATGTGCACCTTGAGGCCCGCCTTCATACAAATTCCGTCTCTGTTTTGAAGAATTTTGTCCGTTCAGGGATCGGCGTTACGTTTATGCCAGAACTCACCGTCATGGATGAAATAATGCGAGGAGAAATCATTCCGCTACCCATGCAATACCCGATTATGAACGATACTCGCGCCCAGATTGTCAGCCTCAGAAGCCAGGAGTTAACGATTGCGGCAGCCGCGTGTATCGACCATTTGCAAAAAGGAATGCGTTTTTTCTCCGCTGACGCCCCTCGACTGTTGCAATAAAGTCCACACTTTAGGTATTGCATAGTCAACACTTCAACACATAGCCTACTAACTGGCATCCTTGAAGCACCTGTGGGTTCGTGTTTGGTGCCCCGCAACTAATGACAATAAAACAGGAAATTAAATATGATGACTAAACTCTTTTCACCCAAGCGCCTGATCTCAGCTTGCCTGCTTGGCTCTGCCTTGATGGCTGGCAACGCCCTCGCAGCAACCACAATTAACCTGAGCTACAACGGCGCACCAGATCTGGAAAAGAACGCTGTTCACGTTTTTGCCACGAACCTGAAAGAGCTGGTCGAAGAAAAAACCAATGACCAGCTAAAGCTGACGCTGTACCCCAACAGCATGCTGGGCGAAGAGCAGGAGCGCATGGAGCAAACCATGAGCACGCCGTCGCTCAACATCGCATCCTTTGCGGGTGTCTCGCCTCTGGTAGATGAGATTTTTGTCAGCGCCATCCCGTTCCTGTTCGAAGATTTTGCTGCCGCACGTACATTCTTTGATGAAGGCAAATATTGGCAGGAAGTAAGCGCTGCCCTGAAAGAGCGTGCTGGCATCGATATGCTGGCTGTTGTTGAAGAAGGCGGTTTTCTGGCCTTCACCAACAACAAAAGGCCCATCAGCCGTCCTGCTGACTTTGAAGGTTTGCGCTTCCGCGCCATGGACCCAAGCCAGGTAGCACTTTATGAAGCATTTGGTGCGTCCGGCACGCCTATCCCCTGGACAGAAACCTATATGGCTCTGCGTACCAGAGTAGCTGACGGCCAAATGAACCCGCCCATGTACATCGCCCTGGGCAGTCTTCATGAAGTTCAGAAGTACCTGACCCTTGCGAATATTCAGTACTCCGATCAGTTCCTTGTGGGCAACAGCAAGATGATCGAAGGCTGGGATGAGGATATTCGCAGCGCCTTTATGGAAGCCGTCGCCGAGGCCAACCGCAACGCCAGGGAGCTCAATGAAGCACAAGTTGAAAAGCGCATCACCTTCCTGGAAGAGCAAGGCATGGAAGTTATTCGTCCTTCTGAAAAAGACCTGGCCGAGTTCCAGAACATTGGCCAGCCCGCCTACCTGAAATGGCTCAAAGAGCGCGGTATTGAGCAGCGCTGGATTGACATGGCTCTGGAAGATGCGGGCATGAAACGCTAAACCACGCCTTTTCTTTACCACGACAGAGGGCTGGTTTCGCCAGCCCTTTATCTTTCTGCGCATACTGGAACGCTGCAATGCTCACCAAGCTTCGTTATCGCCTGTTGGCTATAAGCTGCCCGTCTACCCTGACTCTGGCGGGAGCTTTGTTATCCCTTAATGTCGCAGCCATTCTGTTTGGGGTTTTTGCACGCTACATTGCTGGTGGTGCGCCTATCTGGACAGATGAGCTCTCACGCTTTTTGATCATAGGCACCGTTATGCTCGGGGCTGGCGCGGTTTGGGCTGAAGGTGGCCACATGCGTGTTGGCCTGCTGGAAAAGCTGCTACCCGCACCAATCGCACGAGTGCTGGTTGTCTACCAATGGCTGCTTACTTTGTTTGTTGCCCTGGGAGCAGCGTGGGCCAGCTATCGCTATGCGTTGTCGGTCAACATGTTCACCACATCCGGGCTCGGCATTAGCCGAACAGTCCCTCTGATGTCATTACCTCTCGGCTTTTTACTGCTGGCCTGGCATGCACTGCTGTATGGGCCTGCCCCCCTCAAGACCATAGAGGACCAGCTATGATCCTCACCATGTTGGCCGTTTTTCTTGTCCACGTTTTACTTGGACTGCCTTTGTTCATCGCGCTGATTACAACGGCAATTGTAGGCTTCCTATTTGTTGATCCGTCGATGATTCCACGGATGATGCCGCAGCAGTTCTTTAGCGGGATCAACGTATTCTCCCTGATGGCGATTCCATTGTTTATCTTCGCCGGCAACCTGATGAACGTGAGTGGCTTGACCGAGCGTTTGATGGGGTTGGCTCGACTGCTGGTTGGGCACTTACGGGGCGGCATGGGCCACGTTAACGTGGTTTCGAGCATCTTCTTTGCAGGTATCAACGGTTCTGCCGTGGCCGACACATCGGCACTGGGCTCTCTGTTAGTTCCAGCCATGGAGAAAGAAGGCTACTCAAGGGCCTTTGCCGCCGGTTTGACCGCAGGCAGCTCGCTCATAGGCCCGATCATTCCACCCAGCATTTTCATGATTCTTTATGCCTCACTGACAAACATTTCAGTGGGTGATCTGTTTCTGGCGGGCGTTGTGCCTGGCTTGCTGCTGGGCGTGGCTTTTATGGGCATGAACGCCTGGTATGCCTGGCGCAAGAAGCTGCCCAAAAGCGGAAAGCTACCTTCCTTCGGCCAACTTGGAGTCGCATTTATTGGTGCGCTGCCCGCTCTGATTGCACCGTTCATTATCGTTGCAGGCATAGTGTTTGGCTTTGTAACTCCGACCGAATCCGGGGCGCTCACAGCTCTGTATGTGGCTTTGTGTGGTTTCGTGCTTGGCGGGCTACGTTTACAGGAGTGCTGGAAAGCGGTCGTTGATACAGCACGCCTGACCTCTGCGATTTTCCTGATCATGGCAGCCTCTGCCACCATTAGCTGGCTTCTCTCCTACGCTCAGGTTCCTGCGCAGTTTGTGTCTCTGCTCGCACCTTATGTCGACAATGGTGTGATCATTCTATTGCTGCTGAGCCTTATCACCTTCTTCACGGGCATGTTTATGGAAGAAGTGTCGGCGCTGATGCTGCTTACGCCAATCTTTGTGCCCGTGGCCATGATGGCCGGCATAGACCCGGTTCATCTGGGTGTCATCATCACGCTGAACATCACCATTGCGCTGATAACACCACCGCTAGGCGCCTGCGTTTTCGTCGCAGCGGCGGTCAGCCGGCTTGAGATAGTCTCGCTGTTCAGAACCATCTGGCCCTTTGTGCTGACGGCTGTTGCGGTACTCATTCTATTAATTCTGTTCCCACCGCTGACGCTGTGGCTCCCTACCCAGTTTGGATAAGACAATGCCTTTAACTACGTTATTGAGTGATTTGACGCCCATCCCCAGCTACCCGGCTCCCAGCTGGGAAACTCTGCGCTCCGTGTCGATTGAAGATAACGGTGAGAGCCTGGTGCCAATGAGCCTGGCTCCTGCACCCATAAAGGTATTTCCTGCCTACGCCCGAATGGGCATACCCGGTGCGATACAGGAATGCTTTGTTCGTGAAGGTGTGTACCGGGCACTACTCGCTGCGGCGCGCAGTCTGCCCGAAGGGATCGGCATCATCGTTCTGGACGGCTGGCGCCCATGGCGGGTGCAACAGTACTTGTTCGACACCCTGCATGAGGCCATTCAGCATCAGCAACCCGACCTGGACGAAGCAGCACTACTTGAGAGAACAAGGGAGTTTGTCTCGGTTCCAAGCCGCGAACCGACAGCCCCAAGCCCGCACCTTACCGGCGGTGCAGTGGATGTGACGCTCTGCGATGCTGATGGTTTGCCGTTGGATATGGGTACGTTGTTTGATGAAGCACTACCGGCTTCCCACAGCGATTATTTCGAGCAACTCGAAACCCTCACGTCGCAGCAGAAGAAAGCACGGGATCACCGCCGCTTGCTATTCAACACCATGAAACAGCAGGGTTTCACCAACCTGCCCAGTGAATGGTGGCACTACGATTTTGGCGATCAACTATGGGCTTACTACGGCGCCCATGACCAGGCCTGCTACGGCCCGGCCGAATTGGACACCATTGAAAACCGCTGGCGCCAACAGCTGGCGTAACGGCTAATATGAACATGCAGGCTTGGCGCGCCAATCGGCCGTACTATGCCTGCGGAATCACCATAGGGTAGCCCTCTGGCAAGGCCAGCACTCGCGCCTTTAAACCAAACACCTTGTCCAGCAACCCCGGCTCCAGAATGGTATTTGCTGCGCCATTTTCTACTATGCGCCCTGCCGCCATCATCACCAGGCGGTCGGCGTAGCATGACGCTACGTTCAGATCATGTATCACCGCTACGACGCTATACCCCTGATCTTTCGCCAGCTCCCGCAGCAGGCTGAATACGGTTTGCTGTTGAGCAGGATCCAGCGCCGAGGTACATTCATCCAGCAGCAATAGCCGTGGCCCGTTTGTGTGCCAGATTTGCGCCAACACTCTGGCGAGCTGCACCCGCTGCTGCTCACCTCCAGACAAGGTTGGCACCAAACGGCCGGCCATATTGCCAATGCCCAATCGCTGCAGCAGGTAATCAATCAGTTCATTGCGCTCTGCGGCAGCCAGGCCCGAGCATCCCAATGCCACTATTTCACGAACCGTGAATGGGAAGCTCACATCCACCCGTTGGGGCATCACCGCCCGTTGGCGGGCAAGCTCAGCGCCTTTCCATTGCTGAATTGAGCGGCCGAACAGTTCAATGGTGCCCTGCCCAAATGCCAACTCTCCCGCCAGCGTTTTCAACAATGATGACTTGCCGGCACCGTTAGGGCCGAGCAACGCAACCAGCTCACCCGGTTCGACGGTGAGTGACACATCTTGCAGTATTCGGCTTCGCCCTATGGTCAGCCCTAACTGCTTAGCCCTTAAAACTGTCATGGTGCCAGCTCCCTATGCGCCAATGCGCATTCTCATAAGCAGTACCAAAAAGAATGGCCCGCCTAACAGCGACATCATCAAACCAATGGGCAGTTCCGCCGGCGCCACAACCACCCGCGCCAAGCTGTCTGCCGCCACCAGTAACACACCGCCTGCCAGTCCACTGGCGGGGATCAATACCCTGTGCCCAGCGCCGACAATTTGTCGTAACAGGTGCGGCACCACCAACCCAACGAACCCGATAAGGCCGGTTACCGCCACCGCAGCGCCCGTACCCAGTGCAGACAGCAAAACCGTCGCCCGCTTTACCCACTGCACCGAAAACCCGAGATGACCCGCTACCGATTCCCCGAGTGCGAAAGCATCAAGAGGCTTGGCCAACAGGGGTGCCAGCAGCAGAGCCACCAGCATCCAGGGGCCAGCGATGCGAATGTCTTCCCAGCTGGCACGGCCAAGACTGCCCATGCTCCAAAAGGTCAACGACCGCAACTCCCCATCATCGGCGTAGAAGGTCAGCAGGCCTGTTAAGGCACCGGCCACTGCATTAATGGCTATACCTGCCAGCAGCAGAGTTGCCACAGCCACTCCACCAGAGCGACTGGCAACGCGCCAGGCCAACAGGGTTGTAACTACCGACCCCAGAAACGCCGCCAGCGGCAAAGCCCAACGGCCGGTGAGCAACGCCCAACCAGACAGCCAACTGCCCCCAAGAACAATCACCGACACCGCGGCCAATGCGGCACCACCAGAAACCCCGATTAATCCCGGGTCTGCCAGCGGATTGCGAAACAACCCCTGCAGCAGAGTTCCCGAAACGGCCAGCACAGCACCGGTGAGAAACCCTAAAACCAAGCGGGGCATGCGAACCTCGAAAAACACCATCTGGGTGGCGGGCTTTGCAAGAGCCGGTTCCACCAGCAGATTCAGCACATCTTTAGCGCCTAACGGATAAGCACCGTTGGTCAAAGAAAACAGAGCCGCCAGAACAGCCAACGCAGCCAGAACCCCGAAGGTGGCGCCAGCTGGAACTCGCCGCGCCGTATCAGTCGCCATGATTGCTGGCGAAGGTGTTCTCTGGCCGCGGCCCTTCCGGGAGAATCTGATCAATGGCCAGCATGGCCTCTGCCAGCCGTGGCCCAAAACTCAGCAGCAACATGCTGTCACCCACATAGCGGTGGCCGTTTTTCCAGGCGGGCAGTTGTGCCAGCTCCGGCCAGTCTGTAATTCGGAACTGCCCGGGAGCAGTCTCCGCCACAATAATGGCATCAGGATTGGCGCTGATGATCGCTTCGCGACTCGCCGGTTTATAGCCTCGAATATCACTGACTGCGTTGGTGGCACCGATACTATCAAGCAAGGCATCAGCACCAGTGTGGCTGCCGCCGAATGAGACACCATGATTACCTGCGGCTAACAATATCAATACGCTGGGTGCCCATTCCCTCGCAGCCACTTTCTTATCAATACCGTCAAATACCCTTTGCAGGTCGCTGACAAGCTTTGCGGCCTCAGCTTCCCGGTTCACCAGCTCGCCGATAGCGGTAATCCGCTGCAGCGTCTGTTCCGGGCTTTGGGCAACGGGTAGTCGAGTCACCTTCACTCCTACCTGTTCAAGCCGCTGCAAGGTTTGCTCTGGCTCTGCTTCTTCCGTGGTGATCAGCTGATCCGGGTTTAGCGACAACACGCCTTCAAAGGGTAAAGCACGCAGATAGCCCACCTTGGGCAGTTGATTTGCTGCAGCCGGATATTTACTGGTGGTATCAACGCCCACCAGCTGATCCTCCACTCCAAGCGCAAACAAGATCTCCGTCACCGCGCCGTCGGCACTGACAATGCGTGAACTGCCAGCGTCTACTTCACCGGCACTTCCGGCATAAGCCGGAAGTGCCAGCAGGGTTGTCAGCAAAATGCCTATCAACCGCATAGCTTTGCCTCCAGAACTCTCACTTCGGCCTGCCAGTCTGCTGATTCTGTCTGGCCAGGCTTACGCTTTCCGAAGACAGTAAGTACGATTTCACCGTTTGCGTTATAGCCTTCCAATGAAGTTATGGTGCCGTCCACAGAAGGCCGCTTCACGGTCCACCAATCTGTCACATCGCCGGTCTTTGCATGCAGGTTGAACCCCGGGTCCAGCACATTCATCCACTCGCCTACCCGGCGAATGTTATCCACCTGACCTGTCCAGATTTGCACGATGCCGGGGTTACCCACAAACACCATAATCGGGCACTGGTTGGTTTTTACCTGCAGCAACAGCTCATCCAGCGGCGACTCAATCGAGTCCGTACTGCGCATGAGCTTTCGGGTGTAGGCAGGGCCAACCAACTCAACCGCAGTCAGGCGGTCGACTTTGTTGCGTTTGAGCATGGCGTGGAAATGGTGCACATCTTTCAGTGTTGCCCAATCCTGCTGCAGGGCTGACACGTCCACACTGGCAGGGTCCACACGCGGCTCCGGCGAGGGGGCGGATTTCAACTCCGGCGTTACAGGCTGATCGGCCTGGTATTTTGCGACCAATGCATCCCAGGCTTCGGCATCTGTGCCTGCAGTTTTATACACCTTCTGGATAGCTCGCCCGCTGGCATCAAAAAACTGCAGGCTATGGCGTGTGCCGGAACGCACCTCTTCAACCACCTGAAAACCAAAGGCCCAGCTGCGGAAGAACACCCGCAGATCCATTTCACCAACGGACAGGCCCATGGAACCACCGCCGGTTACCTTGAACCCTTTCAGGTGGCCGGTAATCTCATGCACCATTTCATCATTGCGGGCGAGCATCATAACTTCGCCAACAGATTCCAGCTCCGTTATCAGTGCACCAAAATCATTCGTCAGAGGCGTAAGTGCGCCTTCTTCACGACACATCATCAGCTCCATTTCACTAACGCCGAGCAAAGCCGCAGCATTGCGAATCCGCAAATTTGGCTGCTCAGACATCAGCAGCTGCCAGCGGTCTTTTAGCGAAATTTCTGACTGAACCTCAGGGGCTTCTATGGTTGCGTTCATAATATTTACTCTGCTGCGGTTAGTGATGCGTTAGTCCAACGAACGATGGGCTGTCCTGAAACACCGTCGTCGCCGTAATAGCCAACAATTTGAACGGCATAAACAGACGCTTCAGGATCGGTGGAGTCGGTATCGATCAGGTACACGCGGAAATTGGGACGAAGCAGATGGCCACCCGCCTGGTCGTAGGCGTACCAGCTTGTGGCCTTGAACACGCCACTTGTTGTGTCCGCGGCGTATCGGCTTTTCAGATCCTCGCCTGAAGCAGGCGCTATGGTGGCGCTGAGGTAGCCTTCCAGAACGGTCCATTCAAAGGGCCCGAATACTCCACCGTCGCCATCACCCGAGGTGCCACTGTTACTTCTCAGGTAGATATCGCGGCCAGCGAAGCCCAGCTTTACGTCCCAACTTGCAGAGGTTTCACAGTCCACCGAAGAGCCCGCATCAAAATCAAAGCAGCTTTCGCCTCCAGCCGCGCCGATCGACCCGGTAAACGTCGCCGTTTGAGTGAAAGTGTCGGTACCTGGAACCTGAACATCGAAGGCCACTGTAAAACTCTTGATGCCCTCACCCGTGCGGGTAGGAAAATCCATTTCGATCATTCGCATACGGGCGTAGCTATTGCCTTCCGCTGACCGCACCAACCAACCATTGTCCGAATTGGCGTTCATGATTCCGCCGTCAGGGTTGTAGCTGTACCAATCACTGCCAAAGCTGTTGGTGATTGAATCACTAACCCAGTCCCTGCTGCCCGGCTCTGGATACTCCGCCAATAAGGCCTCTTCCTCTGATGATGCCGTGGCATTCACCAGAAGATTGAAGTTGGGTTCGCCTGCATCGTCATAAAACTTGCCCTGGGAGTTAGCAACAGCCCCAGCCACATTGCCGGCCCCCGAGGCGCCGCCATTCACCTGCACCGTGTCGCGTTTGAATGACAGGTGCCAGTCGGTTCGGCCTTGCGCTTCTTCCACCGTCATTTGCATGGTCGCGCCAGTGTTCAAATTCAGGTAGGTGGCCTGGCTATAAGATTTCGCATCCACCACCTGGCGCTTTGTTTGTGCGCTGCCATCAGTCTCATCTGACCCGCCAAGACTGTTATCACTGCCGCCACAACCAGCCAGCAATACCACTGCTGTTGCCAACCCGAGCCCCCGGTAAATACCACTCATGCACTTTCTCCTTGTTGATCGATCGTTAGTTTCCAAAGCCAAGCGTCACGCCCATGTACACAAATCGTCCTGCCACTGGGCCGAAATCATCGGCATCGTCGAAGTCACGCTGTTTATTGGTGAGGTTGTCGACGCCGGCAAACAGTTGCAGGTTGTCGCTAAAGGTCTGATTCAGTTTCAGATCCACCGTGGTGTACCCCGGGGACTTTTTGGTTTCGTCTGTATCCACGTACTCCGAACTCTGGTTGCGCACCCGCACCGACCAGTTCAGCCCGGGGATGCCTCCTGGCCCATCCAGGCCAAGCCGGGCTTGGTGCTGCGGCCGATTGGGTAACTCAAGGCCAGTGGCCCGGTCTTCTGCCTGGGTATAGGTGTAGCCAGCGGTTGCTTCCCAACCAGGGGAGAACTGCCAACCAGCCGTGGTTTCCACTCCACGGGTGCGCGCCTTATCAACGTTGGCGTACCGATACACATCCACGCCATCACCACGGGCAGCGGTTGCGTCAGCATCAAATTGGGTCTGGATCAGATCATCGATCAGGTTCTGAAAGGCATTAACCTCAAACCAGCCGGTGTTCAGGTAATTGACACCCCAACCGAGCTGCAGGTTTTGCGACGTTTCTGGTAACAGGTCCGGGTTGCCTTCAACCACATAGCCAAGCTGGCTGTGGTCGAATCGGTAATGACGCTCTTTCAGGTTGGGCACTCGATAGCCGCCACTCCAGCTTGCACGGAGGTATTGGCTGGCGGGGCTATCTGGCGTCAATTCATAGCGGGTGTTTAGCTTGGGGGCATAATGGTCGCCGAAATCGGAGTCCTGCTGACCGCGGATTCCGGCGACCCACTCCCAACGGCTCGAGGGCATCCAGGTATCCTGAAACCAGATTTCCTTGCTGTTGCGCGAACGTTTGCCGCCATCCAGTTCCATCTGGCCATCAATCGTTTGTTCCAGGGTTTCATGGCGGAAATCGGCACCCACCATGAGCAGATGACTCTCACCCATGGCGAATTCACTGTGAGCCGATGCCTGGGACAACACTTGATTCGCATCGCGATGATCAAACTGGCCAAAGGTTGAATACTTATAGGTATTGTCTGTGAGTTCTTCCCGCAGCAAATTCCAGAAAACAGCCTGCGTTTCACTCACAACATGCTCGCCACCCAGCACCGTGCGCCAGCGCTCGACCGACTCTTCCTTTCCTTGTTTGACAACAGTGCCGGCTTTTTCGTTCAAGAACCGGGAGCCGGAGGCCTCATCAAAATAACCGGCTTCAGCAAACAACTTGTGATCGCTCTCCGGCAGCCACTCCAGCCGGGTATTGAACTGGTTGCGATCGTATTCATCTCCTGGCCTCGCCCAGGTAGAGGGCTCCGGATCAATACCATTGGATTTCTGGTGCGATCCACTCAGACGAAGCCGCAGATGTTCACTGCCCATGTCGATATTGGCTCGTGCACCGTAGCGACCAAAATCAGCACGGTCGCCACTGGGGTTTTGCTCGCCATAACTGCCACCATCCAGGGTAACCTCACCCCGGACGCCCGGCTCAAGATCGCGGGTAATAACGTTGACGACACCGCCGATGGCCGCACTACCGTATTGTGCAGAGCCCGCGCCCTTCACCACTTCAATCCGCTTTACATCCAGCAGTGCCAGCTGGCTTACATCCACCGACGAGCCGGTTGTGGCCGTGAGTGGCAACCCGTCTACCAGCACCAGCACCCGATCAGCACCGACACCCTGAAGCCAGACTTCCTTCCCGGCCTTGCCATGAATGTTCCGCAGCTGCACTCCGGCAACGTTCTCGATCGCCTCTGCGACGTTTCTGGCGTGGGTTTTTTCCAATTCCCGGTCTGTTACAACTTCAGTCCGCACGGGGGTGTCACTGAGCATGCGGTTGGAGCGGGTACCGGTAACGACGATTTCATCCAGGTAGTAGGAGGATTGTGGCGCGGTGTCTGCTGCCGCCTGCCCGCAAACACTCAGAGTAAGTACAGCCATAGAGAACAAAGGCAGTGTCGAACGATTCTTCCCGCATGCAGCACTCACTCACTTCCACTCCTCTCAAGTGGGCAGGCCAACAACAGCCACCCAAACAGTAACGAGAAGCATTCTTGTTTAGATTTTGATTTCTGTCAACAAAAAACAAGGACTTTTATGCAGGGAAGAAAAAAGAGGCCTGGCTATGGTATCTATCGGCGATCGCTGAGTTTGAACGCCACGGGAATGGACACGCTCAGGGTGTTCTGGTCGAGATCATCCGGAAAGGCCGGCAGGGGGGCCGCGTTTTCAAGCATACGGATGACCGCTTTATCCAGCTCAGGGTAACCGGACGGCGTGGTAATACTGGATTCCACAATGCGCCCTTGGCGATCAAGGGTGAAGCTGAGCCCGACTACCCCTTCCTGACGCCGCAGGCGGGAGGATCGTGGATAGCGTTTAGCACGGGCAAGCTTGGCTGCAACCACGGCCAGATAGGAACTTCGGACACCGGGGTTGCCTCCAGAGGCACTGGCGCTGCTTTCGCCACTGCCAGCCTTGCGCGCCGGAGCAGCGGCATCCTTGGTTGCTTCGGTGTCCGGCAACGTCTGACTAGACGTCGTTGTTATGGGAGGCTCCGGAACCACAGGCTTGGGTTCTGGTTCTGGTTCTGGTTCTGGTTCTGGTTCTGGTTCTGGTTCTGGTTCCGGCTCTGGTTCAGGCTCCGGCTCCGGCTCCGGTTCTGATTCTGGTTCTGGCTCAGGCTTTGGAGATTCTTCTACGCTCACCTCTGCTGTTTGCCTGGGCTGTTCCGGCTCGCTTACTACCGGCTCCGGTTTGGGAGGTGCCGGGATCGGTTTGGGTGGCTCGACAGGGGCTGGAGCGGCCTCCTGGGTTTCGGCCTCGACACCCAGATCACCCAACATACCGAGATCGACCTCAACACCCGCCTCCCCCGGAGACTCAGCCCCTTCCGGAAGGGTGGCTGTGCGCGCAAACGCCGCAAGCACCAACAAATGAAGTGCCAGCGTCAATACCGCTGCACCGAGCCAGTGACGCCTTGCAATCATTCAGCGTCACCTTGGCGGGTTAGCAGAGCCACCTTTAACAGCCCGGCCTTTTTGATGTGGTGCAGCACTTCCTGCAATACCTCAACCGGTAACATGGCATCGGCTTTAACCAATACAGAAACTCCATCAACGGTTTCCGCTTCATCCAGTAGGCTTCCGAGCTTTTCTACCAGGAGATCCGGAGACACCTCGGTGTTATCCAGGTACATAGAACCATCAGCCGCAACCAAAACCGTCGCTGAGTGCTCTTTTCCTTGAGCTGCTGTAAGAGATTCGGGAGCTTGAACCATCACCGCATCAGAAGCAGTGATTTGCCCGGCGACCATGAAGAAAATCAGCATCAAAAATACAATGTTGATCAATGGCACCAGGTTATCATCCGAAGCCAGATCCTTTTTCGGGGCGGTTGCCGAGAGCCTCACTTCGGCCCCTCTGCAAGCGACACGTGGGCAGCGCCAGCATTCTTCAAGCGATCCAGCAGGGTGATAAGCGCCTGCGTGTGAAGACCTGCATCAGCCTGAATAGCAAACACCGCATCGGGTTTAGCCGACACCAATTCAGCCAGCTCATCGCGACTGGGGTCCCTGTAGACCCGCCCCTCCAGCTCAAAATGACCCTGATTAGAGGTTAGGCGAATCAGCTGTATGTCTTTCGGTGGCGCGGAATTACTGTCGGCAGGCGATGCAACATCCAGCTGCCGCCAAGTAATAAACGTGGATGACAGCATAAAAAACAACAGCAGAATGAAGACCACATCAATCAACGGTGTCAGGCTGATGCCTTTGGCCCGCCTTACCGGTGAGGCATCAAGCTGCATTCCGCAGCGCCTCCGATGATGCCGCGGTCTCAAACGGCGGCAGCGTGGGCGAGCAGGTAAAAACCCTTGTGACCGCATCGCTCATAGTTGCAGATACCCGCTCAACCTTGCGCTCAAGCCAGGAGTGCACGGCAACAACAGGTATGGCTACCGAGAGGCCAACGGCGGTTGTCAGCAACGCTTGCCAGATACCACCAGAAAGCACGGAAGGATCTACCTGATTGCCAGCGGCTTCCATTTGCTGGAACGCCACGATCATTCCCATGACCGTACCGAGCAAGCCCAGCAGCGGGCTAAGTGAACCAATCATCTCAAGAGGGCGGAAGAAGCTACGCAGGTCGTTCAGGTACCCCGTCGCCACTCGCTCAACTTCTTCACGCAGGATGCCATCGTCAGTGGTGTTGAGCTGCCCCTGCATTGCCATAGCCACAACCGATGAAATGGGCCGCTGCACATTCAGGGCCTTCATTGCCTTCCTGCGGTCACCCTTTTTCCAAAGGCTTAGCGCAGCGTCCACATCAGCAGTACTCTCCGCGCGCACCAGCATGAATTGCCACATTTTGACCAGAATTATGGTCATGGCAACTACAGAAAACACCGCCAGAATCCACACCACCGGGCCGCCAGTAACCAACAGCCCTTGTAGCTGTGCAAAAAACGGAACAGATATACCAGCGCCCACAACGCTCCCCCTCGAGTAAACATCAACAATATTCGTGAATGCTAATTGTTATCATTTGCCTTCGCAAGGGCACTGAGAGAACTTTGACTTTCAGGCAACAAAACCGGCTGTTTGATTTTTGTGCAGAAATAGCGTAACATGCTGATTATAGTTATTTTTTAAAAGGAACATTTTCTTAGTAAAACAAGGAGAATATTATCACTATTAATCAAGGCGATCGTATTTTTCACCCCGGTCATGGCATCGGAATCGTTGAATCCATTCTTAAAAAGAGTTTCTCTGGCGAGGACAAAACCAAGTTCGTAAAACTTTATTTCGAACGTGACGACCTCACCTGGCTGGTGCGCGCCAATGATCTCCCAAGCAACATTCGCTTCCCCATGAGTGCTCAGGAAGCGAAGAAGATCATCAAGCATGTGAAGAGCTGGCAAGGAAAGTTAAGCGAACAGTGGAAAACCCGGTCAACCGCTAACCAGGCCGCTATTGATAAAGGCGACCCCTACGGTTATGCGGAGATGGTTAAGGGCCTAAGCGTTATGCAAGAGGAAAACCCGCTGAGCATGACAGACCGCAGGCACCTGAACCTCGGTATAAAGTTTTTGTGTGAAGAACTTTCCAGTGCACTGGGCAAAACGCAAGAGCGGGTACAGCAGCTTATAGAAGAAGCTTCCAGGTCAAAGCCAACCGCAGCCTGACCCACAGGCAGCGCGAGCTCATAATCCAACGTGTGCTCAGTACTTTTAAGGCCTTACGCGAGAGCGTAGGGCCTTTTTCGTTACAATGTGGGGGTGAGCTCTCAGCGACCCATTACACGAGGACGTTTATATGAAGAAATTTATTAATGCAAACATATACCGCAACAACGATGCCACCGAAATCCTCGTGGAAAATGGCGTTATTCGAGTACTTGGAACCGACCTCCCCCCGGCTGAGGAAACAATCGACCTGAAAGGCCGCCTCGTTGTGCCTCCTTATGTAGATGCCCACCTTCACCTCGACTACGTCTACACCGGCGGCAGCAAGGGGGCCAAAAACAACACTGGCACGCTGTTCGAGGGCATAGCTCGCTGGCACGATGTGAAAAAGAACCAATCGTTCGAAGATGCAAAAGAACGTGCGCTAAAAGGCATCCAGGAAGAAGTCTCAAAAGGTGTGCAGTTCATCCGCACCCACATCGATGTATGCGACCCGAATCTCACCGGGCTAAAAGCCATGCTGGAGGTTCGTGAACAACTTAAGGATAACGTCACCATTCAGATCGTCGCCTTTCCCCAGGAAGGGATGTATGCCTACAAAGGCGGTGACGAATTGGTGGAAGAAGCGTTGAAGATGGGCGCCGACTGCGTAGGCAGCATTCCCCACTTCGAGTGGGCCCGTGAAATCGGCGAGAAATCCATTCACCGCACCGTTGAGCTGGCCATCAAATACGACAAGCTTATCGACGTACACTGCGACGAAACAGACGATGTGATGAGTCGTTTTGTTGAACTTCTGAACGCCCTGGCCATGACCGAAGACATAGGCACTCGTACCGCGGCCAGCCATACCTGCTCCTTCGGTTCGGCCGACAACGCCTACGCATTTCGCATGATGAGACTGTTCCAGAAATCAGGTCTGAACTTCATTGCCCTGCCCACTGAGAATGCCTACCTGCAAGGCAGGCAAGACACCTACCCGAAACGCCGAGGCATGACGCGAGTAAAAGAGTTCTGGGAGAGCAACATTAACGTCTGCTTCGGCCAGGATTCCATCAACGACCCCTGGTATCCGGTAGGCAACGGAAACCTGATGAACATTCTGGATAACGGCATTCACATGGCCCAAACCATGTCGATGGATCAACTCGATACCTGTCTGGACCTGATCACCTTCAACGGTGCAAAAACCCTGAACGTTGAAGACCAGTACGGCCTGGATGTGGGCAAACCGGCGAACTTTCTGGTGCTGGATGCCACCAGCTCGTTTGAAGCCGTTCGCCAGCGAGCGGATGTACTGGCATCCATCCGCAACGGGGAATACCTGTTTCGGAAATCAGAGCCCAGCTACGACATTGAACTGGATCTGTTCAGAAAAACCAGGTAACACCGACTGGCCAACACTGACAAAGGGGAGCGCAAAGGTGACGCTCCCCACATTTTTACACTTCTACAACAATCTGGCTGTTTGTAACAGTCGGTAAATTAAGCAGAATCCCCGCAATTAAGAAAAGTACACCACCAAAACCGCGATAAGGGATTCAGGATGTATTTCAGAGGTGCTGCAGCACTCGGGTTAACCGCCATTTTACTTTCAGGCTGCGGGGGAAGTTCCTCAAGCAAAACAATCACCGAATCCCGGCACTCAGTCAGCTTTCCTGATGCTATCTCTATGGTCAGTTATCAGTATCAGCCAAAACATGAGGTGCTACCGGGAAACGTACGATATAGCGGATACAACCTCCCGGACTGGGCGTCCGTTGATGCAAGAACCGGAATCATTTCCGGCACCCCCGGCCCGGAGCATGCATCGGCGCAGGTCGAGCTTTCAATCGCAGCATCCAATGGCTCCCATCGCCTGATTCTTACTGACACAATACAGGTGAAACACGCTGGTGCCTTTCTCCGCCCGCACTGGATTTCTACGCCAAGGATTTCGATGGCAACCCACGGGAGCCGCGAAACGATCTTTCCGGGGGCGAATTAGAAGGCGAAGTTCAATT
Organism: Marinobacter xiaoshiensis; assembly: GCF_031631795.1. Taxonomy (NCBI): domain Bacteria; kingdom Pseudomonadati; phylum Pseudomonadota; class Gammaproteobacteria; order Pseudomonadales; family Marinobacteraceae; genus Marinobacter; species Marinobacter xiaoshiensis. Next base: position 223,104 of record NZ_JAVMBO010000003.1, read on the forward strand.
TGTGCAATCCCATTCCGTTGCGCCCACCAATAATTTTGAGCGCAACGCGAACGATGAGACCAAGAGCAAATACATGCCCCGGCTAACAGCGCTGCGGGATACCCTGCTCCTGTTTATCCCAAAAAACGGGATTGAGCCAATTACCATGCATGCCGAAGTAAGCGTTAATGGCCAGCCCCTGATGACGCTGCCAATGGCCCACCCAAACGACTTGCCGAAATCCGACGTTGCGGGCGCTCAACCCATTCAGTACTCCACTAAGGCATGGTCCGTGAACCTGCCCTGGGATACCGTAAAAAACGGTTTGTCTCTTGAATTTATTGTTGATAAAAACGCAGAAAACAGAGCTTCCGGCTACTTACCTGCCGCCAATATCGATATTGGCGAAGCCTCCCGAATTGTTTTCCAGAGCATTCGTTTAGGCATGCTGACCGAGCCCGGGCAGAGCGATGGGCACTACACGCTTCGGGACCCAGTACTGGCCGCTACGGATTACTTCCAGACCCTTCCTGTCTCGAAGCTCGTCATGGGCAGCTACGCTGATGCCGTGCTCAACCGGGTAATCATCCGCTCGGGCACCATATACGACAAACACATTGATGGTAGCAGCCAGGTTACAGGTAGCGTATACGAGGGCGATATGCGCGAGAACGTTGGCAAATCGCAGGTCAGCGTTGGCATAAACATGGCCAACTTCGGTTACACCAGCAACAACATGAAGCAGCAGCACCCTCACGCCTTCAAACAGATAACCAATCACCATGCCTGGGGCATGTACACGAACGGTCGCGTTGGTCATGGCCTCAGTGGTGGCAACGGAATCGGAACGCTTTACGACTCCCGAGGCAACGAAGCCAGCCACGAGTGGGGTCACGCCTATGGCCTCGGTCACTATCCGGGTGAAAATCTGACTGATGATCATCGTTGGGCTTACCATCATGCCGACAGTGGCTGGGGATACATTGCGCACCGCAACCGGATGCGCGCAAACCTGTTTGGCTTGAACAATGAAGGCGCCTACAACTACAAGCGGGACGCCATGTCGGGCGGCTCTCACCGTGGGCCTTTCTCTGCCTACACTCATTACACGGGCTATACCGCAAGAATCATTCAAAACGATCTGGCCAGGCTTCCCATTCCAGACACCCGCCACCCGGCTGGTTACAAAAAGTGGAATACAACCACCGGCCAGTATGAGAATCACGCCAGCTCACATCCTGCACCAGTGGCCGTGGGTGTGGCGGTTGCGACCATTCTTGGCGGCTATGATCCCGATGGCACTAACGCCGTCATCTATCCGGTATTCCACGGCAACTACGGGAACCTGTTCGACCTGCCGGAACCTGATCTCAGTTCCGCAGCCAACCAGTGCTGGGTAGAGGTCAATAACCGCAAGGGCGAGCGAAAGCGAATCCGCGTTGCGGCCTCCCGACACAGTTCGGACAGTATCAACCAACTCCATTTCAATTTACGGGCAGACTTCAGGCCAACCAGTGCCAGCCTTTATTGCCGGCGCGATGGCACCGAAGAGAAACTCACAGAAACCGCTTTTAACGGAGAAATACCTGAACTGCCACCCGTGGCGATTGTTGGTCAGGAAGTGGGACATCAGCAATTGCGCGCACGAGAAATAGCCGAAATTGAAGACAGGCTGAATGCCATGGACGCCGACCGCTTCAATACCTTGAGTGGAGAATTTGCAACCCAGGTAGCCAGCTATACTGAGCAAGAGTTAAAGAATGGGCTGTCTGGCCCGGCATGGCGACTGCTTGAGAAGATCAAAAACGACCAAAGGCTCACGACCGAGATTGCGGTTATCATTGCCAAGGCCCGGTTTGAGAACCTGCCTCCAGAGGAAACCAGAAACCGGTTGACGCACTCACTGACGGCTAACGGATTAATTGAATCGATAGATGAACTGCTGCTGACTGACGGTGTTATCCAGGGAAACAATGTGTATTTCGACACAAATCTTGTGGATGCCAAATACGTTGCCGTGACGTCTGTGCCAGACAATATTGAAGATGCCAGCCACTGGGTAATGGATCTTGAAAACCGCATTCATCCTGTGGCAACGCCCTGGCAATGCCTGACCCCCTCCGGCGAGCGTCTTGGCCTGGCACTCTGCCAGCAGGACAACGCTGCACAGCGGTGGACCTACACCCCTGAGGCACTACAGTTGCGCAATGAAGACAATGGCAAGTGCCTGGACTATGCTCGTCACAACGGCACGCTGATCACTTATGGCTGCTCAGGTAACTGGAACCAGCAGTGGACGGGAGTCACCACTTCACAAAGCAAGCTGTTGGCACTGCTGGATGGCAGTCTGCTTACCGGGGTTTACGGGGTTATTCTGGCTGACTGATCAGGGTGTCCCCATGCGGTTTATCAGCCGATGGGGTCACGACACCTGCAGGGTTGATTTGAGTAGATCCAATGCCTTTCTGCTCTTCAAAAACCGGGTCATTTCTGCCGCCGGCAACGGCCGGCTAAGCAGATAGCCCTGAAGCTGATCGCACCCCTCACTGGCAAGATAAGCCGCCTGCTCCGGCGTTTCCACGCCCTCGGCGGTTGAACTCAGCCCCAGACTTTTGGCAATAAAAAGCACCGCAGAGACGATAGCGGCGTCCTTTGGGTCGATCAGCATATCCCGCACAAAGCTTTTATCGATCTTCAGCTTGCTGATGGGCAATTCCTGAAGGAGGCTCAAGGACGAGTACCCGGTACCAAAATCATCCAGCGAAATAGTCACACCTTTTTGGCGCATCTTATCCAGATAACCAATCACTTCTGGCCGGATCTTCATCAGTGCGGTTTCGGTGATTTCGAGCTCAAGCTGCCAGGGATTCAGTCCATTCTCTTCCAGCACATCATCAACAATCGCTACAAGATCCTGCCGTTGGAGCTGTATAGCAGATACGTTGACGGATACACAGGCATTGCTGAGTCCTGCGGCTTGCCAAACACTTAACTGGCGCCCGGCCTCACGTATAACCCACTCACCCAGAGGCAGAATCAAACCGCTATCCTCAGCGACCGGAATAAATCTGTCCGGGGCGATGGCACCTTCCCGGGGATCATTCCAGCGCAGCAAGGCTTCCAGTCCAACAACTTTACCGGTACAGGCTTGCACCAGAGGCTGGTAATACAGCTCCAACTCGTCATTGCTCAACGCTCGCCTTAAACCGGCTTCCAGGGAGATATGTTCCAGCGCCGCACGGTTGTAGGTAGCGGAATAAAATTGAAAATTATTACGGCCCTGCTCCTTGGCCTGATACATAGCGGCATCAGCGCGTTTTATCAGATCGTCCACCCCGGTGCCGTCATCCGGAAACAGGGAGATTCCGATACTACTGCTACTGTAAATCTCCTCATGCCCAAAGTGGAACGGCGCTTTCAGGGCATCAAGGATACGTGAAGCAACCTTTGCCGCGTCCTGGGAGCTATCAACTTTGGGCAGCAGGATAACGAACTCGTCGCCACCCAGGCGGGCGAGGATGCCCGACGTGTTCTGGGGTACTTCCGGGTGTACCACATCTTCCATCCTAAGTACCGATGTGAGACGAGCGGCCGTTTCCTTGAGCAGTAGATCACCCACTTGATGGCCCAGGGAGTCGTTAACCCGCTTGAAGTTATCGAGATCCAGAAACAACACGGCCATTTTGCCATCCTCCCTGCGGGCGAGGGAAATCATACGGCGCAGTGTCTCGTGGGCTCGGAATCGGTTGGGCAAGCCCGTCAAACTGTCGTGATAGGCCAGCCGCTCGATTCTGGTGCGAGAGGTGTCCAGATTGCCAGCCATCTCCTGAAAGCTCTGCACCAGCTGGCCTAACTCGTCTCTGGAGGACAGCGCAATCCTTGGCGAGAGATTTCCATGGCCTATCTCGCGTATGGCTCTCATCAGGGTTTGCAATGGGCGAACCATAAGCAAATTCATGGATATAAACAGCCCGACAATCATCAACACCACGGTGCCAAGTATGATCCAGGCAACCGTTGTCCCCAGCTGCTGACTTTCTTTGAGCAATTCCCGCTCCGGCAGCACGCCAATCATCAGCAAACCTTCGTGCAATCGCCGGGTTGCGAGAAGACTCGCTTCCTGCTGGTAGGACGCCGGCACAAGCTGCTCACTATTTTCCGTTCCGGAGATCCTGCTCAACAGGGACTCAGGTATTTTTTGACCCAAACGGGAGCGGTCCTGATGGAACAAAATCGTGCCATCGTCATTGATAATAAGGGTGTGGCCGTCTTCGCCAATCCTGCTCGCAGCCATTTGCTCCACCATGAAGCCCAGCCCCATGGTGACGACCAGATAACCGCGCAGTGTCGGCTTGCTGTTGAGCGGGTCCTGGGTGGTTGGGTCGATTAGCCGCATGGGCCGCGCAATTTGCAGAGATACCGCACTGCTACCAGGGGTAGGGGTAACCCACACAAACGTCTCACCCTCAAACTGGCTAAGTTTCTGAAAGAACGGTGTATCCCCCTCCTCTTCGCCAAAATTTGACGCCGACGCCAAGGCGACACGCGCATCTTCATAACCATCGGGCAGCAGGTATCGAATCTCCGTGTAATCGGGGTAAGCACGCAGATAACTGGAGAACAGTTTAAGCAGTGAAGGCAACATCAATGCATACCGCTCTTCCTCATCCTCCGTTAGCGCATAGGCCCGCATCAGCGAGGCATCGGCAAACAGTTTCACGTTGGCTTTGGCAACGTCTCTATGCACCTGAAAGTTGCGCGCCATTTGATCCATTAGCGTTGTCATCTGGCTTGAGCTACGTTCCACCGCCGTCGAGCGCAGCTGTTCGTAGGCCAGCCAGCCCAGAATCATTAGCGGAATTACCGCTAAGGGTACGACGACTAGCAGAACCTTGGCATGAAGACGCATAGGCGTATCTGAGTCTCAGTTGACGAGGCGCGAATAGATAACGGCACGGTTCTTTTTGGCACGAGGCGGTAGACGGCTATAGGCTTCCGAGTTGTCCAGCGCCTCCCCTGTTGGATAGATAACCTGGTCATCTCTGAAGCTCGCGGGAAGCAATGCTTCGGCAGCCTGATTCGGGGTTGCATAATGGACATACCGGGCCAGCCGCGCGGCAATCTCAGGCTCATTGAGAAAATCGATGAATCGCTTGGCATCCGCTTTTCTGGTGGAGGCTCGGAGTACCCCCAAATAATCAGTCCAGATATTGCTACCTTCCTCAGGGAGTACAAACACAACATCGTCACTGTGTTCCTGCAACATACGAGTGTCGCCGTTGTACATCATGCTCATGACAACCTGGCCGGATAGCAGGGCAGAGTCCTCATTCAGGGAAATGTAGCGATAGGTTTCGACCGCTGGTGCCTGTGCATGCAGAAGCGCTTCCGCTTCTCTCAGCTCTTGCCTGTCAGTGCTATTAAGCGAGTAGCCCAGCGCCTTGAGCGCTACGCCAATCATATCCGCGCTGTCGCCGATCATGGCGATTTTGCCCTGTAGCTCTGCCACCGGCTGCAACAGGTCCATCCAGCTTGTCACCTCGAAGGGAACCAGATCTTTACGGTAGACAATGCCGAGTGTTCCCCAGAAATAAGGCACACCATACTCTTCGGCTTTTTCAAACGCGGAGCGCCAACGCGGGTCCACATGCACCAGATTGGGAATGCTGGATTCACCAAGAGGTTCGAGCCAGCCGCGCTTGGCCAGAATTCGGATGGACGCCCCATTGATGAGCACAACATCAAAGCCCTTGCCTTCCGTTTCAAGCAGCAGTTCGTCCCTGGAGGTATCGGAATCGAAATAGCTTTGCTTTACAGCGATGCCCGTGCGCTGCTCAAATTCCTCGAGAATCGCAGGGTCCATGTAATCCTGCCAGTTGAGGAACACCAGTTCCCTTGATTCAGCGGCCTGGGCAAACACTGCAGTGGCGAGCAAACAAAGCGTTAGCCATAGAGGTTTTCTTGAGCGCATATTCTTTCCCACCGTCTACAGTCAACAACGCATACTGTCCGCCCTGTGCCACGAACCAACCTTCGACAATGCTACAGGATTCGTTGGCTTCCATCCCCTGCTATGGGCAACTTGCTTGCACACCCTCTACTTTCACGGTTCCACTCACGCCTTCCCAGGCTCCACCAGGGCTGGCGACACCTTTGGTTCTGAGGCGATAGCTGCCCGGAGCCAAATTACGGGGTAGTTTCCAGCTAACCGTGGCTTCCGACGCTCCGGTGAAGGGCAAATCCAAAGGCATGGGCGGCAAATACTCGGGGTGCCATGTGTACAGCAGGTCCGGATGGCGATCGGTGGCAATCACCGCCCAGCGGCCATCGTCATCAAGCTTTTCAGCAAACGCGTAACTGTCGTTAAGCATCAAATCGTTGCGAGGGTGGCTGGCCTGAAACCGGGCTGCAATCTGATCGCCAGGTGCCGCCTGGGCGGGAACATCCTCGATCAACGCACCAAAACCCTGGGCGCCGGGGCGGTCACCCGCTATGTAAGGAGGCCTGCGCAACATCGGAGTGACATCCGGATAAGCCGGGCCCTCTGGCAAAGCCGTTCCTTCCGCCATCGAGACCGCCAGCTTTCTCAGCTCCTGAGTAACAGCGGCCAGACTCCAGGGGCCAAATACTGTCGACGCGCCTTCGTATTGCTGGCTGGCGTATTCTTCCCGGGTGGTCAGGTAGTGGTTGTAGCCATTCGACAAACCGGCGATGACCACCGTGTCCACACCCACCGGCACCAGCTCTTCCAGTACCATCGCCCGTATGCGCCGGGCAGAGGTAGTGGTCAGCTCCCATGGCAGGCCAACCATAGCGAGATTGCCGATACGAAACACCTGAAACGGCTGCACCGCCGGCTCCAGGTTGAGAGTCAGACCAAACAATTCGCCCAGTGCGCCGGACACCCCATCAAAAACCTCCCCGGCATTCGTGAACATCAGTACCGGCTTTTCCGCATGGCAACCCAATTCCAGCCCCGGCAGCTGCTGAGCCTTACACATCAACAAATCACCGAGAATATTGAAAGGAAAAGTAGCATTGGCGATATCAATGGTGCCGCTGGCAGATGAGTTTGGCGAAGCGCTACAACTAAGCCCTTCGCGGCTCAGCGGGCCAGGCCCGTCTTCAGCTCCAGCGGGGAAAGACAGCCCGAGAGCTGCGTTACAGGTTTGCTTCACTGCTGCATCCAGTTCAGGGGGATGTTGCAGGCTTGCCAGTACCTGAGAGTCTGTGACTGTAACCTCGTTCATCTGTACGTGCATCAACCGGTAGTCCACACCACCTTTTAGCGGCTGGCCGGCCTGCCAAAGTTCCAGTGCTCTGGCCAGCTGCTTCGTTCCGGATATTGCATTGGAATCCATCGGCGTTTCACCGCCACCACGGCGGGGGTCCGGGTGGGGAAATTCGTTGATGAAAATATTAGGGGAAACATCACCTTCATCGGCCTGGGCAAAGGCGGCTACAAAACTGTCGGTTGCCGGGTCATCTCTGTATTCAGTGCCCATTATTTCTTCAAAACCCAAGGAGGCGAAGCCCTTGATATCAGAACTGACGTACGGCACCTCGGGCCCCATCACCGTGGGATGCACGCCAAACCAGTTGATGACCCCTACGGCGTTGCCATTGCCGCGGCGCAAGTTCAGCTGCACCATGGTCTTGTTAACATCAACCTCTTCGCCCCTCACGTTCAGGTACTGCTGCCGCTCCTGTTCCGGATTCATGGCATAAGCAGGCCGCGAGCGGTTGATGTTGGTGTTGAGCAGTTCACCCTCTGCCATGGAAATAGACGCGGGTTCGGGATTGGCTTCAAGGTTCTGATGGGCACGGGTAATGGCGTCTGTAATCCCGTTCACTATGGTGCTGTAAACCAGAGAATCGAAGCCCAAGTGCAGTGAGTTCCCGGCTTCATGGTGGGCGTAGCCGGCGGGCCCGTTGTGGGTGTGGGTGGCGGAAAGCATGAGATTGTCTGCGGAATATACCCCCACCAGATCAGGGTTTGCCGCCAGCGTATTGAGCACCCCAGCCCGAATGCTTCCCCACATCAAGCCGATGTCGGCCGACACGAACATCAGCCGCTTGCCGTTGCAGGGTGATTCCACCGCAAAAGCCCGCGCATAGTGCCGCTGATGAAGGCCGTGCATAACCTGGCCTGTGTCTTCCCAGCCGGCACCACTTTTCAGCGCCACAGGACCCGTAATATCCGACAGACCACTGCCAAAGCGGAACGCTCGATTATCACGGCAAGGCGTTCTTCTGAACTCTGCCGGGATAGCAGGCTTTCGATGACCAGCCGGGTGTGTTGATGGGGCATCCAGACCTGCCCCAACCTCCCGAAGCGGGCTTTCCATAACACACTGCGCCAACGCCGGGTTCGCGAAGGGTTTTGGGGCCTCCCTGCCCGCAGCATAGGGTGCCACAACCGAGGCGAAGGCCAGCAAAAATAAAGCGTAAAACCTCACCTTGATGTTGCGAATCACGACTGGCTCCAATCAATGCCGTATTTCTTAGCCGGCACAGCATAGCGCCAGATTGCTGCGATGCATTGACTGCACTGACTCAGGCATTAAAAAAATAACCATATAACAAACGGGAAATTGCGAAAACCACTGCCACAACGTACTCTAGCCCACTTTTTTGTGTACGGACGCACCATGGGTATCAAGAACGAACGATTACGCTGGCAACTGGCTTCCGGCGTTTTACGAGCCTTCCACCTGGAACGCTTGGCAAGCAGATATAGCCGCAGAACCGTGATGGCTGGCTTCAACCTCGTTAATGGTGGGTTAAGCATCGCTCTGGTGTCATTTATCGCGCTGATCACCCAGGAAGCTTTTATTTTCCCGTCTTTGGGCGCGACTGCTTTTATTCTTTTCTATGTGCCCATGGCTCAACCAGCCTCACCAAGAAACACCCTGTGCGGACATTTAATTGGCGCTTTGATGGGGCTGTTAGCGCTGTATCTGTTTGGCTTACAGGATGCGCCCTCAGCATTTGTCAGCTCTGTGGATTTACCGCGCGTGGGCGCCGCCGCCGTGTCTTTGGGCTTGACCAGCTGTTTGATGGTTTTACTGAAAGTTGCCCATCCACCCGCAGGCGCCACTGCGCTGATCGTATCTTTGGGGCTTATGCCCAACCCTTCCCAGTTACCTATCTTGATGGCAGGTGTACTTGTGTTACTGGTGCATGCATTTTTGATGAACCGTCTGTCGGGCATACCCTACCCACTGTGGTCATCTGATGCGGCTGGGCCAGCACTGTCCCTAAGCCCCGAAAGGCCGTAATAGAGCTGTAGCACGGGCATAGTAAGGGCACAACACGGCCACCGCACACCACGCTTAACGCGTCCACACCCCCGCTTATCGAACTCGGTGGCGACGGTTTTTTGGCTCAAAAAGTAACCAAATAGCGCCATATTTTACACCATTTAACACGCTTGCCCGATAGGATTGCATCATCCAAATACCCCGGAGATGCACAATGTCCTTCCTTACAAGCTCACGCTCAAGCCTCTTTATCATCGCGCTGAGCTCACTCCTTACCGCCTGTGGTGGTGGCGATTCGTCAGCCCCATCACCTCAAACACCCAACTCATCGGTGACCACGCCCGGTGACAACAACACCCCGGAAGAAACCCCGGAGCAGAAGTTTTGGGTGGAAGGTTATGCCGTTAAAGGAGCTGTGAACGGTGGGCTTATCTCGATCTGGCATCACGAAACCGACGCTATGACCAGCACTATGGATAGCAACTGGGTGAAAATCGGTGACACCGTCAGAACCAACGAAAATGGTGGATTCCGGATCTCAGTACCTGAGGCCTATTCAGCTGAGCCGTTAAAGGTGATTCTGCAGTCAGATACTGAAACCCTCATGCGCTGCGATGCCCAACCTTCGTGTAAAACACCTTCCGGAGTCAGCATCAGCTTTGGCGAATGGTTCTGGCCGGGTAACAACCTGGAGCTGAAATCCCTTGTAGTGCCGTCCAATGCCAACGAAGGTGTTGTTTTAACACCACTGGTAACTCTGGCATTTGAAAAGTTTCTCAAGTCATCGGATCACAGCGTTTCCCGGTTCACGGAATTGCTTCGCGATCAGGAAGAGCACTTTGGCCTTGGTGCCGGCGCCTTGCTGAAGAAGCCAATGGACCTTGCAGCCGCAGATTTGAGCAGCATTCAAGCCCAGGACCTGAAAACCGCCTTGTTGAACATTGCCTTTCTTAGCCTGGTAGACGGACAAGAATGGCAGACACTGGGCGATGTTCTCGGTGCTGCCAAAGAGGTTTCTGAACCCAATGGTGACCTGCCGCTAAGCGCCGGAGAGAATCTGGACCTGAGCGTTGAGCTGCTAACTGTCGCAGCCATTGTGCAGGCCGATCTACTATGGGACGTGCTGAAAGGAGCTGGCGTTAAAGATGCGGTTATGGACAACACCCTTGCAAGCCTCGAACAAACCCTGGGCTCCACAATGCCGACAGCTCCGCCAGCGCCGGAACCCGTTCCTGACCCGACACCTGAGCCAGCGCCAGAGCCAATGCCAGAGCCAGAGCCCGCTCCCGAGCCTGAGCCAACGCCAGAACCCGAGCCAACGCCAGAACCCACCCCAGAGCCCGAGCCAACACCTGAGCCTGAGCCGGCGCCGACTCCTGAGCCACAGCCAGAACCAACTCCGGAGCCGATAACAGGTTACGCAACAATGAGCTGGAGTGCGCCTGCCACCCGCGTCAACGGAGAGTCACTGGCCATGGGCGAGATCGACAGGTACATCGTTAAATACGGCACCGAACAAAACGTTGAAGACAGAACGAACGAAGTAACAGTAGAAGACGGACAAGCGATGGAATACCAAGTGGCCGGCCTTACCGAGGGTACCTGGTACTTCGCAATGAAAACCGTAGATACCAATGGCCTTGAAAGCGACTGGTCCGTTTCTGCAAGCAAAACGATTTCCCGGTAACTCCGGGAAATCAAACTTTTAAACTATAGATTCCATGCTTCGGTCTTGCCGGTAAGCAGTTGGCGTAGTTTCCATAATGTCCCGGAAGGCGCGATTGAAGGAACTCAGGGTTCGGTACCCCACATCCAGAGATATGTTGAGCACAGGCTCGTCTGGCGTATCGACCAGGCGGCTAGACGCCTCCGCGATGCGAAGATGGTTGATGTAATCACTGAAGTTGCGATACCCGAGTTTCTGATTAATCAGGCGGCGTACTCTGTACTCGGGAATACCCAAGGCATTTGCCAACTGTTTCAACGTCAGCTTTTCGTTCTTGTAGAACCCTCCTTTCATGAGTTCTTCCAGCTTGAGCGCATCATCACAGTCCACTTGCCGCGGGGCATCAACTGAACCTGAAGCGCAAGCTAGCGGCTCCGGTTGTTGCTCGCTTTCAGCTACCTGCTCGTTGGGTGTCAATTCCAGCAACACATCGCGGGAGGAGATAATACAGAACAGGATTGCCAGCGATGCCAGGCCAACAATCATGCCCCTGGTCGCTTCAGGGTATATACCAAAATTCAGGCTGATGGTTGCGGTACCCACTGCACTCCCCAGAATCAGCAGCAGCGCCAAACGGAGTTTTCTGCGCGCTTCAACCAGATCGTTGCGCCAATGGCGAACCACATAGATAACACCATGCAGCACAACCACATACTCAAACCACTGCCCCAATTTCAGCCCAAAAAAAGCACCCAAATCAGACCAATGCCCAGCCTCTATGAAGGGTGTGGATAACGCTGGAGCAGCAAAGCTGTAAAGAGCCATTGCGCCCCACACGCTCATTAATCGTGGGCGCGACGCAAAGACAAGCTGACAAAGCACCCAGAACAACGCGGGCAGTGCAGTTTGAAGATCAGAGGTTAGCCAGCGCCAGTGCGCCGGAGCGAGCGGGTCCATAAGGTATGCAACTGATGCGAGGATGATCAGAAGAAAGACCTTTCCTACCCGCAAGTGTCGGAAGTCTCGCCAGGAAATCAGGAACAGAGCAGCCAGAGAACCAAAACCGAACCCAGTGAGCGCGAGCAAAGCGAACCCCTCGATTGTTGATGTTATTATTTTTTATCAAGTATAGGAGGAATTCAGGGGATTATGCGTCGACTGGTTTGCAGCCTTGAAAACGGTGACAGCGGAGGGGATAGCCGCCCGCTCGTCAATGATGACGAACAGGCGGCTATCAACTATTGAGGCAATGTCGCAATCCACTGCTGATTGCTACCACCATGGTGCTGCCACATCACCAAAGCCTGGCCTGCTGCATCCATAGCGTATTGGCTGTTTTGTTTCAGCCGGAAGGATTTATCGGCATGCTGCTCGAACTGCTGAGCCGCACTGGCACTGCAAGCGGCGAGCACCAGCGGTGTGTTGTTGGTGGTCCGGGCCGAGCTGGACACACACAAGCCGGGATCAAGCCCGGAGCGCAACACGCCCAACGTGGGCTGCCATTGCCACAACTGAGCGTCGGCTCCTGAGCAGGCCGCAAGGTTCAGTTGAGCACCGACACCGCTCGCAGAGAGGCACAAGCCAGACTTGGCGCTGCGATACTCTGCCCAGCGAGCGCTTGCAGAATCCATGCGCAACTCCCATTGCTGGTTCGCGTTACCGTGGGACTGCCAGAATCCTACCCAACCGCTGCCATAGGCATCCAGAGAGTGGTTATTGCTGCCCGCATTGGTTATCCGCTGCCCCGAGTACTGCCAGCTTTGCTGTGAACTGCCGTTACACGCCTGCAGGTTGGGATAGCCGTTGTTCCAGGGCGTACCATTGTTATCCAGACAAAATGCATCGTCGCCTTCCTGGTTGGAGATCGTTCCCTGTGCGAGATCGAACAACCACCGCTGATCCCGGGCCAGAGGCTGGCAGGCGTAATGATCTACCCAGGCCCCACTGGTTACGCCATCGTCGTTCCCCGGAATATCCATGCAGGTGTTGGTACCACGGTTATAGATAGTGACGTAGTTTGCTAACGGATTCACAAACTGGCGATTCGTGTTGCCACGAGCCCGTTCCCACATCTGCAGATAAGCTTCTGCGGAGTTCATAACAGACTCATATACGCGGCTAGGCGCGCGCTCACGAATATCCTGAATGTGATCAGCAACCAGGCCGTAATGTGCCATGCCATCAGAGTTGAGATCGAAACTGCGATTGCCGGTAATCTGCTTGTCTACCGTAAACCCGAACTCCGTAGTGAATGGATACACAAGTGGTGATACCGCAACACTTGCGCGGGGGCCAGGCTGGTTGCCAATTCCGCTCATGTCGGTAGAGAAGGTTACACCCGGCAGATAATCCGTGGCCTCAACCTTGTCCAGAAACCCGGAAATCGCGCCGCCAATCGTGTCCGCATCGCTGTTATAGGGCGCCAGAATGCCGCCAAGTTCAGCAATCCGAACCGCATTCGGATGCACAGTCCCGTTCGTACCGGCATGCATGTGGCTGTGGCCGGAAATCAGCCCGGAGTACTGTCGCGCCTCGGCAATATCGAGCACGGCTTCGTGGCTATGCTGGGACATATGATCCACCTCGATGACCATGCCCATATCCATCAGGCGGTTCACCAGATAGATGCCAAGGTCGGTCAGCCCACGATTGTTACACTGCCCCGTGGTTTCATCATAGTTGGTAGAGCCACTCACCCCCAGCAAGCCCTCAAGCCCGAACAGCCCCAAGTCGTTGATCATCATCTGACCTTCTGTTTCCTCAGCGCAGGCACTGGTGGAGAAATACCGGCCGGTCGACAGGTTGTTGCCCACATTGATTAACCCGCCTTCAATTCTGGCGCCACCAAACTGGTTATCAAACCGGTGAATGGGGTAGATCACACGAACACCCAGGTCGTGATACTTTTGCAATTGGGCATCCACATAAGCTTGGGAGCAGGTTTGGTCTTTTAAACCACAATTAAAGAGTTCAGATGCCTCGATGCCCAAAACAATTGCCATTTTGCCATCGGCGATAACCTGTCTGGCTTGTTCGGGGGAGCTTACCAACCGGAAGAATCCCTTGCCCGGGCCGCCAGCCTGAGCGTCCACATAGGCCTGCATTTCATGCAAGCGGAGAATCTGCAGATCAATACTCTCCATGGTATTGCAGCTGTTAGTGCCACCCCAGCTTTGAGGCAGCAGGGTGGATTGAATGTTACACAGAACTTCATTTTCCACGAGATGGGTCACCATCATGCGCTGCCCGCCCAGGAAGGCCCGCTCAATCCAGCGATAGTAGTACCCGGTGTGAGACAAACTCTGGTGGTTAGGCCAGAAAGGAAAGTCCGGCCAGCCAGCGGTGTTGTAGCGGAAGTTGATGTCGTTGAAACCCATCAAGTTGCCAATCACATCCAGCGAGCCATTGGGGCCATGCACATCGGAACTGTCGGCAAGTGCTTTGGTAACACCAAAGGGATGAAACGGAGCGCCGCCCATCATGGTTCCACCCATGAATTCGTAGGAGGTGATGTGAGTGTGTGCATCAATAGAGCCGCGAACCGGCGCGTTTGCATTTCCTTTAAGCTGATCCCGGTCGCCCGCAATATTCAACTCGGCCTCGGGGAAATCTGCACAATTTTCCGCTGGTACAAGGCGAAACCAGTCTTCGCTATTCCTGTTCCAGGGGTTCAGCAAATCAATAAAATAGATACCCCGACTATTCCAGTTATGCCTGAGTGAGCGGTTCAGATACAAACTGGTCAACTTGAATTGGTGCTCTCCGCCCTCCACACGCTGATCGATACGCCAGTTTGCGTGCTGGGCAGGATCGGTGCCCGCCGTAATTTCAGCCGGAAGCCGTGTATCGAGAAAGCGTCCGGCCTGATCGCGCATCAGGAAGGTACCAAACCCGCTGGGCTTGAAGTAAAAACTGGCTGCTTGCCCGGCATTCTCTGCCCTGAAGTCGAAGCTCCAGCCATTATTAATGGTGCCATTGGTCTTATAGCGGCGCATAAACCGGTCATTGTGTAATGATTGAACTGCATAACAACCCTGCGCAAGCCCAAACACTGCATCTGAATTTTCCTCAGATGCATGGGCTGTTGAACCAAGTAAGGTGGCGGCTCCGAAGAGCGCCAAGATGAATCGGGCCATGATCCTGTCCTTTTATTGTGTGTTATATCGGATTGACTGGGTGGATCCGTCACAAACAATAGGAGCAGGACCTGGCTGGCGCCACAGCAAGAGGTTTGCATAACATGAAAGAGCTGTGCAGTTTCTTGAATGCGTGTCAGTACGGGCCAGGTGGCAGGTTATGACATTCACCACCAACACTTGCGTCAAAATCGAAGGAACTTGGTTCTAACCCGCCTGACACGGGTACAATTTACCTACTATTCGCTGAGGAGAATCGATATGGCTTCCGCTCCATGGAATGACCTGCTGCTGCTGGATAAACAACTGGATGAAACCGAGCGTCAGGTTCGGGACAGCATTCGCAGCTTTTGCGACCAACGCCTTATGCCCGGCATTCTTGAAGCAAACCGCCATGAAAAGTTCGACCGCAGCATTTTCAATCAGATGGGCGAACTGGGCATGCTTGGCGCTACCCTGCCCGAGGAATACGGCGGCCCTGGCCTGAACCACGTTAGCTACGGCCTGATCGCCCGCGAGGTAGAGCGTGTTGATTCTGCCTACCGCTCGGCACTGAGCGTTCAGTCCTCACTGGTAATCCACCCGATTCATGCGTTCGGGCAAGAAGCGCTCAAGCAACGCCTTCTGCCCAAACTGGCCTCAGGCGAACTGGTTGGCTGCTTCGGCCTGACCGAGCCAAACCACGGATCTGACCCGGGCAGCATGGAAACCCGCGCCAAGAAAACAGACGGTGGCTACCTGCTGAGCGGTTCCAAAACCTGGATCACAAACTCACCTATCGCTGATGTTTTCGTAGTCTGGGCCAAGCTGGACGGCAAGGTGAGCGGGTTTGTTATCGAGCGCGACGGCGCCAAAGGCCTCGACACCCCGAAGATCGAAGGCAAGTTTTCACTGCGCGCATCCGACACTGGCTCTATCTTTATGGACGAGGTGTTTGTTCCGGAGGAAAACAAGCTGGAGGTAGAAGGCTTGAAAGGTCCGTTCAGTTGCCTGAACAAAGCCCGCTTTGGTATCAGCTGGGGTTCTTTAGGCGCTGCCGAGTTCTGCTGGCATGCAGCCCGTAGTTACACCCTTGAGCGAACGCAGTTCGGCCGACCACTGGCCGCCAACCAGTTGATCCAGAAAAAGCTGGTGGACATGCAAACCGAAATCACTCTGGGCCTGCAGGGGGCATTGCAACTGGGCCGAATGATGGATGCCGGTGATGCCACGCCCGATGCAATTTCTCTGCTAAAACGCAACAACTGCGGCAAGGCCCTGGACATTGCACGGGTTGCCCGCGACATGCATGGTGGGAACGGTATATCAGACGAATACCACGTGATCCGCCATGTTATGAACCTGGAGGCGGTGAACACCTATGAAGGCACCCACGATGTTCACGCCCTGATTCTGGGCCGCGGCCAGACAGGCATAGCAGCGTTTAGCTAGCAGCACACTCTGCTAGCCCTTCGCCACACCAAACAGGCGGTCCGTGAATTTTACGTACCAAGCGGCCGCCTGCACCTGAACAATGTATGCCAGTGCAATCAATAAGGCGGCATCCGCGCCCTCCTCGCCAAATACACCCATGGCGATCGCCAGCGCTATGGACAGGTTCCGCATGACCGTGCCGTACACCAGCGCAATGGCATCACCCCGCGGGAACAGCGCCTTGCCAACAAGCGTACTGATAACAAAATTCAGTGCGTATATAAGTAACAGAGGTATCAGGTACGCCAGCAGCGACCCGGGGTTGTTCAGAATATCCTGCGATTTGAGCGCCATGGAAACAAACACCACACCCAGAACACCAAGAGTAGAGAAGGGTGGAAACTTGGGTTTGATGTTCTCCTGAAACTCTTCCTGGCCGTGCTTTGATATGAGCGCCCGCTGGGTGAAATAACCCAATGCCAATGGCAAAAATACAATCAGCGCGATCTGCATGAACACCTGTGAAACCGGAATCTCAATCACCGCGCCCAGGAGGCCTTTGAGATAAAGCGGCGCAAGCAGGGAACCGGCAATCAGGCCCACTACCGTCATCCGCACCGCAGCAGGCACGTTGCCTTTGGCGAAGCCTGTCCAGGATATGGTCATGCCGGAGGTTGGAAGCAAGGACGTTAATAGGAGCGCCAGCCTGGCGAAAGGCTCATCCGGGAAGAAGAGCAAACCTGCGCCATAACCTATAGCAGGAACCAGAATAAAGTTGAGCAGCTGAGTTAGCCACATTAGCTTGCCGCCCCCGGGCTGCAACAACTGGCGCAGATTCATGGTGACCATCATGGGGTAAACCATCAGGAAGGTGAGTGGGAGTATCGCCCACCGCAACGGGCTTGGCTCCACAATCTGCCCGGTAAGAAAGCCGGCAATCATGGCGAGCGGAATACTCCAAACCAGATGCTTCTGCATCCAGAATAGTAATGGCCACATAGGTCTTCCTCCCCCGAACACAGGTTAACTGTTACGAAGCGCCAGTGCCCAGGCACGCATGGCTTCGTTGGCTGGTGCCTGCGGGGCATCCATAAAGCTCACCACAAAATGATCCCCCATATCGGCAATGCCAATGGAGCGGGGTCTTACCGCCAACACAAAGGGGTTCGGAAGTGCACGGCCAAAGCAGAACACCACGTTTATTGCGGCTTGAATATCAGGCGCGACGTCACCTTCGATCTCACGGCTGTGGGCCAGGTGATCAAACATGGTGATATAGGAGACTCTGGGAGCCTCTTCTATGCAGCGTTTAAAGTAATCCGCAATCTGCTCGGCAGATTCATATTGAGTTTCAGACTTTTTGATAGTCAAAACGGTGATGGGGTACTTTTCCTGAAAGTTCAGTTGCTTCATGCCGGCCTCTATAGTTTGTCAGCGAAATGCGGATGTAAACCGCATTGCTGAGCGACCCTGGCTTGATCTACGCTCAAGGTCTCCCAGCCTTTTCAACAAGGCTAGGCCAGAAACACACAAAGCACAGTGACAAAGTCACCAAGCAAGCTACGCAGTTTGTGAGCACCCCCCGGCACTAGCCAGTGCCGGACTATCCGCCAGCAGCAATTCCCTGACCGGCACAGACTCATCCGCAAACCGGTCCGGCTGAACAACCAGGTTTTGCGCGATGATTCGTTTACTCAACATAAACTCCTGTGGGCGATTTACACAATCTGCAGCAATCAACCTCCCTTCTTTAAAATAGAAAGCCGCAAAACTTCGACCAGTGAACCTGTCGCCGCGAATAATCAGCTGGTCATACCCCTGGCTCATGCCGGCAATCTGTAATTTAAGATTGTATTGGTCTGACCAGAACCAGGGCAGAAACTCTGAGGCCCTGCTTTTGCCACAAACAGACGCAGCAGCAATTTTGGCCTGCTCCGTAGCATTGGGAACAGATTCCAGGCGGATTCGGCAACCGTAGAGCTTGTTGAACTGATTGGCACAATCCCCAGCGGCAACAATGTTCTGATCGCTGGTGCGGCAACCTTCGTCCACCACTATGCCGTTGTTCACGTTAAGCCCCGCCATCTCTGCAAGCTCCGTATTCGGCAATACACCAACACCTACTACAACCAAATCAGCGGGAAACTCGGCGCCGTCTGCACAAACCACCTTCTGCACGCGGCCGCTGCCGGAGAATCCTGCAACAGGCACATGGGTGTGAATGCACACACCACTTTCCGTGTGCACCCGATGGTAAAACTCGGATACCTCGGGCGCGGTTACCCGCCCCAGTATTCGCGGCCCTCTCTCCAGCAGGGTGACCTGCATCCCCAGTTGTCTTAGGGATGCTGCCGTTTCCAGGCCAACGTACCCGCCGCCAATGATCACGGCGTGCTGGCCTTCAGCAACACTCGCTTTAATGGATTCAGCGTCGGCCATATCACGCAGATAATGTATTCCGCCCAGATCACTACCGGGCAGTTCTACCTTCCGGACTCGCGCGCCGGTGCAGAGCGCCAGCTTGTCATAACTCAGCTGTTCACTCTCTCCATCACCCCCAACCAAAAGTTCACAGAACTCATCCCGAGCTTCGCTGCGCCATCAACATATCGATCAAGCACTTCGCAGAAGATGATTTTGTAGCGGCTGTGGAAAACCTGTTAGCCGCGTCCGAGTTTCCCGCCAAGCTACTTACCCTGGAACTCACAGAAAGCGTTTCAGCTGACAATCTGGAAACCGTTATCGAAAAGATGCAGGCCTTGCGCAGCCTGGGGTGCACCTTCTCACTCGATGATTTTGGAACCGGCTATTCGTCGCTATCCCGTTTGCAACGCCTGCCTATATCCGAGGTCAAAATTGACCGCAGCTTCGTGCTTTTAGCTCCCAATGAGCCTATGAACGCCAACATCGTTGAAATGGTTGTAAGGATTGGCGACACCATGGGCGCTCGCGTTGTTGCGGAGGGTGTCGAAACCCAAGTTCATGCAGATTTTCTCGCAGCCTGGCATCCTCACGTATGCCTGCAGGGTTACTTCTTCGGGATTCCACAGCCTATTGAAACGTTTATAGACCCGGAAGAGTCAGTGCTCAACTGACTCTTCCGGGTTTCATTTAGCCTGCGGGGCGTCCTTGATCCGGCTGGTTGTAGTCACAAACCCCATCCGGGAAGATTTCATTCAACCTCGTAATCTCGGGTTCCGTGAATGAAACGGTTCCGTAGGTGTCGTCGTTCAATGCTGTTTCAACCGACTTTAGCGCGCACTTGAAAATACTACCCTCGATAGGGCCACCCGCCACTATCCGAGAAGTAGTGTAGGTTTCGAATTCGGCAGTACAAGCGCCATCTGGCTGGTCATCAAGAATGCCGTTCCATACACTGTCTCCCTTGGCGATAAGAGTACCGTCCGCTTTAAAGCAGCTATCTACCGCTGCCGCCGGCTTGTTGTCGGCGATACTCAGCTCGGGATTCTCACGCATATTCATCAGCCAGTCGTGCAGCACTCCCAGCGCATCCATCGTTGGGTCTGAGCTTTTATCCGGCCTCGGTCTGTTTCCATCCGAAGTGTCGGTTGGTCTGCCGTCGGTAAACCAGACTACCTGGTTACCTGAGTCTCCCATCTTGTTGATGATGCGCTGGCGCACTGAGAAGGACTGGTGACTGTTGTGCATATCCAGCACTTCCTCCAAGTAGTGCCTCCAATCTATAACCGGAATATTGAGCTGGCCGTCGAAGACCATCCCAACGTCATAGGCCGCCTGAATCGCTAACAAATCACCCTCAGTGCGAGGTGCTGGCGCCGTACCATCGGCACTCAGGTTCATGTTGCGGGAGCTCCAGGGGTCGAACTTGGTTGGATCAGCAAAGACGTCTGCTTCCGTACCAATAAACGGAAAGCCCTCCTGCACCATTTCGGAAGGATGTTTCCATCCGCCAACCTGCGCGTTCAGCTTGAGAAACTCGGTTTTGGTGATTTTGCCATTAACCAATGCTCCGAGGCCGTACTGTACGCCAACGTTGTCGTACAGAGTACGTGGGTCGCCGTTCTCATCAACGCCGTAGATATTTCGCAGGTCGTCATAATGAGACCATTCCACAGTACCCATCACGCCGGCTGGCTCCATAAGTTCCTGATTATCCGCATACCCAAACGCAGGGTTCATCACCAAAGGCGTGAGCCCGCGCCATGCCGGGATGCACTCAGTCATTCCCGGCGCGGTACTGAACCCAAGCGTTTGCTTTGCACCCGCAAACGGGTCCGGGTAGTCGTCGGTGGCATTCAGCCCCACCAGCCAGGAACGGTTTTTGGTGATCTGCCACTTGGTATTGGCCTTATCGGTAACGTCCATGTAGTACTCCAACAGCTCACAGTCACCGATGTGAATGGTCTGGGTGACCATGTCGGGATAGGAGTACTGGGGCATACCTGCATCCAGCAATTCGGGATGATTCTGAGAATAAACGTACTGTTGGATAGCGCCACCAGATCCGCCGACGGACACGGTGTACTCAGGCACACCAAAGCGCTTGATGAAGTGCTCCTTCACCATCAATGCCGTTTCGCCACCCACCTGAAGGTTGTAGTGGGTGTCTGCTTTGGTACCGGTGGAATAAATAATGGCATAACCCTTCGCAAGGGCATCTGGGCGCAACGCTCGGCTGTTGCTAACACGGCCCTGTGAATGCCCTATGGCAACGCCGCCCTGAAAGTGGAACAGAAGCCGGCCATTCCAGTTTGCAGCCGATGTGTCATCCGGCTCATCCCCGATACTGGCAAGTGTGGCAAAACTGTAGATAAACCGATTGATAGTGCCCCGCTCCTGTCGAACCACAAAATCAACAGTGCGACCATCGGTCAGTTCAGTGGTGGCCATATCTGCAGGCCGGGAACCATCGTCAGGCAACGCAGCCCAGCTAGCGCCTGTTGTGCGATAGACAAACTCCACATAAGAATCGATCGAACAGTCCTTGCTCAAACCTATCTTGTTAGCATCGCTATCCATAACCGGGAAGCCGGCATCGCCTTGGGTATCCACCAAAGGCTGTTTTCCCAGCTCGGTTGTAACGGTACATACGAACGGATATTGCTGAGGGCCAGAGAATATTGGCCCGCTCACTGGGTGAACGGTCAAAGTGAGATCACTCAGGGGGCCGGATTCACTATGGTGCAGCTCCAGCCGGTTTTCCCCCTCCACGAGCCCGGCAACCAGAATCTCGGGGCCATTCCGACCAGTCCTTACTTCCGGGCTGACCATCGTGCCGTTGAGCCAGAATTTGAGGCTGTTCATTTCTCTGGAGACTGTTGTTGCATCACCCTCCAGACCAACCAGCACCGTATCGCCGCTGACTTGGTTTGGCGCACTGGAAAGACTGACGAGATCAAGATCTGGCGGGCTTGAGGAACTGCTACTGGAGCCACCAAAACAACCACTAAGCAGAAACACAGATATTCCTGCAATCGTTAAGGATTGCGCTATCAGGCGAGTAAGCATCGAAAATACCCTCTTGGCGTTATTATTGTCACCGAGCGTTTTATCGAAGCTGGAAGCTGGCACTACACGAAAAGCTGTGTTTTTTTCTTTTCAATCCTAGTCCACCTTTCACCGCAGGTACAGGGCGCCACCGGTAAAGCGTAAACCTTCACGCTGCCGCCCAGACTTGATTTAGAACAACGACAACTATCGTCCGATCTGGCTTGTCGCGTTACTGTATTGCGACTCTTCGTTATCTTCCAAACGAATACACATACCGCTTTGAAAGTCCGCCTTCCCAAGATTCGGAGTGGCGGCTCCCACAAAGAGGTATGTGTAATGCATCAACAGGACAGTCTATGACGCCCACCATCGCCATTCTCCTGATCATTACCTTCGTGCTCTCCACGGTAGGTTTGCTGCTTCTGATCTGGTCTATTGCCAACAATCAGTTCAGTCACGGTCAGGCAGCGGCACGCACTATTTTCTCTCCGGGGGAGGAAGGCCACAGTGAGGACCCTGCGCGCCCTTCAGACCCGACGTTTACCGGCAACACCAGTGAGCAGGCCGCGGCCATAGAGGCACGCTGGACAGCTGATCAATCCTCAAGAACAGCGGTCCTCACCTGGCTGAGTTCGTCGGTTTTCTGGCTGCTTCTGGGCTCGTTTTTCGGGCTGGCTTCTTCCATGAAAATGCACCTTCCGGACTTTTTGACGGCCAGTGAGTTCCTTACCTTCGGCCGGATTCGCCCCGTACACCTGAACGCCGTTACCTACGGCTGGGCCTCCATGGCCGGTATTGGCGTTGCGCTGTTCCTGATACCACGATTGTTTAAAACCTCTCTGGCTGGCGGAAAATACGCTGTTCTTGGCGGCTTTATCTGGAACATTGGTCTGGTTCTCGGGCTGAGCGCCATCACGCTGGGCCTATCCGATGGCGAGGAGTGGCTGGAGTTTCCCTGGCAAATCGACATTTTGTTTGTGATAGGAGGCGCTCTGTGTGCTATTCCCTTGTTGCTCACTGCTGCCAACCGCAAGGTGGAGCACCTGTATGTAACCAGCTGGTACCTGATGGCGGCGCTGGTTTGGTTTCCTTTCCTGTTCCTTATTGCCAATCTGCCTTTTGCCTTTCCCGGTGCCTCTGGCGCCACAGTTAACTGGTGGTTCGCTCACAACGTACTTGGGCTCTGGGTAACGCCCATCGGCATTGGCATTGCTTACTACATGATCCCGAAAATTCTCGGCAAGCCGATTATTTCCTATCAGCTATCGCTCATTGGCTTCTGGTCATTGGCGCTGTTTTACAGTCAGGTGGGTATCCACCACCTGATTGGCGGCCCCATTCCAACCTGGCTGGTCACACTCTCGATTGTGCACAGTGTGATGATGTCGATTCCGGTGATTACCGTAGCCATCAACCATCACGGCACCATGATGGGCAGTTTCGGGCGCCTGAAAGACTCGCCAACCCTGCGCTTTGTATGGATTGGTGCGCTCATGTACACCGTGGCTTCGCTTCAAGGCTCCATGGAAGCACTGCGCAGCATTAACGTAATTACTCACTTCACCCACTACACCGTGGCTCATGCGCACCTCGGCATGTATGCCTTCCTAAGCTTCATTCTGTTTGGTGCCGTGTATTTCATTATGCCTCGCCTCACGAACTGGGAATGGCCATGGCGCAAGCTGATCAGCCTGCATTTCTGGCTGGTGAGCATCGGCATTCTGATTTACGTGGTATCGCTGACCGTTGCGGGCTGGAAGCAGGGTGTAGCCTTGCTCGATGCAGCGATGCCGTTCATGGACATAGTGCGCATGACAGTCCCGGCCCTTCAGGCGCGCACCGTCGGTGGTGCCCTGATGACTCTGGGGCATTTGGTATTCGCGTTCCATTTCATCGCCATGTTAATGCACCGCGGTGCTGCTACTGAGCAACCGACCCTCTTCCGCCCAGCCGCCAAGGAGACCGCCCAATGAAACGTACTCTCGCAATTATGGTCGGCGCAGCGCTCATTCTGTTGCTGGCCACGCTTACCCTGGTGGTTATGCCTTATCTGCAAATGTCTGCAGAACAGGTACCGCCCGATCTCAAGCCCTACACGGAACAGCAGCAACGTGGCCGCCAGGTGTACATTGCCAATGGCTGTGTTTATTGCCACAGCCAGCAACCGAGGGACCCGAGCTTTGCACCCGGCGATAAGGCACGGGGCTGGGGCCGGCCATCGGTTCCCGGAGATTATGCCTACGACGAACCTCACCTGCTGGGCACCATGCGTACCGGCCCGGACCTGTTCAACATTGGCGCTCGCCAGCCCAGTATCGATTGGCAGTTGATGCATTTGTACAACCCGAGGGCGATCATTAAAGGCAGCATTATGCCGTCTTACCCCTTCCTGTTCCGTCATGTGAATGAACCGGCAGAAGGCGACAAAGTGGTGAACATTCCGCCACCTTACGGTCCAGAAACCGGAAAAATCGTTGCCACTGAGGACGCTTTAGCCCTGGCTGAGTACATGCTCGCCCTTGACCACACTTATCCGGCACCGACTTTGCCAAAAGCCCAGCCAAAATCCGATGAGCCCAAGGAGAACCGTGCGCCATGAACCAGCATGATCATCGCGCTCAATACCGTGAAGCGCCCGAACCGGAAGAAGGCACACGCGCCACGCCAAAAATTGTGCTGGCCTGGATCGCAATACTGATTGTATGGGGCGTGGGCTATTACACCTGGCAGATTGGTAAGCCCATGCTGGGTGGCGACAGCCGCTCAGCGGTGGCGGCTGTGCAGCAGGAACCCGGGCCTGCGGATGATGCTGGCGCCAGCGGTTCTGCATCCTCAGAAAGCCCCGACTCTGGTGGCGGCACGGCAGCCGCCAAGGCGGATGGGGCAGCGATTTACAGCGCCCAATGCAGCGCCTGCCATCAGGCAAACGGGCAAGGTGTCCCAGGCGCCTTTCCTCCGCTGGCGAGCAGCGAATGGCTGCTAGCAGACGCGGCCATCCCGGTGGCTATAGTGCACGACGGCCTGCAAGGCGAAATCCAGGTTGCTGGCAACACCTTCCAGGGCGTTATGCCCAAGTTTGGCGGCACACTCTCCGATGCCGAACTGGCCGCAGTTCTGAGTTATGCCCGCAGCGAATGGGGCAATAGCGCAGGTGAGATCGACCCGGCGACAGTAACCGAGCACAAAGAGCGCTTTGGCGATCGTGGGGACTGGTCTGCGGAGGAACTGAAGGAGGTTTTCGGGGAACCCTGAGATGGCCGCCAACAACAGAAGCACAGCGCAGGAACAACAGAATCAGGACATCCTGAT
The DNA here is from genome assembly GCF_031631795.1 of Marinobacter xiaoshiensis. Lineage (NCBI taxonomy): Bacteria > Pseudomonadati > Pseudomonadota > Gammaproteobacteria > Pseudomonadales > Marinobacteraceae > Marinobacter > Marinobacter xiaoshiensis. The sequence continues at coordinate 248,342 of NZ_JAVMBO010000003.1, forward strand.
GATTGAGGGGATGCGCTGTGGCAGTTGTGCGATTGCCGTTGAAGCGCTGCTGAAGAAACAACCGGGGGTCAGCGACGCTGCAGTGAACTTTGCAGCAGATGTGGCAATGATTTGCTGGGACAAGGAGAAGCCCCCGCTGGCGAACCTTCAGCAAGCTGTTGCCCGCCTGGGTTACCGCTTGCACAGCTCGGTTGATCCTGACCGCAGCAAGCTCCAGGCCGAGTCGGTGCGCAAGCACTTACAACGGCGACTGGCGGTGGCTGTAGTCTTTGGCATGTGGAGCATGATGCCGGCCCTGTTAATCTATCTGGCACCCTTTGGTGCGGTAGAGGCGGAAGTCTTATGGCCACTGGCCGTCGCCAGCGGTTTGTTCGCCGCTCCGGTCGTGCTCTATTCTGGCTCTCACTTCTATCGGGTGGGCTGGCGCACGCTGATTGCAGGCGCACCGGGCCTCGACAGCCTTATTTTTCTGGCAGTCTTCGCGGCCTGCATCATATCAACATGGCAGATCTTCGCCGGCAGCTACCACGTATATTTCGATGCTGCCGTTATGCTGATCACTTTCCAGCTGATCGCAAGATTGCTGGATACCAGCGTGCGCCGGCGCGCCTCCGAGATCATTCGCCGCTACCTTCAGCATGTGCCGGAACAGGCCACCCTCAAAAACCCTGAAGGCAAACTCGAAACCCACCCAGCCACCGACATTAAAGCCGGCGAACACATCGTGCTCAGAGCTGGAGAACAGCTGGCTCTGGATGGCCAGATTGTGCAAGGGCACGGCCAAGCCGATCTCTCCATGCTGACTGGCGAACATATGCCTCAGGCGCTCGGGCCAGGTGCAGAACTGCTTGCAGGCTGCCAGTTGGTGGAAGGTGAACTGGAACTGGTCGTAACCGCCAGCACCGGCCAGCGCCGTATCGACCAATTATCCCGCTCCATCAGCGCTTTGCTTAGCCGTAAAACCACCCTTCAACGCCTGACTGATCGCATTGCACGCATTCTGCTACCCGTTATTCTGATTGCAGCCACAGCGGCCGTGGGCCTTGCCCTTGTTCAAGGCGTTCCGATTCCAGAGGCTGCGGCTCGCGGGCTGGCCGTTATGATCATCAGCTGCCCCTGCGCTCTTAGCCTGGCCATCCCTCTGGTGATCACCATGGGGCATGCCAACATGATCAATCGCGGCATCGTATTGCAAGATCCTGCCGCCCTTGAGGCAGCGGCTGAAGTGGGTGCGATTGTCTTCGATAAAACCGGCACATTGACTACGGGCGAACCCAGCGTAAATAGCATCACGCCTGCCAGGCAATGGACGGAAAGCGGCCTGCTGCAACTGGCGCAGGATACGCTCCTGGAGTCACCACACCCGGTTGCCCGGGGCCTGATGGCGAATAGGCATTCAGTGCCTGAGCCAGCACCTGAAGGAACACGGGGGAGTTTTTCCGGGCTTGGAACACGCTGGGTAAACGGGGAGACGGTCGCTCTGGCCGGGCGCGCCAGCTGGCTGAGGGAACAGGGCATCGACGTTCCGCCCACCGAAGATACGGGAATGAGTGTTTATCTGGCCTGCAACGGGCTTTATGCCGGCAAGATCGGTTTTCAGGAGACTATCAGGCAGGAATCGGCAGCCACGATCCGCCAGCTGGTGCAGCAGGGCTACGTAATCTATTTACTCAGCGGCGACACTCGCAAGGCCTGTCTGGATCTGGCCAAACGCCTTGGTATTACTCCGGAACATGTGCTCTCAGAGTATTCCCCCGAGCAGAAACACAGCTTTATCGCAAACCTGGAACAACAGACTCCCACCGTATTTGTAGGCGACGGCCTCAATGATGGCTTGGCTTTGGCCGGCGCAAGACTGGGTATCGCCGTGGGCAATGCGGCATCCGCCACTGGCGCAGCAGCAGCTGTTTATCTCACGGAAAGCATCGCCAAGGTACCCACCACCCTGCAGTTGGCACAACGGGCACGTAAGCTGATGTATCAGAATCTGTTTTGGGCAGTGGGTTACAACGCCTTGGTAATTCCACTGGCGGTTACAGGCTGGATTCAGCCGGTAATCGCAGCCGTTGCCATGTCACTCAGCAGTCTATGCGTGCTGCTAAACAGCCTGCGCATGCAGAGCCAGATCGAATGTGACTCAGCAGTTTCTTCCTGCAAACTCAGCTCCTCCCTTCAGCCCCTTACATAGACTTTAGTACCCTTACCCTCCGCACCCTTGCCTTTAAATCCAAAGGTGCTATGGTGCCGGCAACCTCAGTGAAGGAGCTCTCCATGGTTTCTTTATTTCCCCTTTCGATTACTTTCCATTAGTCGGCGAGCCCCGCCATACGGTGCTCGCGAGCTTCCTGATACTTTTAAAAAACATAAACGTCTAAACGTTTGTGGCACCAGTAACAAAACGAATATTTTTAGTAGGCAGAGATACTGACATGATGATGAATGTAGGTTTTAACCTGGGTTCACGTGATATCGCAACGCTTAATGCAAAACTGGGAAGGCTCTACAGAAACCCCGTTATCCCCCCCGAAAATACGGCTATGATTGGCAGCACTGTAACGCTGATCAACTGCCTCGACTCATCGGAACTCACCTTCCGATTAACAGATTCCGGATCCTGCCCTGAAGCCGAAAAAGATGATGTTTGTATAGGCTCACCGTTCGGCCTCGCGCTGCTTGGCACCAAGCCAGGGAGTGTTGTTAAACTGGGGTCGGGTAACGAAGAAGGGCATGCTGTTGTTCTGAAAGTCTCAAGCTGAAGTAACCTCGCCAAAAACGCCTCCTCCCTCTTCGACGCATAGTCTCTCAGCCGTGCCACTTCGTGTCGCATTGCTGGTCGTAATTGACACCGGCACGCCTGAGTGACATGTTTGCAAGCGTTTAGCGCAAACAACAATAAACAGCGTCGAGTATTTCAAGCATGCTGATTTTGACCGGCTTTGGCCTGGCTTGCCTGGTTATCCTCCTGATCACCACAACCCGAGAGCTACAACATTCATCCGCTGCACGGGTGTTCGCGGTTTTTCTAATCGCCAGCTCCGGGTTCTTACTCCACCCACTTGCGCCACCCCACTGGCAATGGCTTACGCTGAATCTGGAAGTAATGCTTCCAGCCCTGTTCTGGTTGCTGTGTCAGACCACCTTCCGCCAGCGTTTAAAGCTATTTTCGGCATGGAGCGCTATGGCGCTCTACAGTGTAATCGCGCCCTGTACAGCAAGGCTATTTTCAGATCACCAGAGTGCGCAGGGGCTCCTGCTCTTTTTCGGTTGGGAACTTGGAGAAGTATTTGAATTTTTGATCATTGCAAACGGCCTTTGGACAGTTCTTGCAGACTGGTCCTCTGACCTGGTGGAACCGCGCCGAAAGCTTCGGGCGCTCGTTCTGGTTGTTGCAGGCACCACTGTGTTTCTTGTAGCCCTGGCCTTCAATCTGGATGCTGCCTACGCAGTTAACCGAGCACTGGTAGTCTCCATTGCGGGCGTAGCCATAGCCACCTTCCTTTTGAAGGGCAGATTCAGCGATCTCTCGTTCCGCAGCGGCCCTGCCCCCGAAGTTGAAGCTATGCCATCAATGCAGGCATCCGAAACCAGTAACCAGCCAGGTGTCCAGGATGAGCACATTGCTCGCCTTGCGAGCGTGATGGAAGAAAAATATTACCGCACAGAACATCTGACCTTGAAAATGCTGGCGAGAAAACTCGAGCTTCCGGAATATCGCACTCGTGCACTGATCAACAAGCAATTAGGCTACCGCAACTTCAACGACTACATTAACCAACTCAGAATCGCCGAAGCCGCGGAGCGCCTGATTGCCGAACCGGATACGCCCGTTCTCAATATTGCACTGGACATTGGATACAGAACCTTGAGCTCATTCAACCGTGCGTTCCGGGAAATCCAACAGTGCACACCTACTGAATTTCGCCAGAACAACGAGGCTCACTAGGGTTCCTACCTGATCACTTTCTGCAATTTCAACAATTTGCTCAGACCACAGAAACTCCCCTCTGGCCATTGTGACAGAAGGGCTTGGAGTTTTTGCACACAGGCTGCCGTATTCTGCGCAGCGGTTTTGCTCGTGATATTCGTCAATCCTGCATAGTTTGCTATCCAGCCGTGCTGTTCTTCTACTCGGTGCTGCTCGGCTCGCCATAAATAAACAACAACAATATCTCATGCATCTGGAGTTGGTATGCAGGCTACAAACAATCACATCAGCATCAACAAAAACCCCCTTTTACTCGTGGGCATTGTCCCCGCACTGCTGCTGGCAGGTTGCGGCGGCAGCGACAGCAATAATGAATCACCGCCAGCCGTTACGTTCCCGGAGGGGGCAATCATGCTTCCGGCCGATGACACCCTGACTACCGCAGCCAAGAATGCCTTTATCAACGCCAAATCCGGCGATGTCATCGTGTTCCCGCAAGGAACCTTTTCGATCAAAGGCACGCTCACGTTTGATGCAGACTCCGACGGCGATGGCATTCCAGTTGAAAATATCACGATCGTCGGTTACGGAATGGGGAAAACCATTCTGAACTTTGAGAATTCTACCGGTGGTGACGGGCTGTTTGTTCAGAATGGCAAAGACGTCACCATAAAAGATCTCGGAGTTTACGAGGCTGCAGCCAACGCCATTAAATTCAAAAATACCGACGGCATTATTCTCAAGTCAGTTGCGACTGTGTGGGAAGGTGAACTGAACGACCAGAACGGTGCCTATGGCCTATACCCGGTTGAATCCAAAAACATACTGATTGAAGACTCATACGTGCGCGGGTCGGCAGATGCGGGCATTTATGTTGGCCAGTCAGAAAACATTGTAGTGCGTCGGAATATTGCCGAGGAAAACGTGGCAGGTATTGAGATCGAGAACTCAATCAACGCCGACGTATACGACAACATCGCCCGCAAGAATACAGGTGGCATTCTGATATTCGATCTGCCCATTGGTAACGATATTTACGGCACCAACGTGCGAGTATTTGACAACGAAGTGCTAAACAACAACGAGGTAAACTTTGCGAAAGTAGGCGATTTTGAAGGTGGGGTTCACATTGTACCGCCAGGAACTGGCATCATTGTGCTGTCTACAAACGATGTTGAGATCTATAAAAACCGCATCACGGACCATAAAACCACGTCAATTGTCACTACCAGTTACTACATTGCAGACGAGAACCTCGGCTACGTAAACCCCAAATATACCACTGTCATTGATGACGGCTGGGAAGCAGTGCCCCGCAACATTTCGATCCATGATAACGAGATCCAGAATTCAAGCTATGCACCTACCGGCTATTTGATTACCGATATCATCACGGGCTTCAACGCCTTCCATCAGGCATTCCCGGCCATTTTGTATGACGGACTAGGCGAACTGGTAGCTTATGTCGGGGCGGATGCAACAACAGCAGGGGCTCCTTTCAGCCAAGGGGATTACATCTGTTCCGCAAACAACGGCAACGTAAGCCATGGCGTTGTGTTCGATCCTGAGGGTGATGGCAGCAAGCTCGTAGATGGCGCAATGCCAGACTTCCTGTTCGAAGCCAGCCAGACCAACCTGATGGCATGCGCCACTATGCCTGCGGCACTCAGCCCATCAAAAGCAACCATCAATGGCACCAGCTACGGTTGTGGCGAAGACGACGCAAGCGACCCAAGCTCCGCGTCCTGCGCACTGTAAAACCACGAGGCCCACACCTTCGTGGTGGGCCTCGCTTCCCCTTTTTTGAAAACAGGCTTTCGGATATATCCGGAAGCCTGCAGGAGTGGCTCTATGAATCTGAAAAAAACCAACCATCTGCTGACGGGATTATCACTGGCCGGAGCCTTGTTGCTAACAGCGTGTGGCGGCGGAGGTGATGGCGACACTATTGGCAATATCACATCACCCACTGAGTCTGGTGTGTGTGGAGAGGCCGGCGACGATGTCAACATTGATGCTCTTATGACCGCCAACTGCAAATATCTGAGCAGTTACCGGCTGTTTGAAGACCCAACCAATCCCACAGCCAACCCAACCGGTAACGGCACACCTTACGACCTGACAACGGCGCTTTTCACAGACTACACCAGCAAATATCGATTCGTTTTCATTCCGGATGGCAAAGCGGCCAGGTTCTCGGAAAATGAAACCATGGAGTTCCCGGTTGGCACCGTGATCACCAAAACCTTTGCACTGCCGGCCGACACAGCATTCCGCGGCATCGAAGATGAAACACTGCTGGAAACCCGGCTGCTGATTCACCGCGAAAGTGGATGGACTGCGCTGCCCTATGTTTGGAACGCTAACGCAACAATCGCCGAATTTAAAAGCGCCGGCGCATTCTTGCCTGTCTCATTGGTTCACAACGGAAAACAGCAGGATTTCACCTACGAAGTACCCGATACCAACATGTGTAAGCAGTGTCACCAGTTCGATGTCGCCGGTACCAGCAAGTTCATGCCGATCGGACCCAAAGCTCGATTACTGAATAGATCCTATGACTACGCCGAAGGCCCAGAGAACCAACTTACTCATTGGCAAACAGCAGGCTTTTTGACAGGTCTTCCCGCGGACTTGTCGACGATCGACACGATAACTGCTTATACAGACGCAGATGCCCAGCTACTGCCGACTAAATCCAGTGCCGAACTCATGGATCTGGCAAAAGGATACCTTGATATTAACTGCGCTCATTGCCATCGGCCCGAGGGAGGCGCCAGTAACACGGGGCTGAACCTTGAGTATTGGCGTTCGTATATTGACCATAAGCCCCAACATGGCTACTGCAAAACACCTGTGGCCTACCGCGGCAGTGACGGACGCAATTATGATTTGGTGCCGGGCGACGCAGAGAACTCGATTCTGCACTACCGAATGAGTACCGCGCAGCCCAGGCATCGCATGCCTGAAATAGGGCGTGCCCTCGTACATGAGGAGGGCGTAGCACTGATTGCTTCATGGATTGACAGCTTACCCGGTGGCTCTTGCGACCCTTAAACTTGCGGCCCCACAGTGCAGGGATGCCCGGGGCCACTATTTTCCCCCTCAACCACTTTCAACTATAGTGACTGAAACCCTTTAAAGAATGCCGTGAACATGCCCAATGTTGGCCACCCCCTCCGTGGGACACAGGTCTTGATCGTCGTAATCTCAGGCCTCTGCGCTTTTTGCGTATACGCGATGATCACTCTGTTTGTGGCCATTCAGGGCGCTTTGGTGTCCCAATCGGTAGAGCTAGACGCTTTGATGTCTGAAGCCGAGAAAATCGCATTGGAGAGCCGTTCCGTTATTGACCGGTTGAATGCGCAAGGCTTTGACCAATGCAACGACACCTTGCTTGCGGTCATGCGACGGGAGCTTTTTCATACCTACCGTGTAAGGGATATTGGCTTTCTGCGGGACAACACAGTGTTGTGTACCACTGGCCAGGGGATTTTGAAAACACCGATAAAACAGGACTCGTGGGATTTTATCAGCGACGACGGTTTCAGCTACTGGCCTGCCGCCCGCCTTGCGCTCTTTGACGGTGAGATTGTTGCCCCTATCGTGGGGAAAGGTCTGTTCAATGTGGTACTTGATACCCGCTGGCTGGAACAGCTTGCCATTGCAAACAGCCGCTGGGAGTTGGTGTATCGCAACAGCCTTTCCCAGACCCAGCATGCCTTCGGAGACCCGGGCGTGTTCCGAAGCTTGAGCAAACAATCCGGGCAGGACATTACGCTCACAACCATTTATTCGGAAACCTGCAGCGACATTATTCCCTACTGCGCGAGCGCAGAAATAAAACACACCGACGTTTTAAGGCGTAGCCAGTCACTTGCAGTTTTCCTGGCAGTAACAGGGCTGGTTTTAGGCTCCGGATCAGGCCTGGTGAGCTGGCTTGTTCTGAAAAGGCGGCTGAGCACAACCCAACGGATAATCCGGGGCATGAGGCATGATGCCTATTTCCCACTGTACCAGCCGATTGTAGACCTCAAGAGCGGGAGCATTATCGGGTGTGAGGTTCTGGCCCGATTTCGTGATACCTATGGTGCCCTTTACCCGGATGAATTCATTCCGGTGTTGGCCAATATCGGTAAGGGCTGGCAATTTACCCAACTGATCATGCAGAAGACTCTGGACGACCTGAACACCAGAGCCGGGCTACCGGACGGCTTCAAGGTAAACATCAACCTTTTCCCCTCTGATATCGCCCAGAGCAGAATGAAAGATGCCGACATTTCACTGGCACTTGCAGCATCGCGGTTTAATATTGCTTTCGAGATTACCGAAGACGAGCATCTTGATACGGCTACCGCCAAAGACTGTATACAGTGGATCAAGGCCAACGGCTTTGAGCTGGCAGTCGACGACTTTGGTACCGGTTATTCCAACCTCGCAAAGGTGCGGGATCTGGGCTGCAACACACTGAAAATTGACCGCAGCTTCGTATTCGATATAGATACCGGCGGTTTGGGCGCAGCGCTTGTTCCGCTAATGGTCAGTATTGCAAAAGAACTGGGCATGGAGGTTGTTGCGGAGGGTGTCGAAACAAGCATCCAGGCCACTATTGTTTCAAACATGGGCGTCAGGTTTGCGCAGGGCTGGGCATTTGGCAGGCCCATGCCGGCAAGCAGGCTGGAGGAACTCGTGCGCCAAACATCATAGCCCTGCTTGCGCACTTGATCGGATTTCCTGTTCATCTCTCTCAAAATGCTTCGTTTGATCTAATTCGCCCGAGCATCTAGATTTAACGCCAGCTATACAATCGCCGGCTTCGGGCCGGCACTCATATCCACTCAGGACACTGTTCATGGCGCTTAAACTGAATGTAGTAATCTGCAGCACTCGCCCAGGTCGTATTGGCCCATCTATCGCAACCTGGTTTCACGAATTTGCGGCAAGCAACTCCAGTTTCGATTGCACGTTAGTCGACCTGGCGGATTTTGACCTGCCGGTATACAACGAAGCCAACCACCCACGCTCGGGTATTTATGAACACGAACACACCAAGCGCTGGTCTGAAAGCGTTAACTCAGCCGATGCCTTTGTGTTCGTAACGCCAGAATACAACTACTGCCCACCACCAGCTTTTGTGAACGCTCTGAATTACGTTTACACAGAATGGAACTACAAGCCCTGCGGCTTTGTAAGCTATGGCGGCGCTGCGGGTGGTATTCGTGCGGCAACACTGGCTCGCCAGCTGGTGACTACTCTGAAAATGATGCCGATGGTAGAAGGTGTGATGGTGCCCATGGCGTGGAACCACCTGGATGATAACAAAGTATTCAGCTCCAACGAGCCCATCGACCATTCTGCGACAGCTATGCTGACTGAAATGGAGAAGTGGGCAACAGCCCTGAAAACAGCTCGTTAAAACGCGCTGAGCAATACAGCTTGAACAACGGAGCCCGTTGAGGGCTCCGTGTCAGGGCGATCAGAACAGACTGGCGTTGAGCCACATGTGAGTTGCGATGGAAGCGGCGTACCCAAGTGCGATGACCGGCGTCCAGCGCAGGTGCGACATGAGAGTGTAATAGCCCCTTGCCTGCCCCATCAGTGCAACGCCGGCAGCGGAGCCGATTGACAGCATGGAGCCGCCAACACCTGCAGTAAGCGTCACCAGCAGCCACTGCCCGTGGGACATGTCAGGTTCCATCGAAAGCACGGCGAACATCACCGGAATGTTATCTACGATGGCCGACATAACGCCCACCGCAATGTTGGCCCCCGTGGCGTTCCAGTCGCTATATAGGATTTGCGATACCTCGGCCAGGTAGCCGATGTAACCAAGCCCGCCCACACAAAGCACCACACCGTAGAAAAACAGCAGCGTATCCCATTCTGTGCGTGCCATCGGATTAAAAATATCGAAAGGCACCGCTTTATCGAGCCGCTCAAGCAGGCGGGTATTCTTGTGATTTTCAGCCCACACCCGTTCACGGGCCACTCCACGCTTGAAGCTCCGTTGCAGGTAATACCCCAGGAACTGCAGGTAAGCCAGGCCCATCATCATGCCGACCACAGCCGGCAGGTGCAGGAAGTTATGGCCCAATACAGCGGTAGTAATGGTGAGCAGGAAAAGCACAACTGTGCGGCGGGCACCGCGCTTCATGATCACTGGGTCTGACGCATCCTTCGGTGGCTCACTCGGAACCGCAAAGCTCATAATCACAGCTGGCACAAGGAAGTTAACTGCTGCAGGAATGAACAACCTGAAAAACTCGGTAAACTCGACTACACCTTTCTGCCAGACCATCAGCGTTGTAATGTCGCCAAAAGGAGAGAAGGCGCCCCCCGCATTTGCCGCAATAACGATATTGATACATCCAAGGGCGATAAATTTGGGACTGTCTTCACCCACCTTCATCAGAACAGCACACATCAGCAGAGCTGTGGTGAGGTTATCGGCAATGGGTGAGATAAAGAATGCCAGCAACCCGGTAATCCAGAACAGACTGAGATAGCTGAAGCCCTTGCTTACCAGCCAGCCACGCAGGGCATCAAAAAGCTGTCGCTCTTCCATGGCGTTTATATAGGTCATAGCGACCAGCAGAAACAGCAGAAGCTCGGAGTATTCCAGCAAATTATGCTTCAAGGCCGCATTGGCGCTTTCGGTATCGCCGCTCATAGCAGCCGCACCGGCCACCAGGAACCAGATCAGGCCAGCTGCCAGCAACACCGGTTTGGACTTGCGCAGGTGCAGCTTTTCTTCAAGCATCACGAATGCATAAGCAATCACAAAGATGATGACAGCAATGTACCCAACAGGATGATGGGTCAGGCTTTGAGCGCCGGATTCAGCGGCGCTGGCAATCGAACTGAAGCCAAGAGTAAACACCGCTAAAATTGCCAGGGCTACTCTTGCGAATACGCTGTCAGGGGTGAGAATACGTTTGGAGCAACGCCGGAAAGGTAGCTTTTCAGAACTACTGATTTCATTCATGGTAGTAGGCTCAAAAGTTTGGGGGGCACATTATCAATCAAAGTGCACTTTGCGCACCATAGCTTCCGTCAAGTCAAAGTGATCTAAGTCGTTCGTAAGCTATTATATTTTTCGCCCGCCCGGCACCTGTACTTTCGAGCCTTTCCAAAGGCACTCATACGACTATGCCGGCCTGTTTTTCTCCCAAATTGTCAGTTCGGAAAAGCTGTGCTGGAACTTGTTGCGCGTCTCACGGATCACAAATGGCAGGCTTCGGGTCTCCATTAACAAGGTGAAGTGGGGCGCCAGCATATCGCGCAGGCCGTCAAACGTGCTGTAGTCCTCACCACCTTTCTTGAACCCGCCCACCCACTTGTCCCTGGGTGTGTACTCTTCCAGCCAGGTGTAAGGAGAGGCAATCAGCAGGAGCCCGTTATCATTCATGCGCTCGTGAATGCGCGTTAAAAAGAGGGAGGGGTCGTATAGCCGATCAATCAGATTGCCCGCCAGCACCAGATCGTATCCGGTGAACTCAGGTTTGAGGTCGCAAGCATCCCCTTGATGGAAGGCCACCCGCTCAGCAGCCTCTTCAAGGTCCAAGGACGCAAGAGTGCGTTCCTGAAAGCTCACCAGTGAGCCTTCCTCCGGCCGGGCATAGCGAACCACTTTGTCCCTGGCCATTACCTGACACTGCTCCACAAACTTGCTGGAGAAATCGATTCCATCTACATGTGCAAACGCCTGGGCCAACTCAAAGCTGGTGCGGCCACAGGCACAGCCAATGTCCAGCGCTCTCCCCAAGGTGCGTCCATCCATGGCATCAATGGCTACCTTTGCCAGTCCCCTGGGGAAGTTGGCTTCGCCATGCCACTGCTCACCAAAATGAAACTCCAGGTATTGGGCCAGTGTGGTGTCGTCTTCATAATAGGCACTTTGCTGCACAATGGATTCCTTCTGAGTAGTGGATCTCTGCGCGACCCGGCATTATCAAACCGCCTGGGGCAGTACGACCTTCAAGTGCTATCCTAGCACTATGAACCTATTACCTGACTACTCACTACTCGAACTTGCTTCGGTCCGCGAAGGCGATTCCGTGGGCAATACACTCGCAAACAGTGTGGCCTATGCCCAGCATGCCGAAAATCTCGGATTCAAGCGATTCTGGCTGGCTGAACACCATAATATGGAGGGCATCAGCAGCTCGGCAACCTCCGTACTGATTGGGCATATTGCTGGCAAAACCCACTCCATTCGAGTTGGCTCCGGCGGTGTAATGCTGCCCAACCACCCACCATTGGTTATCGCAGAGCAATTTGGAACCCTCGAAAGCCTCTACCCCGGCCGCATTGACCTTGGCCTTGGCCGGGCGCCAGGCACTGATCAAATAACAGCCCGAGCCCTTCGCCGCGACGGCCTGGGCGCAGAGCAGTTCCCGGAAGATGTTGCACAACTCCAGTCACTGCTTGGCCCCCTCCGGCCTGGTCAGGCCGTGAAGGCGATTCCGGGCGCGGGCACCAAGGTGCCGATATGGTTACTTGGCTCCAGCCTCTACAGCGCCCAACTGGCAGCTATGCGCGGCCTACCCTATGCCTTCGCAGGGCATTTTGCTCCACGCCTGTACCGTGAAGCTCTGAAGCTGTACCAGGACAACTTTCAGCCTTCTGAACAACTGCAGAAGCCTTACAGCATGCTGGCAGTTCCCGCGGTGCCTGCTGCAAGCACCGAGGAAGCAAAGTACCTTGCGACTACCAGTTACCAGCGAATTCTGGCACTTTTCCGGGGACAGCCCCTTTGGATGAAAGAGCCGGTGAAATCGATGGACGGCCTTTGGAACCCTGCCGAGCAAGCAACGGTTAAGGATTTCCTTGGATTGCAGTTGCTTGGAGATGCTGCTGCCATCAGAGCCCAGATTAATGAACTACTGGCCAGTGTAGATGTGGATGAGCTTATGTTTACTGTGGATATCTATGATCCGGCAAAACGGCGGCATGCCCTCGACATACTGAACGAAACCCGGGGGACTGATGCACCATGAATAACAGCACCGTGCACGTTTTTCTCTCCCATGGCCTGGAGAGCGGCCCGGGCGGCACCAAAATCCAGGCTCTGAAAGCCATGGCGGAGTCTTTTGAGAAGGTGCAAGCCCACGCCATTGACCACAGAAGCACCAAAGATCCAGCGGTTCGTTTGGCCCAAATGCAAGATGCCATAGCTGCCAGCGGCGCAGACCCCCGCAACATCATCCTTGCGGGCTCCAGCATGGGCGGCTGGGTTTGCGCACAAACCAGTGCGCTGACTCCGGTTCTGGGCTGCTTCCTTCTGGCTCCAGCCTTGGCTCTGAAGGACTACCCGCAATCCAGCCCACGCATCCAGGCCGAACATGTGCAAATCATTCACGGCTGGGATGACGACATAGTGCCCCCAATGCCCGTTATTGAACTCGCCCGAAAACAGGCACTACCGATACTGATTCTCCCTGATGACCATCGCCTTTCAAACAGTCTTGAACGAGTCACTGAAGAGTTCCGGGCACTACTTGCAAGAGCAGGCCTCAAGTAATCGAGCACAATTTGGCCAATATGGAGCCAAATAGGTCAAATTCTTGCGAAAGTCAGTAAGTTTTGCCAGTCTCTACCAATGTAACAATAAATGTCTGAAGAAAAATGAACGGAGAAAACCCGATGAGCAGCATGAGTAAACTCAAGAAACTGGCCGGAATTTCAGCGTTCGCATTTGCGGCAATGACCGCAGCAAACTCTGTGAACGCAGCAAACTGGCGCTACGCTCACGAAGAGTATGAGGGCGACGTACAGGACGTATACGCATACAAATTCAAGGAATATATCGAAGAAAACTCCGACCACACTCTCCAGGTGTATCGCTTTGGTGAACTGGGTGAGTCTGACGACATCATGGAGCAAACCCAGGCTGGCATTCTGAACTTTGTTAACCAGTCGCCTGGCTTTACCGGTGCCCTGATTCCTGAAGCACAGATTTTCTTCATCCCCTACCTGATGCCCACAGACATAAGCACGGTTATCGATTTTTTCCGTGAGAGTAAGGCCATCAACGAAGACTTCCCGAAGCTTTATGCCGACAAGGGCCTCGAGCTTCTGCAAATGTACCCGGAAGGCGAGTTTGTTATCACACTGGATGAGCCAGTTACTACGCCCGAAGGCATGAAGAACAAGAAAATCCGGGTTATGACCAACCCACTGTTGTCTGAAACCTACTCCGCGTTCGGCGCAACACCAACGCCGCTGCCCTGGGGTGAAGTGTACGGTGCACTGCAGACCAACATGATCAACGGCCAGGAAAACCCGATTTTCTGGATCGAGTCAGGCGGACTGTATGAAGTGTCACCTAACCTGATCTACACCGGTCATGGCTGGTTCACGACTGCTGCAATGGCCAACAAGGATTTCTACGACGGCCTGAAAGATGAAGACAAGAAGCTCATTCAGGATGCCGCAGACTATGCCTTTGAGAAGATCATCACCCACATCGATGGCCTGGCGGATGAAGCACTCGCAAAAATCCAGGCAGCCAGCGACAAGGTGACTGTAACGCGTTTGAATGAAGAGCAAATCAAAGCGTTCAAGGCACGCGCTCCTCAGGTTGAGAAAAAGTTTATTGAGATGACTGGCAAGGGCGGCGAACAGCTGCTAAACCAGTTCAAGAAAGACCTGAAAGACGTGCAGAAGTAACAACCCTGCAGTGCTCCTGTGTCCGCCGGCACCAGCCGGCGGACACTCCATTGAACTAACCCGCCCCACCAAGCATCAATGTCCGGTCGGGAGCGACATGAACTGGAGCAAATCCCATGTCGGAGAACACCCCGGAGATAGACGACGATACCGGTACTTTTGAGTCCGGTCTGCCCGGGATTCTGGGAACCATAGACGGATGGATTGCCAACGCAGAAGCCGTAATACTGGCCGCGGGCATTATCCTCATGGCCATAAACACCGTCGTAAACGTTATTGCGCGATTTGTGTTTGGAGAGGGCTTTTTCTTCTCCGGCGAAATAAATCGCATTCTGATTATTCTGGTTACCTTTGCCGGCATCGGCTACGCAGCACGCTACGGTCGTCACATACGAATGTCCGCAGTTTACGATGCGCTACCATCCAAAGGCCGCAAGGTACTGATGATTTTCATCGCCCTGTTTACTTCTGCGGTGATGTTCTTTCTGTGCTACCACTCCTACGGATACATCGAAACCCTTTACAGCCGTGGCCGTATTTTGCCGGCGTTGGGCTTTGAGATCTGGTGGATTTATATCTGGGTGCCTGTGGGCTTTGCCGTGACTGGCATTCAGTATTTCCTCACAGCAATCAAGAACTTCACCAGTGAGGATGTTTATCTCTCCACGGGAGTGATCGACGGTTACGCTGATTCAGAATCGGAAGTCTGACCCGGTTTCACCAGGGGTACGATAAAAAAAGGGCACACCTATGGCGACTATTCTAATGATCATCATGATCGGGCTGTTACTGCTCGGTTTCCCCATGATGATCCCGCTGACGACCGCCGCCGTCGTTGGCTTTGTTATGATGTTTGACGGCTTCGGCCAGATGGGCACATTCATTCAGCAGATGATGGGTGGCATCCGGCCCGCCTCACTGATTGCTGTCCCCATGTTCATTCTCGCCGCAGATATAATGACCCGAGGCCAGTCTGCGGACAGGCTGATCAACATGGTTATGGCGTTTATTGGCCATATCAAAGGCGGGCTGGCAATCAGTACCGCAACTTCCTGTACGCTCTTTGGCGCCGTGTCCGGCTCTACCCAGGCAACCGTTGTGGCCGTAGGTTCTCCCTTACGCCCTAAAATGCTCAAAGCCGGCTACTCAGATTCATTTACGCTGGCACTGATCATCAACGCCAGTGACATTGCCTTTCTGATTCCCCCCAGTATCGGCATGATTATCTATGGGGTTATCTCCCAAACCTCCATCGCAGAGTTGTTTATCGCTGGTGTTGGCCCGGGCCTGCTGATCCTGTTCATGTTCTCGCTCTACTGCCTGTTCTACGCCTACAAAAACAACGTACCCACTGAACCCAAGGCAACCTGGCACCAGCGCGCCCTCTCGGTTCGTGATGCCAGCTGGCCACTGTTCTTCCCGGTTATCATTGTGGGTGGTATCTATGGTGGCATTTTCAGCCCTACAGAGGCTGCAGCGGTGTGTGTGCTCTATGCATTCCTGCTGGAATTCATCATTTTCCGCTCCCTGAAGATTGGTGAAATTTACAAGATTGCCAAATCTACCGGCCTGATCACTGCCGTAGTCTTCATCCTGGTGGCTGTTGGCAACGGCTTCTCCTGGATCATTTCCTTTGCCCAGATTCCCCAGGCAATACTGGAGTCTGTCGGCGTAAACGAAGCCGGCCCGGTGGGCGTGTTGGTCGCTATCTGCGTCGCCTTCTTTATCGCCTGTATGTTTGTCGACCCCATTGTTGTGATTCTGGTACTGACCCCGATTTTTGCACCAGCCATTCAGGCAACAGGGCTGGACCCGGTATTGGTGGGCGTACTCATTACACTGCAGGTTGCAATTGGTTCGGCAACACCGCCGTTTGGCTGTGACATTTTCACAGCCATCGCGATCTTCAAACGGCCTTACCTTGAAGTTATCCGGGGCACACCTCCGTTTATTTTCATGCTGATCCTGGCGGCTGGTTTGATCATTGCCTTCCCCCAGATCGCCCTGTTCCTGCGTGATCTTGCCTTCGCAGACTAGCGCGCACCCGGTGGATATATAAGGAGACAAGCATGTTCAAACGGATTCTGGTGGCGGTTGATGGCTCCAAAACCTCGCTCAAGGCTCTGGATAAGGCTATCGGCTTTCAAAAGCTGATGCCTGAAACCGAAATTTTTATTCTATGTGTATACAAGCACCACAGCCTGTTTGAAGCGTCTCTCTCCATTGGGCGGCCTGCGGACATGGATATTCCAGACAAGGTGCTTTCTGATTACGCTAAAGAAGTGGTCAAACATGCCAAGGATATGGCTATCGACCATGGAGCAACGAAGGTTCGAGGTTTTGTGAAATCCGGGCGCCCCTCAAAGGTTATTGTGAAATTCGCCCAAGACAAAGAAGCGGATCTGATCGTGGTAGGAACTCGAGGTACTCATAGCGATAAGGACGGCATGCTCCTCGGCAGCGTTTCGCACCGGGTGGCCTCTCATGCCAAGTGCCCGGTTCTGGTGGTCTGAACCCCATATTCCTGGCGGCCCTGCGCCGGCCAGCTAGCGCTCCGGGAACGCTTCAACCCTGTTTCGCCCACCTGCTTTAGCCTTGTAAAGCATTTCATCTGCAAGCTTCAACAGCTTCTCGGGTTTTTTGGTACTGCCCGGCCATGACGCAACACCAATGGATATGGTCAGGAAGCCGAGATCCTTGTCCTCAAACACAACCGTCTCTTTTCGCACCGCTTCACGCAATTGCTCAGCACGCTCACTCGCACCGACTATATCCGAGGCCGGAAGAATCACCACAAACTCTTCGCCACCGTAACGGCAGACAACATCACTGCCACGAAAACGCGATTCCAGTATTGCAGCAAACGCTTTCAGCGCGGCATCACCTGCCTCATGCCCATGAGTATCGTTAAACTGTTTGAAGTGGTCTATATCAACCAAAAGCAGAGATAATGGCAGTTCTTTGCGCAGAGCTACGCTAGCTTCGTGTTCAAATAGCTGGTCAAAATACCGGCGATTCTTGAGCCCCGTGAGGGCGTCTTCATAGGAGAATCGGTGCAGATCTTCCTTGAGTGACAGGCCAGAAAGTGTCACCCCTATTCGCTCGACTACCAGGTTGATCGAGGACATTAACCTTGCTGCGCCATCTTCAGTGTGCCCGGAGTTGCTTATGCCCTCCGCGTCCAGCAACAACAGGCTTTCCGGTGCGGGGCCGTAGTTCATAAACTCCACATTGATAGAGAAGCACACCAATCCCTGACAGTTTCTGCAAGCCGCCTCAGCCTCCTCAACGGAACCGGCAAGAAGGCGCACCGGGGGCGGCATATGCTCGAGTGTCTCAATAACCGGGTGCAAGTCAGGAAGCGCGCTGCCATAACCCCAGAGCGCAAGGCGCTCATATCCACCGCAAGCCATTCGCCGATAGATCATGCCCTTGATAGGGCTGCACAGTCTGGGCATTGCTTCGGTGAGCACCTGGAATGCCTGATCAAGGTTAGCGCAGGCCTGTAATTCAGCCACAACCTCTGCAAACTCTCGGCTTTTCTCATTCTCAAACGCCAGCACCTTCGCCCGGGCCTTCTCTCGCTGCAAAAGCCTCTCTGTCTTTTCGGTTCGCTCAGCCACCTGCTGCTCAAGCGTGACAGTTAGCTCCTGCAGGGCTCTCTGGGTCATTCCGTAATGTCTTAACGAGATTATTACAACGGCCAGTATAAATACGAGCAGACCCAGACCAACGGGTACCTGGACCCATTGCATGAAACCATGCGCCACTGCCATATCTGCAACCAATAAAGCACTGAACACGCCGCACGCCAGCACAAGAACTTGCTGCTCTTTGGTCATTAAACGAATACGGGGAACCGTTATCAGCCCCATCAAAAAGAGGGACAATAAAAGCAGAGCATCGAATGGAGGGAAGGTAAACGAAAGGCCGATAACACCAGTCAATGCCAGGCCCAGTGCTCCAAGCATGTAAACAAGATGCAGTTTCCAGATCACTGAAATTGCCCGGGGTGGACGCGTGCCACCCAGCCACTGGTCGAGCATAAGCCAAAGACCAACAGGCAGCAGAAAGTAACTTCCCGCGGCCAGGTAATCCCACATCAAGGCATCGGGCACAATCAGTTGGCTGGCAGAGCTTTCGGAGAGGAGCATCACTGATGAAGCCAGAGAAAAGAGAGCAATACTGGTAAAAGTCTTTCTGCCGCCCTGCAGCAGGGAAAGTATCAGTGCGAGCAACGCCACCAGCAGAGAAAACCCTGCAACAAGAAGGGCCTCCAGAGAGTTGTTAAGGATATGCAGAATTAATTCTGAGTGATCCATGAGGCTCACTTCACCCCAAAGACCTATGTCCGTGTAATCAGAAAACACGCGGAAATACAGCGTTTTATTCTCGTAACTCTCTGGCAGAGTTATTTTGTGCCAGGGCCAGCCTTCGAATTTGCCCCGACCATCTTTGTCGAAGGTGCCGTATTGGTAGATGTTTTCACCATCCAGCCACACCTGAACAATCAAATCGATACTCAGGATATAAAGCACGGGATCCTGCCAGTCACCCGCGGGCAGGGTTACCCGATACCACACCTGATCCTGGCCATTTCGGCCTGGGGGGTTAGAAGGAAAATCAATGGCGTGCCACTGTTCTGGCTGCTGTGCAAGGGACCAGTCAGGTGTACCTTCCGCGGTGAAAGGTATGTCGCCCCAGCGGTACTCCCAGCCTTCCGTTAGAGGCTGTGGTGCAGCCAGAGATGCGACAGGTACAAGCCCGCACAGGGCTCCAAACAGAATAATGAGGGCTTTCAGAATGTGTGCAGATATAGACACGGATATTCGGCCATTAGGAGCTATACCGGCCAGTATAGAGCACCCTCGCCTCAACGTGTACAAAATCCGGACACCAGAATATATTAAAACGTGAGGGTTGCAGGGCCAGGAGAGGGCCCTGCAATGTCACACTCTGAGGCCAGGATTTACAGCCCTGATTTCAGCTTTTCCCAGTATTTGGCATAGACCTGCAAGGCTTCATCCCCTATGTCGGTCTGAAACTCGGCATTCACCATATCTTCAGCTGTTGGATAGCTCGCGCGATCTCCGGCAACCTCGTCACCCAACAACTCCCGGGCAGATAGAACTGGCGTGGCGTAGCCAATATCTTCGCTGATCAGCGCTGCGATTTCCGGTTTCAGCACGAAGCTGATGAACTGGTGGGCCGCTTCCGGGTTCTTGGCATTCTTGGGAATTACGAAGCTGTCCAGCCAGGCAATAACGCCCTCTTCCGGATACACATACTCCAGCGCTTCCATGCTCTCCTTGCCCATAACGGCTTCGCCGTTCCAGATCATGCCTACGTCCGCTTCACCTTCAAGGAAGGGCATACGGGGTGCATCCGAATTAAACGTACGCACGGAGGGCATGAGTTCCGTCAGCTTTTCATAGGCCTCCTCGATTTGCTGAGGATCAGTGCTGTTGCCGGGATAACCCAGTACCCGCAGGCTCATGTGAAAGACTTCACGCATATCATTGGTCAGGTTCACCTTGCCTTTGAAGCGCTCATCCCAAAGGTCTGCCCATGCTGTCACCGGCTCACCAGTAACATCAGCGGTATCCACACCAATGCCGGTGGTACCCCAAAGATAAGGCACGCTGTACTGGTTGCTCGGGTCGATATCCAGGCCAGTGAGCTCCGGATCAAGCTGGTCAAAGCCGCTGATCTTGCTTTGGTCGATGGGCAACAACAGTCCTTCATTGCGCATTTTGCTGACGTAGTAAGTTGAAGGCACGGCCAGATCGTAGGCAGCACTATCATCCAGCAACTTGAGTCGGGCGTACATGGCCTCATTACTGTCGTAGGTGGTGTATACCACCTTGATGCCGGTTTCATCTTCGAAGCGTGTCAGCACTTCCTGTGGCATGTATTCGGACCAGTTGTACAGATTCAGTACCTGCGGGTCATCGGAACTGCAGCCAGTCAGGCCAAGGGCCAGCATGCCGGCCAGTGCGAGTTTTTTCATTGTTTGCTCCTTGAAAGAATCCATTGCGACAACATCAACATCACTAGTGAGAACACTAGCAGCAGCGTGCCAAGTGCGTTTACTTCAGGTTTAAGCCCCACGCGCACCATGGAGTAGATGCGTAAAGGGAGAATTTCATAACTTGGGCCGCTCACAAAGGTGCTCACCACCACATCGTCCATGGAGAGGGTGAAACCGAGCAACCAGCCTGCCATTAACGCCGGCATGATAACCGGAATCAAAACGGTGCGGGTCATGGTGAAATCACTCGCGCCCAAATCCCGGGCCGCTTCTGGCAGGCGTTCATCAAAACCACTAAGCCGCGCCATAACCGTAATCACCACAAACGGCAGGCAGAATGTCACGTGCGCAAGCAGCAGTGATACATAACCAAGCTTCAAGCCCAGCAACAGGAACAGCCCGAGTAACGAAATGGCCAGCACAATTTCAGGTGACATCATCACCACAAAGAGCATGCCGTTCAGAACTCTTTTGCCACGAAAGCGGTAGCGATGCAGAGCCAGTGCGGTGAGGGCGCCGATTACCGTCGATACCGTAGCAGCGGTAAGTGCCAGCCACAAAGAATTCCACATGGCCTGCACCATGGCGTGGTTATTAAACAGGGATTCGTACCAGCGCAGGCTCAATCCACCCCAGCTGTATCCCGTTCGGGAGTCGTTAAAGGAAAACACCACCAGCACCACAATTGGCACATACAGCAGCAAGTACACCAGCGCGAGGTAACTGCGGGATAACCAGCGCATCACGCACCCTCCTCGCCCAAACGGCGTTTACTGAGGCGATGAGCAAACATAAGCAACGCCATGGTAAGCGTGAGTACTATGCTGGCAGCGGCGCCAAACGGCCAGTTACGGGCATCCAGAAACTGGTTCTTGATCACATTACCCACCAGCAAGTTGCGCGAACCGCCCAGAATGTCCGGCACAAAGAACAAGCCCATGGCGGGCAGCAATACCAGCATCACACCGGCCAGCACGCCCGGCAACGTCAAAGGCACCACTACGTTTTTAAAGGTAGCCAGGCGACCCGCACCCAAATCGTGAGAGGCCAGCAAAACATCCTGTCGCAAATCTTCAAACACCGAGTACAGGGGCAGGATCATAAAGGGCAGCAGCAAATACACCAGGCCGACAATCACGGCACCTTCTGTGTACAAAAGCTGCGCGGGTTCATCAATCACACCCAAAGACATTAGCGCACTGTTCAAAAGGCCGTTGGTCGCGAGGATGAGCTTCAACGCGTAGGTGCGCACCAGAGAGTTTGTCCAGAAAGGCACAATCAACAGGAAAATCAGTAGCATTTGCCGGTTTTTTTCCACCCGCGACAAGGCCCAGGCAAAAGGATAGCCGATCAGCAGGCAAATCAGAGTCGTTAGGGCTGCCATGTAAAGGGAGTGCAGAAACACGTCCAGATACAAGGGGTTAAACAGTTGCCGGTAGGCTTCCAGATTCAACGGCAAAGAGATAAAGGTAGATGGGTTCCGCGTCATCACGCTGGCACCCACCACAAGCATATTCGGCGCAAGTACGAGGAACAGCAGCCACCCCCAAACCAGCACCAGTACAGCCGCTCTGAACGGCTGCTGCTTAATGCTCCGCATCATCGGCTGCCAGCTCCTCTTCATCGGTGAGTGGCTCATCGCCCTCTTCCGCCAGCAACCATTCCCAGCCATCTACCCAGCTCACGCGCACCCGCTCACCAATGCTGTAATCGAATGTGGGGTCGTCTTCATCAAAGAATTCGCTGGCCATCACATGGCTGCCATCTTCCAGTTCAATCACCGAGTCCAGAGTGCTGCCTTTGTAGTTGCGCTCTACAATCTTGCCGGCCACACCTTCGGTATCATCCGGCGCCAGTACCCGGATATCTTCCGGGCGCAGCAATACGTGCAGTGATTGATTCACCGCCACACGGAACGAGGGTTTGCTCAGTTCGCGGTTCAGGCCAAACACATCCACGCTGATGCGCTCGCCTTCGATTTTGGTAACGCGGCCAGGGAAGAAGTTGGTCTGGCCAACAAAGCGTGCGGTGAACACATTTGCCGGGCGTTCGTAGACCTCACGGGGCGTACCGAGTTGCTGAATATAACCGTCTTTGAGCACCACAATGCGATCAGACATCGACAAGGCTTCTTCCTGATCGTGGGTAACGAACACGAAGGTTATACCCAGCTCACGCTGCAGGCGTTTGAGTTCCACCTGCATGGTGCGGCGCAATTTGTAGTCCAGTGCAGACAAGGGCTCATCCAGTAGCAGCATTTTGGGCCGCTTGACGACTGCCCGGGCAATCGCAACCCGCTGCTGCTGGCCGCCGGAAAGCTGGTGCGGCTTGCGCCTGGCAAAGTCCTCCAGCTGAACCATCGCCAGGGCCTCTTCAACTCGCTCGGCTATTTCAGCTTTCGGTCGCTTTTCCATTTTCAGGCCATAGGCCACATTGTCAAAAACCGACATGTGTGGGAACAGCGCATAATTCTGGAACACGGTATTGAGCGGGCGGTGTTCAGGCGGAGTCTGAGTGATATCAACACCAGACAGGGTAACGGTTCCCTCATCCGGGTGCTCAAAACCCGCCATCATGCGCAACAAGGTGGTTTTACCACATCCGGAGGGCCCCAGAAGGGTAATGAACTCGCCATCGTCAATGGTAAGGCTGAGTTCATCCAGCACGGTTTTGCCATCGAATTGCTTGCTGATACCGCTTAGCGATAAGAGTGTTTTAGTCATCAACCCTGCCCAAAAATAAGAGAGCTTCTGAAAAAGCCCCTGCTGCGGCGTATTTTTCCAGAAAGGAGGCTACATAAAAAGCATTGTGCAGGATTTACGCACTGCATTCATGGGGATTGTTCTGCAATGAGAGCACCCTGTCTACCTCAGTAGCCAGGGTGCAGTGTAGCGGGTCAGTCAGTAGCAATACTGTTCAGGTAGGCTTTGTCAGAAATATTGGTCCACTGTCGAACCTGTTTCAGATAGTCACGCTGGGAATTGATGATCTCTTTTGCAAGATCGTCCTTCTCAGCCGCTTCAGCCAGCAGCTTGTTTGTTGCATCGCGCATGGCGTTAATGACTTCCGGCGGAAACGTCTTGTGGGTCACATTCGGATAGTCTTCTTTCATGCGATCCCAGGCTACGCCGCTTTCGTGGGTAGTCTGAATGTACATGTCGTAAGCCGCAGTGCGCATGGCGATGCGAAGGATTGCCTGCAAATCTTTCGGCAACTTGTTCCAGGCTTTATCGTTAATCAGGAACTGCACTTCCGCGCCAGGCTCTTGCCAGCCTGAATAGTAGTATTTAGCAATCTGGTGAAAGCCCATGGGGAAGTCCAGTGCCGGACCAACCCATTCAACAGCATCCACGGTGCCGCGCTCAAGTGCGGTGTATAGCTCACCGGGAGGCAGATTGGTAACGGCAACACCCAACTCCGCCATCACTTCGCCGGCAAACCCTGGCGTGCGCATTTTCAGGCCTTTGAGATCCGCAACCGAATTGATTTCCTTGTTGAACCATCCGCCCATCTGGTTGCCGGTATTGCCGCCCGGGAACGACTGCAAACCAAAGGGCTCATATACCTTCTGCATCAGCTCCATGCCCTGATCGTGGTAGAACCAGGCATACATTTCCGGGGCAATCATGCCAAAGGGCACAGTGGTGAAGTACATGGCATTGGGAATGGTGCCCTTATAGTAATAAGAGGCAGTGTGACCCATGTCGTACTGGCCATTACGCACCAGATCAAAAATACCAAAGGGCGCTTTGTGTTTGTTGGCGCTGTCGATGCGGATTTTCAGACGGCCACCAGACATTTCTTCGGCCATCTTGGCCATGTTCAGGGTGGTTTCACCAAGAATCGGGGAATTCGGGCCCCAGGTTTGCGCCAGTCGTAACGTATGTTTATCTGCGGCTACGCCC
Organism: Marinobacter xiaoshiensis; assembly: GCF_031631795.1. Classification (NCBI taxonomy): domain Bacteria; kingdom Pseudomonadati; phylum Pseudomonadota; class Gammaproteobacteria; order Pseudomonadales; family Marinobacteraceae; genus Marinobacter; species Marinobacter xiaoshiensis. Next base: position 272,874 of record NZ_JAVMBO010000003.1, read on the forward strand.
AGTGAACTGACAGAAAACAACAGCATCACCGCTGCCATCCTGAACAGACGAGTCATCATTGTTAGCACCATTTATCGTTTTGTTTGATCGCGTTGTTATTACTCAGAGGGTTGCAATACTAGCCCGTCGCTCGCCCCGGAGCCAAGGGTTGCCAACAGCGCTTTATGCATCGGGAGGTGCCCCTCGTCACACTTGCGGCAGTTGAGCTCAAAGCCCAGCATGGAACGCCGGCCTTCTTCGGTGATTACCCAGGGCCGGTTTACCCAGGGCGGCGTGTGGCGCACATGCTGATTATGGCCACAGGCCAGCCGGGCAACCCAATGGTCTTCTTCGTCTGTGTGGTAGGCGGTTATCGGTTGTTTCATACCGCCCAAGTTAACTGACCAGGCTGCGGATGAAAATCGCCGGGCGTACCGGAAGGTCCGACAAATGCTTCACCAGACTCCGCTTCAAGCGCTCAGAGCGCCCCGGCCAGTTGGCTGGAAGGCTGATTTCCATCATCAGGTTAGGGCCAACCTTGGCCATTTTCACCTGATCCGGATCCAGCCCAACAGAACTCAAGGCCTCATGAACCTCTTCTGCAAATTCCGCCGGAGGCGCTGCCAGCAACAACTCACGCACGGCACCAACGGTCATTTTCACAGGCACAATGATGAAGTAGGCGGAAATAGCGATCATCATCACCGGGTCGGCATACACAGCCCATGCGGACCAGGCGCTCTGCTCCAACCACCAGGCTATTCCAAACCCCATCAGCACGGCTGCGCTGAGTACAGAGTCCATAAACCACTGACCCTGCTCTGCAACCAGCAAGCCCGAAGACTGGCGACGCTCGGCCCACTTCAGGTACACCCACACCGCCGCACAACCCAAAACACTCACGCCGGCAAACACCAGCGCCTTGTCGGCACTGACAGCGCGACCGCCTTCAAGCATGGCAGCAATGGCAGAAGCCAAAGACAACACACACACCAGCGTTATCACCAGGCCTTTGATAGCGATCACCAATGGCTCAACCGCACCGCGGCCGAACGGGTATTCCTTACTGGCCGGGCGGCGAATAATCCGCGCAGCGTATAGCGACAACAGCGACAACAACAGGCTCACCAGTGAATAGGCGCCATCAAACAGAATAACCAGCGAATCAATCCACAACCCCCAAGTAATACCGGCCAGAGCAAATAGACCAGCAGCTACCGCAGACAAACTCAGCGCCATGTTTTCCCGCGCTATAAACTTAAACATTTTGATCTCCCGTGAATTACCAGCATATTATCGCCACATAGCTGACAGTGTGAGTCGGTCACCGACGGAAAAACCGGCGGAACAGGAGATTGCTTTTGAAAACATCGCAAATACAGGTTTTTCTGGCTGTGGTTCGCAATGGCACCATCGCTGCTGCGGCCCGGGAGCTTAGCCGAAGCCGCACCACAGTAAGCACCGCCCTCGCGGCGCTGGAAGACGAACTGGGCGTGGAGTTGTTTGAGCGCAGCGGCAACCAGTTGCAACTGACCACCATCGGCCAGGCCATAGTGACCGATTGCCGCCGATTTGATCAGGTCGCCGGGCAGATTTTTGCGCGCTGCCAGCACCACCTCAGCGGTGCCGAGTCGGTTTTGCGCATAGCCCGGGATGATTCAATTCCAGAGCCTGTGTGGCGCGATCTTCTACGCCGGCTCAAGATCCGCTTTCCGCAGACCAGTCTTTCGGTTTATCTGGCCACACCCCGGGAGCTGCCGCCTCTGGTCAAAAGCCAGTCAGTGGATGTGGCCTACGGGCTTATGCCTGCGCTGGCAAGCGAGGGCTATCAATGGTTTCGTGAGCTTGCCGATGTGCGAATGCTCACGGTAGCGGCACCGGATCATCCACTGAGTCAGCTGAAGCGGGTAACCCAGGACGATCTCATCAGCTTTACCGAAGTCACACTGGCCTTTATGGAAAACGATCGGTTGGAGGCAGAATCCCCGGAAACCGCGAACTATCTGGCCTTCACCATGTACGAACTGATCCGGGACGCGGTGATTGATGGCGCAGGATGGGCAGATCTCCCCCTGCCCCTGATTGCAGATGCCCTGAAACAGGAAACCCTCAAGATTGTTCATCACCGCAGCGCGCGCTGGTGGAAAGCATTCAGTGCACTGGAGTCCGAACAGGCACAGGGCGGTGCGGTTGTGGGCTGGCTGGCGGAAGAACTGGAGCAATACCTCGAAACAATGGGATAGGCTCTGCTACGCAACTGACCGGCTGCGCCCTGCCCAGGCAGACCATGAATACATTGCCAGTGCTATCCAGATCATCACAAAACTTGTTAGTTTTTCGGGGCTAAGGGGTTCGCTGAACACCAGTAGCGCGATCAAAAACTGGATGGTCGGGTTGATGTACATAAGGAAGCCAACGGTGGAAAGCCGCAGTCTTCTGGCGGCACCGGCAAAGGCAAGTAGAGGAACTGCGGTCACTATGCCGCTGGAGAGCAATAAAAGTGTAGTTGCGGTACTGCTACCGAAGTGCGAAACCCCGGCGTAACTGAGGGTCGCAAGAGCAAGCATGCCAACAGGCAACAGTAGAAGCGTTTCGACAAACAGACCGGAAAGCCCGTCGAGAGCTACCTGTTTGCGGAGCAGGCCATAGGTTCCAAAACTGAACGCCAGCACCAGTGTTATCCAGGGCACGACTCCAAGCAGGAATAATTGATACAAGATCGCAATGGTTGCCAGCACCACCGCCACTATCTGAAGCCGGGTAATACTCTCCTTCAGCACCAGCATACCCAACCCGACATTCACCAGAGGCGTGAGAAAATAGCCAAGACTGGCCTGTAGTACCTGTCGGCTCTCCACTGCGTAAATGTAAACTCCCCAGTTGACCGCAATCAGAACCGCACAACCAAGCACGTACCCAAGTTTCGAAGGCCGTGCCAAAGCAGCTTTCACGGGCTGCCAACGCTTCAGGAAGGTAACAATCACCGCCAGAAACACACAGGACCAGAGCACCCGGTGAATAACCACCTCCCAAGCTGGTACACCGTCAAATAACGCAAAATACAGCGGGAAGCAGCCCCACATAATGTATGCAGACAGACCGTATGCAACGCCTTTACTGGTTTCCGACAGAGCCATTAAATAGCTTCCTCACTATGCTTTACTGATGAATTTAACATACCTGAGGGGTTACGCACCTTGGTAATATGTCTTAGTCTGAATACACATTCATAGGGTAGAGAGAAGCTGTTATGAAAACCGCACAGGACTTGGTTGCAGAAGCAAAGCAGCAGATTGAGGAAATATCGCTGGAACAGGCAGAAAGCGCAATTCAGGCTGCGGATCTGCTACTGGATGTTCGCGATGGCGACGAGTACCGGCAAAGCCACATCCCCCACGCCACACACGTATCCCGAGGCACTCTGGAGTTCAAGTTCAGCAGCGACCCCGCACTTGCCAATCGGGATATGAAGATTGTGCTTTATTGCAAAACTTCAGGCCGATCAGCGCTGAGCGCGAAAGCTCTGAAGGATATGGGTTACCTGCATGTGCAATCGATTGAAGGCGGGTTTGATGCCTGGCAGGAAGCAGGAAAACCCATTACCAAACGGGAACTGCCATCCTTCGATTGATCGTTGCTATACTGCGCTCAAAATCGCCATGAACTGACGCTGATGACTACCCATAAACCCAGCCACAGGATTCCTGCCCAGGAGGTTGACGCCGATCCTCCAGCTCCTGTGGCTGTTTCAGGGATTGCTGCCAATGCAGCGCTCCCGACGATTCTCGATAACCTCGATGCCCTGGTGTACGTCGCGGATTTCGAGACCCACGAAATGTTGTACATGAACGCCTATTGGCAAAACAACAACCTGGGCGATTACTGGGCCGGCAAGAAGTGCTGGCAAGTCCTGCAGAACGCCGATGGCCCTTGCAGTTTCTGCACAAACCACCTGTTGATTGACAGCTCGGGTAACGCCACAGGCATCCACGTTTGGGAGTTTCAGAACAAGGTAGACAAGCGCTGGTACCAGTGCAGAGACCAAGCTATCAGGTGGACAGACGGCCGCCTGGTTCGCCTGGAAATTGCCACCGACATTACCGAACGGAAAAATATGGAAGTGGCCCTGCAGGCTGCCCAACAGGCTGCAGAAAAAGCATCTCTGCAGGACGAACTGACGCTACTGAACAATCGTCGGGCTTTATTCCAGTTTGGGGAGCTAATCATTAAACAGGCAAGACGAAGCCAGACACCGGTTGCCGCCATCATGTTTGACCTGGACCACTTCAAGCATATCAACGACACCTATGGCCATGAGGCCGGGGATGCGGTTCTCAGGGAAGTAGGTACCATGCTTCGGAGCAGGGTGAGGGGGTCTGATGTAGCTGCACGCATCGGGGGTGAAGAGTTTGCACTGCTGCTGCCAGACACCCAACAGAATCAGGCCCTGGAATTGGCGGAACTTCTGCGCCAAGCACTCCATGCACTGAAGATTCCTCACAAACACACAGAGCTAAGGCCGACCGCCAGCTTCGGTATTGCCATGCTGGCTGATGATGACGGTCGCCTTGAGGCATTGCTGTCACGGGCCGATGAAGCCATGTACTTGTCCAAGACCAAGGGCCGGGACAATGTCAGCCTGTACCCGCAATTTTGAACGACCGCCTATGGGCGCTTTGTAACAGCCATAGTCAGGCGTGAAATACAGGTAGTCTTACCTTCTTCATTCGACATGCGAATTTCCCATACCTGGGTTGTACTGCCAATATGAAGAGCCCTTGCTGTTCCGTATACCCAACCCTTGGTCACGGGGCGTATATGGTTGGCATTGATTTCCAGCCCCACCGCCACAGTTCCGGGATCTTTCAGGCAGCAATTGGCGGCCATACTTCCCAGGGTTTCCGCCAGCACTACCGATGAACCGCCATGAAGAATGCCGAACGGCTGAACCGTACGCTCATCAACCGGAATACGACCGGTTACGTAATCATCTCCAACTTCGGTGTACTCAATGCCCATGTGGCTAACTGCGGTATTCGCACTGGCCTTGGCCAAATGCTCAAGATCCGGTGTACGGGTCCAGATTGCCATACTGATAAAACTCTCTGACAGGGTTGGTGAATTGTCCCTTGAGCACTAAGGCTGAAGAAACATGTAACGGGCCGTGTACTCGCTGACAAGCTCGTCCAGGCGGCCTTCATTGATCAGTGTATACAGACGATCAGCAATGCGCTCACGGAATTCGAACGTATTGCATCTTGAATTCTTGGAAAAAGTAAAGAACAGTCCCTCGGTACTGACAGGCACATCCAAAGCCACAAACTCATCCGCCAATCCCAGGCGCTGTAACTTCACCTGCCCCTGCAAGCGCTCATACAAAACGTAATCTATGCGCCCTGCAATAGCCATTTCAAAAGACTGCTCTATGGTTCTCACACCAACAATCTGCAAGTTCTCTTCTGCATAGCGATCGAAACCCTGACCAAAGCTATTGTTGATCAAAGTGCTTCCGCGCTTGCCTTGCAAGTCTGGCCAGTGGCGATACTCGAAAACCTTGTCCTTGGGCACCCAGATAGACGCAGCCAGGTTGGTAAAGGGCGGCAGCAGATAGTCCATATACTGGATGCGCTCAGATGTAATAAAAGCACCGGCAATCATATCCAGCTCGCCAATCCTGGCAAGGCGCTGAACCCGCGCCCAGGATCCAAGATTCTGAACCTCAAGCTTGACCCCAAGAGACTCAAGAATTTCCCCCAAAAGCGCGGTGACTGCTCCCGTTAGCTGCTCTGGCGCAACCGGATCTTCCCACAGCAACGGAGGGTACTCCGGGTTGCCGCTCGCAGTTAAAGTTTTGCAGTTGGAATTTTCCGCAGCTCCGGCTGTACAAAAAAACGTAAGCGCTAACAGAAAAGTAAAAATTTTGGCAAAAACGGAAAGCATCTTCTTTTTAAGGGCTAACACGTAAATGACCATCCTGCTCCTGGGCATCAAGCCACCTGAACTGGCCGGGGCAATATCAATAACCGGCAGGCTATCTAATATTACTGAGCGTACTGATCCATGTACTTTAGTACCAGATCTTCATATATACCCTCTGCCTCTATCAATTTGAGCGCAGCTCTTATGTCATCCGAATACTCCAGTACCGGCGACGTATTGGCAACTGCTATCCAGGACCGCTCCCCAGGCATAAAAAACGGAGACACCTTCACCGGCATTCCGAGTTTCCCGAGTGTGTAGATGCCAATCAGTTCGGGCACTACAACCACGTCTACCCGCTCTTTTTCCATCATCAGCATCAAATTCTCATAACGGGGTCCAGACTCTTTACGCAACTGCTCATCGTTATCAAAACGCCTGAAGTAAGTAGAGCCCTCAAGCACACCAATCGTTTTGCCGTAGAGATCCGAATAACGCTCTATGCGATTCGCCTCATCAAAATACAGAAACAGCCGGCGATCTGCTGGAAAAGCCGGAGCTACGAAAGTCATATAAGCCTCTCTTTCCGGTGTTTCCCGAGCACCCAACATCACGTCCACCTCGCCCTTCTGTAACAGATTCAGCACTCTGCGAAAGGGCACTTCCCTGTAGTGCGTCTTCCACCCGAGCCGATCCGTGATTTCCTTGAAAATCTCCACATAAAGGCCTGAGGGCTCGCCGCCCTGAACAATCCGGTACGGCGGCGCATGGTTTGCACCCACTGTAACCGTGAGGGCACGAACGGTCTCAGTGCCTTGCTGGGCTGCAGCAGAAAACGTTATCGCTACCAGCAAAGCAGCAATCAGTAATCGCATTGTTTGTTGTCTCCTGAACACCTTTGCAAATCACAACTGGCAGTGAAATGTATACAGAGTATAGACGCTCTCAGATCTGCACAGGGTCTGGTTGCGTAAAAAGGCACAGGTCACTGCGGTTGAATTATCAGGCCAACAGCACAAGACACGGTAACAAGTCTGGTAAAACAGGTGACTCTCACTTTACGAAAGAAAGGAAAGGCACTATGAAGATCCTTATGGTACTTACGTCACACAGCCAAATGGGCGACACCGGGCATAAAACCGGCTTTTGGCTGGAAGAATTCACCGCACCCTACTATGTGTTCCGCGATGCAGGCGCAGACATCACCATCGCCTCTCCAAAAGGTGGTAAGCCACCGGTTGACCCCAATAGCGAAGCGGATGATGCCTTGACCGAATCCACCCGCCGCTTCCAGAAGGACGCCCACGCCAGGGAAGCCCTCGCAAGCACAAAGGTGCTGAGCAATGTAGACATGAACGAATTTGATGCCATCTTCTACCCGGGTGGTCACGGCCCTTTGTGGGATCTGGTGAACGACACGGCATCCATCGCCCTGATCAAAGCCGCTTACGAGCAGGACAAGGTGATTGGCGCGGTATGCCACGCACCAGCGGTGTTCAAGCATGTTGAAATCAAGCCCGGCCAGAACCTGGTTGGCGGCCGCCAGGTAACGGGCTTCAGCAACAGTGAAGAGGAGGCAGTTGGTCTCACGAACATCGTACCTTTCCTGCTGGAAGACATGCTGAAAGAAAACACTGCAACCTACTCCAAAGGTGACGACTGGGCTCCGCACATCGTTGTGGATGGCAAGTTAATCACCGGCCAGAATCCGGCGTCATCCGAGGGTGCGGCCAAGGCAATGGTGCAGACGCTTCAGCAAGACTGATACCGGTAACGCGCGCTCCGGCTTGGCGCCACGCCTGGCCGGGGCACTCTTTCCCCCATGATGTCCCGCAATTAACCACCAAGACTCGCCAGTCTGTGCTAACTTTTGAGGAACATCTCTAAAGGCTGCTTCTTTCATGAGTAATCCAAAACACACCCTTTTCTGGATGAGCTTTTTTCTGGCGGTTGTTGCCGTTGTCGGCGTGTTGGTCCATAAACCTCTGGCCACCGCATTCATGGCGAACTGGGTCTTCAACCTGTTAATTGTCGGCGTTTTAATAGTCGGCATCGGCCTCACTTACCGTCAAGTATTCGTTTTATTCCCCGAGCTGCGCTGGATTGCCCAGTTCCGCACCGGCCATTCCGGCCTTTCGGTGCTGGAAGAACCCCGGCTGCTCAAGCCATTGGCGCGGCAGCTGGGCGAAGACTCCAAGCGTGATCGCTTCACCCTCTCTACCATGTCGCTTCGCACAGTTCTGGACGGCATCCATTCGAGAATGGATGAGCAACGGGAAATCACACGCTACTTCATCAACTTGCTGGTTTTTCTCGGCCTTCTCGGTACCTTCTGGGGTTTGCTGGGCACCATCAATGCAGTTGGCGAGGTCATTACCAACCTGGATATGGGCCAGGGCGATTTCGGCAAGGTGTTTGCGGATCTTCAGACGGGATTATTGACTCCATTGCAAGGCATGGGCACGGCATTCAGCTCATCTTTGCTAGGACTTGGCGGTTCGCTGATATTGGGCTTTCTCGACATTCAGGCAGGCCATGCCCAGAACCGGTTTTACGACGGCCTCGAAGAGTGGCTGACCGGCGTAACCAACCTGCTGGACCCATTCACCAGCAATGAACGCCAGTCATGATCGGATCCAGGCGCCGCAGCCGAAGCACCACGAACGTATGGCCGGGTTATGTAGACGCGCTCTCGGCCCTGCTGATGCTGGTCATCTTCATGCTGCTGATTTACGTGGTCAGCCAGCTTTTCCTGTCTCAAACACTGTCTGACCGCAACTCCGAACTCGCCCGACTGAACCAGCGCCTGACCGAAATATCGCAACTGTTGGGGCTGGAGCAAAGCAAAACAGACGCGCTGGAACAGCAAATACTCACCGTTCAGAGCAACTTCAGCGACAGCCAGTCTGAGAATAAGAACCTGCAAGATCGGTTGGAAGCGTCCCGCAATCAGCTAATGCAGCAGACTGCCGATGCCGAAGCTCGCGCCGAAACGTTGGCAAACATGAACCAGGAACTGGATAACAAAGACGAGCTCTCCGTCAGCCAGCAAAACATGATTTTGCAGTTATCGAATCAGATTGCTTCGCTGCAGAACCAGTTACGACAGATTACCGCTGCGCTCAAATTGCAAAAAGAAATGACTGCAGACAAAGACGGCGAGCTGGAGAACGTCAGCCGACGCCTGAATACCTTGTTGGCAGAGCGCGTTAACCAGCTGGAACAATACCAGTCTGAATTCTTCTCACGACTGCGGAACATTCTGGCGGCCAATGAAAACATCCGGGTGGTCGGCGACCGTTTTTTACTGCCATCCGAGTTATTGTTCGCTTCCGGCTCCGCCCAGCTCGGCGATGAAGGCAAGCGCGAACTCGATAAACTGGCCGGGGTACTGCTCGAAGTGGTCAAAACCATCCCGGCCGATCTCGACTGGATTCTGCGCATTGATGGGCATACGGACCTGATTCCCATCAATACACTGCAATTCCCTTCCAATTGGGAGCTCTCAACCGCCCGCGCAGTGGCGGTGGTTCGCTACCTGTCGAATCAGGGCGTGCCACAAAACCGCATGGTGGCAGCAGGCTTTGGCGAGTTCTTCCCGGTTGCGGAGGGTGTTACGCAGGGAGCTTTGCAGAAGAACCGGCGCATCGAAATCAAGCTGACCGATCGCTAGCCCAACCCATATTCCAAAAGGGCTGTTACGGTAGCAGTGTAAGGTGCATCAATGCCGAGAGCTTTGGAGCGACGAAGCACTGCGCCCGCAATACTATCCAGTTCCAGTGGACGGCCTTTTTCCTTATCTACCAGCATCGACGTTTTGATCGCGTTAAAGCTGCTGATCAGTTCGAACATTTCATCGACATCCGCCTTACCAAGCTCCTGACCGTCGGCTTTCGCAGCAGCGGCTGTTTCTGCCATCATGCCATACACTATTCGACTGAGTTTGGGGTGCCGGGTCAGGCTCTGAGTATCCAGCCCGGTAAGTGCCGAGATCGGATTAACACCGTTGTTGATCACCAACTTGCGCCAGAGCTCGTGGCGGATATCGTCCGAAACAACCGTAGGAATACCAGCCTGCTCAAAGGCGCTCTGTAGGATTTCCAAAAGCGGGCGACGAGCGTCCTGCATACTCGCAGTGCAGGGCCACGCACCCATAACAATCTGGGCAACACCCTCCGCCTCAATAACACCGGGCTCAACAATATGACCGCCGATACGCACCGCTAATCCGCCCAGAACACGGCTTTCGCCAAGGGTTTGGGCAATCAGAGGTTCATTGTCCACACCGTTCTGCAACGACAGGACCACCGCGTCACTTTCCGACAGCCAAGAACCAAGCTCATCGAGCACCGCCTTTGTCGCAGTGGACTTGAGCGCAATGGCAATCACATCAAAATCAGACGGCTGGTAATCCTGCATCAGTGCCGCATGGTCAACAGCCGGAACCTGACACTCTATACGCTGGTTGGCATAGTGAACTACCAGGCCCGTTTTCTGCAGGGCAGCAAGGTGGTCACCACGGGCCGTGAGAACAACCCGATGGCCCGCCTCAGCCAGCCGCGCACTGTAATAGCCACCAATCCCCCCGGCGCCGATCATGAGTATGCTGAGCATAATCAACAGACCTCTTCACCCTATTTTTTCAATCTTCCAGTTTTCGGTGGTTAAACGCCAGTCTGACAAGCATCCCGGTTTGCAGCACCACTAAAAGGCCAAAAGCAGCCTGATAACCGGCTTTCTCGTAGCCCGCCCCTGCGCCAACTTCCCAGAACCCTATAATAATTCCAATGCCCCACTGCAAAATAAAAGCGGAGAGAAACACCAGCAGGTTCAGCGCCGTGTTGGCGCGGCCGGCAAGATGCTGATCAAAATGCCGCGACAGCAACGCAAACACAGCACTTGAAACTGAGCCGAGAAATCCGAACAGCGCCATAAACAGAAAAATTCCCGGCACCTGCCAGCCGGAAGCCATCACTGTCACAGCCATGAGAAACAGCCCCAACAACACCGCAACGATCGGCACCGGGCGAATGCCCAACCTGATCAGGCGCGCCAGAACAAAACCCAGCATCAGGAAACCAACGCCCATCCCCGCCGCCATAACCATCAGAGCCATTGCCACCTGCCCGGAGTCCATCCCCATAATATCCCTTAGCCAGGGTGCAGCCCACAAGGTGGCGATGGCAAGGGAGGATCCGCTGAACACAGCTGCCACCGGTGCCAACTGCCAGAAAAAGCGGTCTCGGAAAATCTGCTTCAGGCCGGCAAGCTGGGCACGCAATCTGGAATCGGCCGGGGGCTCACTGCGTTCTGGCACAATGAAAAAGATAACCACAGACAAGGTCAGCGTCAGCGCAGCAAGCCCTGCGAATAGCTGGCGCCAATCACTGAACACCAGAAGCCACTCTACCGGCTTTGTTGCAGCGAGCGCCCCCAGTGCACCAAAAGCCATGAGGCTGCCATTGAGAAACGGCAACTGGTCCGGGCGGAACCAGAGGGCGAAGGCCTTGAATGATGCCATCAGGCAGCAAGCCACACCGATACCGATCAGCAGCCGGCCCAGAGTCAGCACCAAGAGACTGTCGGCACTGGAGAATACTATCGCACCCAGAGCGGCAACCAGTAGCAACAGGGATTCAACGCGACGGGGGCCAAAACGATCCAGCAGTACACCCACGGGTAACTGGGCAAATGCGAAGGCTATAAAGTAGGTACTTGTCAGCAAACCAAGCTGGCTGGCTGACAAGTGCATATCGGTAACCAGCTCTCCGGAGATGACCGCGTTGACAGCGCGGTACACATAGGAGAGAAAATACCCCGCCGCAAACGGCAGAAAAATACTCAGGAATAGTCTGCGCGCCTGCGTCACGGGGATCGCCTGTATGTCAATGTGTGCTCTTAAACAAACTTGCCGCTCAAGGTACCCAGGCCCTGGTAACGCACTGTGAAGGCATCACCTTTCTCAACCTGAACCGCTGCTGTAATGGCACCGATCATGATGAAACTGCCTGCAGGCAAGCTTTCACCACGATCAGCCATCATATTAGCCAACATGGCGACTGATGCTGCCGGGTGGCCCAGAACCGCCGCACCCGCGCCGGTTTGTACCACTTCTCCGTTGATTTCCATTACAACACCGATGGTTTTCAAGTCTAGGTCAGCAATGTCAGCCATGCGGCCACCGGTTACGAAACGGCTGGACGATGAGTTATCAGCAATCACGCTTTTGAGGTCGAACTTGAAGTCCTTGTAACGGGAATCGATTACCTCAACCGCTGGCATAACAAAGTCTGTAGCACGTAACACGTCACCAATATGCACGCCCGGGCCTTTCAGCTCATCCTTGAGTACAAAGGCCAGTTCCGCCTCGATTTTAGGGTGAATCAGCTCATCATGCTTGATCTCCCCACCTTCAGGCACACTGAAATAGTCCGCCAAAAAGCCATAGCAAGGCTGCTCAACCCCCATCTGGGCCATCTTGGCCCAGGAAGTCAGGCCCATTTTCATGCCGACAATCTTGTGGCCACGCTCTTCCTTGCGACGACGGGTTTCCCACTGGATGTCGAAGGCATCCTTGTAGGTCATTTGCGGATAGTCGTCAGTGATCTTGGTGATCTCATAGGCTTCCAGTTCGGCTTTCTCGCAGTGGGCCGCCAACTCTTCAATCTGCGCCTGGGTCAGCTTGTTCTCATACGCTTCAGTCATCAGATCAATCCTTTTTCTTTGGCCATGGTCAACGCCAGGTCTTCAATCATGTCTTCCTGCCCGCCCACGGTGCCACGGCGGCCCAACTCAACCAGAATGTCACGGGCTGAAATGCCATACTTTTTCTCTGCCCGTTCTGCGAACAGCAGGAACGAGGAGTAAACGCCCGCATACCCCAACGTCAGCGCGTTACGGTCCACACGGATCGGCTGGTCCATCATCGGCACCACCAGGTCTTCGGCCACGTCCATGATCTTGTACAGATCAACACCGGTTTCCACACCCATGCGATCCAGCACGGCACAGAAGACTTCCAGTGGCGTATTACCAGCCCCCGCCCCCAAACCGGCAACGGAACCGTCGATACGGGATGCGCCGGCTTCAATGGCAGCCAGCGAGTTGGCAATGCCCATGCCCAGGTTGTGATGGCCATGAAAGCCGATCTCGACGCCAGGTGGCAGCTCTGCACGCAGCAAGCCTATGCGAGCGGTAACGTCGTCCGGCAGCATGTAACCTGCAGAGTCCGTCGCGTAGATACAGTTGGCTCCGTAGCCCACCATCAGCTTGGCCTGCTCGAGAATCTTCTCGGGACTGACCATGTGCGCCATCATCAGGAAGCCGACGGTGTCCATCTTCATTTCGGCGGCCATGCCAATATGCTGTTCCGACACATCAGCTTCGGTGCAGTGGGTAGCCACACGGATGGAAGAAACACCGCAGTCCCGGGCCATTTTGAGGTGGTCAACGGTACCGATCCCCGGCAAAAGCAGCGCAGAAATTTTGGCGTTCTTCATCTTAGGTACGACGGCGCTGAGGTATTCCTTGTCGCTGTGGGCCGGGAAACCGTAGTTCAGAGAGCGACCACCCAGACCGTCACCGTGGGTGACTTCGATCATCGGCATACCCGCCTCATCCATTGCCGTCGCGATGCTGACCGCCTCATCCAGACTGATCTGGTGTTGTTTGGCGTGCATGCCATCGCGCAGGCTCATATCGTGCAACGTGACTTTTTTACCTTGTAAATTCATTGTTCTCTCCCCCGCTTAGCCGCGTGCCGGCAATGTGATGGTGCCGTCAGCCGCTTCTTCGGCAAACATCTCGGCAGTACGTAGGGCGGCGGCCGTCATGATGTCCAGGTTGCCGGCGTACTTGGGCAGGAAATCGCCCAACCCTTCCACCTGCATGTAACAGGTGACCTTGTTGCCATCGAATACCGGGCCATTAACCAGGGTGTAACCCGGAACGTACTTCTGTACTTCCTTCACCATGGCCTGCACGGATTCGGTGATGGCCTCCTGGTCAGGCTCACTTTCAGTAAGGCAATGGATGGTGTCGCGCATCATCAGCGGCGGCTCGGCTGGGTTGATGATAATAATCGCCTTGCCCTCTTTGGCACCGCCTACTTTCTCCACAGCCCCTGCGGTCGTGCGGGTGAACTCGTCGATATTCTGGCGTGTACCCGGACCTACTGAGCGAGAAGACACAGTCGCAACAATCTCACCGTAGGCCACCGGTTGAACACGGCTGACAGCCGCAATCATCGGGATTGTCGCCTGGCCACCGCAGGTCACCATGTTGACGTTCATTTCCAGGTTCTTGGCGTGGTCTGCCAGGTTCACCGGCGGTACACAGAAGGGGCCAACGGCTGCTGGCGTCAGGTCTACCATGATTACGCCCAATTCGTTCAGCTTGCGGCTGTTCTCGGCATGGACGTAGGCAGAGGTTGCATCAAAGGCGACGCGAATATCATCTTTAATAATATGTTCCAGAACACCGTCCACCCCGGTTGAGCAGGTTTTAATGCCCATTTCGGTAGCACGTTTGAGGCCTTCTGATTCCGGATCGATACCCACCATCCAGACGGGCTCAATCCACTCGGAACGCTGCATTTTCATGAGTAGGTCGGTGCCGATGTTGCCTGGGCCAATAATGACCGCTTTGAGTTTCTTGTTCATGTTTCGGATTCCTGTATCAACGGGAGCAATCAGATGAAGCGGACAGACGCACTGCCAATGCCACCTATGCTCACACTCATAAAATCACCAGCTTGCACCGGCTCCAGAGGCACCAACGAACCGGACAAAATCACTTCGCCAGCCTTCAGTGGAATACCAAACTGTCCCAGGGTGTTTGCCAGCCAGGTAACACAGGTAACGGGGCTTCCCAAAGCCGCCGCGCCCGCGCCGGTGCTGATAATTGATCCGTTCTTTTCCACCACCATGCCGCAGGTAGCTAGATCCACCTTGCGGGGATTCACCGCCCGATCCCCCAGCAGGAACACGCCGCAGGATGCGTTGTCGGCTACTGTGTCCTGAATTTTTATTTCCCAGTTTTCAATGCGGGAGTCCACCACCTCGAAGCAGGGCAGCACGCAATCGGTTGCTGCCAGCACATCTGCTGCTGTCAGGCCCGGACCCAACAGGTCTTTTTTCAGAATGAAGGCGATTTCACCTTCCGCCTTGGGCTGCATCAGGCGACCGGAAATCTGGACTTCCTCGCCTTGGCTATACGCCATTTTGTCGGTGAGGTAACCGAAGTCCGGCTGCCCCACCTTGAGCATGTTTTGCACTGCCTTGGAAGTCAGGCCGATCTTTTTCCCGATCACCTTTTCTCCCGACTCGATACGGCGCTCCAGTATCCGGAGGGAGATGTTATAGGCATCCTCAACGGTGATATCACTGAAGCGCTCAGTCAGTGGTCGCACGGCAGTGCGGTTGACCATGGCCTGATAGAGCTCATCACCGCAGGCCTGAATCTGTTGCTTATCCATATCCGTTCCTCAGAGTTTGATGCAGATATTTTTGGTTTCGGAGTAGAACTCGAGGCCGTGTGCACCACCCTCGCGACCCAGGCCGGAATGCTTGGCGCCACCAAACGAGGTGCGCAGATCCCGCAGGAACCAGGAGTTCACCCAGGCCAGGCCAACTTCCATCTGTTCCGCCACACGAATGGCGCGGGCTGAGTTTTCCGTCCAGATTGCACAGGCCAGGCCGTAATTGGTGTCATTGGCCAGCGCGATGGCTTCGTCCTCGGTATCAAACGGACGAATGTGGCAACAGGGCCCGAAAATCTCTTCGCGGATAGCGCGCGCGTCTTCCGGCAAACCGGTCCAGATGGTCGGTTCAATCCAGGCGCCTTCGTTCAGCTCGGCGCCCATATCCGGGATGCCGCCACCGATTTCTACAGTTGCACCTTCTTCCCGCGCCAGGTCGTAATAGCTCTTCACTTTTGCCCGATGCTCGAGGCTGACCAGCGGTCCGAAGTTGGCTTCAGGGTCTTCCGGGCGACCCAGCTTCAGTTTGGCGACTTCTTCCTTCATACGAGCGAGGAAGCGGTCAAAAATCGGGCGCTCTACATACACCCTTTCCGTGCCCAGACAAACCTGGCCACAGTTGACAAATGCCGAGCGCATGGTGCCCTCTACTGCCTTTTCAAGGTCACAGTCGGCAAACACTATGCCCGCGTTCTTGCCACCGCACTCCATAGAAACATTGCGCAAGCCAACCGCCGCCGCCTTCATAATGACTTCACCGGTGCGGGTTTCGCCGGTGAAAGTAATTGCATCAACCAAGGGGTGAGTGGTCAGGAAAGCGCCAGCGGAGTCAGGGCCGAAACCGTGCACCACGTTAAACACTCCGGGCGGCACACCACACTCGTTCATAACCTCACCCAGAAGGGTTGCGGTGGCGGGTGTTTCTTCGGATGGTTTCACAACCACGGTGTTGCCGCAGGCCAGCGCCGGACCCACTTTAAAGGTCATCAAAAGCAAAGGTAGATTCCACGGGGAAACAACAGCGATAACACCCTTTGGAGTGCGGTGACCAACGTTCAGAGCACCCGTACCGTCCGGGGTGTCCATGCGAAAGCCCTCGGTGGGATGGCTCATGGAGTCCGCAAATTCCTTGAAGTTCGCCGCCCCACGGGGAATGTCGATGTGGCTCGCCATGGAACGTGGCTTGCCGGTATCCAGGCACTCTGCATCCAGAAACTCGTCAAAGCGTTCATTGATACGATCGGCAATCCTGTACAGCATTTCAGACCGCTGCTTTTGCGTCATCTTGCCCCAGGGGCCTTTCAGGGCGGCCTTGGCGGCGCGAACGGCGGTATCAACTTCGGCTTCACCGGCCTCGTGAACGTTGCCAATCAGGCTGTTGTCGACAGGGCTGCGGTTTTCAAATAACTTTCCGCTGGCAGAGGGCACGTACTCGCCATTGATAAAATGTTTGAACTCTTTCATGGCTCACCTTTCTTGTTAACTAAACCTGCGCACTGCCGCAGCGTTCCGGTTTTGAGTAGCACGGGTGTTTCAGCAATTACGCAACCCGTATCGTCTTTTTTAAATCAGTATAACTTTGCAAATACGGGATAAAACCACCAGGAATGGGGAGTTAAGTTCCCATATTCGGGAACAACCTGAAGCCCGAAACCTGTTGGCAGAGTCATGCATCCACCGCCCCATCGCTCACTTTCGCCATCACAAAATCAATAAAAGCCCGCGTTTTCAAGGGCAGGTTGTCCCGGTGGGGATAGATCATATGCATGGTGCGTTTTTCCATTGACCAATCAGGCAGCAGTTGCACCAACTCGCCGCTGCCCAGTTCCTGCTCCACTGCGTATCGGGGCACACAACAGGCACCAAGGCCCCGCTTGACCGCGTCCAACGCAAAGGTGATTTCATCAGTCCGGATGTGTGCGTGGGGCGTAAAGGTTTCGGCATAACCGTCGCCGCATTGAAATCGCCAGAAGGCCGAGCGTTTGAGGACGATTAACGGCAACGCCGCAAGTTCATCAGGCCGCTTTGGCTGCGGATAGAGCGCCAGCAGCTCCGGCGTAGCCACTATCAGCATTTCCGTGTTCATAAGAGGGCGCGATATCCAGTCATTGAGTGTCACCGAACCCAGGCGGAAGGCGATATCAATACTGTTCTTCACCAGATCCACATTCTGGTTACTGAGGAACATTTCCACGCTTACCCGGGGGTTAAGCTCCATAAACTCGAACACCCAGGCCTTCACCTTGTGGTGCCCCAAAGCAATGGGAGCGGTGATTTTGATGTCTCCGGAGAGGGACGACAGCTCGCTGTTCACATCTTCCGAGCGTATCTCAAGTTCACTCATGACCGGAGAAAGGCTGTTGTAAAAGCGTTGCCCGGACTCGGTCAGGCCAAATTTCTTCGAGCTCCGGTGAACCAGTTTGTAGCCGAGCTGCTGTTCAAACGCCTGCAAACGACGGGAAAGGGTTGAGGTGGGTATATCCAGATAACGGGCGGCAGAAACCAGGCTGCCCTTTTCAACCACCTTGATGAAATAGAACAAGTCCTGATAATTCATATGGTTGTTCTCAATAATGAAATCATGCTTTCCCGCCAATCCTGTCGACAAATATCTGTGCGAGCTTATATTTGTCAGCCATTACTCTTGCTTTCTCATGGCTACCGGAGATTATTTTGAAACTGACCGTCGTCGACCAATCCCCTGTGCAAGGCCTGCCCAACGGAGTTTCTCCTGTAGCAGTTACTGTTGATCTGGCTCGCGCCTGCGACCGACTCGGCTTCCACAGGTACTGGCTGGCCGAGCACCACAACAGTGTCAATTTTGCCGGCCCCTGCCCCGAGATTCTGATCAGCCACATCGCAAGCGTGACCGAGCGCATTCGTGTGGGCAGCGGCGGCGTAATGCTGAGCCATTACAGCCCCTACAAAATCGCCGAACAGTTCAGCATGCTCGAAACCCTCTACCCGGGGCGCATTGACCTGGGTATCGGCCGCGCCCCCGGTGGCGACGAGCTGGCCGCCCATGCGCTGGCGTATCCGGCCCGGCCGGGCTCCGGCAACTACTCAGAACAAGCCTGGTTACTGCAAGGCTTGCTGCACAATACTCTGCCGGACGATCACCCCTACAAAACCCTGCGCGTGATGCCCGGCCAGCCCGCCGCTCCGCAAACCTGGATGCTGGCATCCGGCAGTGGCAGCAGTAGCCTGGCCGGGCAGCTGGGCATGAACATGACGCTGGCATTGTTCATCAGCCCGGATCCGGCTCCACCCGGTGTGATTGCCGAGTACCAGCAGGCATGGCGCGATGCAGGCCACCCGGGCCATCCCGAAGCAAGTATCGCTGTAGCCGCCCTGTGTGCCGACAGCCGCGAAGAGGCGGAATACCTGGCAGCCCCTTCGGTGTACTGGAAAGTCAAAGCCTTCCGGCAGGGCATCCGCGAGGTGGTCAAAGCCCCCGATGAGGCTCTGCGCCTGAAAGCGCAGTTGAGCCCAGCCGAGCAAGACTTCTTCGATGCGGTTCTGAACTCAATGGTTCTTGGCACAGAAGACGAATGTGCTGAAACAATTCTGCGCCTTGCCCGGCAATACCAGTCGGATGAAGTCGGTGTTGTCACTGTGACTCACGACTATCAGCACCGCCTGGCCAGTTACGAAAAACTGGCCAGCGCCCTGCTTTAAAACACTTTGGTCAGGTGCAAGCGCAGCAATGCACCTTCCGGTCCTGCTTCGTTGTTGTACTCCTGGTAGACCGCTGCGTTCAGACCTAACCCGTGGCCAGGCCAGAAATAGCCGGCTTCCGCACCAAGGGCATGCTTTTCGGCTTTATCGGCGGGACCACCGTCATTGCTCTCGAGCTGCCAGGCTTCATAGCCCACCAGACCCACATTCAGCCCGCTGTCCAGACGGTGGCTCAGGGCCCACTCGATCAGGTAGCTGTCGCCGGGTGTAACACCGGTGTCATCCTGTTCGGTCTTGATTTCGTAGCGGGAAAGCGCTGAAAACGTCCAGCGTTTGTCGGGGTCAAAATGCCAGGATCCACCCAGGGTCAGCATGGTGGTGCCATACCCTTTGCCGATGGAGGCCGGTTCCGTTGGCTCGTAGCTTGCGGTATCAAACCAGTGGCCAGCGGCAAACACTGCGTCCCATTGTTTGCCATGCCACCCCAGTACAACCGGCCCCACAAAAATGTCACCCAGACCGCTGTCGCTGTCCTTTACTCCAATACCCTTGAAATCAAGCGAGGTGCGCTGCAAGGGCACAATCAGTTCTGCCCCGTAGCTGGCCCCCAGGAAGGTCTTATCGGTGATCCAGATAAAGCGGTTGGCCAACGCAGTTACTTCGCCCGTGTTCTTTCCGGGTGCTTTGTTGGCCTGGCCATCCCTCACATTGTCTATGTCGTAGTGCGCCAGATAACCACGGTAGTAAATGCCTGGCGGCGGTACGGCGGGGCCACCTATGCCTTCTACACCGGGAACATAGTGCCCGTTGGCTGCCAGCACGGGGGACGAAAGAGGCGCTGCCGCCAGCAAACCGGCCAGAGTCATAACTGTTTTGTATCTCATCAAGCTTTCCTTTTTTGTAATTGTTGGAAATGTATCTTCCAGGGTCAGCGCCCGAGTTTTTTCGCAGACTGCCCGGCAATGCCGAAGTGCTGCTTGGGCATTTCGGTGATCATCACCCGTATGCGCTCCATAGGCGCATCCAGTGAGCGGGCCATGGCTTCGCTCACTTCCCGGATCAGTGTTTCTTTTTGCTCATCACTACGGCCTTCAATGATATAAAGCTGTGCAATTGGCATAACCTCTCCTTATTCGATGGAATTCGGCACCCAAGCCAGCCCCTTTTCAGGGGTCGGTAACGGTGTCACCGGCCCTCCTGATAAAGGTGCCGCTTCGTATACCCAATTAATCAGGTCAATACCGACAGGAATCGCTCGTTCAACGCACGGTCGTGATAGAAAATGGCCTTGCCCAACTCCTCGGCATCCCAGGTAACTGGCTCGTGGTCCGGGTAGTGGTAATCACCGCCGGCGAACACTTCGTTGCGGTTGCCGGAAGGGTCAAAGAAATAAATCGTCTGCCCGTGGGTAAGGCCGTGCCGGGTTGGGCCGATATCGATGGAGGTGTCGGTCATGGACAACAGGTCCGCAGCCTTGAGCACATCCTGCCAGGTTTCCAGGAAGAAGGAGGCGTGGTGGAATTTGGCCGGCTCTTCGTGGTGAATAAAGGCGACGTCATGTGCCTTCATGCTGGCGGTCAGGAACTGCGCAACCCGCTTGCCATCCGGCGCAATAACCTGCTCGGCCAGTTCAAAACCAAGCACATCGCGGAACAGATCCAGGGTTTCATCGAGGTTCGGCCCGTAGAGCAGGCAATGGTCAAAGCGCGTTGCTTTCATGCCTTCCAGCCCCATCGGCCAGGCTTCGGGATTGTGGTTGCCAACGCCCCACTTGCCGGTCTGCTTTTTGGTAGCAAAGATCTCGAACGCGTGGCCGGTAGGTGCAATAAACCTTACCCGACGGCCGCAATCCTTGAGCTCACCCTCGGGAATATCCTCAACCTCGCAACCAAACTCGACGAGCTCGCCGCGCAACTGGTCAACCACTTCCTCGCTCAGACATTTGAAGCCCATGAAGTCCATTCCCGGCTCATCCGCTTGCCTGAGGACGACGGAGAACTTGTCCACTTCCGTCCAGCCCTTCAGGTACACACGGCCCTGGTCATCGCGATCCATTTCGACCAGACCCAAAAGATCCTTGTAGTGTTTGACGGCTTCATCCATATCGAGAACACGGATCTGGACGTGGCCGGGACGCATTACACCCTTTTTCATAATAATTACCTCATTGCTTTTGTTGTTGTGTGCTCATTCATATGCCCGGCTGCAGGTTGCTGCGGCCGGCATTCAA
The DNA here is from genome assembly GCF_031631795.1 of Marinobacter xiaoshiensis. NCBI lineage: Bacteria > Pseudomonadati > Pseudomonadota > Gammaproteobacteria > Pseudomonadales > Marinobacteraceae > Marinobacter > Marinobacter xiaoshiensis. The sequence goes on from NZ_JAVMBO010000003.1 coordinate 294,158, forward strand.
TAATCAGATCGGTCAATGGATAGATGCGGCACGCCAGCACCTGGCCCTGTGCAAGGGCTTCCGGGGGCACGTGCACCCGGCTCATCTTTCCGCATGAGTAATCGCCACTGAGTACGGTGACCTTGCAGAAGCCACAACCACCGCCTCGGCAGCCTACCGGCACGCACTTGAGCCCCTGCTGCTCCATGGCCTTGAGAACGCTCTGGCCGGCCTTGCAACGAAACGACTGGCCACTGCACTGTTCGGTAACCTGCAAGAACTCCCCCATGGCCTGGTCTCCCTCAGATCTTCCTGAACAGTGCAGAGCGCTGTGCGTCTTCTGCTCCGTCGGCTGCCGTGAGGAACTTTTCCATGAAGATATCCCGTTCAAACAGGCGTCCCTGCATCAGCGCCGTCAAGGCTGCATCGATCATTGGCGGTGGGCCGCACAGATATGCTTTGCGCCCGGAAAAGCGGCCATCAAAATGGGCTTTCGCCGCCTCATGCACGTAGCCTTTGAACCCCTGCCAGCCTGCATCGTCCTCTGCCTGGCTCAGGGCGGGAACGTAGGTGAAGTTGTCATGGTCGCGGGACAGGCCCTCGAACAGCTCGCGGTTATAGAGCTCTTCCACATTACGGGCGCCCTGAAAGAGCACGATCTGGCGGTCATCATCCTGCGCCAGCAGGTCCAGAATCATGCTCTGGGGGCTGGAAAGCCCGGAGCCACCGGCGATGAAAATGAGATCCCCGGGCTGGGAACTGCGCACAAAGAACTGGCCGTAGGGTCCGGACAGGTTGAGTGTGTCGCCTTCTTTCAGCTGTTGGTGAATGTAGGATGTGGCTGCACCCCCTTCTACCAGGCGCACATGCAACTCCACTTCGTCAGCACGGCTTGGCGGGTTCGCCAGCGAGAAGGCCCGGGAGCCTTCTACCCCGGGTAAATCAATATTGATGTACTGGCCAGCCTGGAAGGTCATTTCCCGGTCAAGCTTGAGGTGCACACCCTTGATGGTTGGCGACAGGTCAACAATTTGAGTGACCGTGGCCTGGTAGTCCTCAACGGGATAGCCTTCAAAGTCTTCGTCTACATCGATATCCGCTTCGATGGTCACGTCACTTTCCAGGGTGGCGCAGCAGACCAGAACCTTGCCTTCCTCCCGCTCGCTGTCCATCAACGCAAATGAAGAGGCTTCACCCAGGTCGACATCACCGTCGATCACCTGGACCTTGCAGGTTCCACAGGTGCCGTGGCCACAAGCAAAGGGCAACCACACACCATTACGAAGCGCGGCCTGGAGGATGGTCTGGCCATCTTCAACTTCAATCTGTTCGCCAATCGGCTCAATGGTTACGGTATGGCTCATAACTCAACCCTCAGGATGCGGAACCCTGGATGCCTTCCAGGCCCGAAGTGGTCACTGTCAGCATGCTCTTATGGTCAATACCGTTGTCGATCAGTGATGCGGCCGGGTCGGGCGTAAAGGCCTCATCGTTAAGAAGCCACTGGGCATTCAGAAAGTCGGCCTTTCCGGAATCCGGATGCCCTGCAACGGCCGGTTTGAGCAGCTCGTCCACAAACGCACCAAAGGTCATGTCCGGCGCAACCAGCAACGCAAAAGGTGCGCAGAACATCAGATGCTTGGGCCAGTAGACATAAAGCAACTGCATGCCGTTGAAGTTCTCAACACGGTCTTTGGGTTCTGCGTGATATTCGGAAATAGCATTAACACTCATGGCGTTCTCCTTTTTGTTTTAGTGGCCCGCCCGACGCTGACAGCGCGGGGCGGGCAAATCTGGTCAGGCTGCGGTCTTTTTCTCGCTTTGGGACTTCAATGGCTTCAGGCCCTTGATATCCAGCCAACGCTGATGGTCCGGCGAGCCGTGGTATTCCATGTTGTCGACGCCAGGATTGATGTGGTAATACTTCTCAACCACTGTTGCGACATCGGCACCACCGCAGTTGCCCTGGTATATCTGGTGCACGGGCAGCCACGCTTGGATGTACTTCTCGGGCTCGTTTTTGAAGATGTCGCAGCAGCCGTCGGAGCAGAAGTGGTAACGCTCACCTTCATGCTTGATCTGGCGATGGCTGAACACGGTCGGGTCGTCTTTTTCCGTAAAGATCACCGGTATCTGGCACACCTGGCAGAGCTGGGGAAGCGTGTTGTTATAGAAACGACGTCCCTCTTTATGCTCTTTGTCCCAGTGCTCGAAACGGGCACGGTAGTACTTGTCGAAAGTCTCCGGGTACTTCTCCGAAAGCCAGGCCATCTCTTCTTCTTCCGGCATCCAGGTATGGAAGTTGGTAGCCTGGCTGTACTGGTAGAAGGTGCTCCAGGCCTGGTGGCTTACGTGGTTCTTGGCATCGTTGGCAATGTCCTGGTACTTGGGCGGACGAATGCCGTAGCGCTCCAGATCCTTGAACAGGGCTCCGCCGTTCTGCTCGTAGTAAACTTCCCAGGCTTCAGCCCAGGACATCACCTTGTTGGGCAGCATGTAGTCCATCATCATCCCAACCAGGCTCAGCAGGCGGAAACCGCGCCAGAACCACTTGTCGATCCAGCGCTGGATAATGGGCACGTTGTCTTCGTGCTGCTCAAGGATGAACTTGATTACCTCAAGGCCAAGGGTCATGTGACGAGCTTCATCCGACTGGGCCGAGAACCCGAAAGTGACCGTGGCCATATCGCCGTTATAGGCGGCGCCGGACATGAAGGGCACGAACAGCAGGTTTGTCAGTACGTATTCGAACGAGAACGAAATGGCGGTCAGGAACTCGAAGGGTCCCGCCGAGCGCGCGTCGTCAAAGAACGATTTGGGAACCGACAGGAACCAGATCCGGTCATGCTGGTGCGCCGCATCGTGCAGGCCATTAAAGTGCTTGTTGTAATGGCTCATCGCGTGCTGCTGGGTCTGGGAATGGCGCAGTTCGTCGATGGCCTGCATCTGGCACGCTACCCGGGCACCGGCTCCACTGAATTGACGTCCTACCCGCGCATAGCCCTGGAATGCAGCGTACTCAAGTGGTGAAACGCCGGAGAGGAACAGCTTCAGTGCGTTAACGTAACGGGCGTCAGTGATGTTCTGATGGCCGTTGTTCTGGGCAAATGCGTCAAAGATCGCGTACAGCTTCTTTTCTTTCTCGGCCTGGTATTTCCAGTAGGCATCCATGGTCAGGCGGAATGGGTCTTCCCATTGCGACCAGTCGGTAATCTTGATGCCCTCAAACTGCTCATCCGGATAGATATCTTCCTTTTTCTGGTACGTGGGCTCCCAGGCCATATCACGGGTGAGGTACTGGTATTTGTCTTTAAGGTTCAGCTTCTTGTTTTTAATAGCCATGTTAGATCTCCCAATCAGTTCCACTGAAGAATGAAGTGGTCATCGTCTTCGTCGACATTGCCGCCAATACTGATCACATCTATCAGCATTTCCTGGACATCCCATTCGCGACCGAGCGTTTCTTCCATGGTGGCCCGGTTGATCACCAGGCGTTTTTCCGCCTCAATCCTGATCATGGCCGGCTGGTGCTGTACCTCGGCATCCGGGTTGTCCTGCATGACCGCTTCAACCAGATAGCGGGCGTTGTCGTTGTCTTGAAATGCGATAAATACTTTCTGGCTCATGCCTGAACTCCTGTGCTTTCGAGACCAACCTTCTTCAGCCGGGCAGAAAGCTCAGCGCGGATTTCATCCAGGGCGTCAAGACCGGTAGTGGCTTGGGCAATGGGCTTCAGGGCTTCATAGGCGCGGGGTTCCCACCGGGCTACCCAGGCTTGGAGTTGCCCACGGTTGCTCTCACTTTCACCGGCAACCGTTTTGATCATAGCGTTGGTCCAACGCAGGGATTCCTTGTACCAGTCACGCTGGAACTCGGTGAGCAGAGACACATCCTCGGCACCCTGTTCGCCCAGCCAGGCATCCATCCAGTCGTAAATCAGCGGGTACATCAAACCGTCCAGAAGAACGTTCTGCACCAGCGTGACCTCGAACCAGTCGTCGATCACCAGCATGTCTTCCACCAGCTTGCGCATGGGCTGCCAGAGCTCGTCGTCCATCCAGAAGGTTTTGGATTCATCGAGCGCCTTGCCGGTGCTGCCATCCAGCAACAGAGCAATGCGGGACAAATACTGACCAATGCCAAGGCGGTCGGTGGCTGCAAACATGTGCATCTGGGCAACGGTGGTGGCAATCGCATCACCGGCAATTTTGCTGTTGTTCATGTTGGCGCCCAGCTCAACATGGCGCAGTGGCACCAAAAACCGCAGGAGCTGATGCTGGGTTTCTTCGGGGAGACGGGTCAGAAGGTTTCGCTTGTCGCAGAAGCCAAAATTGCTTTCTGCTGCTTCCTGCATTTTTGCCCGGTTACCAACATAGGCGCCGTAGAAAAACTGCCGCGGGTCGGTCACCGCATGCCAGTCTTCCATTTGTACAGCGGTACGGCTGGGATCATTGAGGGTGCGCTTCGGATCCCAAAGGGGCCGATAGTGAAAGTTGGTTTTCGCCTCGATATCAAAGCTGGCTTCCTGATAACGGGTTGCCGGCTTGTCACCGAAACGACGTGCAATCGCCGAATAGGTATTGCGAATGGGTTCCACTGAGGTGGTTTTTATTTCAATAGTCATAACTGCCCTACCATCGTTGTTGTTGTGGGGTGGATGTTGGCGTTGGTGGTTAACTGGCTCTAGCGGTGGCCTTTCTCCCCGAAACGCCACTTGACCATGTCTTCGTCAATCTGGCGGATCATGTCGGAATCCATGTGCACCACATTGTTGTGCTCACAGAAAATCTTGAAGGCATCCCGGGGCAGTACCAGCTCGACAAACAGCTCGGGGTAGCCGATTGCAAAATCGAACTCCACAAACCTGTCTTCTGGTGCGCTGCGAACCCGGATATAGCGGGTGTATTCGTTGAAGGTCTTCAGTCGTTGGTCCATTGCTGACCCCGTTGTCGTTGTTGTTGTTGTTTGCTGAACACACTGGAGCAACGGCTGTGCCACAATTTCCAGACCACCACTAAAAACAACACCAAAACATTGATTCTTAGGGATGTTTTTAAGTCCTTCAGGCCTTTTCGACTATCTAGGAGTGGTTTTTAATCTTGAGATTGATCAGAAAAATTTGATCATTTGATAAACCTCAAGATCCGAAGTGAGCAATTGATGAAATGCGCCGAGCCAACTACGACTTTCCGCTCGATTCTTACCATTTGGTTGATTTTTGGCATCAATCAGGGGTTATATGGATAGATCATTGTCTGAGCATTTATGCTCACCCCGCACAAAAATAATGGGGGATCAGAACATGGCTATCAGCTACAAGCCGAAGCTAAAACACACTCAATTTCAAGATCTTACTGATCAGATTCGATTCCTGAGTTCCGAAGGAAAAATCTGGCTTGGTGAGCAGCGCATGCTGTTGATGGCAGTAAGTGCCATGGGAGCATTCCGGCGCGAAATGGTCAACAGCATGGGTGTTGCACGGGCAAAAGGCTTTTTTCTGCGCCTCGGCTATCAGTCCGGCCTGAAGGACGCCGAACTGGCCCGCAAGCTTCGCCCACACTGCGAAGAAATTGATATTTTTCTTGCAGGCCCGCAACTGCACGCCCTGAAAGGCATGGTTAACGTCATTCCTGTTCAGGTAGAAATAAATCAGGAAACCGGCGACTTCTATGCTGAAATGCAGTGGATTGACTCTTTTGAAGTAGAAATCTGCCAGACCGAGCTTGGAAAAATGGACGAGCCGGCTTGCTGGGCCTTGTTAGGCTATGCCTGTGCCTACACATCGTCATTCATGGGGCGCGAAATCATCTTCCGTGAGACCAGTTGCCGGGGCTGTGGAGATGAGAAATGCCTGATTGTGGGCAAGCCTGCAGAGCAGTGGGACGACGCAGAGGAGTTTGCCCGTTATTTCAAGGCAGATCCCATCATAGAAGAGCTTTACGATCTGCAATCCCAAGTCAGCTCCCTGCGCAGCAGCCTCGAAAAGCAACAGGGGCAGTACTATGGTATTGGCCAGTCGGCGTCCTACAACAAGGTCTGCAAAATGATTGATAAAGCAGCCCTTGGGAAAGTATCTGTGTTGCTCCTGGGGGAAACCGGCGTAGGCAAGGAAGTGATTGCACGCAGTGTTCACCTGCGCAGCGAAAGGGCTGACGGGCCATTTGTAGCCGTCAACTGTGCCGCCATACCACCCGACCTTATCGAATCCGAGCTTTTTGGCGTTGAAAAAGGCGCCTTTACCGGTGCCAATCAATCCCGGCCGGGACGTTTTGAACGGGCAGACAAAGGCACGATTTTTCTGGATGAGGTGGTCGAACTCACACCCCGGGCGCAGGCTTCGCTACTGCGAGTGCTTCAGGAGGGGGAGCTTGAGCGCGTTGGCGATAACCGCACACGATCGGTGAATGTGCGCATCATAGCCGCAACCAACGAAAGCCTTGCCGAAGCGGTTGAGGCCGGTAAATTCCGGGCAGACCTCTACTATCGCCTGAATGTTTTTCCGGTGCAGATTCCACCTTTGCGTGAACGCCTTGAAGATCTTCCGCTCCTGACAGAGCATTTTCTGCGGAAGTTCGAAGCAGAATACAACAAACACACTCTCGGTCTGTCGGACAAGGCGCTGGAGCTTTGCCTTCGCTATCGCTGGCCCGGCAATATCCGGGAACTGGAGAACGTGATCGAGCGCGGTGTAATACTCACCGATAATAACGAGACCATCAGCCAGGACGCGCTTTTTGCGGTCTTCCCCAACAGTGAATTTCAGCAGGCATCACCTCAATCATCGGAAATTATCGATGACACGGGTCAGGTAGTCTCCGGCGATTCGCAGCAAGGTGGGCCCGCGCACTGGGCGGAGAGCATCATCAACAATAATGTCAGCCTCGATGAGGTGGAAGAAACCCTTATGCGGAGGGCGATGGACCAGGCAAGCCAGAACGTGTCCGAGGCCGCACGCTTGCTTGGACTCACCCGGCCAGCACTGGCTTACCGGCTCAAAAAAGCCGGCATACTGCAGAAAAATTAAACGGATAGGCAAACGCCCATTCAATATCAGGCACTGCTGAAAGGAACTGTTTCATGGCAGAGGATCTTGCGAGGAACTCAAGCGTACCACTAACCGTGGTGGTTTCAAGGCGTGTCAGAAAGGGGCAGGAAGCAGAGTTCGAGAAACTGAGCAGTCAAATGACGGAGAGAGCCTCACGTTTTCCAGGCCACCTGGGGGCCACCATGTTCCGACCATCTTCCCCGGAGGATCCTGAATACCGGATCATGTTCAAATTCCGGGACCGACAAACTCTCGATGCCTGGGAAAAGTCCGAAGATCGGGCAGAGCTGCTTGAACAGATTGAAAGCCTGTTACTGCAGCCCAGTGAAAGAGACGTTACATCCGGCATAATTACCTGGTTTACCCTGCCCGGGCAGAACCCGGTACAGCCACCCCCAAAATGGAAAATGACCCTGGTGAGCTGGCTTGCACTGTACCCGGCAGTAACACTGGTCTTTATTCTGTTCGGTGATCTTCTGACAACCATGCCGCTGCTGTTGCGAACCATGCTGGTAACGATGGTCGTCATGCTATTGATGAGCTATGTACTGATGCCAAGAATGACACGCTGGTTCGCCTTCTGGCTGTTTCCTGACCGACAGAAAAACATTCGCTGATTTGCACAATCAGCAAGTCCGCTCATTCGCCAACGCATGGAAATCAGGCTCAAAGATAGCTGGTTCCGGATACCCCCCATCGCGGCGCAAGCTCACCGCCCCCGCGATCTTTATGGCTGGGCGATACGTACCGTCAAAGGTGAAACACCTAAGTCATCTGTAATGCGGGATCGATAAATTGCGCACACTATACTGGTTTGCTCGGGATCTCCGCGTGCACGACAACGCGGCCCTGCTTGCCGCCTCCAAATCTGACACTTTGCTCTGCGTTTATGTGGTTGATCCGCGCTGGTTTATGCCCGGGCCGCTGCAGTCGAAAACCATGGGGGCACATCGCTGGCGTTTTTTATGGCAAAGCCTGATGGAGCTGGAGCGAAGCCTGAGAGCACTGGGCCAGTGGCAAGCCATTCAGGACAAGCTGCCCGGTAGAGTGTTTCAGGAATTTGAAACTCTCAGTCTTTTTACCCAGGGCTCGCTTCCCATGAGTCTTGAGGACCTGCCGGATACCTTTTCCCAGTTTCGCAAACAGATTGAAAAGATCGGCGAGCGCGGCCCTGATCAATTGCGAATAAGCACCCTCACGGCGCTGACCTGTTCCGACGAGGCGAGAGCAACTGATCGATTATGATGTGGCGAGTAACTATGGTAACTGGCAATACCTGGCCGGTGTCGGTGCTGATCCCCGCGGTCTCCGCCAGTTCAACCTTGAAAAGCAGACACAGCAATACGATCCACCGGGCATATTTGTCAGCAGGTGGCGCGGCCATGCAGAACAACCCGTTATCCTGCATACAGTGGATGCGGCAGACTGGCCGATTTCGTGACATTATACAGACCGGTCATCCATTATTTTTTTCAACTGAGGATACGTGTTCATGGCTCTGTTCAGCCAGAAGAATGCCCGCAAACAGCTAGATGCTGAAGCCGAGAAGGTAAACCGTGCCGATCTGGAAATGTTACTGGAGCGGCAAAAGGCGATTGAGAAGAAGGTCAAAGGCAGCGGTAAGCTCAAACGGTTCAGTGCCGATATAAAGCTGATGTTTTCCATGATCCGGGACTACTGGAACGGCAGTTATCGCGACGTGCCCTGGAAGAGCATAGCCGCCATGGCTGGCGCACTTCTTTACGTAATGAACCCTCTGGATTTCATCCCCGACATAATCATTGGCATCGGCTTTCTGGATGATGTCGGGGTGGTTGCACTATGTTTGAAGCTGGTCGAGTCTGATTTACACAAGTACGCAGCCTGGAAAGAGGTTAAAGAAGAATCAAGGCAATCGGTACATGCTGATTGATTGAATAATGAACTATAGGTAACCTGAGCTAATTCCCCATTTAAACCGTCAAATCCCCTGGAGATCACGTGGATTTAGCCACCCTGATTGGCCTTCTTGGTGCCATATTACTTATCGTAACGGCTGTTGTTCTCGGTGCGGCCCCCGGTGTTTTCCTCAACGGTGCATCACTGCTTATCGTTCTTGGTGGAACTTTGCTGGTGGTTCTCGCAAAATTCAGCATTCCGCAGTTTCTTGGTGCCTTCAAGGCGGCTGCCCGGGCGTTCAAGTTTAAACTCCCGGAAACCCAGACTAGCATTGAAGAGCTGGTAGAGGTTGCCAACATAGCTCGCAAAGAAGGCCCCCTGGGGCTTGAAGGGCGGGAGGTCAGCTCTCCCTTCCTCGGCAGTGGCATCCAGATGCTGGTGGACGGCCAAACCGATGAGACCATCAAGCAGCTTCTGGACAAAGAGCGGCTGATGACGCTGGATTACAACCGCTCCGGCTCCAAAGTGTTTATGGCCATGGCAGATGTTGCTCCCGCAATGGGCATGATCGGCACTCTGATTGGTCTGGTGCAGATGCTCTCCAACATGGAAGACCCGAAATCCATCGGCCCGGCCATGGCGGTTGCGCTGCTGACCACCCTTTACGGTGCAATGATTGCCACCATGATCGCCACGCCAATTGCCGACAAGCTATCTTTGCGGATGACTGAAGAAGCCCGCATGCAAATGCTCTACACCGATGCGCTGGTGGCCATTCAACAAGGCATTAACCCGCGGGTTATCGAACAGATGCTGTCCAGCTACCTGACTCCAAAAGAGCGCACCAAGGCGCCTGAGGCGGAGGCCGCCAGCGGATAAGCCCCATGGATGAGCTCCCAGAAGAGGAAAAACCGGGCATCCCGGCCTGGGTTGTGACCTTTGCCGACCTGATGTCGCTGCTGATGTGCTTCTTTGTACTTCTGTTGTCGTTTTCTGAAATCGACGCGATGAAGTTCAAGCAGATTGCTGGCGAGCTCTCAAAAGCCTTCGGCGTGCAGCGGGATATACCGGCCCTGGAAATCCCCATGGGCACCAGCCCGATCTTCGACAAATTCTCGCCGGCGCCGCCAGAGCCAACCTTGGTTAACGAAATCAAACAGACCACAACCGATCAACAGCCAGAGTTACAGACCCTTAAAAGCCCAACAGAAGATGCGCTGGAAGCTGCTGCAAATGAATCTCTTGAAGCCAGTGCCAGCCGCATTCAAGAGGTTCTTGAAGAGGCCATCGACGACGGGCGCATTACAGTTGAAGCCGATCTGGACAAACACAGAATTGTTATCCGGGTAGAAGAAAAGGGCTCATTTTCCTCGGGCTCAGCAGAGCTGACCTGGGAGTTTGAAAGCCTGCTTCTGGATATGGCAAAGGTACTGGCGGATATGCCCGGGGATCTGACAGTGGAAGGCCACACCGACGACGTTCCCATTCGAACATCGCGCTTTTACAGCAACTGGGATCTTTCTGCAGCCCGTTCAGCAGCCGTTGCCAATGCCTTGTTAGCCACCGGAGGCGTTGATGCAACACGCTTGGCCGTTAAAGGCTTGGCTGACACAGAGCCGAGAATAGCCAACACCTCCGCTGAGAACAGGGCAAGAAACCGACGCGTTGAGATCATCATCGATATGTCCGAGCCCTTGGAAGAGCAGCGTATGCGGCTTCGTGAATTAATTGAAAAAGACACAGCCGAGCGCGAGGCCATCATCGATATCCGCCCTGTCAGCCCGGATTCGGATTCAGGCACCATTACCTGGTAGCTCACGCTCAATCGGCATAACCCGTGAGCTCCATATAGCCCACTCCAGAATGGCTTCCTGACACCTCTACCGGGCTCTCCCAATAAGGATAGAGCCCGGCGTTAAGATAATCGCCTGGTGGCGCACTCAACTCCAGATTCACCTGATAGGCCGGAACGCTGAGCTGCCAGCGCACAGGTACGCCCTTACGCCGCTCCAGTGCTTTCACGCCAACCTCTTCAGAACTCAAGGGAATGGGATCACCTTCTGCAGGAAGCCAGGTGCCTGATCGAAAACTGCCGCTGTCGTCCCGTAGCTGGAATGCCATCAGCTTGTCGCCGCTATCCAGATGCAGCGCAAACCAGTCCCATCCTTTTTGCCCGGTTTTCAGAAGCTGGCTGCTCCACTCCCGATCAAACCAGCCTTTACCTGATACCTCCAATGCCTTGCCTTCCAGCACCACCTCGCCGGTTATGGCAATGTCTACCAGGCTGAAGTACATGGAACCCTCGCCACCCGCGGATTTGGCGCTGAAGCCCTTATTCCCATGGCCCACTGGCTCGCCATGAATAGCGAGCATCAGGTCGTAACTCCAGCCTTCGCCTGCCGCTTGCAGTTGCCAGCGATCGTTATTGGCATTGCCCTGCAGCCGCCAGTTATCCAGCCAAACCTGAAAGGGAACGGCCGTTGCCCCCGCATTCCCCATATCGCCACGGGCCAGCTTTTCCGTAAAGTAGTGCTTCCCCTTCCAACTCACTGCGCCGTGGGCCATCCATGCCGCTTGCAATGGCCACGCGGTTGAATCCGGCGCTGGCTTGGAGGCAACTCTGGGCTGAAGTGCCTGCCGGAACTGGGTCCACTGCACACCCAAGGGCTCGCCGTCAGTCGTTTCAAGGTTTGCAGTGAGGTACCACCATTCGATTCGATGCTGAGGATGCGGGCCGAAATCAGCGGGGAACGCCAACCGATCTCCGGGGCCGGGCTGCAAATAGGGCGTTTCTCCTGCAGCACTTTGCTCAAGCCCCGCCAAACCTGCAAAGCCTTGCTCGCTGGCATCGCCAGAGCAGCCAGCCAATAGCAGTAGCCCCAATGAAAATCCCAGATACCGATTCATCGCTCGCCTCCCGTCAAGGCGCTGGCAGATACAGGTGCAACGGAGGGCTTGCCAAGTTGCCTGCGCATCAGCACAGCAATGCTCAAGCCAATGGCCAGGCTAAGAGCGCCAAGTTCCAGCCAAAATGTCGGGTACACGGCCATGGGCAGCGACCAGCCAAATGCGAGGGGGTTGATCCGGTGCACCAGCACCCAGGTGAGCCAGACACCCAGTGGCAGGGCCAGCAAGGCAATACCGCCAGTCAGCGCCAATGCCAACCGCAGCAACTGGCCTGCAACTTCCTGCTGAGACATACCCCACACCACCAGAAGCCGGAAGTACCAGGCTCGAGTGGTGAAAAACACCCAACCCATCATCAACAACGCAGACGCTGCCAGAATCAGGGTAAGCAGAGTCATGGCGCGAGTTAACGCAAAGGTCTGATCAAACACGCCGGTCGCCAGCTCGCGAATGGTGCTGTTGTCTCTCATGGATAGGGTTTCAACACTCCAGATTCGCTTTAATCCATCGGTAACAGGCGTAATCCCCAACTCACCCGGCGTTATCGAGAAGCTCTCGGAACGGGCAATGAAATTCTCGGGCAGAGCTTCTGCGTTCATCAACACTTCACCCACCGGGCGGCCATAGTCCGGGTAAACCCCGAGAATCCGCATGTCCCGAGTCTGCTCGTCGAGAACTAATTGCAGGGTATCCCCAGCCCCAAGCGTTTGCCTGCGGGCCAGTTGCTCGTTGATCATTACGCCCTTATTGCCAGCCAACGCCTCCCAGGGGTGATCTTCCGCTTCCAGCAGTCCCCACCCGGTTATCAGAGTGCTTATGGGCGCAAGAGCGTAAACATCAACCTGCTGACTGCTTGCAGCAGCCTTGTCTGTCATCCGGGTGCTGCCCCGAATTACCTGATGCCAATTCATGCCAGGATTACTGACTTGCTTGCTGGTGAGCCAATCGGCTGCTTTGCGGCTATCTGCACCAACGGGCACTTCAATGTAATAGGCGGCCTCCAGCCGCTGGGCCAGCCAGCGATCAAAGGTATCTTCAAAGGTCGTAACCAGAGCCTGAACCGCCAGCACCATGGCAAGGGCAAACTGTAAGGCAACCAGTGGCAATGTCAGGCGACGCGCCAGCACGGCGAGTTCCCTGTAGCGCCACCGGGCAAGCGGGGCTTTCGATTGATCTGCGCGCCAATTGGCAAAATGTGTGACCGTGGCGGGTGTCAGCCAGGTAGCCCCTGCGAAAACCAAAGCCACCGCAACAAACACCCAGGGCAGCGAAGGCGCCAACCAGGCCATAACCAGTCCAGCCAAAAGCAAAGCCGTCGCCAATCTGCCCTGATTGGGCACCGACAAAGACAAGCGCTCACGGAATCTGAGCAATAGCAGATCCCCCAAACAGGCAATCACAACCACAGTCAACATAACCAGAACCGGCGTTATCCAACCCTGCCCATGCCCGGCATAGAGAGGTATATCGAACAACCCATCAAGAGCCTGGCCAAAACCACCCCCAAGCCCGGCCGCCAGCCACCGGCCAAGCCATACGCCGGGCACCACACAAATCAGCGCCAACACAATAATTTCCAGCACCAGCCAACGCTGAACTTGCCCGGGCGAAACCCCAAACCGATGCAGCAAAGCGAAACTGTCCCGGCGTTGTGCCAGCCCCAACAGGTAAACACTGCGCAATAGCAGAGCGGTAATGAGCAGAACCAGAACGCCCAAGGCTTCAAGATTAAGCAAAAAGCTGTCACCGAGCTCACCTGTTTCCGGGCCGGTTGCGAAGGTTTTCAGGTGGTAGGCAGCCGGTAGATCAGAGTCTTGGGTAGAGTCAGGTGTCAGCAAATACAAATGAGCTTCACCAGCGCTGGCTGCGGTGCTCATATCCACAAAGGGCTTGCCATCCAGTGGTTGATCGACCCCCCGAGATGCCCCGGCGCCAAAACAGTGGGCCGCCAAGGGATCAATACCGATAATACGGTTGCCCGATGCCGGGGTTACCTCCAGCCAGGGCATTACGCACACACCGGCAAGGCGAAGAGATACAAAGTCTTCAACCATCAAAGCCTGGCCGTTATCCCTGACCACTTGCTGGCGCTCTGCCACCGTTTGTTCACTCTGCTCAAGGCTCGCTCGCGCCTGGCTGGTGAGCTGATTTACCCCCGTCCACAACATGGTGGCGAGAACGATCATGGCCGCCAGGGCGAGTAGTTGCAGAGGGTGACGGCGATAATGGCTGAGCAGGGCCCGCGGTAGGGGTAAAGACGGAAGGCGAGACATGAGTCCCTTCATAAGGCGCTCAGGTGGCCGAGATCCAGAAGCTGTTGGCAACCGGCGGCAAGCTCGGCATCGTGGGTTGCCAGTATCAGGCCGCAACAGTAACGGGCCTGAAGATCAAACAACACCTGGGCAACCTCGGCGGCTGTCTGGCGATCAAGGCTGCCGGTGGGCTCGTCTGCCAGAATCAGTGCTGGCTCCATGGCGAACACCATAGCCAGTGCCGCACGCTGGCGTTGGCCGCCGGATACCTGATCCGGATAACGCTGGGCCAGCTCACCTATATCCAGACGTGTCAGCCAGTCTTCACTGTTTGCGGGATCACGGCCTGCCAGTTGGGCGCGGAACCGGACATTCTCCAGTAGCGTCAGGGCGGGCATCAGGTTGGCTTCCTGAAATACCACGCCAATCTGCTGCCGGCGCAAGCTGGCCCATGCCGCAGCCTTTTCCCGTGTCGCTGCGCTGCCCGCATCAAAAACCTGCCCCTGCATAACAATGGTGCCCGCATCGGGCGACTCCAGGCCGCACAACAGGTTCAGCAGCGTACTTTTACCGGAGCCGGAACGACCCACCAAAGCCAATGACTGGCCTTGGTCGAGGGTGAACGTCAGCTTTTCGATCACCGGGACGGTTTCATTGCCGCTGACGAAGTGCTTGCTCAAGCCCCGAACAGCCAGCAGAGACTCTGTCATATTGGCGCTCCTCCTTGCCTCCATTCGCGAAACTGTTCCAGCAAGGATAGCAGGGCCGGAATAATCACCAGCACCAAAACAGTAGACAGCCCCAAACCAAACGCAATCGAGGTGGCCATGGGAATCAGGAACTGCGCCTGCAAGGAGGTTTCAAACAGCAGGGGTAACAGCCCACCAATGGTGGTCAGCGAGGTCAACAGCACGGCACGCACCCGCTGCACCGCTGCTTCGTTCAGAGCTTCGTTAATGCCCAACCCCTTCTCACGCTGATGGTTGTAGAACGACACCAGAATGATCGCATTGTTCACCACAATACCGGCCAGCCCAAACAACCCGAACAGAGACAGCACCGTTAGCTGAATCCCCATCACCCAGTGGCCCAGCAGGGCACCCACCAGTGCAAAGGGGATGATCGCCATCACGATCAACGGCAAACTCCAGGAGGCAAATACCCAAGCCAGTATCACGTACATCAAGGCTATACCGACCACCATGCCGGTTTTCATATCTGCAATGGTTTCCCGCTGGTCCGCCGACCGGCCTTCAAAGCTGTAACGCACGCCAAAGCGGCTGGCAATGTCCGGCAGGGCGTCGGCCTCCAGGCCTTCGATAATCTGGTCTGTGGTGCTTACCCGGGTGTTCAGGGCGGAGGTTACCTCTACGGCCAGCTTGCCATCGGCATGGCGCAGTGCCTCAAAGCCCTGACGGTGATCGAGGTTCATTACCTGCCCCAGTGGCACGAAGCGGCCATCCGGTATGCGCACAGTCACGCGAGAGAGTGTGGATAAACGCTCGCGCTGGTCCCGGGGCAGCTGTACCCGCACTTCCATCTCATCGCGCCCACCCTGATAGATCTGGGCAACCCTGCCATCAAATGCTGCCCGCAACTGGCTACCCAAATCGGTGGTGGTGAGGCCCAGCGCCTCGCCATAAGCACTGGCCTGATAAATCAACTGCTCACGCCCCCAGGGCATGTCATCTTCTACATCCAGCACGCCGGGCAATGTTGATAACGCTTGCGCCAGCTCTTCTGCGGCAGACTTCAGGTTCTGTGCATTCTCTCCGGTAAGCCGCACATTCACATCGCGGCCCGGCGGCCCGGCCTGGCGTTCGGTGATGGACAGGTTGTCCAGCCCGGCAGGCAGGTTCAGGCGGCTACGCCATTCGTTGATAAAGTCCGGATTGCGCACGTCACGCTGGTCCGACGGCGCCAGCTCAATCATTATGGAACCCAGCTCATCACCGGCACGGGAGCTTCCACCTCCGCCCAGGGTGGCGCCCTCTGTGGTCACTGCATGCAATATGAGATTGCCGCCCAGCGCCGATTCCGTCTCGTTCAGTGCTTTTTGCATATCCGCCATAAACCGGTCTACGGTTTGGCTGTCGGTGCCCGCAACAAAGCTGGCGTTGGCGTAAAGCACAGATGGCTCGGGAGTGGGGAAGAAGTTGAATCCGAGGCGACCACCGGCCAGCAGCCCAACGGTAACCAGCGCCAGGGCCAGAACACAGGCCATGGTAACGCCACGGTTCTCCAGGCTGCGCTGGGAAAACCGGCGGAAGGGGCCTTCGCGAAAACGATCAAACCGGCGTTCGAAACGATTGCGAAAGCGTGCAATAGGATTACGGCTGGGCCCGGCAGGTTCCGGAGTACTCTTGTTAGCATTCCGAGGCTTGAAAGCGTGCCGCAAGTGCGCCGGCAGAACAATGAAACACTCAAGCAGCGACGCAATAAGCACGCAGATCATGATGACGGGAATATCACCAAGGATATTGCCGATCACACCACCCACAACCAGCAGCGGCATAAAGGCAGCGACGGTGGTCAACGACGACGCCAGTACCGGCCACACCATGCGTTTTGCCGCGCCTTCCGAGGCGTAAATGGAGGCCTCTCCCATGCGGGCATGGGCGTCTGCGTCTTCCCCCACCACAATGGCATCGTCCACAATGACCCCCAGCGCCATGATCAGTGCAAACAGGGACATCATGTTGATGGAGCCGCCAATCAGCCAGAACACACCGAGTGCTGCAAGAAAAGCCGTTGGAATCCCCACGGCCACCCACAGCGCAACGCGCCCTGGAAGGAACAGGTACAGCAGGCACACCACCAGTATCAGGCCGCTGAGGCCGTTGCTGGTGAGGAGGGAAATACGGTCGTTCAGCAGTTGCCAGGTTTCATCGTAAACCTCCAGCTGTATCGTAGGCGGCAAGGTGGCACGGGTATCATCAAGCCACTGTTCGAGAACCTTGGCTGCTGCCAGGGAGTTACCGTTTTCAGATCGCTGCAGTTGTAATTCAATGGCCGGAAAACCATTACGGGTGAGTGCCACCTGGCTTTCGCGGTCTTCCTGACGAACATCGGCAATGTCCCCCAGCCGCAACTGAACACGCTCACCGCTGAGCACTGGCAAGGATTCAAACGCCTGCGGGCTGCGCCGCTGTTCTATGGATCGCAGCTCACGGGCCGCATCCTGCTGTGCCATGATTCCGGCGGGCAAATCCCGCGAAACCGACGCTACTCTGTCAGCAATCTGCCCGAGCGTAAGCCCAAGCGTCTCCAACCTTTCCACCGGAACATCAATACTGATTTGCTGCTCCGGCAGGCCCCGGAAAGACACCCGGTCTATGCCCCGCTGCAGGAGTTCGTCTTCATAGCGGTAAGCCAGCGCCCGCAGTTCACTGCGATTCATATCACCGAACACCAGCAATCGGGCGACGGGCTCGTAGCGCTCAATTCGGGCGACCCGGGGTTCCTCGGCGTCTGTGGGCAGGTTGTTGAATTCATCCACTTGCTGGCGCACATCATCCAGAGCTGTGATCGGGTTGGTGCCCTCCTGAAACTCCAGAGTGATCGACGCAATGCTCTGGGCGGAGGTGGATGTCATCTTCTTGAGGCCATTCACACTGCGCAGCCGCTGCTCCAGCGGATTGGTAATGCCCTGCTCCACATCTTCCGCAGAGGCACCGCTCCAGACCACGCGCACACTGACCACGTCCAGCGCGAATGTGGGGAAGAACTGGACGTTCATACGGGTAAGGCCCAGGGTACCGGCAAGCAGCATCATCAACATCACCAGGTTGCCAGCAACCTTGTGATGGACAAAAAACCCGATGACGCCTTTTCTGCGCCTCATTGAACCGGGCTCCCTTCGCTGGCCACGTCTACTTTAAGGCCAGTGAGGGCATTGGGAAGATGGGTAATGATGAGCTGGCTGCCCGGCTTGAGTGCTTCACCGGCAACCAGAAGGCGCCGCTCACCATTGGCGGAGAGCGCTTCACCTACCCGCTCAACAGACACGCGCTGCATACGGCTATCATCTGCCATAAGGTATACGTTGTTGGCGCCATACAAGGCACTGAACGGAATGGCCACTGCCTGGCTGCGCTCTGGCCGCTCGAGGGTGACGGGCAACAGGGCTCCAGGGCGCAAGCCTGCTGAATCTCCAGCCAGTGCGAGGATCGCCTCGGTTCCTGCAGGGTCGCTGATTCCGGCGAAACGCTTGAGCCGGAAGCGAATCTCACGCTGATCGCTGTAGGCAAACAGGTCTTTGCCCTGCGCCAATGCGCCCATCAGTTCTGCCCGATACAGGTCAGGCACCCGGGCCCGGAGCTCCAGACCCTCTATCGCATACACGGAGAGCAGCTTCTGGTTTTTCGATACCTGATCGCCCAGAGCCACCTGAACATCCGTGACAACCCCATCAAACGGCGCGACAACCCGGGAGCGGTCGGCATCCCGCTGCGTTGTCGCAAGTGCGGCTTCTGCTTGCGCCAGCCTGGCCTCCAGGCTTTGCAGCCGTGCCGGGTGTTCGTCAATGGCGCGCTGGCGAATGCTTGCGGTTAACTCAGCTCTGGCAGCGCCATCCGTTACGCTTTCCAGGCTCTCACGGGAGGCAAGGTTTCGGTCCACCAGAGAACGCGTGCGCTCCAGCTGCCGGTGAGCATTGGCCAGGATGGCCTGCTCGCTTTTGAGCGCAGCCTGATCATTGCGGTGGCGTACCTGTTCCGAGCGGATCTGCGCTTCAAGATCAGCCACCTGGGCTTTCGCCTGGGCCAACACTGGCTCAACATCCTGGGCATCCAGAGCCACCAACAGATCACCGGCACTCACCCGCTGCCCTTCTGCCACGGGCCGCTCTGATATACGGCCAGCCATAGCAGCAACCACCAACATCTGCTCGGGGGCCACCACTTCGCCGTACAAAGGCAGCACGGGCGTGTGCACGGCTGGTTCAACCACTTGAACCTGCACCCGCCAGCTTCGCTCAGTTGCAGAAACCTGGGCCGGCTCCGGGCGGGTCATTTTCAGAAACAGGAAGCCCAAAATTCCGGCGGCGAGAATAATTACGGGTATAAATCGTTTGGACATAGCGTGTGGGCCAGCTAAGGTAAATAAAGCTCCGCCACAAGACGGGAACGAGTAGCGAGATGCCTCTGAAAGACACCTCCGGATTGCTATAAAAAAGTACCTTCAGGAGTACTATACGTTTGTTCTCAGAAGATTATGCCAACCTGTTCAGTGCCACAATCATCAACTCCTTCATTGTGGTGATTGTTGTGCTTATGCATCGCGAGGCGCTTGTTCGCCTGAGCGCTTTACTGAAAATAATGCATTCTCGCCATCACCTGCGCCTGGTCACTGCAGTTCTTGGTGTGCTGCTTGCCCACACAGCACAGGTGTGGGTATTTGCAGCGGCCTATTTTTTCATGCACCACGCCGATGCATGGGGCACGCTGGAAGGCAACTTCAACGGCAGTTTTCTCGACTGCGTGTACTTTTCTTTCAGCACCTTCACCACCGTTGGCTATGGTGATATCGAGCCCTTGGGCGCGCTGCGTTTTCTGACCGGCATCGAAGGGCTCACAGGGTTAGTATTGATCACCTGGAGCGCTTCCTTCCTGTTCATGAAAATGCAGCGCTACTGGACGGGCAGCTAAATCCACTTACATCTCGCCAGCGTGTAGTAAAGCAAGGGCACTACCACAACGGTCAGCAAGGTAGAGAGCGCAAGCCCGAACACCAGCGAGATTGCCAGCCCGTTGAAAATCGGGTCATTCAGGATGAAGTAAGCGCCCACCATCGCCGATACAGCCGTCAGGGCTATGGGCTTAATGCGCACCGCCCCCGCCAGAACCACAGCTTTCTCAAGTTCAATCCCTTCTTCCAGGAGTTGCTGGATAAACACCACCAACAGAATGGAGTTGCGCACGATAATGCCCGCCAGCGCAATCATCCCGATCATACTGGTTGCCGTGAACTCCCTATCCAGCAGTGCATGCCCGGGCATGATGCCAATCAGGGTCAGCGGTATGGGCGCCATGATTACCAGCGGCAGAATATACGAACGGAATTGCGCCACCAGCAACACAAAGATCATGAACACACCTACGCTGTAGGCTGCGCCCATATCCCGAAAGGTTTCATAGGTAATCTGCCACTCACCGTCCCACTTGAGCGTGCCTTTTTCCGGCAGAGGTGGCTGATCAATAAAGAACTGCTCCGGCGCGCCTTCCTGCTGTTTCAGCAGCGACACCATGGCAAACATGCCATACAGCGGGGAGTCTATATCCCCTGCCATATCGGCGGTTACATAGGTCACCGGCAACAGGTTTTTGTGGTAGATGGCACCCATCCAGTCGGCTTCACGCACCTGGGCAATACTGGCCAGAGGCACCAGATTGCCGGCCCGGCTGCGCACCTGCAGAGACATAAGCACCGATGGTTGAGCCTTATCGGCATCCTCAAGCGTTACCCGGATAGGTACGGGGTATTTGGCATGATCGTCGTGCAAGAAGCTGACGTTCATGCCACCCAGGGCCATTTGTAACGCTTCAACCACTTGCGCCTGAGATACGCCCAAACGGGCAGCGCGGGCACGATCCACTGCTATTTCCCACTGCCGTGTAGGGGCTTCAAGCGTGGTATCAATATCCACAAGGCCTTCCACCTCTGCCATGCCGGCGGCTACGGAGCGAGCCAGCTTGGCGCGCTGATGAGCGTCGGCACCGTAAATCTCTGCCACCACGGGCGAAAGCACAGGCGGCCCCGGTGGCACTTCAACAATCTTGACGCTGGCATCGTAGCGCTTGCCAATAGCAGTCAAGGGCGCACGCAACGCCTGGGCAATGTCGTGAGACTGGCGGAGGCGCACGCTCTCATCGCTGAGATTCACCTGAATATCACCCTGGTAGGGGTCACTACGCAGGTAATACTGACGCACCAGACCATTGAAGTTGATGGGCGCGGCAGTGCCAGCGTAGCTCTGCCAGCTGGTCACTTCGTCAACAGTCTCCAGATAATGCCCCATCTCCAGAAGCGCCCGCTGAGTTTGTTCAACCGGCGTGTGTTCGGGCATATCAACCACAATCTGGAATTCGGATTTGTTGTCGAAAGGCAGCATTTTCATGATCACCGCCTGAAACCCCGGCAACGAAGCCGCTGCCAGAGTGAGCAGGATCACGCCGAGGGCCAGAAAGCGGCGACGCCAGTGGTGCTCGCCCAGGAAGGGCGTAAGAACACCGCCAAATATTTTCATGGCCATGGGGCTGACCCCATCCGCGGAACTGCCGAATTCTTCCGTTTCCGTAACGGTTTCGCCTTCTTTGCGCTTCAACAACCGGAACGCCAGCCAGGGCGCGACCACAAACGCAACAATCTGGGACAGCACCATACCGGCGGATGCGTTGATGGGAATGGGGCTCATATAAGGCCCCATCAAACCGCTCACAAAGGCCATAGGCAGCAGCGCCGCCATAATAGTGAGGCTGGCCATGATGGTGGGCGTACCCACTTCGTCCACCGCTACCGGAATAATGTCCTTCAAGGGGTGGTTGGAATTGCGAATGCGGCGGTTGATGTTTTCGGTTATCACAATGCCGTCATCCACCAGAATACCGATGGAGAAAATCAGGGCGAACAGCGACACCCGGTTCAGGGTAAAGCCCCAGGCCCAGCTGAATACCAGCGTCAGCAACAGGGTAATCAGCACGGCTATGCCGACGATCAATGCCTGACGCCAACCCATGGCGATCAGCACCAGCAGAACCACGCCCAGGGTAGCGGAAATCAGGTCAGAAATGAGTTTTTGCGCCTTGGCAGAAGCCGTTTCGCCATAATCCCGGGTAACAATAACTTCCACACCCTCAGGCAAAGCCCGGTTGCGGATCTGCTCCAATCGCTGCTCAATGGCCCGTGTGATATCCACGGCGTTTTGCCCGGGCTTCTTGGCGATGGCCAGTGTCACTGCCGGGTACACATCACCAGGCTGGCCAACACTGCCCGTATCCACTGCCGGCCCGAAGCCGGTCATTACGCTCTGGTCCGGCGCAGTGCCACCGCGACTGACACTGGCTACGTCGTCGAGATACACCGCTGCGCCAGCGTGCATACCCACCACGAGGCTGCGCACATCATCGACGCTCTCCAGCAAAGTGCCGGCCTGAACCGGTATGGACAGGTTATCGCGAGTAATACGGGTTTCCTGAGCGCTGGCATTGGCGGCTTTCAGGGCATCGCGAATATCGCCGAGGGTAAGATTGAACCCGGCAAGCAGGGCCGGATCAAAATGGATATCCACCCGGTCGGGCACGCCGCCCACGGTGTAAACATCCCGGGTTCCGGGCACCCGTTTGAGCGCCACTTCCAACATGTGGGCCAGGCGCGTCAGTTCTTCTCCGGTATGACCATTAACAGGGTCATAGAGAGTCAGCGTCATGACCGGCACATCATCAATGCCTTTGGGCTTGATGACCGGCTGAGAGGCACCCAGTTCCGGCGGCAGCCAGTCCTGGTTGGAATACACCTGATTGTAAAGCCGAACCAGCGCTTCCTTCCGCGGAATACCGACTTCAAACTGCACCGTAATAACGGCCTGACCCTGACGGGACACGGAATACACGTGTTCAACGCCGGAAATTTCGCTCATTACCTGCTCGGCAGGCGTTGCGATGGCGCTTTCCACTTCCTGGGTGCTGGCCCCCGGGAACGCGATCATGATATCCGCCATGGTGACGTCTATCTGCGGCTCTTCCTCTTTTGGCGTGACCACAACTGCAAGCACGCCCAGAATGATAGAGAGTAGCGCTATCAAAGGCGTTAGATGG
Organism: Marinobacter xiaoshiensis; assembly: GCF_031631795.1. Classification (NCBI taxonomy): domain Bacteria; kingdom Pseudomonadati; phylum Pseudomonadota; class Gammaproteobacteria; order Pseudomonadales; family Marinobacteraceae; genus Marinobacter; species Marinobacter xiaoshiensis. The sequence continues at coordinate 317,032 of NZ_JAVMBO010000003.1, forward strand.
TTATCCTGAAAAACCCGGGCAATCGCCCCTGACGGGCCGACCGGAGGCAGTTTGCTGCTCAATTCCCAGCCTCCTTGTTCAAGCGATCTGAACCCACCAGCTCACCGGGATACATAACAACCTGCTCGCCTTCACTCAGCCCTGCCAGAACTTCCAGGCGGCCGTCCTGCTGCGCACCGGTACGAACCTGCCGTAACCGTGGGCGCCCCTGATCATCCAGCACAAACACGGCCCTCAGCTCACTGCGGCGAACTAGACTGCTGGCGGGTATCCACAACACTTCACGCGCTGCGACCGGAACACCCACCTTCACCAGCATGCCCGGAAACAACGAGCCGTTAGGCTCGCTCAGGCGCATCCGCAAACGGAAGGTGTGAGTCGCCGGATTGGCGTAGGGATAGAACGTCATATCGCCGGTTTCCAGCACCCGGCCATCGCCCAGGGTCACCTTCGCCTGGCGGTCGCGCCGGGCCAGATCGGCATATTGCTGGGGCAGATCTACAACAACCCGCAACTGCTCCAGGGATAGCCCGCTGAGCAGGGGCTGGCCCGGGCTGACAGACTCACCGAGTTCCACATGGCGTTCAGTCAGTATGCCGCCGTAAGGCGCAATAATACGGGTATAACTCAACTGTTCCCGGGCTTCCGCCAATGAAGCCTCGGCCCGCTCCAACCGTGCCTTCGCACCCGCCAGATTGTTCCTGGCACTATCAAACTCCTGCCGGGACACAAGCCCGCGCTCGTGGATGCTCTCAATCCGGTCAAATTGCTGCTGGGCATCATCCAGGGTAGCCCTGGCTTCGTCCCGGCCAGCTTGCGCCTGATTGAGCCGGGCGCGCTGCTCACTGCTATCCAGCTGCACAATCAGATCGCCAGCAGCCACCGAATCGTCTACATCAAAAGGTAACTGCTGAACGGTGCCGCTGGTTTGTGCAGATACGGTACTCTGCTGAACCGCCTCAATCACACCATCCAGAACCAGGGTTTCCTGCAGCTCACTGCGCTCAACTGGCGCAGTCTGCAACTGGCCAGACGTATCCGCACCCAGAGCGGGTGCCGCGCAAACCAACCCAAGCACAATCGCGCCCAGTACAGAAATGTGTCTCACCACCAGCCACCTCGGAAACAGTTATTAGGTAATAACCATAGGTTATCGATATATTCAAGAGTAGGACACACCCATCTCCCCTCAGCTACCTACGATTACTCTCCTGCAATTTAGTCAGTTAGAGCATAGTCCATAGCAACAGGGCCAACTCATAAAGACTCCTACAAAAAAGCCCCGTGCAGGGGGAGTAATCCTGCACGGGGCGAAGAGTTACCCGCTGGCTATGAGTAGCGGGCAACCGCCATTGCAAGGTTTACCACCTGGCCGTCAGTGCCGCGCGTAACGTGCGCCCCGGCTCGTTTACACGGATCGCATCAGGGTTGAACGGATCGGTGTTTGCGCGGCTCACGTGCGGCGCCCAGGTGTTATCAAACAGGTTATTCAGAGCCCAATTAAAGGTGAGATACTCCATTAACGGATGGCTACCGGAAAGGTTGAACACGCCATACCCGGGTGAAACCCCCGCATCCAGCCCCGATTGCGGATCGATACGGTCCTGACGGCGGGCAAGCTGCCATTCGGCCTCAATGCTATGGCCCATCGCCTGCCAGCCCAGAGTTTGTACAAATTGAACCGGGGGAATCTGCGGCAGGGCTTTATTATCATCACGGTTTTCGCCGCGAACCGACGCCAAGGCACTGCTGCTACTCCAGGTGCCATCGGTCCACCCAATCATTGCCTCAACACCCAACAAGCGGGCATCTATGTTCTTGTAACGAGTACAACCGTTGGCCTTGCCGCACTGGGCCTGCGTTTCTTTGTAACGCAGCACAAAGTCATCCACCTGATCGACCCAGACAACAGGCTTCCAGCTCCACTGATTCTTGCTGCCACTCAGGGCCAGCTCCAGTTTGTAATGTTTTTCGGTATCCAGATCCGGGTTGCCAATCCAGCTATCGCCCATGGTATTGCGCGCCAGGTAGCGTTCCGTAACACTGGGGCTGCGCACACTGCGGCTGCCGATCAAGGTTAGCGCCTGGTTCTGTGGCAGGCGCCATTCGCCCGATACGAACCCGCTTACGTTGTTATCTTCAACGTCTACATCCGCCGTACCGTAAGCACTCTGGTAAAGTATGGCCGGAGTCATACCCATACTTGCCACGTCGTCCGCTTTGGTCGCATTCATTTCCACACGGTCGTAACGCAGGCCCGCTCCCACTTTTATGTCACGGGCAACGCGTCGAAAACCTTCTGCAAAAAGCCCCGCTCGCTCACGCTCCACTCCCGGCCACATGAGCGACACCGTCATTGGCATAGGGTTACTGACGTTGAACAGGGTGGCATCCCAGTCGTTTGCCTCAAGATCTGCACCCACGGCCCAATCGGTTACGCTGTTCGGGCTTTGGTCGAGTGTGAAACGCAGGCCTCGGGTTTCGGTGATGGAATTCGTCTGCATCTTCATCATGCCGGCCGGGCGCAGGCTGAAGTTATCCATGATGTGATCCACATCGGCCTGCCACGCGAGCAAACTCCACTCGCCCTTTGCTACCGGAGAACCGATCTCCATGCGGTAAATATCTGTGTCGGTTTGCGGTGCATCCATACCGGAACCGGCGTATTTCACATCACTTTCTTCCTGCCGGCTCACCATGGCCTTGATGAAGAAACCAGTCTCCGCTGTCCAGGCAGCGTCGGCGCGACCTTCGGCATTTTCGTAGGCGCTGCGTACTTTGTTGCCATCACCGTCTTCGTAATCATTCGCTTCGTCATAGCCACCAGAAAGCCTTAACCAGGCCGCCTCACTGCCCACGGCCGCTGCGGCGTTCACCAGCTTGCCGCTTCCATTATCTGAACCACCAAGCGTTACCTGGCCGGTGGTCACACCGTCGTTGAACCGAGGCTCGGCGGTTGTGGCAATCACCTGCCCGCCGGCAATAGGGCCCCAACGCAGGGTGCGGTTATTGGTTCGGACTTCCAGAGCCGGCGCCAGTGCGCTGCTCAGGCGACTCGTTGGTGGATCCATGCGGTTGGGACAAGCGCCTTCCACCCGAATGCCGTCCAGCAACACATCCACTCTTTCCTGACTTTGCCCCCGCACCACAGGCTCCAAGCCGCGACCGCCCATCCGGGAGAGCGAGACTGCAGGATCCGAGGCCAGCCGGCTTACAGGCTCGCTGGCCAACACAGCAGCGGAATTGTCACTGGCCTGCCCTTCGGTAACCCGAATAACAAGGCTATCCCCGGAGGCTTGCGCCAGTGCAAGAGCAGGCATTCCTGCGAATCCTAAAGCCGCGATCCATGCGCATTTCGCAAATACTGGTTCTTTCATGCAACTGCTTCCCCGGGGCGTTTCCGCCTATTAATCTCTGGAACAAAAGTGTCCGGGTATGATAAACAGGCAGCCGCCGCAGCGCGTGAGACACAATGCCGCATCTCTATGGGGGTAGGTGTTCAACCCCCCCCCTGCCACCGGGGCTCGCTTGCCAAACCTGCCGCAATATGGTCAAATCACCGCCCCATTTTTCCACCATCCTTTTCACTTTCCTGCAATAAGCAAGAACCGAAATGAGGAAGACTCTATGACCGCCCGACTTGATGAGAAACTGGAACTGATTTACCAAGACGTTCTGCACCGCAATCCGGGTGAAAACGAGTTCCACCAAGCTGTACACGAAGTTCTTGAGACTCTGGGGCCCGTTCTGGTGAAATACCCGGAATTTGCCGAGAAGAAAATCATTCAGCGCATCTGCGAGCCTGAGCGCCAGATTATCTTTCGGGTGCCCTGGCAGGACGATAGCGGCGAAATCCAGATTAACCGTGCGTTCCGCGTAGAGTTCAACAGCGCCCTGGGCCCCTACAAGGGCGGCATGCGCTTTCACCCGTCCGTATACCTGGGCATCATCAAGTTCCTGGGTTTCGAACAGATCTTCAAGAACGCCCTGACTGGCCTGCCTATCGGCGGCGGCAAAGGCGGCAGCGACTTTGACCCCAAAGGCCGCTCCGACGACGAGATTATGCGTTTCTGCCAGAGCCTGATGACCGAGCTGTACCGCCACATCGGTGAATACACAGACGTCCCAGCCGGTGATATTGGCGTGGGCAAACGGGAAATTGGCTACATGTTCGGCCAGTACAAGCGCATCACCAACCGCTACGAGTCTGGCGTACTTACCGGTAAAGGCCTCGACTGGGGCGGCAGCCGCGCACGTACAGAAGCAACTGGCTACGGCACTGTGTTCTTCACACAAGAAATGCTGAAAGCCCGCGGCGACTCCATGGAAGGCAAAAAAGTGGTTGTTTCCGGCTCCGGCAACGTCGCTATCTACGCCATTGCCAAAGCTCATGAACTGGGCGCTACAGTAATTGCCTGCTCCGACTCCAGTGGCATCATCGTAGATGAAAAAGGCATTGATCTGGCAGCTATCAAACAGATCAAGGAAGTAGATCGTCGTCGCATCAGCGCATACACCGAGTTCCATAAAGACGCGAAATACGTCAAAGGCGGCAGTATCTGGTCTGTTCCTTGCGACATAGCTCTGCCCTGCGCCACCCAGAATGAACTCAACGCCAACGACGCCAAAACACTGGTTGAAAATGGCTGTATCGCAGTCGCTGAAGGCGCCAACATGCCTACAACGCCTGAAGGCATCGCCATCTTCCAGAAGGCCAAGCTGATGTACGGCCCAGGCAAAGCCGCTAACGCTGGTGGTGTAGCTACCTCTGCTTTAGAAATGCAGCAGAATGCCAGCCGTGATTCCTGGACCTTCGATTACACGCAAAAGCGTCTTGAAGACATCATGATCGACATCCACAAGAGCTGCTACGAGACCTCTGCCGAGTTTGGCTCTGAAGGCAACTACGTACTGGGCGCCAACGTGACCGGCTTTATCAAGGTCGCCCGTGCCATGCAGTCTATGGGCGTTATCTGATTATGGAGTAGGGCTCATGAGCAGGAACGGCGGAAACTCACAGGATAGCAACCGGGTTTCCACCGGCCTCCCGGGGCTGGATGACGTTCTTGACGGCCTGAGAATTGGCGATAATGTGGTCTGGAGAGTCAACGATCTGGACGACTATCGGCGATTCGTTACTCCATTTATTGAGTCTGCGGCGTCCGCCGGGCGCCGTATCATTTATCTGCGTTTTGGCCAGCATCCTCCGCTGGTGCCCGCAAACACCAACATCCACACCGAAAACGTCGATGCTCTGGATGGCTTTGAAGCTTTCACCGGTAGAGTATGGCGCCTGATAGAAGAACATGGGCGCGGCGCATTCTATGTGTGCGACTGCCTGAGTGATCTGCTCAACGCCTGGGCCACCGACGCCATGGTAGGCAATTTTTTCCGGGTGGTTTGCCCCTTCCTCTTTGAACTGGATACGGTCGCCTGGTTTGCTCTTTACCCGGACCGGCACTCCCGCACAACGCTGGATCGCATCCGGCAGACAACCCAGGTAATGGTGGATGTGCACCGCCTGGAGGACGATGTACAGGTTCAGCCGATCAAAGCCTGGTGTCGCCAATCCCCCACCATGTTTCTGCCACATCGAGAGCGCGATGGTCGTTTTCTGCCGGTCTCCGACAGCAGCGATGCCACCCGACTACAAGCCGGTCTGGAGGTGGCGCAACTACATCGACAACCGCTTCTGGATTACTGGGACCGTCTGTTCATGCAGGTTACCAGTGCCATGCAAGATGATGATCAAGAACAGGCTGCCGCTATTCATGAGCGGGTGCTGAACGTACTGATCAGCCGGGATTCGCGCATATTGGACTTGGCCAGAAACTATCTGAATCTTGAGGACCTGCTCGCGATACGCGCGCGAATGATCGGCAGCGGGTACATTGGTGGAAAGGCCGCTGGCATGTTGATCGCCCGCAGCATCCTGCTTACCAATCAGCCAGCTATCTGGCAGGAAAGCCTGGAGCCTCATGATTCCCGCTATCTTGGCTCAGACGCCTATTACGCATTTCTCGTACACAATGGGTTGTGGCCAGCGATCATGCGTCAGCGTGCACCCGAGGGGTATTTCAGTGAAGCGGCAACCTTGCGCCAAGGCTTACTGGAAGGTGAGTTCCCACCGGAAATCCGGAGTGAACTGGAGCGGCTGCTGGATCACTACGGGCAATATCCGATTCTGGTGCGCTCAAGCAGCCTGCAGGAAGATGGTTTTGGCAACGCCTTTGCCGGCAAGTACGACAGCGTTTTCGTGATCAACCAGGGCGCTCCAGAACACCGGCTTGACGCTCTGGAGTACGCCATCCGCCAGGTTTATGCCTCTACCATGAGCGACGACGCCTTGGTATACCGTAAACAACGCGGCCTCGACCAGCGGGAAGAACCCATGGCGCTGCTGATTCAGCGAGTCAATGGTCGCTTCCATGGCCGCTACTACCTGCCAGATGCTGCGGGTGTTGGTGTTTCTCGTAATACCTTTGCCTGGGATACCGATATGGACCCGGCCGCTGGCATGGTTCGCCTGGTCATGGGGCTGGGCACCCGGGCCGTTGATCGGATTGAAGGCGACCACGCCTGTGTGATGGCACTGGATTACCCCCACCGCCAGCCCTTTCGCAATCAGGATGAAAGCTACAAGTTCTCCCAGCACCTACTGGATGTACTGGATCTGCGAGAAGGAGATTTAACCACCCTCCCGTTGAGCCAGCTCACAAAGGAGGTTCCCGATCTGCCGCTGGGCCACTTGGGCGAAATAGACCAGCCCGCCAGCAGACGAGCCCGGGAGCTGAACTTGCCAACACCGGTATGGCGCCTGACCTTTCAACCCCTGGTACGCAATGGTCTTTTTGTGGACCGCCTCTCCTGCTTGTTGAAAACCCTCGAAGCAGGATATAACCACCCGGTGGACGTGGAGTTTACCATGCATCTGAACAGCGCCGGAGAACCGGCCTTTAACCTGGTGCAATGCAGGCCGCTGGCAACCATCGGCGAAACCACCGCCGTTGCAATACCCGAGGAAATACCGGCACAGAACCTTCTGTTCCGCACCCAGGGACACTTTATGGGGGGCAATATCAACCTGGGAATCCAGCGCGTTATCCGGGTGGATGCTGCCGTTTATAGGCAGCTTAGCGTGAGCCAACGTTACGACGTTGCCAACCTCGTAGGCGAGCAGGTGCGTATGGACAAGGGTAAAACCATGCTTATTGGCCCCGGCCGCTGGGGCACCAGTAGCCCCGAGCTGGGCGTGCCAGTTCGTTTTGCGGACATCGCGGGCGTGGCCGTGCTGGTTGAAGTGGCAGAAATGGACGGTGATATGGTGCCGGATCTTTCTTATGGCTCACATTTTTTCCAGGATCTGGTAGAAGCCGGTATCGCCTACGCGGCTCTTTTCCCCAATGGCCGGAACAGCGTTTACCAACCAGATCGACTCCGCGGCACAAGCACACACAGGCAAGGTGTTTCTCCTGAGGCCGCAATCCAGAGTTTTGACCTGCGTGCGAACCCACTGCAGCTGACCGGCGATGTGATCAGCCAGGACCTGGCCTGTTACTACCCTGTTTGATACCTATCAACTATTTCACTGCCTCTAGCACCAATAAACACCCTGCCCTGCTAGAATCCAGTCCATGGAATGGCTCACTCACTCTCAAACCGGTTTTCAACAGGCTGCCCGCTACTTGCTGGGTATGCGTTTGGCCATCGTTACGCTCCAGCTCGCTGCCATCGCGGTAGCCGAAACAGTTATCTCCCTTGCCCACCGGGCTGAAGCACTCATCCTTTGCCTGGTCTACGGCATTTTTGCGACCCTGTGCTGGCTCTGGTTTACCCGCAGACCACCACGCTCCCCAATCAGTGTAAGTGTTGGCCTGGCAGTAGATCTGGCCCTGATTGGCGCCTGGCTTTTTCTCACCGGCGGCTACACCAACCCCCTTGTGTCCCTGTTACTGCTACCTATAGCGGTAGCAATCATTCTGGTACCACTCAGTCAGAGCATTGCACTGACTCTGGCAGGAATCGGCATTTATACCGCCCTGGTTTTGTGGCACACCCCCATTACCCATGATCACCACGATGCCAATCTGGCCCAGTTGCATCTGGCCGGCATGTGGGTGACCTTCGCCATGACGGCTGCAATTCTGCTATTAGTGGTCGGTGCCCTGGCACGAAGGTTAGGGCAGCAACAGCAGCAGCTTTCAACCATTCGGGAAACACGCCTGCGCGATGAACAGATCATTTCACTGGGGCTTTCCGCAGCGGCCGTTGCCCACAGGCTGGGAACACCCCTGAATACCATGACCTTGCTAGTGGAAGAACTCCGCTCTGCGTTCCCGAACCCCGAGCTCGCCGAAGACCTCAACCTGATGGAGCAACAACTTGTTCTTTGCAGCAAACACCTGCAGCAACTGTCCAGAGCCGCAGTACAAGCAAAAACTGCGCAGCTTGAGAGCCTCACTGCCAAGGACTGGGTGGCACGATTGAAAGAGTCGGCAACGCTGCTGTGGCCCGCTGCGCCCATTGATTGGTCGGCGGTAGTTCCGGACTGCCGGGTTGCGGTAGATGCCACCCTGGATCAGGCCATTCTGAACCTGTTGGCCAACGCACTGACCGCCAGCCCCTCCTGGGTAGCTGTCAGTGTTCGCTGCGCAGAAAACAACCGGGTTGAAATGGTGGTGGAAGATCATGGTGACGGGCTGGAAGATGCCTTCCAGAACAGCCTGGGCGAACAGATTGTTGGCTCGGAAAATGGCATGGGCGTTGGCCTCTTTCTTACCAACGCGACCATCCAGCGCCTGGGGGGCACACTGAAGGCACGAGTTGACCAGCATGGCACGACCATGATCATCGATATGCCCCAAGCCGGACCGTCCAGTCTGGAAACCTGGAGTAACACGTGACAACCACTGATAACTGGCTGCTTATTGACGATGACACTGCCTTTCTGGAGATACTTCAACGCGCCCTCAAGCGCCAAGGTGTCGAAGCCACCAAGGCCCAATCTCATGCTGAAGCGCTTGGCGCGCTGAGCACACAAAGTTTCCATCGGTGCGTGCTCGATCTGAACCTTGCCGGCGAAAGCGGCCTGCAACTTCTGCCCGAGCTGCTCAGCCGACAACCTGATCTGAATGTTCTCGTACTCACGGGTTATGGCAGCATTGCCACAGCAGTTGAGGCCATGCGCCGCGGGGCAATCAACTATTTGTGCAAGCCGGTTACCGTGAATCAGCTCATCAGCGGTTTTGATGCTCTGGCAACTGCTCCCGAGCTTCGCCCTGAACCACCGTCGGTGGAAGAAATGGAGTGGGAGCACATTCAACGGGTACTCAATGAGCATGAGGGCAATGTATCCGCCACCGCCAGGGCTCTGAACATGCACCGGAGAACCCTGCAACGCAAACTGCAAAAACACTCTCGCTGGCGCAATTGAAACATCAGGCATAGACTTGATGTACATCAAACCTGATATCCGCAATCAGAAGTAACCTGAACGACTGCTTTCTAAATATGACCGCCGAAATGTCTGCGGAGGCACAAATTGAGCCATGCCAAACATAAAGGATCCAGTAGACAAAGTGCCCACCCCCAAGGTTGACCCCAAGCGCTTGTCATTGGTTGCGAGCGCCAGCCGCAATATGGTTCTGATCCTTGACGCCGCAGGCACAATTGAGTGGGCTAATCCGGTCTTTGAGGAATATACCGGCCATCTGCTGCAGAACATTACCGGTATCCGCCCCAGCGAGCTGCTCAAAGGCCCCGCCACAGATACGACAGCGCTTACACGCATTGCCCGCGAACTGCACAGGGTTAAACAATTCGAAGAAGAGGTTTTGCTCTACACCCGCGCCGGGGAACCATTCTGGGTTCACGCCTACGGGCTGCCTATTGGAGATGAACAGGGCGTGGCGCCGGGTTTTATCGTTATCATGAACAATATTTCGGACCACAAGCACAGCGAACGCGGCCTTCGTATAGCGGCCAGTGTGTTTGACCGAAGCCACGAAGCCATCATCATTTCGGATCAAAACAACCGCATACTCGATGTAAATCCTTCATTTTCGCGGATTACAGGATACAGCCGTGCCGATGTTCTGGGCCTTAACCCTTCCATTCTCAGTTCCGGGCGACACTCCCCGGCCTATTACCGGGCCATGTGGCAGAGCATTGAAGAGTCGGGGCACTGGCGAGGGGAGATCTGGAACCGACGGAAAAACGGGGAAGAATTTGTCGAGCTGCAGTCCATCAGTCGCATTCACCTGGACGAACCCGGAAGCTATTACCATGTGGCTAATTTCACCGATATTACAGAGCTGAAAAATCATGCCAAAGACATAGATCGCGCAGCAAATTACGACGATCTCACCGGCTTGCCCAATTTACAGCTACTGAAAGAACGCCTGCACCATGCTCAGATACAGGCGGATATCCACCAAAAAAGCCTGTCGGTCGGTTACATTGATCTGGATGGCTTCAAGGCAATTAACGAAAACTTTGGAGCAGAGGCGGGAGACAAAATACTGTGTATCCTGGCCAGCCGTCTGGCGCAAGGCTTGCGCAGCGGCGACACAGTGGCCCGAATTGGCGGCGATGAATTTGGCCTTATCCTGCAAAGCGATAACCATGACGCTATCTATGACCGCATACTGTCTTCCATCAACGAACCGGTTGATCTTGGTGGAGAGGCAGGCTCGATCGTTGTTACAGCAAGCCTTGGCATCACCCGCTACCCTGAAGACAACGCCGACGCTGAAGGCCTGATTCGCCATGCCGATCAGGCCGTATACGCAGCCAAGGACAAAGGGCGAAACCTGCTACACGTTTTTGACCCGGAACAGAACGAACATCGCCAACAGAGACGCGCGCAACTCATAGAGCTCAGCCGGGCGCTGGAAAACAAAGAGTTTGAGCTCCACTTCCAGCCTCAGGTGCGGATAGCCGATTGTAAAGTCATTGGTTTTGAAGCACTTATCCGCTGGAATCATCCGCACAAAGGGCTGCTTTATCCAGACGCGTTCCTGCCATCGCTGGAAGCCAGTCACCTGGAAGTGCCCCTGGGCCAGTGGGTTCTTGAAGAGGCAGTTTTTCAGATGGGTCTTTGGCACGATGCGGGCGAGGATTTGTCTGTCAGCATAAACATCAGTGCGCGACACATGATGGACTGGAGCTTTACCTCCTACCTGGAAAACTATCTGCAGTGTCACCCGGCAATCAAGCCGGAACAAATAACCCTGGAAGTTCTGGAATCGACCTCTCTGGAGGACATAAAACGTGCCAGTGATGTGCTTGCCCGCTGTCAGGAACTGGGGTTCCGCGTTGCTCTGGATGACTTTGGCACGGGTTTTTCGTCACTGTCCTACCTCAACACTTTACCGATCGATCTGGTGAAGGTAGACAAGAGTTTTGTGATCAACATGCTCAACGACTCAAACGATCGAGCAATCGTGGAAAGTGTGATCTTTATGGGCCAGCGGTTTAGCCACCCTATTCTGGCCGAAGGCGTTGAAACTTTTGACCATGCCCGTGCCTTGAGCGATTTAGGCTGCGAGTATATGCAAGGCTACGGGGTTGGACGACCAATGCCAGCTGGCAATGTTCTTGAGTGGACGCAGCAGTGGCGCAAGAGCCACCCTGCCTCATCTGAGGCAGCGCAGCCTGCAGGCTGGTAGTTTCAAGCACGCCCAGCTATCGATAACGACGCGGATCTAACGTTGTTAGCCGGTCCGGATGGAATACCATCATACCCGTTACAATCGCGCCGTTCACAAAGCCCTCGGGAATCATGAACAACGGAAGATACCGCAGGTAGTCGTGAACCAGTTCTGAAAACTCATACACTCCGCTAAACCAGAGCATCAGGCACATCACCAGTCCTGCCGCAGCCACTGATATACCCGCCCCGAAAAAACCGCAGAAGAAAATATAGGCAAAGAAATTACTGAAGTTCCGATGGCGCTCCCAAAGCATGATGCCATGGGTTACAAGCGCAGGAATCATCACGGTAATCAAGCCATTCGCAGCAAACATGATGACCGGCTCCCGGCCGGTAATCACAGTGAGAACCAGGGCCAAAAGCCCGGCGAATACTGCCAGCCCCCAACCCAGCACCAAAGTGACCGCGGTGATACCAAAGATATGAATGGCGAGGCCGGGATAGATGCCGGCGCGCAACTGCCAGATAAAACCCAAGGCAACCGCTGCGCCAAAAAAAGAGTGCTGCAGAACATTGTCTGAACGCAAGGTGCGCCAACGCACAGAGCGTGCGGCCTGCAACAGGACAAGCAGAAACAGGAACAGTGTTACAAACCACTGGCCGGTCGATAGCAGATTGTCGGTCATGCCCATAATAAAAAGCGCTCGCTGAAATCCGGAACCGGCTACATGATAACGGTGTTACCGACCCCATAACCAATGGTCTGGATTATACGAAGCAAAGCCGGAACAGAGCCCTGCATCAGGCGACGTCTTTTAGTGGGCCCCGGCTATCAGTGAGCGCCTGCCAGGCTTCGTAAGTGCTGAGAAATACCTGCCCACCCAGATGCGACAGAAACTCAGTGCGCTTCAAGCGATCCATAACAGGCCCCTTCACCTCGGAAAGATGCAACCGAACCCCGGCATCTTTCAGCCGTTCGTTTATAGCCTCCAGGCTTTCGAGGGCCGACGCATCCACCAGGTTAACCGCAGGGCACACCAAGACCAAATCTCTCAGTTCCGGCTCGCCGGCGGCCAAATCCATCACCGCCTCTTCCAGAAAGCGGGCATTGGCAAAATACAGGCTTTCATCGACACGTAAAAAGGTCACCTTCGAGCACAACTCAACCTTGTGCCTCTGCACATTACGGAAGTGCTCCGTGCCCGGAACCCGGCCAACAACCGCGCTATGGGGACGGCTGGTACGGTACAGGAACAGCCCCACAGAAAGCACAACCCCAGCAATAATGCCTGCTTCCACGCTGTGCACAAGCGTCAGGACAATAGTCGCCAGCATGGCGCCAAAATCAGTACGGGAATAGCGCCAGGTGCGGCCCAGCGCCGGCAAGTCGATGAGTGTTGCTACGGCAACAATGATGGTTGCGGCAAGAGTGGCCTGGGGCAAAAAGGCAATGGCTGGTGTAAGAAACAAAGTTGCGAGGGCAATTCCGACGGCAGCATAGGCACCCGCAGCTGGCGTCTCTGCGCCCGCATCAAAGTTGACGACGGAACGTGAAAACCCACCGGTAACAGGCATACCACCTGAAAAACCCGCGCCCAGGTTGGCCGCACCCAGGCCGATCAGCTCCTGATCCGGGTCGATTCTCTGGCGCCGCTTTGCGGCCAGCGTCTGGCCCACAGAAACCGACTCCACGAACCCCACCACGCTGATCAGCAAGGCACTGACCGCCAGTTGCTGCCAAAGCCCCCAGTCCATCGAGGGCATGGTCAGCTCTGGGAGCCCCGAAGGCACATCACCCACCAACCGGACGCCTTGAGTATCAAGCTGGAGCAACCAGGCAACCAGCGTAGTTACCAATATCGCAAGAATCGGTGCGGTTTTGGTAAGAATATCCGCCAGCCGGGAGCCAATACCTGAACGGATCAGCAATGGCTTTAACTGCTTGCGCGCAAAGACAAGAAACAGCAAAGCTCCGGAGCCAATCAACAGGGTTGGCAGATTGGTATCGCCCAACGACACAACCAGGGACTGACCAATGGTCAGCAGGTTCTGGCCAGAGGCTTGCACGCCTAAAATATGTTTTAGCTGGCTTGCAGCGATCACAATTCCAGAAGCAGTGATAAAGCCGGAGATCACCGGATGGCTGAGAAAATTAGCAAGAAACCCCAGCCGTAAAATGCCCATCATGGTGAGCATAAGCCCCGACATAACGGCCAGCAGTATGGCCCCGGCAACGTATTCCGGGCTTCCGGTCTCAGCCAAAGGCGCCAGTGCAGCGGCGGTCATAAGAGAGACCACCGCCACCGGGCCCACTGAAAGCGTGCGGCTTGTACCAAAGAGAGCGTAGAGCACCAGTGGCAAAATGCTGGCATACAAACCTATATGCGCAGGCAAACCAGCCAACAGGGCGTAAGCCAGGGATTGCGGAATCAGCATCACGGTCACAATAACCGCCGCCACCATGTCACTGGTGGCCTGGCTACGTCCGTACTTTGGCGCCCACTGAAGAATAGGCAGAAAGCGTTTGAAGTTCATTCGGTGCTCAGAAGAAGTTGACCGGAACTTTCAGGTACACCTGGCCATTATCCTCTGGCGGCGGCATCTCTCCTGCCCGCATGTTCACCTGCACAGAGGGTAGAATCAGCCGTGGCATATCGAGGGTTGCGTCGCGCTCGGTTCGCATCTTCACAAATTCGTCCTCGCTGATGCCGTCGTGCACGTGAATATTGGCCTCACGCTGCTCTGCCACGGTTGTCTGGTGCACATACTCATCCCGTCCCGGGGCCTTGTAGTCATGGCAAAGGAAAATACGGGTTTGCGCCGGCAGGGCCAGCACCTTGCGAATCGACTGGTACAGCACACGGGCATCGCCACCCGGAAAATCACACCGCGCGGTGCCATAATCCGGCATGAACAGGGTGTCTCCCACAAAGGCCGCGTCACCAATCACGTAAGTCAGGCAGGCGGGAGTATGGCCAGGCGTGTGCATTACACGGCACTCAAGCCCGCCAATCGCAAAGGTGTCACCGTCCCGGAAAAGGCGATCAAACTGACTGCCATCGCGGGCAAATTCTGTACCCGCATTAAAGGCCTTACCGAAAATTTCCTGCACATCCCGTATGTGGGCGCCAATGCCGGTTTTTCCGCCGAGTTTCTGGTGAAGATATGGCGCGGCAGACAGGTGATCCGCATGAACGTGAGTTTCCAGAATCCACTCAACACTCAAACCATTCGCGCGCACGTACTCAACAATCTCATCTGCGGAGCGCACATCGGTAGTGCCTGAGGCGTAGTCAAAATCGAGTACTGAATCGATGATGGCACAGGCCTGGCTGGCAGGGTCGCGCACCACGTAGCTGAACGTATTGGTGGGTTCATCAAAAAAATGTTGAACAATAGGGCTGTTCACTGCACTCACCTCCGTTGGGGCGTAATCCTACACTTAAATTCTAAGGATATACCAAAACGGAATATAAGGTGAAATTCTCTTTTCCTATATGCGCGATACCCCTAATGCATCAACAAGACAGTCGCGCCCCGCCTGCTTTGCAGCATAAAGCCTGTCGTCTGCCAACCGGATCAGCGGGTCAGGCCAGGTTGGAACAACATCCAGTTCACTGATATCAGCAACACCGGCACTCACCGTTAACGGCACGACTTGACCCTCAAGAACGAAATCATGATTGCGCACGGCACAAAGAATACGGCCTACAATACGTCGTACACCTGCCGGGCTTATACCGCTGAACGCAACCACGAACTCCTCCCCACCAAAGCGCGCCACCACATCGGCTTCCCGGGTTTGTTCCAGAAGAATATCGGCAAAATGACGCAGGCAGTTATCACCGCCCAAATGACCGATGGAGTCGTTAATCTGCTTGAAGCGGTCGAGGTCGAACATGGCCAGCGCAAAGGGCTCCCCGTAACGGCTGGCACGGCTCAGCATTTCATGAAGCCTTGGCATCAGATAGCGGCGGTTGTGCAGTTTGGTTAAGGGGTCACGAATGGATTGGTTAAGAAGCTCACTCTCAAGCCGGTTGCGCTCAAGCGCACCCGAAAGCAGGCTGGATACGATAATCAGGAGGTCTGCCTGGTCTTCTCGCCAGGCACGCTTACGGATGGAATCCACGCCAAAGAAGCCGGTTACCACACCTCGCACACGAACCGGCACACAAAACATTGAGCACACACCCTGCTCCTCAAGCATCGTACGCTCGGGGCCGATCGGTATCTGTTCTATTTCTTCAACAAAGATGACCCGGTTGCCACTCACCATTTCGTTGATTTTGCACTTCCACCATTCAAAGTCGTCAGTTGGCACATTGCGCTGATCATCAATAAGGGGTTGCACATCGGCGGAACACCATTCGTGAGTGTTATCCATAACACGGTAGTCCGGAGAAAACTCATACAAGTAGGCCCTGTCCACCTCAAAAAAGCTGCCAATGGTTTTCAATAACTCGGTAACGCATTGATCAATAGTGCCAAAGCCCAGATTAATAAACTGGGTCGACAGATTGGCAATCAGCTTCTGAAAATCAGCCTGGAATGCTGATTCTGCCTCGCGTTCCCTGAGTGTGTGTTCAAGGTCTTTGTAACACTGAATATTATGGTACTGGCCATGCCAGATGGTACTTCCATCGCCCTGGCGTTCCGGCACTGCGTGGGCCTCAAACCATTCATAATGCCCGGCCTTCACTTTTACTCGAGCCTGATATTCCCATGGGGTCAGGGCTGCAGCAGACTCAACAATACTCGCTCTTACAGCAGACACATCATCTGGATGGACCGCAGCAAACAAAGCATCTGCGCTTTCCCGCAATATATCCGGAGCGATGCCCAGCAGGCTCTGCACCTGCTCGCTGATAAACAAAAACCGATGCGCCTCACCATCCGCGCTTAGCCAATATGTGCTGAGCACATCGGGAATAGCCGAAACCAATTTCCGGAGCGGTGAGTCCGTATTGGCACACCATTGACGCTTACCAGCCTGTTCTGTCATGGGCTGCTCATTTGCTTACCGCGAATTTGCCTTGTTCAAAAAAGTGTAGTCCACAGTGCCACGCAGAGCTATTTCTGAGCAGCGCATCTGATCTGTTGATAAAAATCACCTATAGCACCAATTAGAATATCCTTATTCCATTAAGCACCTATAGAGCTATAGTGAACTCAACACCAACGGCATAGGAGCCATACCATGGAACAATCAAACAACCCAGTATTCGGTTTGCCACGTTTGAATGAACGCGCCCCTGAGTTCAACGCCCCCACTACCGATGGCGTAAAGACCCTCGACAGCTACAAGGGCAAATGGCTGGTGCTTTTCTCCCACCCGGCTGACTTTACACCGGTCTGTACCACTGAATTCATGGCCTTCGCGAAGATGGCGCCGGAATTCAACAAGCGCAATTGCGAGCTGCTGGGCCTGTCCATAGACAGCCACCACTCACACATTGCGTGGATGCGTAACATCAAGGAGAAGTTTGGCGTCGAGATACCCTTCCCGATCATCGCCGACCTTAAAATGGATGTTGCCCGCGCTTATGGCATGATTCACCCGGGTGCTGCAGACACATCTGCGGTCCGTGCAACCTTCATGATCGACCCGAAAGGCGTGCTGCGGGCGATGGTGTACTACCCCATGAGCAACGGCCGTTCTATTCCGGAATTCCTGCGCCTGCTGGATGCCCTGCAGACCAGTGACGAGCACGGAGTAGCAACGCCTGAAGGCTGGCAGCCAGGTGATCGCGTTATCGTGCCACCCGCAGCCACTGCGGCAGAGGCTGACCAGCGCGTAAGCTCCGGCGAGTACGACTGTGTAGACTTCTACTACTGCACCAAAGAGCTGTAAGCATCGATAGTATTCGTTAGAAAAGGCTGCCCTTCCTGGCTTGTTAATGGCCAGGAAGGGCGATTCCTTCAGGAAAAACATCCGCACTCATGATACCTTCCAGACACTCCCGTTAGCCGGCGTTTCACTGCCCGAGGGAACACCCTCAGCTGAACCGAGTCGCACATGCCCACAAAAACACATCAGCTTTCCAATGAATGGCAAGCCTTCTGGCTGGCCGTTGGCTTTCTCACCCGCATTCCCATGCTCGCTCGCATTGATTACTCCCAGAAGCTGATGAACCAGTGCAGCATGTACTTCCCGCTGGTAGGGCTTTTGCTCGGTGCCTCATATGCCGGCTTGTTTGCGCTGCTTAATCTGGCTTGGAGCCCGCTGGTGTGCGTGCTGCTGGTTTTGTGCTTCCACTTGTTTGTTACCGGCGCTTTCCATGAAGACGGTCTGGCCGACAGTGTGGATGCATTGGGTGGTGGATATACCGTTGAGAAGCGCCTGGAGATTATGAAAGACAGCCGCATCGGCACCTATGGCACCGTGGCATTAGTCATGGCTTTGGGCCTGAAAGCTGCGCTGCTGATGGATGCCCAAAGCATCTGGCTGGCGATGTTGGTAGCGCCAGCGATCAGCAGGCTGACGCCACTGTTGTTGATGGCATTTTTGCCCTATGTAACCGACCCGGACAAGAGCAAAAGCAAACCTGTTGCGGAAGGCTTCTCGCGCAACCGCTTGCTGGTCAGTTGCGGGTTTACCGCGTTGGTCGCTCTGGCTTTCAGCCTCTGGTTGCCGGGGCTGTGGCTGGCCGCAGTCACTGCCATTATTGCCGTGGCGTTGCTTTGGGGTTGGTATCTGAAACAGCAATTGGGCGGTTACACCGGCGACGCACTGGGGGCCAGTGTGGTGTTTTGTGAGCTGGTCTTTTTGCTCGGGCTCTAGCCCTTAGACTGCACCCTCAATCTACTGAATACGACAGTATGCGCGACAGTTGGCTATACGGCAGACCAGTTTCCTGGTGCCAGGCGGTAAACGCTGCCTGTGCCTGCTGCAATCCTTTCTTGCTCGTGGGCGAAGCATCCAGAAGATTGGCATGGCGCAGGCCGGCAACAACATCGTGGGACAGGATAAAACCGTCCCAGCCCACCATACGCAAAAAGTACTGGGCGCTGTTACCGCCCAAGCGAGAGCCATTGCGCTTTAACCACAGCAACAAGCCCATCTGATCTTCCGACGGCCACTGGCTCAGGAATGCGCCAAAGCTGCCATGTTCCCGCGCCGCATCCATAATCATTCGGGCATTCTCCGGCACAGTGCGGATTTTCTGCATGTTGCGCACAATTCGCTCATCCTGAGCCAGCTCTTCCAATACGTCTGGCGGTACCTGCTGCCAGTAGGCAGGCACAAAGCCATGGAAGGCCGCTTCGAAACCTGCCCATTTGTTATCTATAACTCGCCACACAAAACCGGCTTTAAATACGCAGCGGGTAATCTCCGAAAGGTAGCGATCGTCTGCCCGCGCCTCCAGCGCAGTCGCAGCCGGCAATTTGGGCAGCAGGGCATTCAGCTCTTCGATGCCGCCTTTACGTGCAATCGCACGTTCGTGAATCTTTGAAAAACCCATAACGTCTCATCATCGATTTAGTAATAGATGGCCAAGAATTAATGTCGCTTTTTAATTAATAGTGACCTAACTCAAAACATTTTCTCATATTTCTACTACCTTGGGGTTAACGATCCGGAAATCGTGCTCGCTCCTGGCTGCACAAGAACATATTGCTCTCAGCTGGAGTCGAGTCCCTTCATTAGCTCTACACACTGCCTGTGCAGATAAAAGGAGATGCGCTGTGGATGATGAATTCCGATCCCCTGAAACCCCTTCTGATAACACGCCGGATAACTCACACAATGACCCGGAACAGGATCTGGCAACGCGGTTCCCCACCGCTTACACCATTCTGTTTTTGCTGATCATATTTGTGGCGGCGTTAACCTGGATTATACCCGCCGGGCAATACGACCGCGCAATGAACGAAGAAGTCGGGCGTGAAGTGGCCGTGCCAGGCACCTACCAGACGGTCGACCCCAACCCTCAGGGTTTTATGGAGATAATGCTTGCCCCCACGGCCGGCTTCTATGATCCGGACAGCTATGTGGCCAACGCCATTGATGTTGCCCTGTTCGTACTTTTCCTGGGCGGTTTCCTCGGCGTAATGAACGCTACGGGAGCCATTGATACCGGGATACGCAGCGCCATGCGACACCTCAAGGGCCATGAAATCTGGATGATACCCATATTGATGACCCTTTTTGCCATAGGAGGCACAACCTATGGCATGGCCGAAGAGACCCTGGCTTTCTATGCCATTCTCATCCCGGTCATGATGGCCGCAGGATACGATGCGGTAACCGGGGTAGCCATCATTCTGGTGGGCGCCGGCATTGGCGTACTGGGCTCCACCATCAACCCGTTTGCCACGGTTATCGCCGCGAACGCAGCTCAAATCCCGTTTACTGACGGCATTGTGGTGCGCTTTATCCTGCTCATTGGCGGCCTGCTGATTTGCTCTGCCTACGTTATGCGTTACGCCCTTCGAGTAAAAGCGGATCCATCCCGCTCTGTGGTATCCAAGCAATGGGATGCACACCGCAGGCTCTTTTTGGGCAAGCATGCTGATGAAATCCAGACGTCTACCCTCACCAGAACCCAGATTGTTGCACTCCTCATCTTCGCTGCCACCTTCGTGGTCATGATCTGGGGTGTATCGTCCCAGGACTGGTGGATGGCTCGCATGGGTGCGCTGTTTTTTGGTGCCGCCATTGTGATAGGCATTATTGCCCGCCTTGGTGAGAAAGAGCTCACTGGCAGCTTTGTGGATGGTGCACGCGATCTCTTGGGTGTTGCTCTAGTGGTCGGGCTTGCGCGAGGCATTGTCGTGATTATGGATCAGGGCATGATTGCCGACACCATTTTGCACAGTGCTGAAACATCCCTGGGTGGCCTGCCGGAACTGGCGTTTATCAACCTGATGTTCTGGATTGAAGTAGGCATGAGCTTCTTTGTGCCCTCGTCATCCGGGCTGGCGGTTCTGTCCATGCCGATTCTGGCGCCACTTGCTGATTTCGCCAACGTAGGGCGCGATCTTGTGGTAACCGCCTACCAGTCGGCCAACGGCCTGGTGAACCTGATCAACCCGACCTTTGCCGTAGTGGTCGGTGGCCTGGCGATTGGCCGCGTCTCATACGACCGCTGGATAGCGTTTATCTGGCCTTTGCTCCTGATCCTTACCATCTTCATTTCGGTGGTTATCAGCGCAGCTGCACTTATTTAACGGAGGACTGAACCATGTCTGAACATAAGCTTGGCGTACATTCAGAAACCGGAAAACTGCGGCAGGTGATTGTCTGCCGCCCAGGCCTGGCACACCGGAGGCTGACCCCCTCCAACTGCGACGCCCTGTTGTTTGACGACGTTTTCTGGGTGAAGCAAGCGCAGAAAGATCACGATGTGTTTGTCAGCGTAATGCGTGACCGCGGTGTCGAGGTACTTGATGTTAACGAGTTGCTGGCCGAAACCCTGGACATTCCGCAAGCCCGCAAGTGGATTCTGGACCACCGGATTACCTGGAACGACATAGGCGTGGGGATGATCTCTGATCTGCGCGCCTGGATGGACGAGCTCCCCGGCACCGAACTTTCAAAATATCTGATTGGCGGCCTGGAAGTGGGCGACTTGCCCTTTGACCCCACCGGGCTTTTCGGTAATCACCTTGGCCACTATGGCTTTGTACTGCCACCCTTACCCAACTACCTGTTCACCCGGGACAACAGCGCCTGGATCTATGAGGGCGTTACCCTGAACCCCATGTACTGGGCTGCGCGCCAACCGGAAACCCTGCTGATGGCTGGCGTGTACAAATACCATTCGAAGTTTGCCGGCAAGGTGGATGTGCTCTGGGGTGACCCGACCAGGAACCACGGCCTTGCCACGCTTGAAGGCGGTGACGTAATGCCGGTAGGCAATGGCACCGTGCTTGTCGGTATGGGGGAGCGCTCATCACCCCAGGCCGTTGGGCAATTGGCTAACGCTCTGTTTGAAAGAGGCACGGCGGAACGGGTTATTGCCTGCCAGATCCCCAAAACCCGTGCAGCCATGCATCTGGACACCATCTTTACTTTCTGCGGCGGCAACGTGGTTACCGCCTTTAAAGAAATGGCTGACGAGCTGATTTGCTACGACTTGCGCCCCGGTGAAGGCAAAAAGCACCTGTCTTTCCGCCAGGACCCCCGGCCCTTTTTTAATGTGGTGGCTGACGTTCTTGGCTACAAATCCCTCGAGGTTGTACCGACCGGCGGTGATAACCCGGCCGAGCGGGAACGGGAGCAATGGAACGATGGCAACAACGTGTTGGCACTAAGCCCCGGCGTGGTCATTGGTTACGACCGCAACGACGACACCAACGCAGCACTGGAAGCCGCGGGCATTGAAGTGCTGGCCATTCCGGGTGCCGAGCTGGGCCGTGGCCGTGGCGGTGGGCGTTGCATGAGTTGCCCCACAATGCGTGACCCCATCTGATCCAGGAGGACAAAGACCATGGCTTTTAATCTGAAGAATCGTCATTTCCTCACCTTGCGGGACTTTTCCCCGCAAGAAATCGGCTTTCTGCTGAGACTGGCCAAAGACCTGAAAGCGGCCAAATACGCGGGCACCGAGGTGCCCCAGCTGACTGGCAAAGAACTCGCGCTGATCTTTGAGAAGAACTCCACCCGAACAAGGGTGGGCTTCGAGGTGGCTGCTTACGATCAAGGCGCCAGAGTGACCTATCTTGGGCCTTCAGGCACCCACATTGGCCACAAGGAATCGGTAAAGGATACCGCCCGGGTTCTGGGCCGCGTTTATGACGGCATTGAGTACCGGGGTTTCGGCCAGAAAATTGTTGAGGAGCTGGCCGAGTATGCCGGCGTGCCGGTATTTAACGGCCTGACCGACGAGTTTCACCCAACCCAGATTCTTGCAGATTTTTTAACCATGCAGGAACAGGTTGAGAAACCGCTACATGAAGTGGCCTATGTGTATATTGGCGACGCCGCCAATAACATGGGTGACAGCCTGCTGATTGGCGGGGCCAAAATGGGCATGGATGTGCGCTTGTGTGCGCCAAAAGAGTGTTGGCCAAAGCAGTCCATTCAAGACGAAGCCCGGGCTATCGCTCAGGAAACAGGTGCCCGGATCACCATTACTGAAGACGTTGATGCCGCCGTAGCAGGCGTCGATTTTGTGTACACCGATGTGTGGGTGTCCATGGGTGAGCCGAAAGAAAAGTGGGGCGAACGCATTAAGCTGTTAATGCCCTACCAGGTGAACGCCGCCCTGATGGAAAAAACCGGCAACCCGCGAGCCCGCTTCATGCATTGCCTGCCCGCGTTTCACAACACCGAAACCACGGTGGGCAAGGAAATAGAGGCCGAGTTCGGCATTACTGCCATGGAAGTGACGGATGACGTTTTCGAAAGCCCCGCCTCCATCGTGTTTGATCAGGCGGAAAATCGCATGCACACCATCAAGGCAGTGCTGGTAGCCACACTTGGGGCCTGATACTGGCTCCAACTGCTGAAAAGGATGCACAGGATGCTGATTGTTGCAGCTCTGGGCGGTAACGCCCTCTTAAAGCGCGGCGAACCGTTAACCGCCAAGACTCAGCGCACCAACGTGAAAATTGCTGCGAAATCACTGGCCAAACTGGTACAGGCCGGACATGAGCTGGTGATTACCCACGGCAACGGCCCCCAGGTGGGGTTGCTGGCATTGCAGGGCGCGGCATACAAGCCTGAGGAAGCCTACCCGCTGGATGTGCTGGGCGCGGAGACCGGTGGCATGATCGGTTATATGATCGAGCAGGAGATGGAAAACGCCCTCAACCATAGCCGTCCTGTGGCAACCCTGCTCACCCAGGTGGTGGTTGACCGGGAGGATCCGGCCTTCAAAAATCCCACCAAATTTATCGGCCCGGTCTACGATAAGGCAGAAGCCGAATCCCGGGCAGCAGCAGCCGGCTGGCACATTGCGGCCGACGGCGACAAATGGCGCAGAGTCGTACCCTCCCCTGCACCTAAAGAAATACCCGACATGCGGGTACTGAAACTGCTACTGGATCAGGGGGTAATTATCATCTGCACCGGAGGTGGTGGCATTCCGGTGCTACGCCGTAACGACGGCAGCATGACCGGTGTAGAAGCCGTGATTGACAAGGATGCCGCCAGCGCTTTACTGGCGCGCGAGCTAAAAGCCGATGCCCTGCTGCTTTTAACCGACGTGGATGCTGTGTATAAAGATTTCAATACACAGGCTGCAACCCCGGTTCGTAAAATCACACCGGAACATGCCCGCAGACTCGATGTACCAGCGGGCTCCATGGGGCCAAAGGTGGCGGCGGCCTGCAATTTCGCCGACACTGGAGGTGTCAGTGGCATTGGCCGACTGGAGGATGCACTCGATATTCTGGGTGGGCGCGCAGGCACACTCATCAGCAAAGACGCCACTCATAACACTTAATCACTCGGGCCCGTTATTCATGTCGGATCAGATCGTTGATGTTGGACAGGTTGTAGGCGTTCGCGGCGGCGTTGTCGATGTGAAGTTTCCGGCAACCTCACCCCGTATTCAAGATCTGGTTTACGCTGGCAGCCTGGCGATGGAAGTAACCTCGCTCCTGGAAAATGGTGCCGTGCGCTGCATGGCGCTGGCACCGGTGCGTGGGCTGGGCCTGGGAATGCCAGTAAAAGCGACAGGGGCTGCAATTCAGGTACCGGTGGGTGATACGGTGCTGGGGCGCATGCTCAACGTGTTTGGTGAGCCTATCGACGACAAGCCCGCCCCTGCCGCCACAGAGCGGCGATCCATTCATCAGCCCCCACCGGCATTGGAAGATCGCGTCATCCACAGCGATATTCTGGAAACCGGCATCAAGGCCATCGATTTGCTCTCCCCCATTGAGCGCGGCGGTAAGACCGGGCTGTTCGGCGGTGCCGGCGTGGGTAAAACCGTGCTGATTACCGAGCTGATCAACAACACGGTTCAACATTATCAGGGCGTAAGCCTGTTCTGCGGCATTGGCGAGCGCTCGCGGGAAGCGGAAGAGCTTTACCGCGAGATGGGCGATGCCGGTGTGCGGGATAAAACCGTGATGCTGTTCGGGCAGATGAACGAAGCCCCGGGTGTGCGGTTTCTGGTAGGCAAAACCGCACTCACCATGGCGGAGTACTTCCGCGACGTGCAGAAACAGGATGTACTGCTACTCATCGATAATATTTTCCGCTTTGTGCAGGCGGGCTCGGAAGTTTCGGGGCTGATGGGTCGCATGCCTTCCCGGGTGGGCTACCAGCCCACGCTGGCCACCGAACTGGCAACGCTGCAGGAACGCATCACCTCTACCCGCAACGGCGCTATCACCTCTATTCAGGCGGTTTACGTGCCTGCTGATGACTTCACCGACCCGGCCGCGGCGCACATTTTCTCGCACCTTTCCGCCTCGGTGGTGCTGTCGCGCAAGCGTGCCAGTGAGGGCCTTTACCCGGCGGTGGACCCCCTCGGTTCTGCCTCGGTTATGCTGACTCCGGCCATCGTTGGCCAGCGCCATTACGACATTGCCCGGGCGGTAAGGCGCACCCTGGCCGAGTACGAAGATCTACGCGACATTATTGCCATGCTGGGCATGGAAGAGCTCTCAGCCGCCGACCGGGCCACAGTAGCGCGAGCGCGGCGGCTTGAGCGTTTTCTCACACAACCGTTTTTCACCGTCGGCGCGCTGACCGGCGACAGCGGCAGGCGCGTGTCGATCAAGGACACGTTGGACGGTTGCGAAACCATCTTGAATCAGAGCGAGTTTCACGATAACGAAACTGACTACTACATGATTGGCTCCCTGAAGGATCTGGAGAAAAAACCATGAGCCTTGCCGAAGCCATGCAGGTAACACTGCGCCTGCCAACCCGAACCCTGTTCGAAGGCAGCGTGCAGCGGCTATTCGCCACCGCGCAAAACGGTGCTTTCGGCATGCTTCCGAACCATACGGATTTTGTGACGGCGCTGGTGCCCTCGGTGCTGATTCTCACATCAGCCGACGGCACCGAAGCCTTCTTTGGTGTGGACGAAGGTGTGCTGATGAAAAAAGGCCACCAGGTAGACATCGCCATACGCCGAGGCGTTCAGGGCAAGGATCTCGAATCCCTGAACGAAACCATTCAGGCTGCGTTTATCGAAGTGGATGAGGAAGAGCGGGTTGCACGCTCGGCTTTGTCCCGGCTGGAAGCAGGGATAGTACGTCGGTTTGGCGACTTGCGGAAACCCTCGGTATGAGCCCAAAAAACGATCGCTCAGCAGAAGACATACGGCGCAGTGCCGAGCGCATGAAGCGCGCAAGGGATGAGCCCGGAGTTAGCCCCCTGCGCGGGCTTGGTGCCTTTGGAATCATCGGCTGGTCGATTGCAGTGCCCACCGTGGGGGGCGCTTTCCTGGGATTGTGGCTGAACGACGTAGCACCACAGAACTTTTCCTGGCCCATTGCCCTGATTCTGGGTGGCGTGGTTGCAGGAGGCATCATTGCCTGGAGCTGGATCGAACGGGAAGGGCCAGACCGCAAGGGAGACAAACGTTGATAATTGTAGATTGGCCAGCGGTATTGCTGGGGTTTTCATTTGGTTTACCCGTCAGTGCGCTGTTCTTCATAGGGCTGGCCTGGGGTATGCGACGCGCCCTGGGCTCTGACCGGCCCGGCCTCTGGCTGATGGCCAGCTCGTTTTGCCGGATTGCAATGCTGCTTGGTGTTGGTTTTCTGGTAACGGCTTACGCTGACAGTAACTGGGCCATCGCCGGCTACGCATTGGCGTTTTTCCTGGCGCGGCTGGTGGCCGTGCTCTGGGCCAGAATCAGCAAGGCACCCGCAACGGCTACACAGGAGGGCGCATAATGCAGCTTACCCCGGATGACATTATCGTTTTTACGCTGGCCGGCTGGGAGGTTAACGCCACCATCGTTAACACCTGGATCGTGATGGCGTTGCTGGTGGGTATTTCCATGCTGATTACCCGCAACCTCCGGCCAGATGTACCGCCCAATCGCTGGCGCACCTCGCTGGAAGTGATCGTAAAGCTGATTCAAGGCCAGATCGAAGAGGTAACCCGGAACTCCGCACGCCACGTGATGTACTTTGCCGGCACCCTGTTCCTGTTCATCGCTTTATCAAACCTGATGCTGGTGGTACCCGGGTTTTCACCGCCCACATCGTCGCTATCCACCACAGCGGCACTGGCCTTGTCTGTGCTGGTGGCGGTACCGGTGTTCGGCATCGCCAGTGGAGGCGTAGGGCATTATCTCAAAACCTTTATCGAGCCCTCGGTCATCATGTTGCCATTCAACATCATCGGCGAGTTCTCCCGGGGCATCTCGCTGGCCATCCGTCTTTACGGCAACGTAATGAGCGGGGCGGTTATTGCGGCCATCCTGCTTACCGTCGCGCCGTTTTTCTTCCCGGTGGTCATGGACATGCTTGGCTTGTTAACCGGCATGATTCAGGCCTATATATTCGCGATTCTTGCTACCGTTTACATTTCATCTGCCACGGCAGAACCAGACGCTCCAGCGCTCAAAAAAGAGGATAAGTCATGACCGATCTAGCCATTATTGCGGCCATTTCGATATTTACCGCGGGTTTTACCATTGCCATCGGCGCCATTGGCCCGGCACTGGGTGAAGGGCGAGCCGCCGCCGCTGCGATTGCCGCCATTGCACAGCAACCGGATGCAGCGCCAACTCTGTCACGAACCCTGTTCGTGAGCCTGGCGATGATTGAATCTACCGCCATCTACTGCTTTGTGGTGGCTATGATTCTTATTTTTGCCAACCCGTTCTGGGATGCCATGCAGGTTGCCGCAGGAGGCTAGAGCCGATCATGTCCATTGACTGGATTACCGTTATCGCGCAGATCGCCAACTTTCTGGTGCTGGTGTGGCTGCTGAAGCGCTTTCTCTACCGCCCGATTCTTGATGGCATAGATGCCCGTGAGGCTGAAATAAAGCGCCGCATGGCAGAGGCAGGAGAGGCCGAGAAAAAGGCCCAGGCTGCCGAAGCGGAATTCCGCCAGCAGCAAAAACAGCTGTTGTCGGATCAGGATGCTGTGGTCAAACAGGCCCTGAGGGAATCGGAAGATCAGCGCGACAGCCTGCTGGCCGAAGCTCGCGCCAAGCTGGAGCAGGAACAGCAAGACTGGCACAAGCACCTTGAGCGTGAACGCCAGAAGTTCACCGCACAGCTGCAGCGTACCGGCGAAGAAACCCTGCTGGAGCTGACCCGCAAAGCACTGCGGGATCTTGCGGATGAATCCCTGGAAGAGGCTATCGTTCGCCATGTAAGCGCGCGTTTGCGGCCTATTGCTGGCGAACTCTCGGATGCTGCCGGCGACAGCAAGGAGGCGGTAGCAACCACACGCGACACCTTGCCCGAAGCGGCACAGGCGCTGCTGCTTGCTGACGTTAAAAGCTTGCTACCAGGCATCAACCTGCGCTTTGAAAGCGACCCGCAACAGTCGCCAGGCCTGGTTCTGCGGGTTGGCGGCGCACAGGTAGCCTGGACTGTGGACAGCTATACCGAAGAATTTGATGCGCTGCTAAACGAGCGCATGGCTGCGGGTGCTTCCGGGCGCATTCAGCCGGCGGGCACATAAACCCGGTTGTGCATAAAAAGGATAGATTAAACGCTATGGCCGACACCGATCACAGTGCTCCGAAAAACCGCTCTCCATCACAGCCCCAATCGCACGCTGAATTGCATTCAGCCGGGCAGTTCGAGACATGGCGGGAATCCCTGCTGGCAGCGCCTATGCCAGCACCGGTAATAACCGAAGTAGGCCGTGTAACCGAAGTAGGCGATGGCGTTGCAATTGTGACCGGTCTGGCTCGTGCCTTGGCCGATGAGCTGCTGATTTTTGAATGCGGTGTTCAGGGCATAGTGCTGGATCTGGAACCTGGCCGGCTCGGGGTGATTCTGCTTGGTCCTTCCGAGCTGATTACTCTGGGCGAGGATGTGCGCCGCACCCGCAAGGTGGTGAGCGTGCCCGTCGGCCCCGCGTTGCTCGGGCGTGTGGTTGATGCCATGGGCCGCCCGAGGGATGGTTTGGGAGCTATCGCCGCAGTTGCAGAAACCCCCATTGAAGCAGAAGCACCGGGCATTCTCAGCCGCTCAGCTATTTTCCGGCCGCTGGCAACCGGCCTTAAAGCCATTGATGCTGCCGTACCTGTAGGCCTCGGCCAACGCGAGTTGATCATCGGTGATCGCCAAACCGGCAAGACCTCCATCGCCATAGACACCATGCTCAACCAATCGCGCTCAGATGTTGTCTGCATCTATTGCGCCATTGGCCAGCGTGGCGATGCTGTATCCCGAGTTATTGCAGCATTGAAAAAGGGCGACATGCTGGCCCGCAGCATCGTGATGTCGGCCGGTGACGAAGAAACACCAGGGCTGGCTTACATAGCGCCCTACTCCGCCATGGCCATGGCAGAGTACTTTTCCGATCAGGGCCGGGATGTGCTGGTGATTTTTGATGACCTTACCCACCACGCCCGCTCCTACCGCGAGCTATCATTGCTGTTGCGCCGGCCACCAGGGCGCGAAGCCTTCCCCGGCGATATTTTCTACGTGCATGCCCGCCTGCTGGAACGGGCCGGCCAGTTTACTCAGGAAGCCGGTGGTGGCTCGATTACCGCCTTGCCGGTGGTGGAAACCCAGGCGGAGAACCTGTCGGCCTACATTCCCACCAACCTGATCTCCATCACCGATGGGCAGATCTACCTGTCGCCACGACTGGTGCGCCGTAACCAGTTCCCGGCCGTGGATCTGGGCCTGTCCGTTTCTCGCGTAGGCGGCAAAGCGCAAAGCCGCACCCTTCGCGAAGTAGCCGGCAACTTGCGGGTTACCCTGTCGCAATTTGAAGAATTGGAAGACTTCGCCCGCTTCGGTACACGCCTGGACGACACCACCCGCGCCCGCCTCACCCGTGGCGCTGCCGTTCGCACCGCCTTGCGCCAGGCCGAGCGTGACCCCATGCCCCCCGCCGAGCAACTGGCGGTTTTGATTGCCGCAATGGAAGGGCTTTTCGATGCCTTGCCGGAAGAACAACTGAGCGGTGCCATGGACCGCATTCGTGCCGCTGCCCGGAAACACTTCCAGTTTATCGACGAGCGTATCAGCGAAAACAAGGGGTTGAGCAAAGAAGACCGCGAACGGATTATCACAACCGCTCGCACCGCACTGTCTGCGAACCGCTCAGACGAGGTCAGCCATGGCCCAGACGCTTGAGACGCTGACCCGGCACAGCGACACCCTGACGAGCATTCGCGGCATCGTTCACACCATGAAAACCCTGTCGGCGATTAACGCGGCACCTTATGAACACGCGGCCCGCTCGATTGAGGCCTATCACCAGACCATATTGCAGGGCTTTGCCGCCTTCGCTTATCGAACTGGTGGTATCAACCTGCGACAGGAAAATGCTGTGGAGCATCTGGTCATCGTGTTCGGCTCCGACCACGGCCTCTGCGGCAATTACAATGAGGTGCTTGCAGAAGTGGTGCAGCAACATTGCCAGAGCCAAACGATCGGCAAGCAACGCCTGCTCTGTATCGGCGCGCAAATGAACGATGCTCTGGATGATCAGGACCTGCTGCCAGAAGCTGTCTTGCTGCCACCGGCGTCTGCGGATGGCATAGGCCGCCTTGCTGGCGATATAGTTACCCGCATAGACCGTTTTAGCCGAGGCCAACCGTTGCATCATCTGGCCGTCACTCTGGCGTTTACCCAGCGCGGCGAACACGGCACGCGGGAACCGACAATACAGAGCCTTCTTCCGCTTGCACCCTCACTACTCGAGCGTAAAACACACTGGGGTTCACGCTCACTTCCGGATTACACCATGGAAGCGGACGCGCTGTTGTCATCCCTGATTCGCAGCCATATTTTTGCCAGCGTTTTCCGGGCCTCGGCAGAAGCCATGGTGACAGAGAACTCCGCCCGGCTGGCTTTGATGCAGCAGGCGGAGCAATCGGTGGATGAGCGCATTGAGGTGGTGGAGGGGGAGCTTCGATCGGTGCGGCAAACGGAGATCACCAACGAGTTGATGGACGTGATTATCGGGTTTGAGGCGTTGAAAAAGCCGAAGAAGCGGGTGGTTTCTGAGCAACCGCAATAAGGCCCAAATTGCGCCCCAAGGTCACCAAATCAGGGGCTTCCCCCAGCCATTTCCATGCACCAACTCTTCCAGCGGCAGGCGTGAGCGCCAGCCTTTGGTCTCCAGCTCCGGCTTGTCCAGAAACTCACTGACATAACCCAGACACAAATACGCCAGCGGGTAGACGTTTTCCGGCAGGTTCAGAATATCGGCCAGTCTGGTTTGATCGATAATACTGACCCAACCCACACCGATGCCTTCCGCCCGCGCCGCCAGCCAGAGGTTTTGTACGGCAAGGCAGGTACTGAACAGATCCATATCCACAATGGAGTTACGCCCAAGCACATGGGCGCCACCGCGGCTGCGATCACAGGTAATACACAGATTCATCGGGCTTTCAGTAATGCCCTGCAGTTTCAGGCTGCGATAGGTTTGCTGGCGCTCCCCGGTGTAATTGTCTGCGGCTTTTGCGTTTTCTTCATTGAAGCTGGCCAGTACCTCCTCGCGAACTTCCAGACTGTCGATCAGGATAAAGTCCCAAGGCTGCATAAAGCCCACGGAAGGCGCGTGGTGCGCGGCTTTCAGGAGCCTCATCAGCACTGGCTTCGGAATCGGGTCTGGTAGAAACTGTGAGCGCACATCGCGGCGTTCGTATATGGCACGGTAGAGTCCGGCGCGCTCGCTGTCACTGAAGCTGTTATCTGAATTACTCATTGTGCCTGGTGTCCTCCGGGGTGAACGCTATCGGGCTCAGGTTCAGCAGTTCGCGCAACCACGCGGTATCGAGATGCTGCTCTATCTGATCCGCCAATCGGTCCAGTTGCTCCATGCGATGCTGCTGATAATCCACCGCAGCGCCCGACTGATTCAACCCGGCCCAGTGCAGGATTGCATCACAGGCGGTGGGCTCGTCGAATATCCCATGCACGTAGGTTCCGGCGATCTGGCCGTCAGTACTCATCGCGCCCTCGTTGCTGCCATTTATCCGGCCCAGCGGGCGCGTCAGAGCCGCTCCCTCACTCACGCCGTTGTGCATTTCGTATCCGCTGAAACTGGCCTCTACCTGCGCAGAATCCGTTGCCGTCAGGTTTAGCACGCCCTGCACGTTTTTCAGTTGTTTACCGGCCACCATTTTGGTGGACATTTCCAGCAAGCCCAAGCCATCCGTTTTGCCCGGGTCGCCTTCCAGCCCATCTGGGTCAGTCACCTGCTTACCCAGCATCTGGAAACCGCCACAGATACCGAACACCTTGCCGCCGTAGCGCAGATGTTTACGAATGGCTTGCGCCCAGCCTTGGCTGTGCAAAAAGTCCAAATCTGTGCGGGTGCTTTTACTGCCGGGAAGTATGATTAAATCCGCCGGAGGAATAGGCTGATCCGGCCCGATGAACTGCAGATTTACACCCGGGTGCAACCGAAGCGGGTCAAAATCGTTGTGGTTGCTAATGCGCGGCAATACCGGCACAACCACATTGAGTGCTCCGGCTTCGCTGGTGCCGGATGTGCCTATGCTGTCTTCAGAATCCACAATCAGGCCGTGAAGATAGGGCAGCACGCCAATGACCGGTTTTCCGGTGCGCTCGCTCAACCAGTCCAGGCCCGGTTCCAGCAAGCCGATATCACCGCGAAAGCGGTTAATAATAAAGCCTTTGGTACGCTGCTGTTCGCTGGCAGAAATCAGCTCCAGAGTGCCCACCAACTGGGCAAACACACCGCCCCGATCGATATCGCCCACCAACAGCACCGGGCAATCCGCCGCTTCCGCAAAGCCCATGTTGGCGATGTCGTTGGCCCGCAGGTTAATCTCCGCCGGGCTGCCAGCGCCTTCGGCAATGATTACATCGTAGCGTTCGCTGAGTGAACGCCAGGCGGCCATCACCGCCTCCATGGCTTCGGCTTTGTAGGCGTGATAATCCAGCGCATCCATATTGCCGTGCACTTGCCCACGCAAAATCACCTGGGCACCACAGTCACTTTGTGGCTTCAGCAAAACCGGGTTCATATCGCTGTGTGGTTCAAGGCCACACGCCAGCGCCTGTAGCGCTGTTGAACGGCCAATTTCGCCACCATCAATGGTGACCGCACTGTTCAATGCCATATTTTGCGGCTTGAACGGTGCCACCGATACGCCCTGCCGAGCCAACCAGCGGCACAGGGCCGCAACAACGGTGGTTTTGCCGGCGTCGGAGGTGGTGCCCTGGATCATGAGGGTGGTCATGGGTTAGAGCTCAACGCCTTTTTGTGCCTTGATGCCCTGATCCTTGAAAGCGTGTTTGACCACACCCATTTCTGTCACCGTATCCGCAATATCAATCAGCTCCTGCGGGGCGTTGCGGCCAGTAACCACCACATGCTGCATCTCCGGTCGAGCCTGCAGGTCGTCCAGTACACGGTCCAGATCAATGTAGTCGTACTTCAGGGCGATATTGAGCTCATCCAGCAAAATCAGGTCGTAGCTGTCGTCTTTCAGCATGCCCGCAACGATATCCCATGCAGCATTGGCCGATGCCACATCCTGCTCGCGATTCTGGGTTTCCCATGTGTAGCCCTGGCCCATTACGTAGTAATCCACATTGGGCAGGTTCCGAAAGAACGCCTCTTCGCCAGTACTGAAGGCGCCTTTGATAAACTGCACAATGCCAACTTTCATACCGTGGCCAAGGGCGCGGGCCACCATGCCGAAACCGGAGCTGCTTTTGCCTTTGCCCGGGCCGGTAAGCACCAGCAATATGCCCTGTTCTTTCTGAGCTTTCGCAATGCGCTCCTGCATGATTTTTTGTTTGGCGGCCATGCGTTTGGCGTGGCGTTCGGGGTCTTTTGCGCGTTCACGCATGAGTATTCTCCGTGTCATTATGGAATGTCAGCCCTAGGCTGCGAACAATCGTTGCCAGCCGCTCCTGCACCGAGAGGCCAACGATAGGCAACAAATATGGTTTCAACATGAAGACACCAGCGTCCCCTGCTTCTGACAGTCATTGCTCGCGCCGTGCACGAACGGATAAATCGTAGACCCTCCCTTACGGGCCGAATCGAAAGCCTCCCGCTGTTGCGGGTCTAACTGGCCCGCAACCCAGTCCATCAAAGGATGGTCCGGGCGAGTGTGGCCGCTTCCGGGCAAGCCATGGTCAATGATATTGCCGGCGAAATCACGCACGAGGGACTTCAGGGTGAACACATTCACTTCCCAGAAACCACGCTTGGCTGCCAGTAGGGCAATGGCCTGCATATGGGTCTTTACATGAACATTGTGCCCCTCTGCCAAGAAGTCACTCAGGCCCAGCCCGTGGCGATCCTGAAAATACACCTCATTAATTTCATCCCAGACGCTCGAGCGAAGCACCTGTGGACTGGTAATCTGCCAGCCCCAAAGGTTATCCAGAAAATCGCTGCCCATGGTGCGCGCACCGGCATACCCATGCTCCATCAACGGCGCGAGCCATTGGGGATTCAAATTTCGGGCACGAAGCTCAACCTGCAGTGCCCGCTGAAGCGAGTCCACTGTTGGGTTCTTCGGATCCTTGTACTGTAAAACCATATTCTCCGGCGGCTCACCCCGCAAATGTTCCACCGCATTGGACAACCCGCCCTGGAAGTCAAAGCCGTCATCATTATCAAGCAGGCCATACAAATGGCTGGATCGTCCCAGATAGGTTTTGTCTACGGAAAGCAGCTGGCGATCAAAGGCCTCGTGCGCAGGTTCACCTAGGCTTTCTTTACCGTAAACATGCCCCATTCGACGACGATAGGCTTCGCCCAGTTGCTGCCGCCCCTGCCATGCGCCAGTGCGGGTAGCCAGCCGGTTCACCCCAGCTCCATAAGATCCCGGCGCTGCGCCAAACACCCGGTAGGCCGCCTGATGTCCTGCATCCTGTGGCGACTGCCCGGCAGCTAAGAGAACCCGAGTATCAGCCACCCAGCGTGCGGCCACACCATTGATTTCCAGCGATTCGCTACCGCGTTCTTGCAGGGCTACCGGTAAGACCTGCAAGGCCTGATCGAGTGCGGGCACCAAATCCGGGTGCTCAGTCGCTATGGTTTTTGCGGCGGCCGCCAGCGCGTACCGAGAAGCCAGATCCAGCCACTCCAGCTTGCTTCCGTATAGATCCCGGAAAAGCCCGGATGTGGTAAAGAGCACGTTACGCCGAACCGGGTTATCTGTGCCCGGTCCTGCGGGTAGTCGCTCCAGACCATTAACAATGCCACGGCTGTTCCACGCCGGGCGGATACCCATAAGTTTCAGGCCGAAGGCAATCATTACGCCTTCGTCCCGCACCGTGTCCGACGCCCAGAGAACCAATGCATCACTTTCGTTACTTTGTCGGGTGCCCGTTTTTTCTGCTTTTGCGGCTAGATCCTCGGCCAGTGACCAGGCCACTCGCGTCGGAATCAGGTCGTCAGACAACGTATGAAAATTTCTCCCCGTTGGCAAGACTTCTGGAGTTCGCAGCGGGTCGTTGCCATGCCCGGGTGCTACAAAACGACCATCAAGCGCGTTCAGCCAGCTCGTCCGTTCAGCCGCTGGTGACATCGCCAACCTCTGTCGCCAGCTCGGTTCTGGCTTACCTGACTGGCTCGCCATTGAGGTCAGCATCGTGTCCAGCATCTCGTCGGTCCAGTCCTGCCCAAACACATGCAACCCCAGAGGCATAAAATGCTCCTGAATGTCCGTCACATAGTGCCCGGCTTCGTGAACCAGTAGCTCGGGCGACAGCTCTTCTATCGAAACTTCATCCGCGGAAAGCCCCATTTCATTGGCAATTTCCTGTTCGATATCGTCGCCGATATCCAGCAGCAAGATTTTCTCGCGTAGCATTTGCAGCGCCCGCTCACGGGTTGGGCTATCAGGATCGGTCGCCGACTCCCAAGTCTCCACCAACTGCCTTATTTCAAGCAGGTCGTCGTACAATTCAGTAACCGCTAGGGGCGGTGTCAGATGACTGATCATCACGCCCAGCGCACGCCGTTTGGCCTGAATGCCTTCACCAACGCCATCGACGATGTAGGGGTAGATCAATGGCAGGTTACCCCCCAGCAAATCAGGGTAATCATCCTCAGTCAGGCCAGCGCGACGCCGTGGCAGGAATTCACGGGTGGAATGCCGCCCCACGTATACCAGCGCATCGACCTTATAGTGGTCTCTCAACCAATGGTAGAAGCCCACATATTGGTGCGTTGGTGGGAAAGTGGTATTCGCGTGCAGCAGCTCTTCATCCACCTCCCAGCCTCTCGGTGGCTGGGGCCCAATGAAAATATTCCCGAATCGCAGGCCGGGGAAGATCAAGCGGTCGTCCACCACCATCGACAGCCCCGGCGCTTCACCCCAGCCTTTCAGCCCCGGTATGCCCGTATCGGCCAATAAAGCTCGCTGTTCGTTCAATTCGCTTTTATGCCCACCTTCTTTTAGGCGCTGGCTCCACAATGCTTCGTATTGATCAAGCTGGGCGAGAGCTGCGGGCCGGTTCGGGTGTTGTACATGCTCGATTAAATTCCGCAGATCCTTAACGCCGCGATCCAAAATGCCTAGGGCCAAGTCCTGCTCCCCTAATTGATGCGCTTGTTCCAAGCGTTCATGCAAATACCCCAGCGGACCGTGGGTTATTTCTTGCTGCACAACGTTTGGTAGAGATTGCAGATAACCCTGGTAGGTTTGCGCGCTCATCGAAGGGACCCCAGTCGCCATTTCCTTCATCGAGCGCGGGTCATCTGGCAGACTAACCCCGCGCTGTTGAACCAGGTCGAGCAAGGCTTCCGGGCTGTCAGGTAGGGGGCCGGTGCTGTACCCCTCGGCTTTTAGCCAGCTCAGCATTTGGAACAGTGAAGCTGGAACATCCAGGTTGTCCGCGCCTATGTTCTGGCGCCCGGGGGGATGGTTGTAATAAACAATAGCCACCCGTTTGTCGGCATTATCTTTGGTTTGCAGCAACTGCCAACGCTGAAGGCGTTCAGCCAATGCAGCCACACGGTTTGGAACCGGTTGTGTCAGCGTCAACGCAACGCCAGTTTGGGGATCGATCTCTTCAGGCTCCGCCGTTGCCAATACCATGGGCTGGCTTACACCCTGAAGTTCCGGCATGGCCAGGTTGTAATGCACCTGATCGGTGGGGATACCATCAACGGAAAGCTGCCATTGATTCCGAGTCCGGGAAGCCAGCCTAAGGCCTTTGATGACAGGCACGTTGAGACGGATCAACTCTTCCGTAACCTCCCGGCGGCCCTCACCTCCGCCAATGGTGAAATCCTGCAGGCTGACAATGCCCGCCAATGTTGCGGGTTTAATCGCTTCTTCGAGCGTGCGCAAGGCATCAAGGCTGGCACCACCCCATCGGGATAGGATTGCAAAACACTGAAGCTCCCGAGCTTCCAAAGCCGCACAGGTATCGTTCAGTAAATCCCGATCTCCCGGCCGGTCTCCGCTGTCCAGATCAAGAACCACGACTACGGGGGCGTCGGTCAGCGTCAGTGCTGAAGCCTCAACGCTCGCTTCACCATTCTGGTAATAACGGATACTGGCGCGGGGCTTGGGCTTTTCGTAATCCATGCCGTGTCCCGCTTTGGCCAACAGCCACCGTATCAGGCCATCCAGATGGTTCGGCGTCCGGCCCTGATAGAAAGCACGGCCTTCCAACCAGTCAGCCTGGCCGGGAAACCGGGCCTGCCGGTTTACCAAATCCTCAGCAGCATCAACTCCGGCTGCCGGCGCGGCGACCAAGGCCTTGAGCCCAGCGGCATCCAGCTCCGCCAATGGCTTTTCTCCATTGAGCTGAGACAGCCGTGAAATACGCCAATCACTGTTGATACCTAGCACTGGCATCTGCCCGGCAGCGTCACCCGCTACGACGACTTTCACCAACCCGGCAAGGCGCTCCACCTGGTCACCAAACACCGCCGCCAGCACGATGGCATCAGCGTTCTTGAGCAACTCGAGCACTTGTTGGTCGCTCTGAGTGGCCAGTTGATCGGGAGTTCGCAGCAACACGCGGTGGTCTGGGTTGTGGTCTAAAAACCGATGAGCGCCCGCGGCCATTTCTGCGGCTGAACGCTCGGAAATAATGCCCACGACGGTAGCAGCCATCACTGAAGGCGCCCCAAAAATTACCGTCATGGCCGCCAGAAATACCTTCAGATATCGCATCCGTGGAAGCCCTTTCACAAATTATGTTTGATTACGAATGATCTTTCTGGGAGTTGCTGGGAAAGATCAGCACCTCTCCGCGGAAAATGGCAGCGACAAGTTCCGGTGCTGACGGGAAGTAACCGTGAAAATAGGTGGCCACGAGAGCGTTCTGACAAAAAACTGCCTCACTGCCCGTGCCCGCCTGCTTTCGAGTTTGGGCAACAGGTTGCCAGGTGGTGTCCAGCGTGGATCGGTGAAAAGTGTGGCCCCGCAACTCGCCTTGTTCCGCCGTCAGGCTGTGCATACCCAGGCCCTGTAGGCGCTTGGCCATAGCTGCGCGCCCCGGTATGAGGCCATACAGCGAATGTACAACGCCTTCTTTATCCGACAATTCTTCCGCGCAGGCCATCAGACCGCCACACTCCGCCAATATCGGCTTACCCGCGTTATGAAAGCCACGAATCGAATTCGCCATCGCGGCATTCTCTGCCAGCGTATTGCCATGCAGCTCCGGGTAACCACCTGGAAGCCAAAGGGCATCTGCGGGCGGCAGCTCCGAGTCTTCCAGCGGGGAGAAATAGTGCAGTTCAGCCCCCATGGCCAGCAACAGCTCGGTGTTGGCGCGATAGATAAAGCTGAAGGCGGCGTCACGAGCGATCGCAATACGAACGCCGGCCAACAGCGCTTTCGGCTTAGTTGCCGGTTCAACGGCGGGAATCTCCACCGCTTTCGGCAATTCGTCGAGCCCCGCCTCTTTCAGCACGTGGGCAGCGTCATCCAGTTTCTGGTCGAGGTTGCCCAGCTCTGCCGGTTGCATCAAGCCGAGGTGCCGCTCGGGTATGTTCATGGCGTCGTTTCTGGGGATAGCCCCTAACAGACGGATTCCTTCAGGTAGCCGTTCCTTCAGCATTTCACCATGCCGTGGGCTACCAATTTTGTTCGCAATCACGTCGTAAACAGACAGCTCTGGGTCAAAGCGAGCAAGCCCCAACACAAGAGCACCAAAGGTCTGAGCCATGCCACTGGCGTCGATCACGGGCAATGCAGGAATACCCATAAGCTTTGCCAGATCAGCACTGGATGGGTCGCCGTCGAACAACCCCATCGCACCTTCAATAAGAATAAGGTCAGCGTCTTGTGCTGCCTCAGCCAATCGCCAGCGACACTCATCTTCTCCGGTCATCCAGGGGTGAAGTTGATAAACGGGGTTTCCTGACGCGACTTCCAGCACCATGGGGTCCAGATAGTCCGGGCCGTGCTTGAACACCCGCACCTCGCGCCCGGCGTTACGATGCAAGCGCGCCAACGCAGCTGTCACCATGGATTTTCCCTGCCCGGAGGCGGGAGCGGTAATCATCACGGCCGGTACGGCTTTACTCATTGGCTTACCATTTTCATAAAGTGAGTCAGGCGGACACTGGTACAAATACGGGGGCACCGTCCGCTTCTACGGTGATCAACTTCTGGTTATACAGTTTCTCAAGTGCCGATGATTCAAGCATTGCGTTAGCTGGCCCCCAACAGGCATCGCCGTTGGTATAGAGCAACAGGACATGGCTACACCAGCGGGCAGCGAGATTCAGATCGTGCAGGCACATAAAAATGGTTTTCCCGTCACGCGCCTGATTCCGAAGCAAGTGCATCACTTTGACCTGATGGTGCAGGTCCAGATGATTGGTGGGCTCATCAAGCAGCCAGACATTCGGGTTTTGGGTCATCAATGTAGCGATAGCGACACGCTGGCGCTCTCCACCCGACAGGGTGTTCAGCAAGCGATCGGACAGGTGATCCACATCCAACGAAGTCAGGGCCTGCTGCGCCCGCGCCTGGTCGTCACCTTGCTCGCTTTCCCAGGGGGATAACCAGGGGTGCCGTCCTATCAGGGCAGTTTCCATAACGGTCGCGGGAAAACTGTCTTGTCGTTCCTGAAACACCAGCCCGATATGACGGGCAATCTCACGGCGCTTCAGGTCTGCTAGCGGTGACTCATTTAACAGTACCTGACCGCTGCGTGCAGGAAGTAAACCCGCGAGGGTGTGCAGCAAGGTGGTTTTGCCGGCACCGTTGGGGCCCAGCACACCCCAGGTTTGGCCAGGTTCAATATCCATATCCAGCGCATAACCGTCAGGCCGTCCCGGTACATTGATAACCAAACCACGGGTGCGCAACGTACTCATCAGCGGCTCCGGTGCAGCAGGTACAGGAAGGTAGGTACGCCCAGCAAAGCGGTAATCACACCCACTGGCAGCTGTTCGGGCGCAATGACCGTGCGCGCCAGAGTATCCGCCAGCACCAATAATGTGCCGCCTGCCAGGGCACAGGCCGGCAGGATAATCCGCTGGTCATTGCCCAGTACCAGCCGAAGCATGTGGGGCACAATCAAGCCCACAAAGCCGATGCTGCCGGCGGTTGTAACAGCCGTTGCGGTCAGCAGGCTGGCGAGTATATAAATCGTCCACTCCAGAGGCCGAACGGATACGCCCAGTGCCGCCGCCTGCATAGGGCCTCGGGCCAGCACATTCAAATTACGGGCAAGGGGCAGAACCAGCACAATGGATAACGCCAACACCATCAACGGCGGCCAGGGTGTGCGGGCATAGGAAACATCACCCATCAACCAGTACAGCATGCCGGGGAGCTTGTAAGAAGGGGTGATAGCCAACATAAGCGTGATAACCGCGCCCCAGCCTGCTGCAACCACTACGCCCGTCAGCAAAAGGCGCGAAGGAGTCCAGCTGCCGGTTCCATGGGCCAGGCCAAATACCAGCACAGTGGCCAGCATAGCGCCGGCAAAGGCAGACCCTGATATCAAAAGAGTTCCCATACCCGTCAGCATGGCCAGCAGAGCCCCCACGGCAGCACCGCCGGACAACCCGAGCACATAGGGATCTGCCAGTGGGTTGCGGAGTAAAACCTGCATGAGAGCGCCGGCAACAGCCAGCAGACCACCGGTAGCAAACGCCGCAAGCGTACGCGGCAAACGCAGCTCCCACAAAAGCGTGCGGTGCAGCGCGTTGCCTTCACCCTGTATAACCGCAATCAGGTCAATGGGAGAGACGGTCACACTGCCCAAAGCCAGGGCCAGTAACACCGCCAGCAAAGCGACAACGCACAGGACAGACAGCGAGCGAATCATTGATCCCGAGCCCGCAAAGATCTGGTCATGGCATTAGTTCTCACGCGCTATATCCAGCTTTTGGCACACAGCCTCGCTGGCTTCAAGAAGCCTTGGCGTAGGCCGGGAGATAGGAGAGGCGGGAATGAAGAACAGGTTACCCCGGGCAACGGCCGTCATACCGGAATAGCTTTTCCAGTGATCAAGTTCGTCATCGCTTGTGCCTTCCACGCTGCCCGTCAGAATGACATGAGGATCGGCAGCAAGCACAACCTCGGCACTGATTCTGGGCACCAGCCGGGGCATATCACCAAACACATTAAGGCCACCACACAGCTGCAGGACCTTGCCAATCAAATGATCATCACTGATGGTCATCAAAGGCGTTTCCCATACCTGATAGAACACCGGTATTGGTTCTACATTGCGGTATTTCTCTGCAATAGCCGCAATACCTGCGCGAAACCGTTGCGCTTCTGCATAGCCTTCTTTTTCCGTTCCAGCCAGAACAGAAAGCCGCTCTATCACGCCAGACACTTGCTCAAACGTTCGCGGTTCAATAGCAAATGTGGTCAGGCCGAGTTCCTGCAGCATTTCCATCTGGGCAGGCGGATTGCCCGTTACCCAGGTGATTACCAGATCAGGTTCGAGGGCCAGCAGGGCCTCAAGGTCTATTCGGGTGTGGTTGCCAACGAGCGGGATTTTCTGTGCAGCGGGCGGATAATCGCTGTGATTAACCACAGCCACCACTTTTTCCCCGGCACCTGCTGCAAACATCAGCTCTGTTGCACCTGGCGACAGGGTTGCTATGCGTTTGGCCGGTTCGGGCAGGCACACCTGCACCCCCCGTCGATCTTCAGCACACACCTCTGCCCACGCCATTGCGGGCAGTGTCAGAAGAGCGCAAAGCAATGCTTTAACCGGCCAGTAGTTCATTAATTAACTCTCGCTCAGCGGAGATCGTAGCGCACGGTAAGCATACCCGTGCGACCCGAAGCGATATACTTTACACCATCAAAACGTTCGGCCGTTGAGTACTCTTTATCCAGTGCGTTCACCAGTGTCAGGCGTGCATTCCAGTCCGGAGCGAAATTCCAGGCCGCACGTAGATCCAAGGTTGCAAAGCCTGCGAGCCGGTTGTTATTCGCCGCGTCGTCGTAACGATCGCCTTCTGCAACCACAGACCCACCGAATGTAAAGTCACTGATCGCCTTGTCCAGATCAATCCGGGCGGTACGACTTGTGATGCGACGGAGCTGATTGCCGGTTTTGCGGTCTTCAGGATCCAGGTAAGTCAGGGCGACAGCCGTGCGCCAGCCGTTGTACTCGTATCCAGCGCTAGCTTCTGCACCCTGAATTCGCGCTCTATCTATGTTGACCCGCGTATCGACAGTACCCACCTGGCCCGAACCAATCAGATTTTCAATGTCCATCTGATAGATTGCCAGGTCCCAGAACCATCTTTCATATGACCCGCTCGCACCTAATTCATAGTTTTCTGACGTCTCGGGTTCCAGATCCGGGTTACCCTGGTAATTGAACGCCAGCGGCCAGTAAAGATCATTAAATGTGGGAGCTCTGAAAGCAGTGCCGTAGCTGGCACGCACACGGTGCGAGCGGTCGAACATATAGCCAAACGCCACGCCGCCAGTTTCTTTGGTTCCGTATGCTTCGTTATCATCACTGCGCAGGCTGAACTGAGCATCAACGGGGCCAAAATTCAGCCGTAGCTGGCTGAACACGGCGGCGTTAGTGCGACTGGTTTCGGAATAATCCTGGGTACTGCTAACTTCGTCCTGTTGGAGCTCGGTACCCACAACCAGTTCATGGACACTATATGTGAAAGTGTTTTCCCACTGGGCCTGCCGCAACCGTGTGTTATAGGTGGTGTCACTAAAGCTGCTGAAGGTATCCGACTCGTCTCTCGATTCCGAAAACTGAATTGACGTTTTCCAGTTGTCATTCACAGGCGTCATAAGCCCAAGGCCAAAGGTTCGGATCATATAATCAATATTGCCACCCTCGTACTCTGTGTTACCTTCAGACTGCAACAGCATTACGCTCGCTTCGCCGCCATTGTCCAGGGCGTGCACTACCCGGCCAAGACCGGCAGTATTGCGGAAACCTTTATCCTCACCGTCTTCAATAATCGCCGTACCATCAGTTTCCTTGTGCAGACCACTCAGACTGAACCTTGTGTTGCCCACGGAGCCTGAAACACCAGCGCTCACTTTTTGGGTATCGAAATTGCCTGCTCCGGCCTCGACCCAACCTCTCTTGCCGTACTTGGGATCAAGCGTAAAGGCCTGAACAACGCCTCCCATGGCATCGGCACCATAAAGTGAACTGCGAGGCCCCCTTACAATTTCAACACGCTCAATCAGGTCTGTTGGAAAGTACTGCCAGGAAGCGCCACCGCTGGTTGCGGAACGGAGTTTTACGCCATCCACAAGCAATACAGTTCCTGCGTTCTGAACACCGCGGGTGTATACACTTGTCGTTTTGCCGAAAGAGCCGTTACCGGTCACGTTAATGCCTGGCTGGCCACGCAAAAGGTCAGTGAAATCCGCAGGAGCTTTGGAACGAACCTCTTCCTCATCAATGACCGTGACCGACGCAAGGCTTTCACCAACCGTTTTCGGCCCCAGCGTTGCGGTAACAACAATGGGATCCAGTTGTGGCGACTCGGCTTCCTGGGCTATGGCTATCGAGAGGGGGTTGAATGCAAAAGGGAGTACCAGAGCACCGGTAATCGATCGGGAAACTTTCATTACATACACTCGCAGTCACACCACGCGCACCCGCATGGTTGATTATTTAGTGCTGCAAAGGGAAGCGTAGCCCGACAAAAAACAGGCTGGAGCATAACAAGGGGTGGGGAAATTCCGTGAGACAGGCCGGTGTTTACCCACCGCAACTGCCCTCCGCAGCGTTCGGTGTGTTTGACAGGCCGGTCTCCGGACTTGTGAGCGTATGCTGATCGGCACAAACCTTCCCATGCTTGCACACAGTGGCATCTTTCTTAGCCGATCACTCACTTACCGTTGCGGGGGCAGTGCCGGACTTTAACCGGCTTCCCGTTTCACTGCTGGGGCGTTGATGATTACGCGACAACAGCACCTACAAACGCAGGGCAAGGCTAACAACGCGTTAATGTCTGGTCAATGACTAATCGCAAGGCTTGCCCGCTAACGCGACTTCCAGCTTCTGCCACTGGCTCTCACCTCCTGGCAGCCCAAACCTCAACATTCCCGGTTGTTCAAAGACCCTGACCAACACCGCCCAGGTGGCCAACTGATCCGCCAGCGGCTGAGGCCTGTCGAGACGCACGGTCTGAAATAGCGTGCCACTACCAACCAGCGTTAGCCCTGCTGTCTGCAACATTGCACGCAACCTGGAAGCGCTGAACTGCAGGTTCATCCGGGATTGCTGCTGCCACGCCCCATCTTCTAGCGCCCTGCGCATTACGAAACGACCAGGCCCACTAAGGGACCAGGGCCCGAGCATTAATTTCAACGACTCGGCAACAACTGAGTCTGAAAGCACCGCCCCCGCTCGCACGCCAGCCAACCCGAAAAACTTCCCCAGAGAACGCAGAATAACCAAACCCGGCAAACCGGCACGGGGCGCCAAACTGAATGCCGGCGTAGCATCCATAAACGCTTCATCAACAACCAACCAGCCACCGCGCTTCTGCAACCGCCGATGCC
Organism: Marinobacter xiaoshiensis; assembly: GCF_031631795.1. Taxonomy (NCBI): domain Bacteria; kingdom Pseudomonadati; phylum Pseudomonadota; class Gammaproteobacteria; order Pseudomonadales; family Marinobacteraceae; genus Marinobacter; species Marinobacter xiaoshiensis. The sequence goes on from NZ_JAVMBO010000003.1 coordinate 361,683, forward strand.
AGCGCAAGAGAGTAGAGGGCGGGACGATTGCTCCAGTAGGATTATTAGGATTGATCCACACCAGCACATCCAGCCGGTCCAGCCACCGGTCATCACAGCCTGTCGCCCCACCGCCTGTTTGCTCAGGCCCTATCGGAACAATTGCATGGCCCGCCTGCCGCCAGTTGTGGCCATGCTCACGATAGCCCGGCACGGGTATACCCACACGGCAGGGTTTGCGTAATTTCGGCAGCGCCATAATCGCCGCCTGGCTACCCGGCACAGGCACACAGGCCGCTTCCGCGGGCGTTCCTGACCACTTGCGAATAACTTCTTCAAGCCCATCATCGGCTTCGGGCAGCCTTTGCCAAAGCTCTGCCGGTATCTCAGGCACTGGCCAGCCATTGGGGTTAATGCCGGTAGACAGATCAAGCCATTCCGACCGAGGGATTCCCCAGCGTTCTGCCGCTTGGTTCAAGCGCCCTCCATGTTCCAGCATCATGATGAATGCAACGCCAAAAATATAAACACTGTGGTCACCAGAACCGCCACAAGCCATAGCCAGACACCGCGCCGCACCAATGCGATCGCAGCGTCCACACTGGCGGAGCTCGCATCATGAGCACCACCCAGCACCGGGCGCTGCTTGACGCCGGAAGGATAGGGTGAGGGCCCACCAAGCCGAACATTCAGTGCGCCGGCACCCGCCGCCATCACAGGGCCGGCATTGGGGCTATCCCATTGTGGCGCCTGATTTCTCCAGCACCACCAGGCCAGTTTGCGATGGCCCAGCAGCATGTAGGTAAGCGCTGTCAGGCGGGCCGGCACCCAGCCCATAAGGTCATCCAGCCGGGCTGCCACTCGGCCAAAATACAGAAACCGTGGGTTGCGATAGCCCCACATGGCATCCAGGGTATTCACCATTCGGTGCAGCACCACACCCGGAATGCCTGCAACCAGGAACCAGAACAAACTGGCAAACACCGCATCGGCCCCATTCTCCAACATGGACTCAGTTGCCGCTGCAGCCACACCTTTTTCGTCCAGCGCACTCGCCTTACGGCTGACAATACGACTGACTTGCTCACGAGCTGTCTCAAGATCGCCGGCCTGCAATGGCTCTGCCACTGCTTTGCCATGCTCAGCCAATCCGCGAAGAGACATGGCGAGCCAAAGGACAATCGATTGAATCAACACCAACGGCCAGCCATCAAGAGTGGCAGACGTCCAGATCGCCAGGCCCAAAAACGGCGCTGTGAGCAAAAACACGGAAAACAGACCAGCCAACAGACTTAGCCGGGAATTATTCGGTGTGGTGTTAAATTGCTTTTCAGCTGCATTTACCAATTGCCCGAACCCGACCACAGGGTGAAAGCGGCGGGGCTCACCGAACAGACAATCAAGGGCGAGAGCAAGCACAAGAACAATCAAAGGAGCGAATAGCAACACTGGTGATCCCGAGCCGGTCAGTCGATGAAAGCGTCAAGCCTACCTCATTACAGCCAGTCGGAGTATGATCCCGCTCCATACTCTATTGAACCCAAGCCCTGATCACCGCAATAGCTCCTGGCATTGCGATCTATTGATGTCTGAAGGTATGTGAAATGTCGTTTCCCAGCAGTTGGACTACCCCTCCCCAGCAACCCGATGCACTGTTATTTGAACGAGCCGCACAACGCCAAAGCGTTCTGACCAAGCCGGCCGGCTCGCTGGGCCGGCTTGAAAACGTGGCGGTTCAGCTAGCCGGGCTGCAGGGCACTGTTACGCCAGCAGTTGATCGTGTTCAGATCAGCGTTTTTGTGGGTGATCACGGTATTTGTGAGGAAGGCGTTTCAGCCTATCCCCAGGCGGTTACGGCTCAAATGATTGCCAACTTCGCCAATGGCGGCGCGGCCATAAGCGTGCTGGCCAAATCCCTTGGGGCGGAACTGGAAGTTGTTAACCTGGGAACGGTTGCGGATGTTCCACCCAACTTACCCGGTGTTATCGATGCTCACATCGCACCCTGCACCCGTAATTTTTCAGAAGCCGATGCCATGACGACGGAGCAGCTATGCGCCGCGCTGAGCCACGGCGATGCCGCAGCCCAGCGTGCTGCAGACAAGGGCAGCCAGTTATTCATTGGCGGCGAAATGGGTATAGGCAACACCACTTCCGCCACGGCTCTGGCCAGCTCACTCATGAGCAAAAATCCCATGAAACTGACCGGGCCCGGTACGGGTCTGGATGTGGCGGGCGTGCGCCACAAAGCGGAAGTCATCATTCTGGCCATTCAGCGCCACGATAACGACGACGATGGCGAGGATGCCATTGCCGTGCTCAAGGCCTTTGGCGGCTTTGAAATTGCCGCTCTGGCTGGCGCTTTTGCTGGCTGCGCAGCACGATCCATTCCGGTGCTGGTCGACGGCTATATTGCTTCTGTTGCAGCTTTGCTTGCGGTAAGCCAGCAACCAGACATACGCCCATGGCTACTGTTTGCACACCGCTCTGCTGAGCCGGGCCACGAAGCCATTCTTGAGGCACTGGATGCCGAACCCCTGCTGGATCTTGGCATGCGTCTTGGTGAGGGCAGCGGCGCAGCTGTAGCGATTCCGCTACTGAGAATGGCCTGTGAGCTACACAACAAAATGGCCAGCTTTGAAGACGCTGGCGTTAGCAATAGAGACCAGGAATAAAGAGGATTGGCATCATGGCTGATAGCACATCCATGTTTGACCTTATTCGCCACGGCGAGCCGGAAGGCGGCCCCATGTATCGCGGCAGCAAAGACGACCCGCTAAGCGAGATGGGGTGGCAGCAGATGCGAAGCGCGGTTACTGAAAGCGACCGCTGGGATGCCATAGTTACGTCGCCCATGCTGCGTTGCGTACACTTCGCTCAGGAGTTGGCGGATACCCGCGGGATTCCCCTGCACAAGGACGAGCGCTTGCGGGAGATCAACTTCGGGGAATGGGAAGGGCGCACGGCCGATGAGGTAATGGCCAACGATGGCGAGAGGCTAAGCCAGTTCTGGGCGAATCCGGTTGCCCACACGCCTCCCGGTGGTGAAACAGCCAAGGACTTCAATCGCCGCGTTACTGAAAGCTGGCACCATTGGCGGGAAGAACTTGCGGGCCAAAAGGTCCTGATCGTTTGCCATGGTGGCGTGATACGAATGGTTGTTGCAGATGTAATGAACATCCCTCTGGAGCATTCGTTCTCCAGCGTGGCCACGCCCTATGCCTGCCGCAGCAGAATACAGGTAGACACCTCGGCCCACGGGCTTTTCCAAAGCCTTGTAGCCCACGGATCATTCAAGGCTTCAACACCATAGGCAGCCCGGCGACACTCATCACCACTTTGTCGCTCACCGCGGCCAACGCCTGATTCAGCCAACCCAGCTCATCCGCAAAGCGCCGGGTGAGCGGGTCCATTCCGATCGTACCCAAGCCTACCTCATTGCTGACTATCACAAGCTCGCCAGGATAAAGGCTTACCTGATCTAAAAATGCTTCCCGTTCCCGGGCAAAGATTGCTTCCCCTGCGTGCAACAGGTTGCTCACCCACAAGCTCATGCAATCAATCAGTATGCACGGCGCATGCGTGGTCTTCGCCTGGCGGACAAGCACCTGGGCCAGGGCCAGCGGCTCTTCCTCAAGCCCCCAACCATCCGGGCGCTGCTGTTGATGGCGCTGAATGCGCGTGCGCATCTCGTCGTCTCCGGCGGTTGCGGTTGCCAGGTACACCACTGAATTGTTTGTGCCCGAAGCCAACCGCTCCGCAAGCGCAGTTTTACCGGAACGGATACCGCCAAGAACCAAAGTGTGCATGCAATTCTGCCTCCGGGAATCAGGAGTGCATGCTAACTGGCCAACCGACCGAAAAGCAAAAAGCCCCGCGAACGGGGCAAGGGTTGGAGAGAACTTATTTCCAAAGGCAGATTAGAACTTCACGCGGGCACCGGTCATAGCAATATTGATGTCATCGTAGCTGCGCTCTTTTGCACTCAACTGATAGTTATTGAACGAAGCGTACACATCCAGCCATTTCGCTGGCGCATAGACATAACTGATGCCGTAGGCTTTAACTTCGCTATCGGTTACAGGAGCTGGCGTATACTCAGTGCGGTCTTCACCGATCGCATGGTGAATCGCTACCGAGTGGTTGCCGGTTTTGTAGCCGGTTTTCACCATATAGAAGTCCGAGGAGGTTCGTGTTTTATCCTCCTGCATGGAATAGACGCCACCAAGGTTGAAGCCACTGGTGTGCAGCCAGGAAGCGGACCCACCATAGGTTTCCAGTTTATCGACTGCACCGCCAACGTCCTTGCGGGAATAGCCAACACCCGCAACCAGCTTGCCCGCCAATGGCAAGGTCAGGGTAGCTGCCAGCTCGGTTACATCATCACTGCCGGTGCCGCCACTTTTTTGCTTGTAACCCTGGCTCACTGAAACAGTTACAGGGCCAATACGGGGGCTGTCATAACGCACGCGGTCGTAGCGTGCTTCAAAATCCTGGTTGTTCAGAGCCTGAAGCAGTTTTACGTCGTTACCAGAGCCATCTTTTGCCACAAACGGCAGCGAACCACCTACCAGCCCAAGGTTAGAGAATGCCGCCACCTTGGTACCAGAGAGATCAATTTCGGTGTTGCCATCAGCAGCACCAGAGCCCTGCCCAATAGAAACCTGGCCAAAGCCACCCGCAACAAACAGGTTAAGGTGGCGCTCTTCCAGCTCACCGCCTATCGAGCGGTTGTCCGGCGTGACTTTACTTGAATCGTTGTGCTCATACTCAAACTCCAGATGGGTGCCAACTCGCACACCAAGATCATCCAGCTCTTTGCTGATTTTCGCGCCGAAACGGCTGGAGGCGTATTTGTTGTCCACAATGTAGGTTTCAGAACCGTTGCCAGTGTCGCCATACATCACCGCCATGTTCACCCAGCCGTAGGTATCAATATCGAGATCGGGCACTTCTACGGTTTTTGCGGAAGCCGAGGCGGCGGCCATACCGCCACTGATCAAAGCGATAGCCAGATAAAGTTTGCGCTGCTGCTTCATTTAAATCTCCTGCATTTCAGTTGCTTGGAATTACACGCTTCATAACCGGTAGTAGGCTAACCATAGTCAGGCCAAGCAAATGCAGATTGATCCTTATCAAGTTGATGCGACTTAATGATGCCGGCTAGGGACAAACACCTAGCAAAATCTCCATGTCCGCTGCGAAGTTGGATAACGCTGATATGGCCTTTCGGCCCAAGCTCCACCGCGGCAGCCGGCGGCTTCTGCTATAGTTTTGCCCAAACGTTATCAAATTCCATCCGGGAGACAGCATGCAGGCTGAACTGATCGACATCCGTAACCACCTCATCCAGCATGCGCCATTTGATGAAATGCCTGAGGAACTGGTTAACGAGCTTACTGCCAACATTGAGATCAGTTATGTGCGGGCGGGAACCCAGATAACGGAAACCGGGCAAACCAGCACCCGTATGTATTATGTGCGCAGCGGCGCAGTGGAAATCTTCCGCCGCTCGGGCGAGCTCTATAACCGCATAGGTGAGGGCGAAATTTTTGGCCAGTTTGGTTTGTTGATGCGTGGCCAGGTGAGATTTCCTGCCCGGGCACTGGAAGATAGCCTGCTCTATCGCGTTCCTGCCGAAACGTTTCACCACTTGTTTGAAAACGACGAAAACTTTGCAGACTTTGTGGAGATTGAAGACCGCAGCCGTTTGCGCTCGGCCGTGTCCCGCCGGGAAAAGTCCAACGCTCTGATGACCTCCCGCGTTAACCGGCTTATTTCCAGGGAAACCGTCTCTGCACCCACCACTGTGCGGCTCCAGGAAGCTGCGCGAATCATGACCGATCAGGGCGTGTCGGCTCTGTTGCTGATGGACGAAGAGTGCGGTGCCACCTGCGACAGTGAGCGTCTGGTGGGCATTATCACCGACCGGGATCTGCGCACCCGGGCGGTCACTGAAGCACTTCCTTCCGAAACACCGGTCAGCGACATCATGACCACTGGCCTGATAACCATTCGGGCCAGCAGCTATGTGTTTGAAGCCATGCTCACCATGCTGCATAACAATGTGCACCATCTGCCAGTCATAGACGGAGATGAAGTTCGGGGCGTGATCGCTCTTGCGGACATCGTGAGGTACGAAAGCCAAAGCAGCCTGTATCTGGTGAGCAATATTTTCCACCAGCAGGATGTGAAAGCCCTGAAAAAAATCAGCCGGGATGTACGCGACAGCTTTGTGCGCATGGTGAATGAAGATGCCAACTCCCACATGATTGGCAGTGCCATGGCAGGCATTGGTCGCAGCTTCACGCAACGACTGCTGGAACTGGGGGAAGAAAAACTTGGGCCGCCACCGGTTCCATACTGCTTCATGGCGCTGGGTTCCATGGCCCGGGACGAGCAACTGGTGGTGACAGACCAGGACAACGCCATGATCCTGGACAACAGTTTTGTGCCGGAAGAACACGACGAGTACTTTCTCGCACTGGCAAAATTTGTGTCCGATGGGCTGGCTGAGTGCGGCTACACCTACTGCACCGGCGACATAATGGCGACCAACCCGAAATGGCGCCAGCCATTAAGGGTGTGGCGCGACTACTTTACCGACTGGATAGAAAACCCCAAGGCGCAGGCCCTTCTGAACAGCAATATCTTTTTTGATCTGGATGGCATACACGGCCGCACAGAATATGCCGAAGAACTAAAAGCGCTGGTCGCGGAAAAGGCCAGCAAAAGCCAGCTATTCCTGACACTTATGGCGCGTAACGCTCTGAACCGAACGCCGCCACTTGGCTTTTTCCGCACCTTTGTACTTGAGGAAGACGGAAAGCATCAGAAAACCTTCAACCTTAAACGCCGGGGTACCGCACCGCTGTCTGACCTGATCCGTATTCACGCACTGGCTTCCGGTTCGCGGGCCCAGAACTCTTTCGAGAGACTGAAAAGCATCGGTAAAACCAAACTGATTATGGAAGACGATCTGAGCAACTTGCGGGATGCACTGGAGTTCATTTCTATTGTGCGTATTCGCCACCAGGCGCTGGCGCTTGAGGCAGGGGAAGAGCCAGACAACAACGTGCGGCCGGAAGACTTGTCGCCATTCGAACGCAGCCATCTCAAGGATGCGTTTCAGGTTGTGAGCAACGCCCAGAAGTTTCTGCGGTTCCGCTATAACTCGCAGGCCACCCGGCATGTCTGAAAACCAACCTGTGCCAGATGCCGTTAAATCCCTGCCATGGCCCGAGCAATACCGGGCTCTATCGGAAAGTGCCAAAGCGCCCGTGCTGAAGGCATTCTATGAAGCCGGCTGCGTTTCTGAGGACACGCCCATCTCCGAGGTTCCCATGGTAGCGCTGGACTTTGAGACAACAGGCCTGGATTCAGAAGCTCACTCAATCGTCAGTATCGGGCTGGTGCCATTTACACTGGATGCCATTCTGCTTAACCAGGCAAAACACTGGATTGTCCGCCCAAGACTGCCACTGCACCAGACATCAGTGACTTTCCATGGCATCACCCACGCTGATATCAGCGATGCGCCAGATCTGTCAGAAATACTTGAGGAGGTATTTGCCAGCCTGAACGGCCGTATTCCGGTCGTACACTTCAGGCATATCGAGCGGCCTTTCCTGAACGTGGCCTTACAGTACCGCCTTGATGAAGGAATTCGTTTTCCTCTTATCGACACAATGGCCATAGAGGCGCATCTGCACCCAGACCGACAACCTTCTTTCTTTAAACGTCTGGTGGGGGAAAAACCAACATCTATACGTCTTGGAGATAGCAGAAAGCGTTACGGGCTACCTCACTATGCCGCCCATAACGCTCTGGTGGATGCCATTGCCACTGCGGAATTGCTGCAAGCTCAGATACAACATCACTTCAGCCTGGAAACACCTATTGGCAATTTATGGCTGTAAACCGATCAAAGAGCTTTCGGTACTATTACTGCGCCTTCACTTCAGCAATCCAGTCGCCATAGCCTGCCGCGGCCATTTCCTCCAGCGGAATAAACTTCATCGCTGCTGAGTTCATGCAGTAGCGCAAGCCGGTAGGTGCAGGGCCATCATTGAACACATGCCCAAGATGCGAGTCGGCAAACCGGCTGCGAATCTCGGTACGTTTCATGAAGAACCCGTTGTCTTCCTTTTCCACAACCGCGTCCGAGCTCAGTGGGCGGGTAAAGCTCGGCCAACCGGTTCCGGACTTGTATTTGTCCCGGGAAGAAAACAACGGCTCACCTGAGACCACATCCACGTATATTCCGGGCTGCTTGTTATCCCAGTAGGGGTTGCTGAACGCACGCTCGGTACCGTCATTCTGGGTTATTTCATACTGCGTGCTGGTCAGCAATTGCTTCAGCGTTTCGGCATCCGGCTTCACAAAGGTCGCCGGATCAAAGCCTTTATTCTCACCCGAGCGACTCATTGCCTTGTCGTCCGGCTTGAACTGGCTGAAGTCCAGTTCATAGTCATCGCCATACACGCTCTCAATAAACTGATAACGGCCCGAGTTGTAGGTGTAGAACTTATAGCGCACAGGATTCGTTTTGTAATAATCCTGGTGGTACTTCTCAGCATCGTAAAACGTATCGAATGGCGTAATTTCAATGACCACCGGCTTTTCATAAATACCGGAGGCCTGCAGTGCCTTTTTAGCCGCTTCTGCCAGCTTCTTCTGTTGGGCATTATGGTAGAAAATCGCCGGGCGATACTGTTGCCCACGGTCCACAAACTGGCCGTTGGCATCTGTCGGGTCCATTATCCGCCAAAGGCCTTGCAGCAAACCTTCGTAGGTTATTTCATTCGGATCGTAGTAAACCTGCACCGCTTCTGTGTGCCCGGTGCTACCCGAGGCGACCTGTTGATAGGTCGGGTTAGGCTCAGTTCCACCTGCGTAGCCTGAGACAGCCTCTACTACGCCGGGGATCTTTTCATAACCCGCCTCAACGCACCAAAAACAGCCACCGGCAAAGGTAGCGACCTTCAAATCGGGGTTTGACGGCGCATATTCACTAGTCCTGGCTGTGTTTTCCTCAGCCGTGGCAGCGGCGGCATAGTAGATACCGGGTGCGGCTATAAACAGTGCAGTGACTATTGCGAGCATTTTGCGGCTCATAACAACTCTCCTGGGTTCACTATTGAGAGATACGTTGAAAAACGCTCACGAACTTATACGAACCTGTAGCGCTGTGGATTCTTTTGCGTGCTCCATTATGGAGCGACTCTTGCGCTAAAAGTTCACGGTTTTATTAAAACCACATCTGCCTCTGGCCTTAGCAACCCCCTTTACGCGAGGCCGTCGCCAAGATAAAAGCTATGGTCTAATCTGAAGCTCGAACTCAGGTTGTATATCCATCGAATAAGAAAGGTGGAATCATGCAATTTAACGTTATGAATAAGGAGCGTTCTATGTTCAGGGGTCACACCATCCGTCAGTGTATGCTGACACTGCTACTATCGATACTGGCATTCTCTGCACAGGCAGAGAAGCTGACTGACTCAACAATTCGTGCGTTTATTGCTTCCATGCAGGACGCTCAAATATTGGAGGATCAATATAAAGGCACTGAGGGCTGGCCAGACGCCGACGGCGAAGATATGGACTCAATGCCTGACCTGTCACGGCTTTTTTCTGAAGGCGTGAAAAAAATGAAAGGCGGCCCCGCCTATGACAAGTACGAAAGCCTGGTTAAAAAGCACGGCTTCAAAAACCTTCCATCCTGGGCATCTGTTGGTGACCGGGTTTTCGCAGCAATGATGGCGGTTGAAATGAAAAGTGCTGACGCCACCTCGGAAATGGCCGAAGTTATGGCAGAAATGGAAAGCGATCCGAACCTGTCACCTGAAATAAAAGCACAAATGCAGGCAATGATGGGTGCCGCCATTAACATGACAAAAACCGCAGACAATGTACCTGCTGCCGACATTGAAGCCATCAGGCCTCATCTGAAAGCATTGAAGGCCGTATTGAACGACGACGAAGACTGAGTCTTATCCACAAAAAAAAGCCCGGAAAGCACTACTGCCTTCCGGGCTTTTTTATTTCCGGGGCAATTACACCAGCAAGTTGTATGCAAACACGATCACAACCGCCACCGGCGTAACAAAACGCAAGAAGTTCAGCCACAGTGCAAAGGTACCGTCGCTCATTCCCAGATCTGCTTTCAGTGACTCTTTAGCTACAAACCAGCCTACAAAGATCGCCGTCAGCAAGCCCGACAGCGGCAACAGGATGTTGGCTGTAAAGAAGTCCAGCAGGTCAAAAATCGTTTTGCCTTCAAAACGCGCGAACATATCAAGGGGTGCAACATCGGCCCAGACGTTCAGCGACAACACGGAGGCAATACCCAGAAGCCAGCACAGCACGCCAACAAAAATGGCACTGCCCGAACGCTCCATATTGGTGTTCTCTTCTACCCATTCAACAACTGGCTCCAGCAGAGAAATTCCCGAGGTCCAGGCTGCAAACAGCAGCAACACGAAGAACAGGGTTCCGAACAGATCGCCCATGGGCATGCTGCCAAACGCCAGTGGCAAGGTCTGGAATATCAGGCCCGGGCCGGCACCGGCTTCAAGGCCATTGGCAAATACAATCGGGAAAATGGCCAGGCCGGCAAGCAGTGCCACGGCAGTATCCATCAGCCCGATGGTTACCGCGGTGCGCCCGACAGCCACATCGCGCCCGAGGTACGAGCCGTATGCCATCATGATGGCCATGCCCAGGCTGAGCGTGAAGAACGCATGGCCCAAAGCAATCAGCACACCGTTTACTGTCAGAGCTTTAAAGTCAGGGTTGAACAGGAAGCTGACGGCTTCACCGAAGTGCCCTGTGGTAGTCGCGTAGCCAACCGTTATCAGTAACAGTATGAACAGCGCCGGCATGAGTATGCTGACCGCCCTCTCCAGCCCGTTTTTAAGGCCTTGAGACACCACCAGGATAACCAGTGCCATAAACACCGTATGCCAGGCTAACAACTGCTTGGGGCTCGCCAGCAGATCACCGAAAAGCTTACCAATCGACTCTGCGTTGCCTCCGTTAAAATCACCCATTGCGGCATGGCCAATATAGGATGCGGCCCAACCACCAATAACAGAATAAAAGGACAAAATTACAAAGGCGGCGATCATGCCGATAACGGCTGAGATTCGCCACGCAGGTGAGCTCAGGTTGCGCTCGGCAACCAACCGCATACTGCCTATCGGGTTATGGCGGCCGCTGCGGCCTATGTAGATCTCAGCCATCATGATGGGCACGCCGATAATGGCGATGCACAACAGGTAAACAAGCACAAATGCACCGCCCCCGTTCTCACCTACGATGTAAGGAAACTTCCACACGTTTCCAAGACCAACCGCGGAACCGGTTGCGGCAAGAATAAAGGCAAAGCGAGAAGACCATAGGCCGCGGGATACGCCGGAATCGTTAGTTGAAGCCGGGTTAGACTGAGACATGTTTAGTTCCTGTGCTTTTGGCTGAGGACTCGGATTTGAAAAAATTGTGGGAATTTTGCCAGCAGTAGCCGTGGGATACCAGAGCCAGCAACAGATTGGCCCCGGATTCCCTGCAGGAACACCTAATCGCCTTTGTGGAGAAAACGCGAAACCAGATCTTTCAGCCCATGGGACATATTGCTCAGGCTATCACTGCTTTGTTTGGCGGAACTGGCCTCTTCTTCGCTGTGGTCTGCCAGCTCGGCAATGTTGATAATCTGACGATTAATTTCCTCAGACACCTGATTTTGCTCCTCAAACGCTGCCGACATGCTGATAAAACTGCCAGAAATGTTTCTTATGGATGTAACAATATCCCGCAGCGAGTTCTCAGCTTCGCTCACTTTTTCCAGGCCTTGGCCGGCAACCGCCTCACCATCCTGAGTAGCCTGGACTGCAGCGCCTACCTGCAAGCGAAAATCATCTATTACATCCTGAATGCGTACGGTGGACTCACGCGTGCGCCGGGCCAGCGACCTGACCTCATCCGCAACAACCGCAAAACCACGACCCTGCTCTCCGGCACGGGCTGCCTCAATGGCCGCATTCAGGGCCAACAGGTTAGTTTGATCCGCAATGTCTGAAATCAGGCTGGTGGCCTCACCTATGCTTTTGGTGGATTCCCCAAGCCTGCTGATGGCCTGACCAATCCCGTTTACACTGGTCACCAGCTGCTGAATGGCCACAAGTGCTTCCGAGCTGCGCTCACTGCCTATCACCGCTAGGCGATCTGCTTCTTCCGCCTCGTTGGCATTGCTCAACATGGAGCTTGTGACTTCCTGAATGGACGCCGTCATTTCTGTGATAGCAGAGGCTACCTGATCTGTTTCAGCACGCTGGCGCCCAATGGCCAGGGCCCCATCACTTATATACCCATGGGAGGCCCGGGCTTGCTCGAAAAGCAGCTCTGCCTGATCTTCAATTCTTGCAAGAGCAGTACGCACTCGGGCTTCTTCACTAATCAGCAACATGGCCAACTGGGAGAAAGTTCCAGCCTCACCGCTGTAGGTACGAGCGACGACAGGGTCATGGAATGCATCCGGGCGAAGCTCCAACAGCTTTCTAAGCCGGCCTGTAAGGCCTTTCTGGAACAGGAGTGCAGCCAAAAGATGGCCCGTTACAATCAGCCCAACTGCTAACCAGGTTTTCTCAAACCCGAGAGCAACAACGCTCAGTGCCAGCGATAAAATGAGTGGCCAGGCTGTTTTCAGTGTGGATTGGACTCGGCTCAACTTGTGCCGGATGGGCTTGCCGGCAACGATTCGTGGGTAGAGCTTCTCAGCCCTTGCTACGTCTTCACGAGCCGGCTCTACCCGCACCGACTCATAGCCCCTCACCTGGCCGTTCTCCCGGATTGGGGTCACATAGGCACTCACCCAATAGAAATCACCGTTCTTTGTACGGTTTTTAACCAGGCCCATCCAGGCCTTGCCCGCTTTGAGGTATCTCCACATGTCGCCAAATACGGCCTGCGGCATATCGGGGTGGCGAATAATGTTGTGAGCCTGGCCAATCAGCTCAGCCTCGGAAAAACCACTTATCTCCGCAAACTCTTCGTTGCAGTAGGTGATAACGCCTTTGAGATCAGTGGTGGTAATAAGCCGGGCGCCCTTGCGCATCTTTACTTCACGCTGGGTTACGGGGAGGTTCTTGCGCATGTTCTGGTCTGTTACTCATTGCGGGCGGGAATGGGAAGTGCCACACAATATAGATCTGCTCAACTTATTGATATTCATCAAACGTAAAGCTGAGTAACAGGATTTATCAGTCCGCCCCATTTCTGAGGCGGCATCTAACTGGTTATGCGGCCCCGGCCAGGCGCGCACGGGGGTGCAATCGAGCGTTCACCCAGAGTGAAAATGCGATAATGGCGCCGCCCAAAGCGAGTTTTGTCAGATCGGCATCACGGTTCCAGATCACAAGGTTTACCACCAACCCGGCAGGCACCAGCACGTTATTCATGATGGCCAGTGTGCCTGCATCCACTTTGCAGGCGCCACGGTTCCACAGGAACAGGCCGGCCCCGGAAGCCGCCAGGCCCAACCACGTTAAAACGCCCCATTGCAGGGCCGTTGAAGGCAAACGCTCGGCGTTGCCAAATATCATGAACGACGGCAGGGCAATAATCAGCGCACCTATGAAGAAGTAGCCGAAAGTGCGATAAGCCGGAATATCCAGTGGATAGCGCTGCATCACGTGCTTGTAGCCCACCTGACCCGCCGCAAATGTGAAGTTGGCAACCTGCAGCAGCAGAAAGCCCGTAATGAAGTCTTCACTCAACCCGTCATAACGAATAATGCCCGCACCAAATGTGGCTATGGCTGCAGCAACCAACGCCACGGGAGAAAATCGCCGGAATAGTGCATCGTCAATCAGGGTGACATAGAGCGGCGTAAATATGGTGAACAGAAGAACTTCCGGCACGGTCAGGTAACTGAATGAGCGGTAAAGGCACAGGTAGGTGATACCAAACTGCAACATGCCTGTAACCAGAACACCTAGCCGGAGCCCCCCGGGAACACCACGCCAGCGGGTAAAGGGCAAAAAGATGAGCGTGGCCAGCAATACGCGACTGAGCACAGCAAAATCGCTGTCGACCTGACCGGCCAGAAACTCACCAATCAAGCTGAAGGAAAAAGCCCAGAGAACCGTTACGAAAACCAGGAGCCCCATATTGACTGACACTCGAATGAAATGGACGTGTACTTTAACGGGTTTTAAAGTGAGTTTCAGTGCCTTTGCGCGACAATTCCCTATAACCCGTACCCTCGCGATCCGGTAGGATATTTGGCCCGCAATTCAGCCGCTAACGCCTAACTACAAAAGCCCTTCGGATCAGCACACTATGGATGAAGCCGACCAGCCACTACCGGAAATTCGCAAATCGCTTGTCTCGCGAACACTGACCGAATGGAAAACCCTAGCTATGCTCGGCGGACCTATTCTGATTGCCCAGTTAGCCCAGATGGCCAACGGCGTTATCGACACGGTGATGGCGGGCCATGCCAGCGCAGAAGACCTGGCGGGCGTAGGAATAGGAAGCAGCCTCTGGGCACCGTTATTCCTGTTCTTCATGGGGATGCTCGGGGCACTGCAACCCATCATTTCGGGTTACAACGGAGCACGTACTCCGGAAAAAATAATGCCGGCCACATGGCAAGGCCTCTATATTGCGGGGGTAGGGGCTATCATTATGATCCTGCTGCTCACCAATGTTCACCCGGTCCTGCAAGGGCTGAACCTGGAAGCCAATACTGCGCGCATTACCCAGGGCTACCTGGATGCGTTTGTATGGGGAATTCCAGCACTCCTGTTGATGGCCGCGCTTCGGGGCCTGACAGATGGCCTTGGCCACACTCGCGTAATCATGGCGTTTTCGCTGCTGAGCACACTGATCAACCTGCCCCTGAATTATATTTTTATCTACGGAAAACTCGGGCTACCCGCCATGGGCGGCATTGGCTGCGGCTGGGCGACCTCGATTTCCAATGGCGTTGCTGCGATTGCACTGTTGGTGTACCTGAGCCGCAGCAAGATTTTCAAAAAGTTTCATCTGATTGCAGACTGGGCCAAGCCAAACGCCGCCCTGATTCGCTATGTTTTGAGTATTGGCATACCCATCGGATTCACCATTTTTGTAGAAGTCAGCATGTTTTCGGTAATCGCGCTGTTTCTTGCGCCGTTGGGGCCTGTAGTCGTAGCGGGCCACCAGGTTGCTCTAAACGTTGTCTCCTTGTTGTTCATGCTGCCACTGAGCATTGGCATGGCCCTGACACTGCGGGTCAGTTTTCTGATCGGCGCTGGCGCACCGGATACAGCCCGGCTGATTTCCCGCAGCTCTCTGATTCTGGCCGCCACAACGGCTCTGGTGTTTGCCACTCTGTTATTTACATTTTCACAGGGCGTTTCAGCGCTCTACACCAGTGATGCAGAGGTTCAGGCGGTGACGGTAAGGCTGTTAATGTTCGCGGCTATTTTTCAGGTGGCAGACGTGATTCAGGTTACCTGCATCAGCGCTCTGAGGGGGTATAAGGATACGGGCATTCCCATGGTGATCATGCTGTTCTCATTCTGGGGGGTGGGCTTGCCGGTAGGTTATATTCTCACTTTCACGGACCTGCTAGTGCCGGCCATGGGTGCTGCTGGTTTCTGGGTAGGGCTGACGGGGGGTCTGGCGTGCGCCAGCCTGCTGCTGGGCTGGCGGCTGTTCCGCTATCGCCCCGCAACCAGTTTGCCGCTAGGTGGCTAGTTCCGGCGTAGTCCCGGGCATGGTATCGGAAAACACTACCCGATCCCGTCCTGCCTGTTTCGCCTCGTAGAGGGCCCCATCGGCCCGCTCCAGCCAACTGCCCACACTCTCGCCGTGCTTGAGCAGTGCAACTCCAACCGACACGGTGATTGGGCCGCCCGGGTGCGTCATCTTTTTCCGCAAGATGTGCTGGACGTTATTCATGACTGCAACCAGCCCTGCACCATCAACGCCCGGCAGCAACAACACGAACTCTTCGCCGCCATAGCGGAAAAGCTCATCTGACTTGCGTGTGCTGTGTCGTATCAGCGTCACCAGATCAATGAGAACCTCATCGCCCACTCCGTGGCCGTACTCATCGTTTACCTTCTTGAAATGGTCTATGTCCAGCATAACCAGTGCATAGGGAATGCCGGTGCGCTCTGCATGGGCCGCTGCCAGATTAAGCTCCTCATCCATGGAACGTCGGTTTTTAACACCGGTCAGGGGGTCAATAGTCGCTAATTGTTCCAGGCGCTCACGCTGGCTGTTCGTGCGCAATGCAAAGGCATAAGCGGTCGCGCTAACCACCATGGCCGTTGCCGTGAAGGTCCACTTCTGAATATCGTCCTGGAACACATCACCCTGAAGCACCAAGGCACCGATTGATGTGAGATTGAGAAGTGTTGCAACCCGCGGGTTCACCAGGAAAAAGGTTGTGACAAGGCAAGGATAAAGCCAAAACAGCCCCACCTCGCCAACCACCACAGCTACAACGACGGCTCCCGAGCAGGCAATAATGGCAAGAACCATCCCGGAGCGCCGCGTATCGCCGGTGATCCACGCATAGGCCATACCTCCGAAGATGGTCAGCACAAGAGTGGTATCTATAGCTCCGGCAACAAGATCTCCCTGCAAAAAACGCATGATCGCGAATGGGGTAATGCCCAGGAGAGAGGTAGCTCCCAGAATAGTAATAATCGACAGACGAAAATCGGCTCTTAAGCGCTTCAACATGCTTGGTATATTCCGGTCAGGCAGAGCTTGCTCCCCAAGCATAATTCAGTACGGCCCGATAAGCTCCAGATGCTACGCTTTGTAACAAAATGCCTTAAAAGCGTCATATAAAGCTACAGATATAAATTCCACATACCCTCCCTCTGTCTATCGGGAAGGCTGTGTTTAGCGGCTGGGCTTTATCAGTCGTCGTCGCGGGTGCCCTTCGAAAGTTCCAGCCCACACCCAATGCGGGCAAGCTCAGCGAGAACCGCTGCGCGCGTCACAATTCCAATGAGCTTTCCATGCTCCACAACAGGGTAAACTTTCGGCTTACCAGAGCCAAGTTTCTGGGCGAGGTCAACAATCGCCATGTTTGGTGAAATCGCCAAAGGCTCACGGAACATAACATCGTCCACAATCGGGTCACCTTCACAGTGATAGTTACTGACCAGCAAGGCATGGATGCAATCCTGTTCTGAAACGAACCCCAGTATACGCCGCTCCGCATCCACCACTGGCAGCCCGGTTATATGATTTTCAAGCAGTGACTTGACCACCTGTGTCAGCGGTGTTCCGCAACGGATGGGCTCAATATGATTGGACATGACATTGGAGACTTTAAGCGCACACATGGTTAACTCCTTACGGTTTTGATAGCCCAGCAGCAGTAACTGGTTCCTGACCCGATACTCTACTGTAAACATAGACAATTGGCGCCTAATCCTCCATTTTCCACTCTCTGAGTTTACAGATGCCAATATGTGACTAAACTCAACCAGTTATACTCCTTGCGGTTTAAATCACAACATCAAGCCATGGCACAAAAAGGGGAACCCCATGGAAGCCTTTGAAAACATTGTTGGTTCAATTAACGGGCTGGTCTGGGGACCACCCATGTTGATACTGATTCTTGGCGTTGGATTGTTCTTGAGCCTCGGCCTGAAACTCATGCCAGTGCTGAAGATTGGTACCGGCCTCAGGTTAATGTGGTCAGGACGCAGCTCCAAAGACGCAGAATCCGAGGGTGAAATCCCCCCGTTCCAGGCACTGATGACCGCCCTTGCTGCAACCGTCGGAACCGGCAATATCGCCGGCGTAGCAACCGCCATTTTCCTTGGCGGGCCGGGTGCTCTTTTCTGGATGTGGCTCACCGCCCTCGTGGGTATGGCCACCAAATACTCTGAAGCCGTGCTTGCGGTACGCTTTCGTGAAGTGGATGAACGTGGCGTCCACGTTGGCGGCCCCATGTATTACATCCGTAATGGTCTTGGCAAAAAGTGGGCCTGGCTGGGTGTACTCTTTGCGATTTTTGCTGCTATTGCCGGCTTTGGCATTGGCAACACAGTACAAGCCAACTCGGTTGCCGACGTTATGGAGGCCACCTTCGGCCTGCCACACTGGATCTCAGGCGTTATTCTGATGGTACTTGTGGGTCTGGTGCTGATTGGCGGTATCCGCCGCATTGGCCAGGTCGCCAGCGCCCTGGTTCCCCTGATGGCACTTTCCTATCTGGTTGCAGGCCTGGTTGTTCTTGGCATTAATTTCTCGGAAATCCCAAACGCATTTGCCCTGATCTTCGAGCATGCCTTCAGCCCCATTGCAGCAGAAGGTGGCTTTGCCGGAGCAGCCGTGTGGGCCGCAATACGTTTTGGTGTCGCCCGCGGTGTCTTTTCCAACGAAGCCGGCCTGGGTTCTGCGCCAATTGCTCATGCGGCAGCCCAAACCAAAAATCCGATTAACCAAGGCATGGTGGCCATGCTGGGCACCTTTATCGATACCATTATCATTTGCACTATCACCGGGCTGGTTATCATTACCTCTGGTACCTGGACATCTGGCGAATCCGGCGCTGAACTCACCTCCATGGCCTTCGCGCAGGCGCTTCCGGGCATTGGTGATTATGTAGTTGCTCTTGCTCTGGCAATCTTTGCATTTACCACCTTGCTTGGCTGGTCATTCTACGGAGAGCGCAGCGTAGAGTTTCTGTTCGGGGTGAAGGCTATCGTGCCTTACCGTATTGCCTGGATCCTTGCCATTCCTCTTGGTGCAACCGTAAATCTGGGTCTGGTATGGCTGGTGGCAGACACACTGAATGCCATGATGGCACTGCCAAACCTGATCGCCCTGTTGTTACTCAGCCCGGTTGTATTCAAATTGACGAAAGAACACTTTGAACGAAAAACGGCTGCAGGGTTCTAACACAGTAATAGCTCAACAGGCATCCGGTGCGGGATGAGGTGAATCAAGTGACCCTTGCAAACAGGTCATCCCGCACCAATGATACTCGTATACACTTACTGGATAGTTCCGGTGGGCAGATGCCCGCTGGAAGCTCGAATAAAGCCACTAACAAGTGACACCGAAGGAGAGCAAATATGAGCTTACGTTTAGGCGATACTGCGCCGGATTTCGAACAGGATTCCAGTGAAGGCAAGATTTCTTTCCACAGCTGGCTAGGTGACAGCTGGGGTGTGCTGTTTTCTCACCCGGCAGACTTTACGCCAGTGTGCACCACAGAACTTGGCCTGACTGCGAAACTTAAAGACGAGTTTGCACAGCGCAACGTCAAAGCCATCGCGCTGAGCGTTGACCCCGTTGATTCCCACCATGAGTGGATCAAAGACATCAACGAAACCCAGGGCTGCGCGGTGAACTTCCCGATTATTGCAGACCACGACGGTAAAGTTGCCGAGCTGTACGACATGATTCACCCCAATGCCGACAGCACGCTTACCGTACGTTCGCTGTTCGTGATTGATCCGAACAAAAAAGTTCGTCTGATCATCACTTATCCAGCGAGCACCGGCCGTAACTTCAACGAAGTTCTGCGGGTAATTGATTCTCTGCAACTGACCGACGACCACAAAGTTGCCACCCCGGGTAACTGGGAGCGCGGCGGAGACGTGGTGATTGTGCCATCGCTTCAGGATGAAGATGAGATTGCGAGGCGCTTCCCCAAGGGCTACAAGAAGGTGAAGTCCTACCTGCGGATGACGCCAGACCCCTCAGCTAACTGGGGTGGCGAGTAATCACCAGCGCCAGTGTCTGAATGCAAAAAGCCGGGCAGTTTTCACTGCCCGGCTTTTTTTGTACTGCTTTTTCAGGTTGTGTTCTGGCTTCGATCAGAATGCCGGAACAACGGCACCTTCATACTTTTCTTTGATGAACTTGCGAACCGCATCAGATTTCAATGCATTCGCAAGCTTCTGCATGGCATCGCTGTCTTTGTTGTCAGGACGCGCAACCAGAATGTTCACATACGGCGACTCGGAACCTTCAATAATCAGCGCATCTTCAGACGGGTTCAGGCCCGCTTCCAGCGCGTAGTTGGTGTTGATCAGTGCAACATCCACCTGGCCAAGAATTCGTGGTAAGGTTGCCGCTTCCAACTCTTTGAAGTCGAGTTTTTTCGGGTTGTCGGCAATATCACGCGGGGTTGCGGTGATCTTGCTGCCGTCTTTCAGAGTGATCAGCCCGGCTTTCTGCAGCAATAGCAGTGCGCGGCCACCGTTGGTGGGATCATTTGGAATGGCAACAGTTGCGCCATTTTTCAGCTCATCCAGAGACTTGATCTTGTTCGAATAAGCGCCAAACGGCTCAACGTGAATACCGGCAACCGTCACCAGGCTAGTGCCACGGCCGTCATTGAACTCATCAAGGTACGGCTGGTGCTGGAAGAAGTTGGCATCCATACGCTTCTGGTCTACTTGTACGTTTGGCTGGATATAGTCGGTGAATACTTTCACATCCAGTTCCACGCCCTGTTCTGCCAGCTGTGGCTTCACAAATTCCAGCAGTTCAGCATGGGGTACAGGGGTTGCTGCTACAGACAGCTTCTCAGCGGAGACCGCAGCGGAAAAAACAGATGCGGCAGCCAGTGCCACCAGGGCTTTCTTAAAGCTCATCATTCACTCTCCTGTTAAATTGAATAACTACTTACGACTGAAATACAGAACCAGACGGTCGCCGGCCATCTGCAGCACTTGTACGAAGATGACCAGAAGCGCGACAGTGATGACCATTACGTCTGTCTGGAAGCGCTGGTAACCAAACCGAATGGCCAGATCACCCAGGCCGCCACCACCAATAACGCCAGACATGGCCGCGTAGGACACGAGCGTGATCGCAGTAACAGTGATGCCGGCGATGATGCCCGGAAGTGCTTCAGGCAGCAAGGCACCAAAAATGATCTGTCGCACGTTGGCACCCATTGCCTGTGTGGCCTCAATGATGCCACGGTCCACTTCACGCAATGAGGTTTCCACCAGTCTTGCAAAGAAGGGCGCACCACCGGCAACCAGAGGCGGAATCGCGCCGGCCACACCCAATGAGGTGCCAATCAACATCACGGTGAAGGGAATCATCACTATCAGCAGAATAATGAATGGCACTGAGCGAAGCACGTTCACTACAAAGGACAATACGCCATATGCCAATGGCTGCTCCAGTAGCTGTCGCTTACTGGTTAAAAACAGCAATACACCAATGGGCAGGCCAGCCAGCACACTGAACAGCAGCGACATGCCTACCATTACCAGTGTATCCCAGCTTGCTATACCAATTTCTGGCCAATCCACGTTACTTAGTAAGGCTTCCATCAGCGCAGCACCTCCACGTGTACATCGGCTGCTTCCAGTGCGGTCATGGCCGCCTCCAGGTCGCCACCGATAAGCGAAAGCGTTAGCTGGCCGTAGGGCGTGTCTTTTATGTGATCGATGCGGCCAGAAAGTATGCTGAAATCAACACCCGACGCACGTGCCACGCTGCCCAGCAGAGGCTGGTAGGTGGATTCGCCCTTGAAAGTCAGCCGCAAAATACGGCCATTGGCCTTTTGCAGGTCTTCCTGCATTTCCTGGCTATCGATGCTTTCGCTTTCAAATACGAAGTCCCGGGTGGTAGGGTGTTTCGGGTGCAGGAAAACCTCACTCACAGGGCCCATTTCCACCACGCGACCACCGTCCATTACTGCAACCCGGTCACATACTCTGCGCACAACATCCATTTCGTGGGTAATCAGCACGATGGTGAGGCCAAGCTCTTTATTGATCTCGGAAAGCAAACGCAGCACCGACTGGGTCGTTTGGGGGTCCAGTGCGCTGGTGGCTTCGTCACATAACAGGATGGTTGGTCGGCATGCCAATGCCCGGGCTATACCCACTCGCTGTTTCTGACCGCCCGACAGCTGAGAAGGATATTTGGTGGCGTGATCAGCCAGGCCAACACGATCCAGCAATTCCTGCACCCGATCGCGAATTTCCGTTTTGGAATATATACCCGCCAACTTCATGGGGAAGGCGATGTTGTCCGAAACGGTTTTTGAGGAAAGCAGATTGAAGTGCTGGAAAATCATCCCGACTTTACGGCGGAACGCACGCAATTCGGCAGCGCTGTAGCGGGTGATATTCTCATCATCAATCAGAATTTCACCTCCTGTTGGCGGCTCAAGAAGATTGATCAGGCGCACCAACGTGGATTTTCCCGCCCCGGAATGCCCGACAATCCCGAAAACCTCGCCATTTTCAATGGTCATATCGGTTGGGTGCAGCGCGGGGATCGCCCGGCCGTCCACCTGATACGACTTCTGTACCTGGTCAAATACAATCACGATCAGCGCCTTGTGAGTGCAAGAATAAAGCCGACGATTATAGCCTATTCACCCACCAAACCCGAACCCACAAATCGCTACAAGAACTCGTACCGTTGAGCAACGCGCAGAATCAGCCCGTGGTCGTGCTTTCAAGGCCTGGCTCAAACACGCCGCTACGATCGAAGTTATCCAGGGCCCTCTCCCATTCCGTTAGATCCAGCCCCTGGCTGGCAATCCAGGCGGGGTTGAAATAGGTGTCGATATAGCGATGGCCACCGTCACACAGAAGTGTGACGACTGAACCTTTCTCACCAGCTTTTTGCATCTCGCTGACCAGGCTCAGCGTGGCAATCAGATTAGTACCCGTAGACCCTCCGCAACGCCGCCCCAGGTGCCGTTCGAGATAGCGCAACGCAGCGAAACTGGCGGCGTCAGGCACGCGCACCATGCGATCGATAACCGCGGGATTGAAAGAGGGCTCCACCCTTGGGCGGCCTATACCCTCAATACGTGAGCCGCACTGGCCAGTGATATCCGATCGGCCGCTGGCGAAAGCCTCATAAAACACCGAGTTTTCAGGGTCGGCTACGCACAGTTCACAGCCTTGAGCGATGTGGCCGCCGTAGCGGATATAACGCCCGATAGTTGAGGAGGTGCCACCAGTGCCGGCGCTGACCACAATCCAGCGAGGAACAGGATGTGGTTCCCGTTGCAACTGCTGGAAAATGCTCTCAGCAATATTGTTGTTGCCACGCCAGTCCGTTGCTCTCTCGGCATAGGTGAACTGATCCATGTAGTGACCGCCCAGCTCACTGGCCAACCGCTGCGATTCGGTGTAAATCTCGCTGCCGTTATCAACCAGATGACACTCACCACCATAAAATTCTATCTTGGCGATTTTTTGGGCCGATGTCGTTCTGGGCATCACAGCTATGAAGCGCAACCCCAGGAGCTTGGCAAAATAGGCCTCGGACACCGCCGTAGAACCGCTGGATGCTTCGATGACGGGTGTATTCTGCGTGATCCAGCCGTTACAGAGCCCAAACAGAAAAAGCGAGCGCGCCAACCGGTGTTTGAGACTGCCGGTGGGGTGGGTCGACTCGTCTTTGAGGTAGATATCTACATTCCGCAGCCCGGGCAGATCCAGCTTGATCAGGTGGGTGTCAGATGATCGATTGAAATCTGCATCAATACGGGCAATGGCATCGGATAGCCAGCGGGCGTTATTTACCATGGTTGTGGGTCCTGAAAGCCGGGCGCCTGGCCCGGCATTTCAATTCAGGTTTTGGGAATTATCAGTTAGTGCAACGCCCGCAACTGTCTCGGATACAGCGCAGCACTGACTTCCGGTTCATCCATAAATCCAGACAGTTCAAGATCAACGTCCATATCCTCACCATGTTCTGGCAGGGGGTCAAACAGCGTGCTGAGCCAGGAGGCGATTGATGGCTCCTCGTCACGCCGGTAATCCGTAGACAACGCCTTGATACGGCGAAAGCCGATGATGCGCTGATGCTTGGGGTCCCGGATCTGTTCAAATCCACGCCAGTAAACATGATCCCGAGTGTGGAGTTGCACAAACAAGGTATCTATCGGCTCGTTTGGCTCGTCCTCGGAGCTATCACTTGATGAGGCTTCAAGGCCATCATCTGCTTCGGTTTCCTTCTTTTTCTCACGAATGGTTGTCCAGGCCGGGTACAAAACCGCCACGGCATCCGCTTCAACATGCTCCCGGGCAGCGCGGAGAATCAATCCCCAGCGTGCCTTGTCGGCATCGGTTTCAAGTGAGTTGATGGGCAGGTCATAACTTTGTTCACTGGCAAGAACAATCGCCATCATGGGAGCATCCAGCTCTCCCATGGCTTCTGCCTGTGCTACTGATACCAGTTCTTCGATTGCCATCGGTTGGTTCATAATACGCTCGCCTCCTCGATGCCATCAGGGTGTAACAGGAAGATGGTCTCCCTGACACACAGCATAGCCTGATACGCGTAGAAAGATAAACGTGGGGTTTCGATCAACAGATCACAAGCCCGCTGCAGGAAAAGCATTTTCCAGCCGTTCGTAATAGCCAAACCAGGGCGCGGCTTCTTCAAGCTGAGCCGCCAGCTGCAGCAATACGCCTTCACCGCCATGGGGCGCGCCCAGCTGCACACCAACGGGCAGCCCATCGGCCGTCCAGTGCATGGGCACAGACATGGCCGGTGTTCCGGTCAGGTTGGCAAGCTGGGTAAATGGTGTGCGGGCCAGGCTGTCCATCGCAATCTGATCCACCTGGCCGCTACGGTGCAGCACTTTCCCCGCCTTCAGGGCCAACATCAGCTTTGCGGCCATTTTCAGGTGCGCCGGCGTGTCCAGCTCACCGATGCGCGCAGGCAATTGGCCGGTGGTGGGGCAGAGGTAAAGATCGTAGCCCGCAAAAAACGCGCCCAGCGCGCGGGCGAACTCATTCCACTGCTGGCGACGAAGCACATAATCGGACAGCGGCATGGTATCACCCAGCATGCCCATCAACCGTGTATCCAGCTCAAAATCACTGTCTGCAGCACCAAGCTGGCTCCTGGCTTTCGCTATCAAGGCCGACACTTCTCCAAAATAGAGGCCAAGGTAGCAACGGGCCAGCGCCATGCCATCGAACTCCGGCCGGGCGTATTCAACCTTGTGTCCCAGGTTTTCCAGAATCCGCGCAGTTTCCTCAACCGCAGCAACACATTCGGGAGCAACCGCGGTATCGTAGGGTGACGCGGTGAATACACCAATCTTCAGGCTGCCGGGCGACTTCTGCATCAAATCTGCATAGGCTTCGCCGGGGCCTGGAATAACAAACGGATCACCAGAAGCCGGGCCACTGAGCACATCTAACATGGTCGCACTGTCGCGTACCGTGCGGGTAACCACATGATCTGCCGAAGCGCCCGTCCAGGCCTCGCCTACCAAAGGCCCATTGGAGATGCGCCCGCGAGAAGGTTTGAGCCCGAACAAGCCGTTATAAGCTGCAGGGATACGGATTGAGCCACCGCCATCGTTTGCACCAGCCATGGGCACCACACCGGCTGCAGCGGCAGCACCGGACCCACCGCTGGAACCGCCCGGGGTAAGATTGGTGTTCCACGGATTGCGTGATGGCCCCCACAACTCGGATTCCGTCACCGCTTTGAGGCCGAACTCCGGCGTTGCTGTACGTCCCATAAACACCAGCCCACCCTCACGGGCACGGCGCACAAACTCGGAATCCTGAGGCGCAATGTAATTCCGGAAGCCTCGGCTGCCATAGGTGCAGGGCCGATTACCCTGCTCCTGAGCCAAATCCTTGAGCAACAGGGGCACACCTGCAAACGCTCCTTGCTTTGGAAAGTCCTGAGCCAGGGCTTCTGAAAACTGAGGAAAACAGATGGCATTCAGGGCGCCATTCACAACGGTTGCCCGTTCCACTGCAGCCTCGCATACTTCCCGGGAAGTCACTTCGCCACGGCGGATAAGATGGGCCAGTGCGGTGGCGTCATAACGCAGATATTCAGATTGCTTCATAGCGGCGCCCATTTGTTATTGTGGTGCCCGGAATGCCACGGACACATTGCTTATGTACACAAGATTCGCAAGCTTACGTCAGCTTGCTGCTATTTTCATCCTGACTGTGCTGGCGCCTACAGCAGCGCAGTCAGAGGAAAATCAGTCCGAAGCCGAAAGCACTGATACTGCAGGCTGGACCGCCATTGTGAGGAACTCGCCCTACTGGGTCAGCCAGGGCGTTTACACCAATATCCTTACAATCCGCCGATGGGTTCTGAAGGAATCCGGTTATTGCTCAAACACAGATCGCCACATTCTGTTCGATATGCGCGGGCAATTTTTGGGGTGGATCAGCAATGGTGCTACCAGTGCCGCCACTCAGCAGCGTCTTAACGACACCCGCCAGGCACAGCACGCAAAAGGAGTCACGGATGAATGGATTGCCGGGAGCGCCACTACCAATGGCTACCCGTTTGCATTAGCTTGTGACCAGCCCCACGTAGACCTGGATCTTGCCGTTGGCCGCTATCTGGGCGCCAGGAGCAGAGACCGTGTTTGGGGTGCCTGGGACGACCTCTCCTTCGCCACGCGCGAAAACCCGGGATCGCTACACGATGCGCTGATGTACATAGTTCAGCTCAGGAGCGAACAAAGCCGATATACGTTGCCGGCGGTTTTACCCAGGTATCTTGCCGGGCAAATCCTGATTGAAAGCGGTGGGCAAGCCCGCGCGCACTCCCGTGCCGACGCTAAAGGCATTCTTCAGCTGTCTCCCTCCGCCCTGAATGACTGCCAGATCAAGCCGCAAAACTATTGGCACCGGTTGGCGCAGATTGATTGCGCCTTGCGCCTGATGCACCAGAACGCCCGCAATCTGCAACCGGCCTTTACCGAGCGCTTCGGCCACCTGCCCGAAGACAAACGCAACGAGTTGTTTGTGCTCTTGCTGGTTCAGGCCTACCACGGTGGTGCTGGCCGGGTGCAGGCGCTTCTTGATGATGAAACCCTGGCAAAGCCAGCGGAATACTTCGCAGCCAACCACGAACGCTTCACCGCAGGGGATATCGCCTTTGGCATGGTGTTTCACAATCTGGGCCGGGACAGACTTGGGCTGGCATCCCTGTATTATGTGGCCGATGTGCAGCTGGCAACCGAAGCCTTATGCCGAACATCCACTCTTGAATCTGAGGAATTCTGCGCGTGGAAATAGCTTTGCTTCCTGAGAGCCTGAGCCTGTCAGTAGCGATTTTCCTGCTGGCGAGTTCTGTTGTTACCTCAATGATCACCGCCAGCCTGGGTGCTGGCGGGGGTGTTCTCCTGTTGATTCTGATGGCCACATGGATGCCTGCAGCCGCTATTATTCCTGTGCACGGCATGATTCAGCTGGGTTCTAACGGTGGCAGGACAATTCTGACCTGGAAGCACATCGACTGGAGAACCATTGCGGCGTTTGCCCCCGGCGTTATCCTGGGCGCAGCGGCGGGAGCCTGGTTGCTGGTGAGCCTGCCAGCCTATTTATGGCAGCTGGCCATTGCAGGCTTCGTGCTCTACCTGTGCTGGGGACCATCATTACCAAAAGGTGCCTTCGGCCCGGTTGGTGTTTTTATCGCTGCCGCACTAACCAGCTTTATCAGTCTGTTTGTGGGTGCTACTGGCCCGCTGGTCGCAGCGTTTATCAAACAGATTCATGCAGACCGGTTTCGCACTGTCGCCACCTTTGCCACCGCCATGGTTCTGCAGCATGCCCCCAAGGCCCTGGTTTTTGGTGTGACGGGGTTTGTGTTCGCGCACTGGCTGCCGTTCATCCTGGCCATGATTGCCTGCGGCTTTGTCGGTACCTGGTTAGGATTGCGTGTTCTGCACTCACTGAACAACCACTGGTTCAGCAAAGCGCTCAATCTGGTTCTGACCGTTCTGGCTTTACGCCTGATTTGGCAGGCCAGCCTCGCAGCACACTGGTGGGCGTGACGTTATCTTGTTACTGCTCTGGCGCAGGTATAACGACAACCCGGTTGCGGCCTTTTGATTTGGCTGCATAAGCGCCTTCATCGGCGCGGGCAACCACGTCTTTGGGGTCCCGGTCTGTCGGGAGCAGTTCAGTCACTCCAATACTGGCCGTAACGCCAAATATACGCCCTTCGTGCTCTATTTTTAGCGCCTCAACGCCTGCGCGAATGCGCTCGGCAAGGGTTTTGGCTCTGCCCATCCCGCACGCTGGCAGAATGATGCCAAACTCGTCGCCACCCAAGCGGGCAACCGTATCCGACTGGCGCACCGAGTCTTTGAACAGATCGGAAAGCCGACGGAGCATTTCATCACCAAGCAGGTGCCCACCTTCGTCGTTCACCGGTTTGAAGTGGTCAAGATCGATGAGCATTAACACTGAGCTTGTGTCCTGTCGCGGCATATCGCCCAAGCATTTGTTAAGCGATGCGGTGAAGGCCCGACGGTTCAGAAGCTGCGTCAAACTGTCGTGGGTTGCCTCCCAGGACAACCGCTCTTCCTGACGCCGGCGCTCGGCATCATCCCGAAGGACAAATACCAGCCGCTCATTTTGCCGGCCCTGGCGGATATGAATCATGCTGAGGTCTACATCAAACAGATCGCCGCTGGCATTGCGAAGGGTAACGTAAAGGCTGTCCAGATCATTGCCACCCAAAAACCACTCGTGGCTGAGAGCCTGATCCTCATGATCAATTCCCACCAGCTCAAATACGTTTTTACCAACATACTCCCCACCGGCACCCAAAAAGCGAGCCGCGGCCTGATTTGCGTAACGGATAACACCGCCGGTATCGGCCATCAAAACACCGTCTTGCATCACGCCCAGTATGATCTCCGCTCTCTGCTGTTCGTCTCGCAGAGCTTCCTCTACTGCCAGTTCGTGGGAAATATCCCGTACAACCGTGATGGTACCCATTACCTTTTCAGGTGTTTCAAGGATCGCCGTCATTACCTGACACCATACTGGCGAGCCGGCATTCGGCCCTTGCAGCTGAAAGCGGCCACGGAATACTTCCTGCTCTTCAAGCGCCTGCTGCCATCCCTGAATCACCGCATCACGATCACTTTCACAAACGCAATCAAATAGATGAGAACCTGAAAGCTCGGCCAGTCTCAGGCCAATAATGTTTTCAAATTGCGGGTTCACGAACTCAATGCGACCAAGAACATCAGCTTGGACAATGCCGATAGGTGCACCCCGGGAGAGTGAACGGAAAAACGCTTCCCGCTCGGCAAGAGAACTCAGAACATCATCACGCTCATCCATGACCATGTTGAATATGTCAGCCACCTGGCTTATTTCTGAGCTACCCGAGACTCCAACCGGGTTGTTTCGCACGCCCATGTGGCGCTCACGCACCTGCTGACCAAGCTCGCCCAAAGGCGCCATCAGGCGACGGAAGCGCCACATGGCCATTGGAACAATCAGCAGGATCACTACCAACAAAACCCAGAGAAACGCATCCTTGATTCGGGTAGCCGGCGCGTAGGCTTCCCGAGCGGGCCAGACAGCCGCGACAAACCAGGGCACCTCAGACATTTGCTGCACCGACAGGATAATACTCTCACCCTCAGAGCTACGGGTTCTGGCGGTGCCTTCAAATCCACCCATCGCATCTTGCAGCAGGGGGTTCGCATCGCTTATCGGCCGCATAACTTCACCAGTCCGGCCATTGGCCAGAACCATCCCGCCACGGGTTACGATGGCCAAATAGCCCGTTTTGCCAATGCGGATATCAGAGAATTCTTCAATAAGGTGCTCACCCGCAAGCGATATTGCGCCCCCGAGCATGCCAATAAACCGCTTGTTGTGATCAAACAGAGGGACCGCCACCATGACAGCAGCTCTACCTTGGTAGTGGGAGCGGTAGGGTTCACTGATGAGGGGGGCAAGTTGCTCAGAGGATATGCGAAAGTAGGAACGGTTGCTGACATCTGTCCCGATCATCTTCAAAGTCTCGGGATTTTCCGCAATCACCTTACCTGTCGCATCAATCAGGTAAACACCATCAAACAAGTGCTGCAAGGCCGTTTGGCGACGCATAAGAATTTTTGCACGCACTTCAAAAGCCGCTTCACTCATGGTCAGGCTTTCAGCGACGTGGCTCAATGCATCGAGACGCTGCGACAGCTTGTCGTCCAGTTCTCCGGCAACGAGCTGCGCAATGGTTTCAACCTGGGTTGCCGCCTGCTGCTCAAGCTCCGATCGGCTGAGAAGCGCGCCTGCAAGCGCAACCAGCAGCGCCGTCAAAACAACAAAGCCCACAACGAGAAGCACCGCCCGATTGACCAGGCTACCCAGCCAACGACCAATTAGCACAGCAGATTTTCTCGGTTCTGCAGCGATTGAATGTTAATGGCAAGGCCTCCGGATTCGAATCAGGTCATTCAGGCAAACAAGCTCCTCGACGCCTTAATTCTAACAGAGGCTTGGGAGACGGGGGATTACAGACCGGAAATAGGCGCAACACCCTGCTCGGGCAATTATTGGCCCAGACAGCAACTTCTCGCTCAGAGGCTGAGCATAAGCTTGCCCACCGCAGTATGGAGCCTTATCTGGATTCGTCTACTCACTGTTTTAAAAGCACTTTTCCAACTTGGCACGGGCTTTGCTTACATCTGCTCGTCCACGGAACATCCAGGGACTTTTATTCATTCAAACGTCACGGAGCAGACTATGCCAACTCCTTGTTATATCTCTATCGAAGGCAAAACCCAGGGTAACATTACCGCTGGTGCATTCACTTCCGACTCTGTAGGCAACATCTACGTTGAAGGCCACGAAGACGAAGTGCTGGTTCAGGAATTCAGCCACGTTGTTACTGTTCCTACCGATCCCCAGTCCGGCCAGCCTTCCGGCCAGCGTGTACACAAGCCGTTCAAGTTTACATCCGCACTGAACAAATCCACACCGCTGATGTACAACGCACTGGCTTCTGGCGAAATGCTGCCAAAGGTTGAGCTCAAGTGGTACCGCACCTCGGTTGAAGGCAAGCAGGAGCACTTCTTCTCCACCATCCTGGAAGATGCCACCATTATCGACATCAACTGCACCATGCCCCACTGCCAGGACGCTGCCAGCGCTGACTTCACCCAGCTGGTTACCGTGTCCCTGTCCTACCGCAAGGTAACCTGGGAGCACGCAGTTGCCGGCACTTCCGGTGCAGACGACTGGCGTTCGCCAATCGAGGCTTAATAACCCTAGAAGGGGCCTCTCTGGAGGGGCCCCTTCTATATTTTCAAGGATGAAAATATGGATATTCATTTATCGTCCGAAGATATTGATAAAATCAGAGCGATAATGGAGGCATTCTACGGCCAATCTGTTGCTTCGGGTTTCACTGAAAGCAGCGTAACTGAAGAGACAGTCCGGGCGATTGCCCACATGCTTGTAGAAACGGTTGATTGCAGCAAGTGGATTGATGCTGTCCCTTCCCCGCAGGATCTGCTGCGGCCAACTCGTAGGATCACCAAATGGGCTTTACGCCTGATTCGCGAGGCAGGAAAACCTTTTCTGCAGAATGAAGTGAGGGTAAGCTGGATGTGCCGGAATGTCCGTTCTGGCCAGTTTAGAACCTCTATCGAAACGACTTTGAGATGAGATTTCTGCCATGCCAAGGATCGGTCTAATTATTGCTTTTTTGCTTCTGCTCCCGGGCTGCGCACCCCATTCGTCACTGATCATTCAACCGTCCAACGAGTTGTCTATAGAAGTACCAAGCGACATGTTTTCCTCCGTTAAGGTGAGGGATGGTGAGCTCCTTTTTCTGAAAAATAACCGGATCATCGGTTTCGTCAAATCAGATGAAATCCCCAACACAGCTAGCTCAGACACTGCAAGTGACGCATCTATAGCTCTATTTGAAAGCGCGGCTCAGGGATCTAGCAAACCAGCCTGGATAGAGTCTATTCCTGACGCTCAGGCATTTGGTGTAGTTCAAGGAGATTTTAGAACAATTTTCATCGTGCCTGATGGCTCTGCCCAATCTCTCATCACCTTCCAAGGGCCGACGGAAGGCTCAGATTCTGTTCGCATTAATGGCGTGAAGCTTTTCGAGTAAACTCATTCGCGGATCACCATTCCAAAGCTTGCTGGAATCAGTTTTCAGATAAGGCAAGGAAACCTGAAAAGATGAAGCTCATCAGCACAGTCATATTGTTACTACTTTTGTCGGGCTGCAGCTCGGTTCAGCTCGTATCATTTTCGCCGAGCCAGGATTACTCAGTGTCTGTGGGTTCTTCTTTATTCGATACAGTGCGTATTGACGCAAATGACATATCCCTGTTCAGTAAAGGAAAAGCCATTGGGTTCATCCGCATTGAACCTGTCCCCAAAGGCTCCGAGTCAGCGGAAGCTTTTCTGAACGAGCTTAAACTCAGCTCTGAATCAGCATCCACGAATACAACGCCATTGAATCTCCCATCTGGCTTCACGGGGTACGCAGCAAAAAATCGTAATTACGTTACCGGCTACCTATTCAGCGAAACGCACTCCGACTCAATTCTTATTTTCAGCTTCCCTGAAGGTGACTTCGACGAAATCGTCAAGACAGTCTCGGCCGGAATTTAATACGCCGCCTTCAGACAAACCGTCACCACTTATTTTTATTTGGTGACGGTTTGTCTGACTCGTCGCCGAGAATCCAGTAAATTGGCAGGTACCCTAACGAAACCGATTTACCAGATCATGAGGCGCGTAGCCCTTCCACTGACATGAAGCACCCAAAATCTCAAATGCGCCAGCTAGGCGAGCTGATGTGCAATGTTACAGAGCAGATTCTCTGGCAACCCGCTGCAAACCGGGTTCAGGCGCAAGCGCCCGGAAGCACTCTGGTGTGCCGGGTAGGCTCAGGCCAGGCGACCTATCACCGTTTTGACCCGCAGCCAAAGCAGCACCAGATCACTTACGGCCTTCGCATGATTCAGGCCAAGCATCATCCCGCCACAGCGAGCGGCTGGCTCTCCAGCCGGGAGATTCACCGGCGCGGATATTTCGGCGGCGAGCTGAACACGCTTAATCTGCTGGCACACACCTGCTGCCATGAGTTCGCCCACCTGCTGCAACACAGTGCGGGCCACAGGTTTCCTGGCTCGGTTCACAACCGGCACTTCTATAACATTCTTGATGGACTGCATGAAAATGGAGAGGCTGGTGTCGTACGGGAGGTATTAGCGGAGCACGCGGAACAGCTGGGCATTGATCTGTCTAAACAGCCTTTCGAAATGCCGGATCTCAAGAAGCAGAAGGCGGGCTGGAACATTGGGGAAGCGGTGGCCTTTGACCACGGCTTGCGGGAATTTCAGGGCGAGATTACGCGGGTTAACCGCAAAACCTGCACCGTCGACGGCACAGGCAGATTCAGCGGGCAGCGCTACCGAGTCCCCATGCCTATGCTACGCAGGGTGCGCTAACAACTCACGAATTTCCGGAACACAGGAGCCACAGTTGGTGCCGCACTTTAGAGTGCGCCCCAAGGCTTCCAGTGTCGCGTGCCCACGGCGGATGGCACTGGCAATCTGGCGGTCACCCACCTGAAAGCAGCTGCACACCAGGGCCCCGATTTCTTCCGTTTCCACAGACCGGCCCGCAAGCAAACACTGTCGCTGATCATCGCTCAAACGTTCAGCCGAAAAGCACTGATCCAACCACGCCAGGTCCGGCAAAAGATCCGCCTCACGATCAACCAAAAGAACAGCATCCAACCGGCCATCAACTACGTGCGCTGCCCGGAAGCGCCCTTGCGCCGCATCAGCCATGATCAGCTGTGGCTCTCCCCCCAGCCAACTCTGCGCATCACTGCCCCAGTCCATCGTCTGGTTACCGGCCAGCCACCAGCTCGTACTATGGGTCAGTGGCTGGCGGCACCAATAATCACAAAGTCCCGCCAGTGCCCCCAGCCCTCCTCCGGATTCGCGACGCATCAGCCGAGCCTGCCATCGGCTCGCAAGGCTAGATAGGCTGGCAATACCGTGCTTGCTTTCTGGCTGGCCAGAGATCGGATCGGTCACAGCAGCAATCAGATTTGTTGCAACACTTTGCGAGGCAAAACATCCGCTCCAGTGAATCGGTATGAAGACCTCTCCGGGGCGTTGATCCGCTGTCAGTCGAGCCCGACCAAGAAATGCCTCAGGCCCTGGCCCGGTGAGCTGGCACAAGGTCCCGTCAGTGATCCCATAGTGGAGCGCATCGTCCGGATGGATTTCAATGGAAGGTTCCTGGCGGTGCGTCAGAAGCCGGGAGACCAGTGCCGTGCGCGTCATGGAGTGCCATTGATCACGAATACGGCCGGTATTGACCACAAGTGGATAGCGTGAGGTTACGACTTGGCAGGGCAGCCCTGCAGAAATGGGCACCATTCGGGCGCGCCCGTTATCCGTGGCAAAGCGCCCGTCAGAAAACAGCCGGGGTGTGCCGGTTACATCACCCGCCGCACCCATGGACACAGGCCACTGCACAGGTTCCAGCTGGTTATACTGAGCATCTGTCAACTGGGCCAAAACGCCGATATCAAACACCTGACGCCCATCGCTAGCCTTGCAAGCAAGGGCGGAGAGCATCGCGTGCTCCCGAAAAATATCTGCCGGACGCTGATACTGAAAGGCCTGGGCGTGCCCAAGCTCCCGCGCAACCGACGTCAGTATCTGCCAGTCTGGGCGAGCTTCGGAAGTTAAAGGCAGAAAAGATCGCTGGCGCGAAATGCAGCGCTCCGAATTGGTCACGGTTCCGTCTTTTTCACCCCACCCAGCCGCCGGCAGTAATATATTGGCGAAGGCTGTGGTATCCGTATTCGCCATGCAGTCAGACACGATCACCGTCGGGCAAGCTGCCAAAGCCTCACAAACCCGCGCCGAATCCGGCAGGCTGACCGCAGGGTTGGTGCCCATAATCCAGAGCACCTTGATATCACCTCGATGCACTGCCTCAAAGAGCTCAACGGCTTTGAACCCGGGCGCCTCCGGAAGACGATCTGTACCCCAGAATCCGGCCAAACGCTCACGTGCTCCCGGGGTGTCGTATTCCATATGTGCGGCAAGGGTATTCGCCAGACCGCCTACCTCCCGGCCCCCCATGGCATTCGGTTGGCCGGTCAGGGAAAAAGGGCTGGCACCTGGCTTGCCAACACGGCCTGTGGCCAAATGGCAGTTGAAAATGGCGTTGCAATTGTCGGTACCGGCTGCCGACTGGTTAACCCCCTGGGAGAACGTTGTCACAGTGCGAGGTGTATCGGCATACCACCGATAGAACTGCTCAACCTCATGCCCGGCAAGATCACATTGGGCGGCAACTGAAGCCACCGAGGGTGCAACCTCCAGTGCGCAGGCAAGGGTTTCTTCAAAGCCACTGCAGTGCTTCGCAATATAGTCAGGATTTGTCGCCCCGTGTTGTGACAGCCACACAAGCAAGCCGTTGAAAAGAACCGTGTCTGTGCCCGGTTTCAGCTTGAGGTGAAGGTCTGCAAGGTCTGCCGTGGCGGTTCGCCGGGGGTCAATGACCACCACCCGGCGGCCCGCACGCTGTGATGCCTGCATACGCTGATAGAGCACAGGGTGGGCCCAGGCGGTGTTGCTGCCAGCCAGCACCAGAAGATCCGCGAGTTCCAGATCCTCGTAACAGCCGGGAACACAGTCCTCACCGAACGCCCGTTTGTGGGCTGCCACCGCTGATGACATACAAAGCCGCGAGTTGGTATCCACATGGGGTGTGCCAATAAACCCTTTGGCAAGTTTATTGGCAACATAATAGTCCTCTGTTAACAGCTGACCCGACAGGTACAGAGCCACAGACCCCGGGCCGTGCTGATCAACAGCATCGCGAATGGCACCGCACACTGCGGCAAGCGCCTCGGGCCAGCTTCGCTCCTCACCTTCAATTCGGGGTTTCAACAGCCTTCCGGCAGGTACCAGGGTGTCATGCAACGCTGAGCCTTTAACACACAGCTGGCCCTGATTGGCGGGGTGGCGTTTGTCGCCAGTCACTTCAGAAGGTGTCGCTGCCACACCACAACCCACACCACAGTATGGGCACGTGGTTTGAATGCTGTCAGCCGGTTTGATATTGGAATCCACGCTGCTACCTCTTCGCCTGTGTTTGATCACTGTTTGCTCAAAACCCAGATGCGAACTGCAATAACAAGGCCAGCGCAGCCCCACAAACCATGAACCTGGCCCCGAAACGCTGCGTACAGGGCCCGCGCGCCCATAACGTACCTGCGACAGACTCTCGCTTGGCACGTCTCCAACGATTCACAATGGTGCAAAACCACTCAATCCTGCACTAAAGCAAACCAGAAAAACCTTTCTAAAATTCCGCCTGAAACCTGACAAACAACACTAAAAAACTGTTTTTAAAGTATTTTTTATCACTGGCACAAGCTGTGCAATCTCCACCCTGAACATTCGAGACCACTCAGATTAAACGGGCATAGGTGCCTGCGTTCCGACAGCGGAGGGCAGGTATTTTTTTGTCTGAAAGAATGTCACGAGGTAGATAATTCATGAAAACATCACTGAACATGGTCGCAGGATCATTCAGCCGACTGGCTGGGCTGGCTGCTGCAGTCTCCCTTATGGCCAGTGCCGGCATGGCCCAGGCCGAGATTGGCCCACCAGAGAAGCCGGATTTGAAGCTCGGTTTCATCAAACTGACCGATATGGCGCCTCTGGCCATTGCCTGGGAGCAGGGCTTCTTTATGGACGAAGGCCTATTCGTTGAACTGGAAGCACAGGCCAACTGGAAGGTGCTGCTGAACAGAGTTATCACCGGCGAACTGGACGGCGCCCACATGCTGGCAGGCCAGCCACTGGGCGCTTCCATTGGCTATGGCACTCAGGCCAACATCATTACTGCGTTCAGCATGGACCTGAACGGCAACGCGATTACCGTTTCCAATAGTGTATGGGAGACCATGCGCCAGCACATTCCTGAGAAGGACGGAAAGCCGGTGCACCCGATCAGCGCAAGTGCCCTGAAACCGGCAGTAGAGCAATCCCGGGAGAAGGGCGAACGCTTTCGCATGGGCATGGTGTTCCCTGTTTCCACCCACAACTACGAGCTACGCTACTGGCTGGCGGCAGGTGGCCTGAACCCTGGCTACTACGCCCCTCAGAGCGGCGATACCAGCGGCACCCTTGATGCAGACGTGCACCTTTCTGTAACCCCGCCCCCACAAATGCCCGCCACTCTGGAAGCTGGCACCATTCAGGGCTATTGCGTGGGCGAGCCCTGGAACCAGCAAGCCGTGTTCAAGGGCATAGGCGTTCCGGTGATCACCGACTACGAGATCTGGCCCAACAACCCGGAGAAGGTATTCGGTGTCAGTCAGGCCTGGGCCGAAGAGAATCCCAATACCCACTTGCACCTGCTGCGCGCCCTGATTCGCGCCGCTTACTGGTTGGATGAAAACAACAACACCAACCGGGAAGAGGCCGTCGAGATCCTTGCTCGCCCGAGCTACGTGGGCGCAGATGCCGAAGTCATTGCCAACTCCATGACAGGCACTTTCGAATACGAAAAAGACGATGTCCGGGGCGTGCCAGATTTCAACGTCTTCTTCCGCCACTACGCCACCTACCCGTATCCGTCCGATGCCATCTGGTATCTCTCGCAGATGCGCCGCTGGGGCCAGATAGCCGAGGCCAAACCGGATGACTGGTATATGAAAACGGCCGCACAGGTTTACCGCGGAGACATCTACGCCAAAGCAGCCCAATCCCTGATCGACGATGGTTTGATGAAGGCTGAAGATTTCCCCGATTTCAGCCAGGAAAACTTCTCCCGCCCCCATCAGGGAGCGCTGATAGATGGTGTCGCCTTTACCCCGCGCCAACCCAATGCCTACATCAACAGTTTTGCCATTGGCCTGAAAGGCTCCGATACCCCTTAACGCGCCGTTCTCAGGAGAACCACATGAGCACACTAATGAACACAAGCTCCAGAATTCGACGTTTCGGTGGGCTGAAAGCACTGACAGATCGATTCACTGGCATGGAGCTGGCCCGAACCGGCAAGCAGCTGGTACTCCCGATGGTCGGCATTCTGGTCTTCCTCGGTTTCTGGCATCTGGCTGCACCCCAGGTGAACACCTCGTTGGGCTCCTTCCCTGGCCCGGTGCAAGTCTGGGAGCAGAGCGGACAGCTCTGGCAGGAGCACATCAATCAAAGGGAACGGGCGGACAAGTTCGTAATAATGCAGGAGGATCGAAATGCTCGAATTCTGGCTAAAAACCCAGACGCCGAAGTCAAGATCCGAAGCTACCCCGGTGCCCCGACGTTTGTGGACCAGATTGCCACCAGCTTGATCACCGTCATGACGGGTTTCCTTCTGGCAACGGCGATCGCCGTCCCACTGGGCATAGTGCTGGGTCTTAACCGGCACCTTCAAGCAGCGATCAACCCACTGATCCAGATATTCAAACCCGTTTCGCCACTAGCATGGCTACCTCTGGTCACCATGGTGGTATCGGCTACTTACGTCAGTGAAGACCCGATGTTCGAGAAGTCATTCCTCACCTCGATGATCACCGTCACCCTGTGCAGCCTTTGGCCCACCCTGATCAACACAGGCGTTGGCGTAGCTGCGGTGAATCCCGACCTGTTGAATGTCTCGCGGGTTCTGCGGTTGTCATTCTGGACCCACGTGATGAAGGTCGTTCTTCCATCCTCGATACCCATAATCTTCACCGGGCTTCGCGTCTCGCTCGGCATTGCCTGGATGGTGTTGATTGCTGCTGAGATGCTGGCGCAGAGCCCCGGGCTTGGCAAGTTTGTCTGGGATGAGTTCCAGAACGGTAGCAGCCAGTCCTTGAGCCGGATCATGGCGGCCGTGCTGGCCATCGGTTTTATCGGCTTTGTACTGGATCGCATCATGTTGACGCTTCAGAAGAAAATTGCGTGGAACGAGTAACGGAGAAACTTATGAGCAAGCCCCATTTGGAACTGACCGGCGTGGAAATGTCTTTTGATACACCCAAGGGCTCCTTTATTGCACTGGATAACATCAACCTGAAAATCAAAAAAGGTGAGTTTGTCTCCCTGATTGGCCATTCCGGCTGCGGTAAATCCACAGTCCTGAACATCGTCGCCGGCCTGCTGCAAGCTACCAAGGGCGGATGCATTCTGGATGGCCATGAGATCAACTCTCCCGGGCCAGAGCGGGCCGTGGTGTTCCAGAACCATGCTCTGATGCCCTGGTTGACGGTGTACGAGAACGTGGAATTGGCGGTGCAACAGGTATTCCGTAAGTCCATGACAAAACAGGAGCGTCAAAGCTGGATCCATCACAACCTGGAGTTGGTCAACATGGCCCACGCTGCCACCAAGCGGCCGGGGGAAATTTCAGGTGGCATGGCACAGAGGGTTGGCATCGCCCGGGCATTGGCAATGAAGCCCAGCGTGCTGCTGATGGATGAGCCTTTTGGCGCTCTGGATGCACTTACCCGGGCTCACCTGCAAGACTCCCTGATGGAAATCCAGCAAGAGCTGAACAACACGGTGATCATGATTACCCATGATGTGGACGAGGCCGTGTTGCTGTCTGACCGCATTATCATGATGACCAACGGCCCCGCTGCCGCCGTCGGGGAAGATCTTTATATCGATCTGGAAAGGCCCCGTAACCGGGTCACTCTGGCGGATGATCCCACCTACGTGCACTACCGGCAGGAGGTTCTGAAGTTTCTCTATGAGAAGCAACGCAAGCTGGAAAGCATCACCCCACGCCGGAATAATCAAACGACTGGCACAAACATGCACAAAGACACCGCTCCGGCGGCGAAGGCCTGAACAGGTCGCTTACTTCAACACATCAGCCATAGACACCAGTGCCCGAGCAACCTCGGGCAGCTTTTTACCCTGATCCATGGCCAGCTTTCGCAAAACCCGGTGAGCGTCATCGTTGTTGATTTTGCGGTGACGCATCAACAACAAGACCGCCTTTTCCTGAACTTTCCTCTCTTCCAGAGCGTCTTTGGCACTCTGCAAATCCTCGCTCATCTGTTGAAGCCGACGTGACTGCGCCTGCACCAGGTCAAAAATTGACCGTCCAGATTGTTGACCAATACCGTCGCTGTTCCAGACTTCGCCTGACTGGATCTGCCCACTGTTGTCTGGCTCACAGAGTACCAACATGGACGGCACAGAATTTTCTGGCTGCTCAAGTGCTGCAATCAGTACCTCATGATGTGCCAGTGAGTTCCGTGCGTCTGCATAGCGCTCGGCACAGCGCCCATGAAAACTGTTTTCCACCGATTCCTCTACCTTTTTGAGCTCATCCATACGCTCGCTCATTAGCGCAAACCAGTGATCAGCATGTTCCGGGTCCAGAGGTTTGTATCGACCAATGGCGCATCCGAACCGCCGCAGACGCTCCACTTCCTGTTCCCGCTCATGAGCAAGCAGGCTCTTCAGTAGCTGGCCGCTCTGCTCATCGGCAAACTCGACAAACACCTCAAAACACCGCCCCTGCGCTTCAACAAGGTGCGTCATGCGCCGGCTCAGTGCACTGTCAAAGCGTCCTGTGGAGAATCCGACGGAGCCTGCTGCGCGCTCTTGACCACAGAACTCTTTGCCCTTCATCAGATGCACCATAGCCACCAGCAAACGCGCAAGCGAGGGATCTACGGCAGTATCCGCCGCTTCGAAAACCACGGTAATCAGCCGCTGGATAAGCGTGCTGTAGGACTCGGTTGTCTCTGGCACCGACAGTGCCCGGGCTTTCACC
Source organism: Marinobacter xiaoshiensis (assembly GCF_031631795.1). NCBI lineage: Bacteria > Pseudomonadati > Pseudomonadota > Gammaproteobacteria > Pseudomonadales > Marinobacteraceae > Marinobacter > Marinobacter xiaoshiensis. The sequence goes on from NZ_JAVMBO010000003.1 coordinate 402,200, forward strand.
CGCACGCGTAGCGCTGTCAGGCTCTCCAGCCCATGAAGGGCACTGGCAATATGAGCCAGCAAGTGGCTGCTGACAGGGTGTGTCGTCAACTCTTCATGGATCTCAGCCAGTGCCCGCTTGAAAACGGTATACAAACACTCCGATTCAGCGACCATGGTTTTTCTCTCCAGGCCAAACTTTTCACCACCCGATCCCAGAAAAATGGAGGACGCTCCGCGTTCCCGCTGCAGCCCGTGCACGAGATTGCTGATGCTCTGCACCAACTTCCCCATCTGCAAAAAATACTGGAGGTTCATAAGCTCGCACCGTCGCGATGCGATCAGGTACGCCTCAGCCGAGGGCTGGACAAGGTTGTGTCGACGCTTGCTGATATCCATTTCAAAACTCCGGGTGTAGTCACATTGCTGCATCACTGGAAACCGGAGCAATTACCGCGCCAGCAAAAACGCATCAAAGTCGTGCAGCCTGCTCCTGCAAGGTGCAAAAAAACCGGATACCCAAGCTCCACACTTATCAAGGAAACATCAAAACATTGATTTTAAAGGTTTTTTCAATTTGGCACGAACATCGCTTTATACAATTCAAGGACGATTGTTACGGCCAAGGATTCGGCCGAGCTTCCAGAAAACTATTGATGGCATTGGCGCCGGATCATCGATTCCCCGAGGGGACGAGATGCTCCGGCTTTTTTGGTTTTAAGCGGGGCATAGGTGCAAAGATGATCCGGAAAATGGAACCGACATTGATCGTCTGTGGCCACGGAATGGTGGCTCAACGATTCCTTGAAGAGTTGGTGAGCAAAGCCTCAATCCCCTATCGGAATATCATTGTGTTCAACGGCGAAACCTATGCGGCATACAACCGGGTTCAGCTTTCTACCCTGCTCAGCGGAGACACCCAAGAGGATAGCCTGCCCTTGAAACCAGACGCCTGGTTTGCTCATCACGGCATTCAGGTTCATCACGGTGAAGCAGTCGAGGCTATCGCTCCGGATGAGCACAGGGTGAAGACAAGCTCAGGTCGTGTTTACAGCTATAGCAAACTGATTATTGCAACCGGAGCCAGCCCCGCCCGCCTGGGTATTCCCGGCGAAGAACTGGGCGGCGTCATGAATTTTCGCGATCTTAACCACACTCGCACCCTGATTGAGCTTAGCAAAAGCCGGAAGCGGGCCATCGTGGTTGGCGGCGGATTTCTCGGGCTTGAGGCTGCCGAAGGTCTGCTGCGCCGGGGCATGGATGTCACCGTTTTGCACCGAAGCTGTCATCTCCTTAACCGGCAGCTGGACCCGGACAGTGGCAAGCTTCTGTCTGACGCCCTGACCGAACGCGGCATGCATATTCTGACGTCCACATCCCCCACCCGGATACTGGGGCAAGAACGTGTTCTTGCCATTCAACTGAACGACCAGACTCTGATCAGCACAGATCTCGTTGTCATCGCTACCGGCATCAAGCCCAACCGTGAACTGGCACAAAACGCCGGGCTGGCCTGCGGGCGCGGCATACAGGTCAATGCTCAGCTACAAACCAGCGCTGCAGACATTTTCGCCATTGGCGAGTGCTGCGAGTTCAACGGCGAAACCTATGGGCTTGTGGAGCCGGGTTACCAGCACGCAAAAACCTTGGCATGCGTACTGGCAGGAACAACCAGAAGCGCGACATACCATCCTTCTGAAATCGCCACCAGGCTCAAGATCGGCGGCATACCCGTTTTTTCCTGTGGCAAGCAGGCACCCGATGAGCATACCGAATCCCTGATCTGGCAAGACATCACAACCGGCGGATACAACCACCTGCTGGTTCGCGATAACCGGCTGGTTGGCGCCATTCTGATGGGCAACACAAGCCAGGGCCCGTGGTACCAGGAGCTGATCAACAACAACACTAACATCCAACCATTCCGGGCTCAGTTGCCCTTTGGCAAACCCTATTGCGAAGCAGCGGCCTGAAGCGCTGCCCATGAAGAGAGGAAAAACCATGAGCAAGAAAACCCTGATCGTGATTGGCAACGGCATGGTTGGCCATCACTTTATCGAGCAATTTGTCGCCAGCTCTGCGGCATCGGACTATGACATTCTGGTTTTCGGCGAAGAGAAGCAATTGGCCTACGACCGGGTTCACCTGTCTGAGTACTTCGCAGGCTCTACCCATGCTGATCTCGCCATGGGCACGGAGAACTGGTACGCCGAGCAAGGTATTGAGTTGCATTTAAATGAACCGGTCACCGCCCTGAACCGGGATCAGCGTACCTTGGTCACACCGAAAGGCGAATACCACTATGACGAACTGGTGCTGGCCACTGGCTCCTTCCCGTTCGTGCCGCCGATTGAAGGCCGCGAGCACCCCCACTGTTTTGTATACCGAACCCTGGACGATCTCGACGCCATTCGCGCCAGCGCCAAAGAGGGCAAATCCGGCGTCGTAGTAGGCGGTGGCCTGCTTGGTCTGGAGGCCGCCAATGCGCTAAGAAGTCTCGGCCTGCAGGCCCATGTGGTGGAATTCGCCCCCCGCCTGATGCCGGTGCAGTTGGATGCCGACGGCGGTGCGCTGTTGCGCCACAAAATTAAAGAGCTGGGTGTTCAGGTTCACACCGAGAAAGCCACCACCGCCATCGTTGCGGGCGAGAACGCGCGGCTGCGCATGAACTTCAGCGATGACAGCCATCTGGAGACCGATCTGATCGTATTTTCCGCCGGTATTCGTCCGCAAGACGCGCTCGCGCGAGCCAGTGACCTGGACGTGGGCGAGCGTGGCGGCATCGTCGTGAACGACCAGTGCACCACCTCCGATCCGCATATCCATGCCATTGGCGAGTGCGCGCTCTGGAACCAGAGGATTTTTGGTTTGGTCGCGCCCGGCTATACCATGGCCCGCACCCTGTCATCCGTGCTGAACGGCGACTCTGACGCTGCCTTTACCGGTGCCGATATGAGCACCAAGCTGAAATTGCTGGGCGTGGATGTTGGCTCCATCGGTGATGCCCAGGGCCAGACGCCCGGCGCCCGGCGCCCGCAACATACGCTTTAACGACGAACAAACAGGCCACTACCGCCGCATGGTTGTCAGCGAAGACGGTAAAACACTGCTGGGTGCCATTCTGGTAGGCGATAACAGCTACTACGATACTCTGCTGCAGTACGCACTGAATGGCATAGCACTACCCGATAATCCGGAAGCCCTGATCCTGCCGGTGAGCCAGGGCGGTGCGCCGGCGCTGGGCCCCGACGCGCTTCCGGAATCCGCTTCCATCTGTTCCTGCCACAACGTCACCAAGGGCGACATTTGCTGTGCCATTGATGCTGGCAGCAGCGATCTTGCCGGCGTCAAAGCCGAGACCAAGGCCAGTACCGGTTGCGGTGGCTGTACCGCATTGCTCAAGAGCGTCGTAGACAACGAGCTGGAAAAACGCGGCGTGGCAGTCAGCAAGGACCTGTGTGAGCACTTCCCCTACAGCCGACAAGACTTGTTCCACCTGGTGAAGGTGAACGGCATCCGCAGCTTCCGCACCCTGATCAGCCAGCACGGCAAGGGCCATGGCTGTGACATTTGCAAGCCGGTCGTCGGCTCCATTCTGGCCACCTGCTGGAATGAGCATATTCTGACCACCGATAATGTGCCTCTGCAGGACACCAACGACACCTTCATGGCCAACATGCAGAAAAACGGCACCTATTCCATTGTGCCGCGCATTCCTGGCGGGGAGATCACGCCCGATAAGCTGATCGTGCTGGGCGAGGTGGCCAAAGAGTACGACCTGTATACCAAGATAACCGGCGGCCAACGGGTTGACCTGTTTGGCGCCACGCTCAGTGAGTTGCCGGAGATCTGGGAGAAGCTCATTGCAGCTGGTTTCGAGACTGGCCATGCCTACGGAAAATCGCTACGCACGGTGAAATCCTGTGTTGGCAGCACCTGGTGCCGCTATGGCGTGCAGGACAGCGTGGGCATGGCGATCCTTCTGGAGAATCGCTACAAGGGCCTGCGGGCACCGCACAAGGTGAAGATGGCGGTATCTGGCTGCACCCGTGAGTGTGCCGAAGCGCAGAGTAAGGATTTCGGGGTGATCGCCACCGAGAACGGCTGGAATCTCTATGTTTGCGGTAATGGCGGCATGCGTCCGCGCCATGCTGATTTGTTTGCCACCGATCTGTCTGATGATGAGCTGATCCGCACCATTGACCGGGTGGTGATGTTCTATGTGCGCACGGCCGACCGGCTGCAGCGCACGAGTGTGTGGATGGAGAACCTGGAGGGCGGTCTGGAGTATCTGAAGCAGGTGGTTCTTGAGGACAGTCTGGGCATCTGTGCTGAGCTCGAAGAGCATATGAACGGCATTGTAGATACCTATCAGTGTGAGTGGAAAACGGCTGTGGAGGATCCCGGGAAGCGTAAGCGGTTTCGGGAGTTTGTGAACTTGCCAGAGCAGAGGGATCCGGTGCAGCAGTGGACTACTGAGCGGGGGCAGAGGCGGCCTGTTTTGGAGTCTGTTTAGCCTGGTTGTTTAGGTGGGGGCGCGCGGCGGAAAGGCACCCCATACCACCACGCTCTCGGTCCACCTGGATATCGAAAAGCCAAAAACATAAATTCAAGGAGAATACAGATGAGAACTCGTACTTGTTGGAACACGGTTTGTACTGTTGATGATCTGGTGCCGGAATCCGGAATTGCGGTCTGGACGAACGAGGGGCCGGTGGCGGTGTTTTATTTGCCGCATCGGCTGCCGGCGCTCTTTGCCATCAGCCATGCAGATCCATTCAGCGGCGCTAATGTTCTGGCGCGAGGTATCACGGGGGATCTTGGGGGTGAGCCGATCGTCGCATCGCCGTTGTACAAACAACACTTTAATCTGAAAACCGGTGCCTGTTTGGAGGATGAGTCGGTTAGGGTCAAAACCTACTCGGTGCTTCTCGATGGAAATCGGATTCTTTTGGAAACAAGGGATACACATCAGGAGGCTGTGGCAGCCTAACCTTGAATCACTCGCGGGCAACCTGATGTAAGATCAGTGAAACAATCATAAAAAGGGATCCTGCCCGTGAAGCCTCTCAGCCCTACAGACCAGCTTTTTCTCTGGCTGGAAAAGCGCCAGCAACCCATGCATGTGGGCGGGCTGCAGATTTTTTCGTTTCCGGAGGATGCGCCTGACGATTATGTCGCAAGGCTTGCGGAACAACTTCGAAAAGATACGGAAGTAACAGCGCCTTTCAACCTGCGGCTGGACAGCCGCTTGGCACAACCTGTGTGGGTGCACGACGAACACCTGGATCTGGAGCACCACTTCCGCTTCGAAGCCTTGCCTACACCCGGCCGCATACGTGAGTTGCTTGCGTTTGTTTCCGCCGAGCACTCCCATCTTATGGATCGGGAGCGGCCCTTGTGGGAGTTCCACCTTATTGAAGGGCTTGGCGACCGGCAGTTTGCGGTTTACGTGAAGGTGCACCACTCCCTTGTGGATGGCATTTCTGCTATGCGCATGACTCAGAAAATGCTCTCTACAGATCCCTCAAAACGCAACATGCCGCCGGTTTGGGATATGTCTGTACGGCAGGGGCGAGGCGGGGACAGAAGCAGCCCCTCTCTCTGGCAGAGTATCAGCCATTTACTGGGGGAATCGGGGAAGCAGCTTGGAACGGTGCCAACCGTCGCACGGGAGTTACTGCGTTCGGTGAATCAGGCTCGCAAGGACCCTGTCTACAATTCCATGTTCCATGCTCCGCGCAGCATCCTTAATCGCAAGATTACCGGCTCCCGCCGATTCGCAGCTCAGTCGTACTGCCTGAAACGCATAAAAGCCGTTTGCCATGCGAACGATGCCACTGTGAACGATGTGGTCACCGCCATGTGCGCCAGTGCGTTACGCACCTATTTGATGAATCTGGATGCGCTGCCGGAAAAGCCATTGATTGCGATGGTTCCGGTTTCTTTGCGCAAGTACCAGAAGCCAGGGGAGGATCAAGCGGAAGGCAATCAGGTGGGTGTTATTCTGGCCAATCTGCATACGGACGAACACCACGCAGGTGAACGGCTGAAGAAGATTCATCAGGGCATGCAGGAAGCAAAGGATCGCTACGCTCACATGTCGCCTGAAGAAATTCTGAACTATACCGCGCTTACCTTGGCGCCGGCGGGGTTTCACCTGCTTACCGGTATGGCTCCGAAGTGGCAAACGTTCAATGTGGTGATTTCAAACGTTCCTGGGCCGAAAGAGACCTCTTACTGGAACGGCGCCAAACTGGAGGGCATGTACCCTGTGTCGATCGCTATGGATCGCCTGGCACTGAATATGACTGTGACCAGCTACAACGATCAGGTGGAGTTTGGTTTGGTCGGCTGCCGCCGCACCTTACCAAGCCTCCAGCGGATGTTGGACTATCTGGAGGACGGTTTGGTGGAGCTGGAGCAGGATATGGCTAGTTGAATTTCACTTCGCGGTTACGCTCTGAGATCTGTTCGTTCAACGTCCAGAAGTCGTAGAGAATTCCAATCAGGAAGAGGCCGCCGGTCAGCAGGTAGATGATGCCTGTGATCCATTTCCCCATGTACATTCGGTGCAGGCCAAATACGCCGGTGAAGGTAAGTAGTAGCCAGCCGATGTTGTAGTCGACTTCGCCTTCTCTAAACCTGCTGTCTGCCTGTTCGTCCATGGAGGGGATCAGGAAGAAGTCGATTATCCAGCCGATCAGAAAGAATCCGAACGTAAAGAACCAGATGGTTCCGGTGATGGGTTTGCCGTAATAAAAGCGGTGTGCGCCCAGAAATCCGAAGATCCAGAGTAGGTATCCAAACAGTTTGCTGTGTGTATCTGGGCGGTTGATCATTGCTACTCCGGGGGGCGGTTGTTTGTGACTTTTATATGGGGTTGAGGAGTTGGTTCTGCAAGGTCTTTGACTTGGGTGCTGGGCCGGAGGGTGGCGCATATTCTCCTTGGGAAAAATAACTCGCTTCGCTCAGACATCTTTTTCCTGGCGGAGAATATGCGCCACCCTCCGTCCTTCGACTCTTGCGATACCTCCAAATACTTTAGACGTTGGTCATGGCCCTAATTCCGGTGCGGGGTCGGGGCCGCCTTCTCGGAATTCGCTGGCGGATTTTCCGGTCCATTTTTTGAAGGCTCGGCTGAAGTTGGAGAGGTCAGCGTAGCCCAGTTCGTAGGCGATTTCGCTTACGGATTGGTTGGTGTAGCGCAAGAGCTGGATGGCGCGGTCTTTGAGTACTGATTCCACGATTTCACGGTAGCTGGTTTCGCGGTCCGCCAGCCGGCGTTTCAAGGTGCGGGAGGAAACGCAGAAGCGTTCTGCCATAACCTCCAGGGAGGGCAGTGGCCCGGGGGTCAGGCGCAACAGGTTGCGTACGGCGAGGGCCAGGTCGCCCTGTTCTTTCAGTGCTTTTTGCAATTCGAACTCACACTCGTCGCTGGCCATACGAGACGCTTCTGCATCGGCCAGTCTCATGCGCACGTCCAGCAGTGCTTTCGGGAGCACCAGTAGTTCGTCTGGCTGGTTATACTCGAATTTTACTGGTAACTGGTCTACAAACTGGCGGTAGTATGCCGGCTCAGGGCCCTTCAGGCGCACACTGACGCCGGGCAGTTTGCCGTCGCTTGTGGAGAATCCGCGGTTTTCCGCATCGCTGCGGTCGAGTAGTTGTTCGGTGAGCATCACCAGTGTTGTGCAAACGGTTTCTACCAGAAACGGTGCAAGGCCGGGCACGTCGAATTCTGTGCATAGTTTCACCAGCACGCTGTCTTCGGTTTCTGCCTGGCTCATGCTCAGAAACGGAGCCCGTAGCTGCAGATAACGGCGAACCGAATCAAGGGCTCCGGCAAGGGTAGGGCTGGTTAGCGCGGCAAATCCAAGGGTGCCATGAATAGTTACCCGCAGCTCCCGGGCCAGCACAAAGCTCAGTCCGTCTTTGCCCGCCAGCTTCACGGCGCGCTCGGCCATAACGATGGCATCGGTCACAAACACTCGGCTGTTGTTGGCTTTCAGGTCTTCGGAGCTGAAGTTCAGGCCTTCGTAGAGCAGGCGCTCGTTATGGCCGAGCTGCTTTACGGTCTGAGCCAACAGCCGCATATAAACGCCTGGCACCAGGAATAGTCCCAGCATCTGCCGTTCTTTTTCCGGCCCGGAGATCGCCATAGGTTGCCCTTGTTTGCCTGAGTGAGTACTTCTTAAAGACTCTAGCAGAAGCCCGCAGCCATGGCAGTGGGGCCGGTTGCACCTGATCTACCGTCGCGTTGGTCAACCTTTCTGCCTCTTTGTCCCATTTTGAATGGTGACCGGCCTGCTTTCGCATTCATCCCGACAGTCGACTCCGACACACTGAAGCCATGTCATCAGCCAATGTGAGGAGTAGACCCATGCTGAGTACAAAAGCCGTCGAGCAGCAGGCCACAGCAGCCAATCGGGCTTCAAAGACGCCGGATAACGTCAATATCAAGGCCCAGCGCATGGGCTTCGAGTTTGATGAGCAGGTGCCCCAGTACTGGTTGGAGGACAGCCCTTTTCTGAGCCACATGATGAACGCACTTTCGGTGCTCTTTCCTCAGGGCGAGCAGTTTTTTGTGGATTCTGTGCGTGCCTATCGGGATCAGATTAACGATCCCAAACTGAAAGCCGAAGTGCGGGGTTTTATCGGCCAGGAAGCCATGCATTCTCTGGAGCACATGGCCATGAACCAGCATGTTCGGGACCAGGGCATGCCGGTTGAGGAGTTGGAAAAGCACCTGAAAGTTGTTCTGGATGCAGCCAAAATGCTGCCGAAGCGTCACCAACTTGCCATTACCTGTGCGCTGGAACACATGACAGCCATGATGGCGGATATGCTTCTGGAGCGCGACGATGTGCGCGAGCGCATGCACGACACCATGCGCCCGCTCTGGGCATGGCATGCCATTGAGGAAACTGAGCACAAGGCGGTTGCCTACGATGTGTTTCAGGAAGTGGGCGGCACCTACGCCGAGCGAACCTTTTACCTTGTGTTCAGCACGGCCGCTCTGGGTGTGATGGCTTCTTATTTCACGGGCCGTATGGTGTTGAGCGACACCAAAGGCTTTTCGATCGCCGATACTGGTCGTGGCTTGTGGCGCATGTGGGGTAAGAACGGTACTTTCTCAAGCCTGATCCCCACATGGTTCAGTTACTTCAAACCGGGGTATCACCCTTGGGATCATGACAACAGTGAGCTGATCGCGCGATTCAAAGCGGAGATTCAATCTTACATCGCACCTCAATACCAGAACGGAAACCGTAAAACCCTGCAGTAATTCCAGCGCACAACCAGGCAAGCCAGCAATACAACGCTGGCCTGCCTAGTTAGCCGCAGTACCACTTTGTTCGTTAACTGCAATGCCTTTGGCTTCCACAATACCCTTGCGCCACAACCGCCATTCGCCGGGCTGGTAAATATCCCATTCTTCATCGCTGGTCAGCGGTTCAGTCACGATTACGCTTACAATATCGTTCGGCGTGGTTTCAGATTCAAAATCCACAATCACATCCGCATCTTTCAACCTTGCCGGGCCAAACGGGGCGCGGCGAGTAATGCTGGCCATTTTGGTGGTGCAGTAGGTGAACAGCCAATCGCCGTTGCTCAGCAAAAGGTTGAAAACGCCCTGTCCTGCAAACGTCTTCGAGAGTTCCACCAGATGCTGTGTAGTTACCTCGGCCGAATCATTCCTGTCGCAATGGCTGCGCAGATGGTTGAGGATTTCGCAGAACAACGCCTCGCTATCGGTGCCGCCAACCGGCTCGTAAAACCCCGGCGATGACTGGAATTCAGACAGCTGGCCGTTATGGGCAAACACCCAATAACGGCCCCAGAGTTCGCGCATGAACGGGTGGGTATTGGCCAGGCAGATTTCACCCACATTGGCCTGACGAATATGGCAAATCGCCACTTCGCTTTTGATCGGGTGGGTCTGAACCACTTCAGCAAGCCGGGAGTTGGCGCTGGCATCTACATCGTGGAAGGCCCGTACACCCTTGCCCTCATAAAAAGCCACGCCCCAGCCATCCTTGTGGGGGCCGGTGTCGCCGCCCCTGCGAGTCAGGCCAGTGAAGCTGAAGCAAAGGTCAGTGGGTGTGTTGGCGCTCATGGCCAGTAGTTCGCACATAAAAAATGCGGCTCCTTGCGGTGTCGGAATAACAACCGTAAGAATACCGCACTTGGGCAGGCAAGCCAGCGGCCCTATTGCCCACTTCAGGAAATTTCAGCTCAGGGTGTTCAAACAATCAGCTTATTGCGAGTAAAGCGCTCCACCAAAGGCTGATAAGCCGACCCCAGTAACCGGTTAATGGCATCTATACCCCATGCATCCGGCCCGACAAGAATGCGGGATTCATTTTTGAGAATGCCTTTTACAATGATTTCTGCAGCTTTTTCCGGCGTGGTCATGGCAATCTTGTCGAACGACTTGCGCAACTCCGCCGCGCTGTCGAGCCTGCTCATGCGTGCAGAGTTGGCGATGTTGGTACGAATGCCGCCCGGATGCACACAGCTTACCGCCACCGGCAGCTTCTCCATTTTCATTTCCTGGCGCAGGGATTCTGTAAAGCCACGAACCGCAAACTTGGCCGCGTTGTAAGCACTTTGCGTGGGCACGCCAATCAGGCCAAACACACTGGATATATTCACCACATGGCCATCGCCAGAGGCAATCAGGTGCGGCAAAAAGGCACGGGTGCCATGGGCAACGCCCCAGAAGTCGATATCCATGATCCACGCAAAGTCTTCGTCAGACATTTCTCTCACCGTGGCAGAGAGCGCAACGCCTGCGTTATTGATGATCACATTAACCTGGCCGAAATCCTGCACCACCTCCGCTGCATGGGCGTATATCGCATCCTTGTCGCCAACATCCAGCTTGTATGTTTTGACCTCGGAACCCGACACTGCAGCTGCGGTTTCCGCGAGGCCTTCTTCGTTAACGTCCGACAGCGCCAGCCTGCAGCCCCGCACTGCCAGGGCTTTCGCCAGAGCTCGACCGATGCCAGAACCTGCACCGGTCACTACCACCACTTTGTTTTTCAGATCTTTCATGGGCTTTGCACTCTTGTTGTGTGTTGTGCTGCTTATAGAAGATACTCTATCAACTGCCTATGAACAGCCTATGGCCTTGAACTTCTGCGTTGCACGACGCGCGGGCCACTCGGATTCAGCCCGGGCTTTTGGGTACAATCCACCTTCCGGGAGTTCAATCTCGCGGATTTCTTTAACCCTGAACCTGCGGACTTTCTGTATGGAATGGAGTCTTACGCATTTTTGGCTGATTCTGGCCCTTGCACTGGGCCTGGCTGAGTTAGCTTATGGCATATTTCTGCTGCTGGCGCTGGCTATAGCCGCTGCTCTCACCGCCACACTGGCCTACGTCGGCATGTCGTTTGAGTGGCAGCTGGCTGGCATGGGCGTATTTTCGGGCCTGCTGGTACCCATTATGATTCGCTGGATTCGCCCGCGCTTCTCCCCAAAAGGCGTGGCCTACGGAACCACAGGTACCGGTGTGGAGAAAGGCGTGCGCTATCGCACCCTCAAGCGGGATTTTGATGGTGCTACCGGCATCAAGATCAACGGCGATTTTTATCGCCTGAGGGACGACAATACCGGCGCCACCGATTTCCCGGAAGGAACCGAGGTTATTTTCAGACAATTTGATGGCACAACTGCCATCGTTCACTCAGCCACACACAAGGAACAATAAGTATGGAAGCGTTTATTACACCAGGGCTGATCATCAGCCTGATTGTTGTCGCTATCGGCGTCTTTGTCATCGCAAAAGGATTGGTGATTATCCGGCAGTCAGAAGTGATGGTTATTGAGCGTCTGGGCTCTTTCAATCGCGTTCTGGAAAGTGGTGTGAACATCATTATTCCCTTTGTCGAACGACCCCGCCCCATCACCATGATCCGCTACATGCGCATGGGCGAGGAATACCACCCGATGATGTCTGACGAAACCCGCATCGACCGCCGGGAAACGGTCATGGACTTCCCGGGCCAGCCAGTAGTAACCACCGATAACGTGACTGTGAAGATCAATGGCGCGCTCTATTACCAGATCATCGACCCCCGCCGTGCGGTATACGAAGTGGCCAACATGAGCCAGGCGGTAGAAGTATTGGCTAAAACCACCCTGCGCTCAGTCGTGGGCAAAATGGAACTGGACAAGCTGTTCGAATCCCGCGCTGAAGTGAACAACGCCATTCAGGCCGAAATGGAAGAAGCGGCGTCAAAGTGGGGCGTAAAGCTGACCCGGGTGGAAGTTCAGGACATCAGTATGCCGGAAGAAGTTGAAGAGGCCATGCGCCTGCAGATGGCCGCCGAGCGTAAACGCCGGGCCACGGTGACCGAGGCCGAGGGTGAAAAATCTGCAGCCATTGCCAAGGCTCAGGGCCAACGTGAATCTGCCATTCTTAACGCTCAGGGTGATAAAGAATCGGCCATTTTGCGAGCCCAGGGTGAGCAGGAATCCATCCGCCTGGTACTGAGTGCCATGGGCGATACAGAAGAAAACAAGCAAACCGTTATCGGCTACCTGCTGGGGCAAAGCTACATCAAGGTGCTTCCGAACATGGCAAAAGACGGCGAGCGGGTATTTGTACCTTACGAGTCTTCTGCTCTGCTAGGTTCTATGGGTATGTTCCGGGAGCTGGCCGGAAGCCCGGAAGACGCAGTTCGCCAGTCACTGCAACGTGATGGCCTACGCGGCGGAATAGTGGGTAGCGCAAGCAACTCCTGAATTGTTGCAAGCGTGAAGCAAACACAACCTGCTGGGCCCTATCCCAGCAGGTTGTCCAAAGGCTCTTCATAGCTTGGCGCAAACACCTCCATAAAGTAGTTCACCTCCGGCAACCCTTCTTCCTCAAGCCTTTGCCTGATCTGCCTCTCAGCTGGCTCAAACTCGCGGTTCCCCGCACGAACTTCCGCTTGGCATTTTAACCAGGCTGACAAACGATCTGCCGCCTTGATCAGTTCGCGATCCCCTTCTGGCAATTGAGACTCCTGAAGATAAGGCGCAAAGTCTTCGCGCAAATCCTCTGGTAACAACGCCAGTAGCTCCGATTCTGCCTTATGCTCAATATCGCCAAAGGCCTCTCGCATAACCTTGGAGTGATACTTCACCGGGGTGGGCATATCGCCGGTAATAACCTCAGTTGCATCATGATAAAGCGCGGCTGCAGCAATCTTGTCGGCATTTACCTGCCCGCCAAAGTGCCGGTTGCGGATCATGGCCAAGGCGTGGGCCAGGGTGGCCACTTCCCAGGAGTGGGTTGCTACGTTTTCTTCTATGGCGTTACGCATCAACCCCCAACGCTTGATCCAGCGCAAACGGGAAACGTAGGCAAAGAAATGACTGCTAGCCTTGGGCACGCGTTGTGTTCCTTTTAAATGCGGTTGTGTGTTGCATGTATTCCTTAGCGGGTATCCAGAGTGAAGCCTACGATAACCTGACCATCTTCCGACACAGTCGCATCGCGGGAGGGTTCAAGAAGAAATAGCTGCTTGCCTGGGACACCGTGGGTATCGCGCAGTATCTCCATCAACGCAGTACCCCGGGTATTGGCGAGATTACTCAGCGTCTCTGGCGCCAATGACCGCTCGCCAGCAAGATACGCCTCGCGGGCCTCCTCCCAGGCTTGCTCTGTCAACTCGCCGCCCTGGCTTGCCTCCATCTCATCACGCAGCAGCGCGAGCCCGTCAGTCTCAGGCGAAACGCCACCGCGAACATTCAGTAACAGGTTCGGGCGATCCAGCAGGGCTTTGCCTAAAGCCGCCAGCTTCTCTGCCTCACCCTGGCCCAGCCTGCTTGTACCCGGCTCAAAACTTACCTGGCCAAGTTCTTCGCCACTCAAGCCCGCAAGCTCAGCAATAGAACCCAGCATACTGAACGGCGATGTTGCTGCTTTCGCCAACAAATTCACAAAGGTTCGCATCACCACCTGGCCGACCCTGAAATCCGGGCTGCTCAAATCGCCGCTGACTGGCACATTCACGTCAATAACACCATCGCTGTCCCGCAGCAGCGCCAGCCCCAGCTTCACGGGAGCATTAACGGCGTCTTTACTGGCAATCGACTGGCCCAGCCCAAGGCGATCCATAATCACCCGGTTCGAGGCTTTTATCTGGCTACCGGTGATCTCATAGTCGAGATCCAGTTCCAGCTTTCCGCTGTCGATGCTATAGCCCAGATAACGCCCCAAATAAGGCGAAAGAGCGGGCAATGAGAGGTTTTTCATCACCAGTGTAAGACTGTTGGTCTCCTCCGCGCCCAGGGTGCCGATTGTGCCATCAAAATCGATACTCGCACTGTTTCCTATCCGGCCTTTCAGGGCTACCTTACCCTGCTGTGGCGACACGTTGCTGAGGCCGGAAACCGTGCCGTTGAGCCTGTCTATAGAGGTAGTGAAAGCCGGATTAAGGGTACGATCTGTGTAATCCAGAGCGCCTTGCTCAATCACCAACTGGCCAATGCGGAAGATAAGCCCAGGTTCATCTGCGGGTTCCTCCGGTGCGGGCTCGGCCGCATCGGCCGTTGCGGAAGCCAGGCTGATTTGTTCAACGTTGTGTATGTTATCCGGGTTACGCACCAGGTTAATCGCTGGCTCAGCGAGTGTCACCGTGCCGATTTCCAGCCGGGCCGGATGCACGTTGTACTCAATGGGGGCCAGGCGCAAAGTCTGCCATGACACAAGGCGCTCCTTGCTGTCCGGCAACTGAAGATTCAAACCGGAAACCTCTGCGGTACCGCTGAAGGTGCCGGTTAAAGGCTCCTGCTGGCCATCCAGATCCAGGTTTCCATCCAACCCCAGTGTGCCGCCAGCAATGGCGAGATTGGCGGATTCTTGCAAATAGGGTTCAAAAACCGCCAAGAGAATGCCTGAGCCTGAGATGGCGGCCTCCAACGTAAAAGGCTGAGGCGTTAGCTGGCCTTTTACGGAAAGCGTACCACCGCTACCCAGAGCCGCCTGAAGCTCATACGGCACCTGATTTTCCATAGCGCTGTTCACGCTACCGATAGACAGGGATAGCGGCTCAATTACTAGCTCCGCCGGCGATCCAGGCTGCTGGTCCTGCCAAAGCACACGGCCCTCAGACACATCGATACCAGCTAGCGACCAGCGAAACGGCTGTTGAGTTTCCGCGGGTGCAGGCTCGCCCGACTCGGGAGCCTTTCCTTCGTTGCCCGCTTCACTCTCTTTGGAAAACTCAGCAAGTGCGGCAATCCAGTCGATCTCTCCGCGGTTGTTCCGAGCCAACGCAACATCTGGCTGCGCCAAGGTAATTTGCCCAACCCTGGCTTCGCGGGCGCGGAGATCAAACCCGATATCGTTGATGGCGATTGAGACTGCGCTCAACCGAGCCTGCTCTGCCTGTCTATTCGGCGCAACAGCCAGATTTTCCACCAACACTCTGCCATTGGTAGTGGTGAGTTGCAGAGTGTCTCCTGCCTGTAGCTCATAATCGGAAGCCACGCTTACTTTGCCGCCGAGCAAACCGTAGGGCAGATAGGGTGCAAGAAAATGCCCGATCGTTTTGTGGTCGACCCCCGAAATAGCAAGACTTCCGCTGGAATAGAGCGGTGTAATGCTCAGGTTACCCTGCCACTCAACACTGTGATCACCTTTGGCTGCCTGCAGGTGATAATCACTGTTGCGGTCATCCCTCTGCCAGGTAGCCAGATCGCTCAAGGTAAGATCCAGAGGCATAATGCGGAACTCTGCCATTTCCGGCTTGGTAAAATCCCGGAACAGCAACTCACCTCCATTAATATTGAGTTGCTGAAAATACAGCAAGGGAGGCGACTGACCTTCCTCTGGCTCAGTGGACTCATCAGCCAGCCCCTCATCACGTGCACTGGCAGCCTGGAAGTCCCGGACAAAGTTCACGCTGTAATCGTCAAGCAAGTCCACACGGATGAACGGTTCGTCCAGTTCAATCGCCTCGAACCCGACAATGCCGCGAATCAGCTCAAAGAAATTGAGGTTGATATATAAACGCTCAAACCCCACAACCTTTTGGTTGTCGCTATCGTGGGCCGACAGATTCAGGGCCTCAACGCTCAATGCAAACGGGTTACTGCTGATCTCGGCAATATCTGCCTGCCAGCTCATATGTTGTGCCAATTGATCAGGCAAGGCACGTTTCAACCACCAGGGCAGCACCAGAAAGCCGGCGAGGCTGTATAACACGATGAGTATAATCGCGCCGATTACCAGATTTTCGGGAAGGCGATTGCGCTGACGGCTTTCGGCCACTGTTATCTCCTTACAGTCAGTGGAATTCGAGTAAATCCCTTCCACAAGGATAGTCGGGTGAGCACCAGTTTGTCAGCCACTGTGCCGCAACCGCTGACACAGGAAACCGAACTCTATATCCTGAACCTTCGTATAGAGCTCAGCTAATAAACTCTTTTGAGTACGTCTTTTTTAAATTTGAGCATGTGAGGGCAGGCTTTTATGGACATCAGCGATATGCGTCGCGATTTTGAAAGTGAAGGGCTCGATCGCGAGGCCCTGAGCAATGACCCGGTGCAACAGTTCGAAGCCTGGTTCGGAGACGCGCGCGATGCTGGCATTCTCGAACCTAATGCCATGTCCCTCGCCACCTCAGGTGCCGACAACATGCCCGACTTGCGCACGGTTCTGCTGAAGTATTTTGATAACCGCGGGTTTGTGTTCTATACCAACTATGAGAGCCGTAAAGCTCACGAGATTGCTGAAAACCCACGGGCGGCGCTGTTGTTTCCCTGGATTGGCCTGAACCGCCAGGTACGAATTCAGGGCAAGGTAGAGAAGGTCAGTAAAACCGAATCCCTCAAGTACTTTGCTTCGCGCCCAAGGGGCAGCCAGATTGGTGCCTGGGTTTCCGAGCAGAGCAAGGCCATCACTTCAAGAGGGCTGCTTGAACAGAAAGTGGCGGAAATGAAACGCAAGTTCAGCGAAGGCGAGGTGCCACTACCTGGCTTTTGGGGTGGCTACCGAGTGGTGCCTGAGCGCATCGAATTCTGGCAGGGCCGGCCCAGCCGCCTTCACGATCGCTTTGAATACGTGAGGGAAAGTGATGGCTGGCTCATCCAACGGCTCCAACCCTGATTCCGGCGGCGTTCTGCAAAAGCCCACCATAAGGCTGTGTCACCAGACCGGGCAAGTACCCGACGTAGCACCGGGCTGGCTGACCGCTCATGAGCTCGACCGGTTCGCCCAACTAAGTGGCGATCGCGCGGTTGAGTTCCTTACCAGCCGATGGTTAATCCGCCAGACTTTGAGCAAAGCAGGCTCAATAGAGCCTGACCTGTGTTGCCCGGTTGAAGGCCGGCCAACAGCCGCTGCCTGCCCGGCAGGCTGGAATCTCTCCCTGAGCCACAGTTACGGGCTGTCTGCCTGCGCCACCCAATACGACTCAGCATTGGGCATAGACATTGAACCCAGCAAACGATATCCACAATGGCAAAAGGTGGTAAAACGCTGGTTCTCCCCGGTGGAGCAGGAATGGCTATTTCAAGAGGACGACCCCGAAGCCTTCCTTCAGGCCTGGACACTCAAAGAAGCCTGGCTCAAGGCCACTGGCCGTGGCATTGCCGGCAACTTGCAAACGCTGGAAGTGCACAGGAATTTCGAACTCTACGGCGACCAGCCTGAAGGCCACTGGCAAGCCTGTGCCTTTTACACAGAAGGCTTTCTGTGCACGCTGGTGTACAGGCAGAACCCAAGTAATAAAAATGGCTCATGGCCCAGAATCACACTGCTGGAGCCGCCACCTGATGACTACAACCTGAATACGGCCAAGCACCTGGAAACGCACTGGGAGCCACTGTTTTATCGCAAAATTCACGCCCAACGCTGAGTGGAATTACAGGGAACCAACCATGCCAGCTTCGCCAGACAACAAAAACACCCAAACGGCGCAAACCATCGCCAAGCGCTGCTCATGGTGCGGCACCGATCCACTTTACGTGCACTACCACGACACCGTTTGGGGGCGCCCGGAATACGACGACCTGGCTTTGTTCGAAAAACTCTGCCTGGATGGCCAACAGGCCGGCCTGAGCTGGATAACCATTCTGCGTAAACAGGAAAGCTATCGGGCTGCCTATAACAACTTCGATCCGGAGAAGATCATTCAGTACGACGATACCAAGGTGGCGGAGTTGTTAGCGAACCCTGGCATTGTACGAAACAGGCTGAAAGTGCAGTCGATCATCAAAAACGCCAAAGGCTTTTTGAAACTGCAGGAAGAAGGCAGGGGGTTTTCAGATTTTCTCTGGTCGTTTGTCGGCCACGCACCCATTCAAAACAACTGGCGCAGCTTTGATGAGGTACCCGTTACCACGCCAGAATCCGAGGCCATGTCCAAGGCGCTCAAACGCGCAGGGTTTAACTTTGTTGGCCCAACCATTGTTTATGCATTCATGCAGGCCACCGGTATGGTGAACGACCACATGGTGTATTGCCCACAACACGCCCAGTGCCATTCACTGGCGGAATGATCTTAAAAGTCCATGGCCTCGTAAGTTCTGAAGATTCAGATATCCCGGAGCCTGGCCGTGCGCATCACACTGGAACAACTCGCTACCCAGCCCATGCAGGCCATAGACCTGCTGGAAATCATATCCATTGAAGGCCAGCAGTACATGGCCAGGCTGAGCCTTGGCCACAAGCAGCTTTTGCTGACCGATAAAAATGGGGTGACCTGCCTTTTTCGTAGCGCCCGACAGCTTCAGGAAGCGCTCGCCAACTTCACCATCAAAGAATCCCAGGTTGTTCACCCTTCTGCGTACAACGAGATGATCGGCATGGAACCATCGGCTGTAGAGCCTTTGCGCATCCGGGTTCAGACACAGCAAACTGCGGGGCGAAAAGCATGATTTCAGTAGCAAGACTGGCATTCTTTGTTGGAATGGCGGGGTTGGTACCCTTCATTGCCTGCATTGCGGCTATTTTTGCAATGCCACAATACAGTGTTTCCCTGCTGAACTATTTTTACCTCTACAGCGCAGGCATTCTGGCATTCATGGCGGGTGTTTACTGGCCTATTGCCATGCAACTGGATAACCGGTGCTACCAACAGTCGCCGTTGGTGACCATGCTTCTGAGCCAAGTGTTCTTTGTTGTCGCAGGCGTTGGCCTGTTGCTGAGCACACCGGCGCAGATCGCGGTTTACACTTTGGCCTACCTTGCGCTCTACATCACTGATGTACGCTGGATGAAAGAGTATTGGCCCGCCTGGTACTTACGTTTACGACTGGTTCTGACACTCGTAGCCGTTGTCTGCCAACTCACCGTCGGCGCCTGGTTCTTCCTGCTGCATTCCAGCCACGGCCTTTGAATTTCGAAACCACCTGTTCTGCTTTCTTTTAAACAAAAGCGGATATTCGCCTCGTATTTCAAACCAAGCTCTTTTTCCCGGCAGATCGGCATTCAAGATTTTGCTAATAGAATCAGTTCTGGCGTTATTTCTGCCCGTAGTGTCGGCAAATTCAAAGCGGTATCATGCGGCCGCTATTAATTCCAAAAGCTGATACGCGACGACGGAGGCCTATTGACCGAGCGCGCAGAGTCCAGATCCGGACCTTCCCTAATTGGCGGGGCGAGTATTATTGCCAGTGTTTGCGTCGGTGCCGGTATGCTGGGCTTGCCCAGTTCCGGTGCTGGTGCCTGGACGACCTGGTCCAGCCTGGCACTGGTGCTTACCATGGTGGTGATGACACTGTCCGGCTGGATGCTGCTGGAAGCCTTCAAGCACTTCGGTTTGCGGGCATCGTTCAATACCGTTACCAAATCTCTGCTCGGCTCCCGGGTGAACGCATTCAGTAATCTGACGGTGTACTTTGTAGGCGGCATTCTCCTGTATGCCTACATCACGTCGTCTGGCCTGATCCTGCAGAGCATGACCGGGATCGATAGCAAGCTGGCTTCGGTTGTTTTTGTCCTGTTGTCCTCTTTGGTAGTGTGGCACTCAACCCGTGCAGTGGACCGACTTTCGGTGGTGCTCATCACTTTCATGCTGGTGAGTTTTGTACTCGGCGTCTCTGGGCTAGCGGTCAGAATTGACCCGGCTATCCTGTTTGATACCGCAAATGCCGACGGCCAATATGCGCCCTATGCGATGGCGATGTTGCCAGTGGCGCTGACGTCTTTCGGCTATCATCATTCGGTGGCATCAATGCGCGCCTATTATGGCGAGGAGAGTAGGGCTCAGAATGCCATTCTGGGCGGTACACTGGTGGCTTTGATGTTCTACCTGGTGTGGCTGTTCAGCATATTCGGCAATCTGCCGAGAGCGCATTTCGGCCCGGTGGTCGCCCAGGGCGGTGACGTGGATGTTCTGCTCGCCGCCCTGGGCTTTGCCATCAATTCCGAGCGGGTGGCGACCACCATCAGTGCTTTCTCAACGGCTGCCATTTTGTCGTCTTTTGTCGGCGTTGGTCTGGGCACCTTTGATTACATGGCCGACCTGCTGGGCTTCGATAATGATCGCAAAGGGCGCTCCAAAACCTGGGCAATTACTTTTATTCCGCCATTGCTGCTGTCGTTGTTTTTTCCGTTTGGCTTCGTTCTGGCCATTGGCTACGCCGGTGCGGCTGCGGCGGTCTGGGCCTGTATTGTACCGGCGCTGCTGGCCAGAAAATCCCGAACACTGAAGGGTGGGCGTCGTGGCTTTATGGCCCCGGGCGGTCAGTTGGGCATTGCGCTGGTTCTGATTTTTGGCGGGCTGACCATCCTCTTCCATTTCATGGGGCTGGCGGGTTGGTTGCCGGAACCTGTGTTGCTCTGAGATCTGACGACGTTGATGGGAGGGATGGACTTGAGTCGCCGCTGCGAATGTACCCTCCTGCTGTTTTTCGTTATTAGCGTTTTGCCAGCCAGCCTGAAGGCAGAAGTCGTGAACCTGTCCTGGGATAACGACCTGCTTACTGGAACCGACCGCGGATATACAAACGGGGTGCGCTTGTCGTATCTGACGGACACCGCTGACGAGAACGATGGAAAATCGGCAAGATTTGCCCGAACTCTTCGTGATGGGCTGCGCTTTCTGCCCGGTATAGGTGCTCCTGATTCAGAGCATGCGGTTACACTGAGTTTGCGGCAATTCATGGTTACGCCTGACGATATCACGGTTGAGAATCCGCAATTCGACGACATTCCCTATGCCGGCCACCTGTCATTCAGCGGCACGCTCTGGAGCTGGGACGCCGATACGATTACCGGTTTTGGCGCTCACATCGGTGTTATTGGGCCCGAAAGCGGTGCCGAGTCGGTTCAGAAATGGGTGCATAAAGCCACTGGAAGCGACAAGCCGCAAGGATGGGATAATCAGCTTGGGACCGATGTGGTGGGTGGCATTCAGGGTGCGCATGGCCGAAAGCTGCTGCAACTCGGGCAGGGCGGCAACATTGAGCAGCGTGTGTCGGTGATTGGGACTGCGCTATTGTCCAGTTTTCGAACCTCTGCAAAAACCGGGTTGGTCTGGCAGCTTGGTAGGCACCTTCCAATAAATTTTGTGCCGGATTACGCAGGCACCTCTTCAACCATCGCCCTGCCGGGCTCTTTCAAGGATTCAGGCAGTAGCTGGTCAGTGTATGTTGGGCTGGGCGTGGAATATGTAGGCTATTCCTATATTGACGACAATGCCGGGGCTTATCGTTTTGACGAAGGGCCGCTGATCGGTCAGCTCGGTCTGGGCGCTACCTGGCAGTGGGATTACCTGCTGGCCTCCGTCACACTGCGTGCCTCGACAAGCGAAGACGAGCGTCATAAAGATAACTTCAGTTTTGGGACGCTGTCATTTTCTTGGGCATTATAGAAAAATCCGTTTCGACTCGTTGTTCACGGGGCACTTCGTCGTGGTCAGCCAGGCCTGACAGGGGTGATGTCTGGATGATTAAACTGAATTTCCAAGGAGTGGTTGTGTGAGGACTCTCAAATGTTTCTGATTATACTGGTGACATGAAGCATTCAGAGATTGGCCTGCACATACGAACGTACGATGATGAGGGGAAAAGTCACTCCCACGACCATCATCAACTGGTACTACCCTTAGCCGGAACATTATCTCTGTCAGTAGATGCCAGGGAAGGCGAGGTTGCTCAGCGTCGAGCAGCAATCATTCCCGCAGGAATTGGTCATGGATACGCTGCGACCGACGATAACCGGTTTTTGGTTGCAGACGTTCCCGAAGGCTTGGCCCCGGCGCTAGATAAGCTGCCTTGTTTCGTAGACCTAGATCCAGCATTGCTCCATTACGTCCAGTTCCTTCACGCACAGCTCCAAAATGGGACTGAGTCGGATTTTACCCAACATCAAATGCTACTCCTGCTTATTCAGTTGCTTCAGGAGCGCCATGGAAGTCAGCTAAAGCTGGACCGCAGAGTTCACGCCGCAAAACAATTTCTGGACGAAAACTTCAGCCGACGCTTGTCCTTGGCCGAAACGGCTGCCGTGGCACATCTGAGCATTCGGCAGTTGAACGATCTGTTTCGGCGCCAGGTCGGCATGACGCCGCATCAATACCTCACGGAGTTGCGAATGAAAGAAGCTTGGCGGCTTTTGGAGCAGTCGGGGCTCAGTGTCCAGCAAGTTGCTGACGCTGTCGGCTATTCGTCGTTATCAGCATTTAGCGACCGGTTCAGAGCCCACTTTGGCAAAGCGCCCAGCCACTTCCGCCGTATTTCGAAATAGTTCCGCCAGGATTCGAAAGTTTCTCTTCTTCGCACTGGATACCCTTCTGAAATCATTCACACATGAGAATTTCGGGGAGGGCTTCATGGCATCCGTTAACGCCGCAACCTGGATCGGGTCGATTTCCGTTCTGTTATGGGGCACTTTGGCATTGCTGACCAAGCTTTCCGGTGGCGAGATTCCAGAGTTTCAGCTCATGGCCATGACCTTCGGCATCGCTTTCCTGTTGATGTGCAGCCGTTGGATCTTCTCGGGGCATTCCGGTGTGCGTTATTTACGGCAGTCGCCACTTGCATGGTGCATCGGCATCGTTGGCTTGTTCGGTTATCACTTTGCCTACTTCAAGGCCATGACGCTGGCCCCTGCCGTTGAAGTCAGTCTTCTGGCTTACCTCTGGCCGCTACTGATCGTTCTGCTGTCGGCCTTGCTGCCAGGCGAGAAATTGCGAGCTCAGTACATCGTTGGGGCCATGGTTGCGCTGGCAGGTTGCTGGTTGTTGATCAGCCGTAATGCAGACGGATTTGCCTGGGAGAACCTGCCGGGTTACCTGGTGGCTCTGTCCTGCGCTCTGATCTGGTCATCTTATTCCGTTCTTAGCAGATTGGTTCGCTCGGTACCGACCGATGCAGTGGGCTGGTTCTGCGGTGTTACGGCCATTCTGGCGTTGGTCTGCCACCTTTTGTGGGAAGAAACGGTATGGCCGGAGGGCGCAACGGAATGGATTGGCGTGATCGGGCTGGGCCTCGGACCGGTGGGCGTAGCGTTCTTTACCTGGGACCATGGTGTAAAACACGGAAACATCCAGTTACTGGGAGCCCTGGCATACAGTGCGCCACTCATTTCAGTGATCCTGTTGATCCTTGCCGGATTCGGCGAGGCTACATTTGCCCTTTTGAGTGCCAGCATTCTGATCGTCATCGGTTCTTTGATCGCCGGCCGTGCGAAAAGCCGGGCGGTTGCCGAGCCAGAAATGTTAAAAGACTAACTACCCCGAGGGAGCAGCGTGATGATTACTTGGGACGATTTTGAAAAAGTTGAACTGCGGATCGGACCCTTTTTATCGGAGTGCCTGGTCACTGGTGTGCAGACGGAGAAGGGCGCAGTTACTCTGGTAAGACCGGAGGCTCCAGTGGATAACGGGGAACGCTTGTTCTGAGTTTTGGCGGATTACACATCACTGGCCAAAGTCTCTTGTGCTGCAAATGGTGAGCAGATAGCTCACCGTTGCCGCGCTCCAAAAAACTTTCCGCCGATTCGCTGCCCCAAAAAAGCCGCAAAGCTCCGTTTACTAGACCAATGCAAATGTCCGCTTTGCGACCGTCCCGCATCCGACGCGACACCTAAACAAAAGCGAAACACTCGAGTCAGGGCTTTCCTCCAGAGCCTTCAAGCTAATCACAGCGATTTCATCCAGTATGATTGGCGGAGCAAATTGCAGACGCTGAATGATTACATGGCAGAGATGGCCATGCTCGGCTAAGCTATTGTTTTATGTGATGCGCGATTGAGGGTTCAAGATCAGTAATAATGATGTGGTCAAATTTCTGCAACGATAATTAGGTGTTATAAATAGGGGGTTACCTTGCGAGTTTTTCTTCTGCTCATAGCTTATGGAGCGATTCTCGGCTGCGCAAATCAGCAGAACACGAGCAATAGCAGAACCCCAACATCACCCCAGCCGACAAATATCGTTAAATGGGAGTTCGAGAAGGAAACCGACGATTTCACAGAAAAACAAACCTGTGTCGCCCGCCACATTAAGGAGTATTCCTCAGATATTGGTATAAGCAACAGGAGAGTGCTCTCGATTACCGGAGCGCCTGACCAAAAGTCTTCAGCATTGTCGATAACATTCGATGAGAAGGAGCGAGTTCGGGCTTTTGATCCCGATTTTGGGATGATTAACCAAGGGCCTTATACGCCTTGGCCACGGCTATCTCAGAATGCTGACGTTCGGGTCGGTGATGTGGTCGACCAAGCCTTCCTAGTCCGTTCAAACAGCGAGGCCAGAGACGTTTATACCAGTGGAGTCTGGGAGCGGTTCACCGAGTTCTCACTGCCAGGAAAATTGGTTTTCGAGGCCGGAGAGGGTGAAACACTATCAGTTCGTATCAAAGGCACTATTTACAAAGCTCCCTTGTCCAAATTTCAGCAATTCAAGGGTTGTTTGGCTGGCGAGTTGCAAAATTTATAACAAGTCGCAGCAGTACGCGGTGGAGTTCCCCCAGTTTAAGTCCCCGGGGCCGTCAAGTTAGTTCGTCTTTTTCAGGTAGACACCATCGAAGCTTACATTCATTCCACCGCACGATTTATTGTCGTAGACCACGAGATATTCTTGAAGAAGCCTCAGATGAACCTTGCAATCGTATATCTCATCGCCAGACTTCACTTCTAAATTCCTTCCATTGGGGATTCCAGTCTCATCAACTGAGCCGAGATTAGTAAGACCTCTGCCGTTCGACCAGTATGCTTCACCACTGACATTCAGTTCAGCTTGTTGGGCTTGCGTGATTTTTAGATAAGTATCTGTGCCGATGAATCGCCAGTCGCCGACCCAGTCGCTGAGGCTATAATTGTCTTCATAGAGCTTTAGCCCCAGATTCTCAGACTTCATCCAGCCAACAAATCCACGGTTCGCCCCCTGATACCAGACGCAACTCCAACCATCTTGGGTCTTCGAAACCAAAACCTCATCGCCCGGCACTATGTATGCGTTTTCTTTACATGTGTCCTCGTAAGGACAACCCGTATCATCATCGTGAAAATAGCTTCGATCTGAGACGCTCTCTCTCACAAAGCCAAGCTTCATGTCCTGGTATGATGGAAAGTGGCCATTGCGGCACGAATAGGGCTCAATTTCCGCAAGCACGTAATGAGAGTACGCTGAAATTAGAGATGCTAGCAGCAGGGCTTTTTTTGAAAATCTCATGTTGATGGTCAATTTCAAGTGACTTTGTGATCCAACCAACAATATATGCACACTTCCAGGCAATTACGAGTCTCCGGCGTCCCTTTGAGGCAACAAACACCGACTATCCAACTCCGTTACACCGAGTTGTGTTTCCTCTAAAGCCCGAAAAGGAGCAGCCTGCAAGCTGAGTTGCTGGTTCACAAGGATTGCGTATGCGCCCACTATGAAGAACGTGACGCGCTCGGTCTGAAATTGCCTCCCCCTACACATGTGCGTGATGCCGTGAACAGAATCATCAATTTGATCAAGCCACTGGGGGAGTATGTCAGGAGACTTGAATGGTGCCGAGGAGTATTCACCTGTCCCAGTCGGGATTTTCGGCCCTTAGTTTTCTCTCTTTTATCAGGTCATTGGGAAACAGCTTGTCCAAAACACCAGGAAGCCACCAAACGCTGCTGATAATCACCACGACGGGCAACATCATGATGGCACCCCAATGAAATGATTTTGCAGCACTCAGAAAACCGATGATGATTAATACTATGCAAATGATCGGACCTTTTGCGCCGCGCTTCTGATAGCTGAGCTTCAAGTTATCTCTCAGAACAAAGTAGACAATGACTCCGCTTACGAGATACATCAACCAGTGTTGATCACCCATGACAAAACCCTTCCAAGCCTGTGAATCTGCCGGAGCCAGTCTACTTGTCATCCTGAAGGTACGCTACAAACTCAGATCGCTCTGAGTGGCTGGTATGTTTCGTTAAATCCCGAAAGCGCTGTGGACTTACCCAGTACGAATGGCACACCCGAGCCTCAAACGGGGACTTTGCGACTCGGATCTGAACGTTCGCTTTGCGACCAGCCCGAGCTAAACAAAAGCGGACATTGCGACTGAGGTTCTCAGATGGCCTCGGGTGAGTTAGCCCGGATTTCTCATGAGAAGGTAGCGTAAGGAGGAAGGGAGCGGCTGAAAGTGCTATGGTTTCAGGACCTTACACCATCACCACTGAACCAACAGCCGCTATCCAAAATGGTACCTAAAAAACTGACCTTCTCGCCACTCTCTCGCCGCCAAATTGAAGCCGATTTTTCCGGTGGTCATATCACCTCTGATGCTGGACTGCTCCTGCTTCGTGAAGTCGACAAGCAGCATGGCCTGACTCAGCGCCTGGCCTCGGTGCTTAACGATTCACGAAACCCGGCGCTGGTTCGCCACAAGCTGGAAGCCATGACCCGTCAACGGGTTTTCGGCGTAGCTGCCGGATACGAAGACCTGAACGATCATGAAGCGCTGCGTTTTGATCAGGCTCTGCAAACCGCGGTCGGCAAAGAGAGCGATTTAGCCGGCAAGTCCACGCTGTGCCGAATGGAGCAGCAGGTGGACAGGCAATCGGTCGTTAAAGCCCACGAACTACTTTGGCATCACTTTATCGAACAGCACGAGACACCGCCGAAGGAAATCGTGCTGGATTTTGATGGCACCGATATTCCGGTTCATGGCGACCAGCCCGGCAAGTTCTTTAACGCCTATTACGATCACCATTGTTACTTTCCATTGTACGTATTCTGCGGCCGCCACCTGCTGGTGAGCTACCTGCGCACCAGTAACCGCAGCGACAGCCGCCACAGCTGGGCCATTCTGGCCCTGCTGGTGAAGTTCATTCGGCAGTACTGGCCTGATACCCGCATCGTGTTCCGGGGTGACAGCGGCTTCTACCGTCCCCGATTGCTGGGCTGGTGCGACCGGAATAACGTGGATTACCTGGTCGGCATCAGCAAAAACAGCCGGTTGCTCAAGGACGTGGAAGCGCCGTCACAACTGGTCCGGGACACGCACCAGAAAGTCGGTGAAAAAGTCTCCGCCACTTATCGGTTCCGGTACCAGGCGCATTCCTGGAAGTTCCCTCGCTGGGTGGTGGCCCGCCTGGAAGAAGGCGAGCTTGGCGCCAATCCTCGCTTTGTCATCAGCTCCCGCTATGACGACGGTTGTAAGCTCTATTACGAACAGTACTGCGCCCGAGGCGATATGGAAAACCGGATCAAGGATCAGCAGCTGTATCTGTTCGCGGATCGAACGTCGAGCGTTCAGTGGTGGACCAATCAATGGCGGCTGGTCCTGTCCGGCTTCGCTTACACCTTGTTCGAGCGGTTACGAGCGCACCTGAAAAAGACGCCGTTCGAGCGGATGAGCGCCAACAACCTGCGGCTGAAGCTGATCAAGGTTGGCGCGGTCATCATCCGCAATACCCGCCGAATCCGGGTGCTGATGAGTGATAGCTACCCCTACAAAGACGAACTCACGGATCTGGTACGCCGCCTGGTTCCGGGGTAGATGCCCGGGCTCCCCCGGCCCGATGCAATGGGGGAAAGGGGGCAGTGCGTCCAAGCAATAGAAACTGATCAATTATTAGGCGTTCATGACCGCATCTGAGCGGCCATGGCGGTAACCCGCTCAGTCTGCGAGACTTGCTGGGTAACTATGAGAAATCCGGGCTAGAGGGGTCAGTCCGCGTAGGGGCAGACCCCTAGTCAATTCTCGGGGGCTGGCCTCCTTACCATCATGGGTTATGATAGTTATGAATACACATTCCGACTATTGGTAGCCCTGTTTGATGTCAAAGCTTTCCTGGCCACATTCGTTGGTGTTCAAGGCCCTTGTGCTGGTTGTTGTGATCGGTTTGATCGTGGTGTTTACGCAGCACCGGCTTTACGAGAAAGACCGTGAGCTGGGCCAGGTGGTAATCCAGCGTAACCTGGCGCTGATGCAATTGATGGCGGAAAACCACGTGGAGGAGTTGGTGCGGGATGCGGAGTTCATCGCCAATTCCCCGGTGCTCAAGAACTACCTTCGCAGCATGTCGCCTTATGCCCTGGCGCCGGCGCAGGAGGCGTTCTGGGTGTTGTCGACGCTTCGCCCCCAGTACGACCAGATTCGTTACATCGACCGGTTTGGCATCGAGCAGATTCGGGTGAACCGCCGGAATGGGCAATCCGAACTGGTAACCGACGACCTGCAGGTGAAATCCGACAGGGACTACGTGCGTAAGGGCCTGGCCTTGAAGCCGGGTGAGACGGCCCTTTCGCCCTTCGAACTGAACCGGGAAAATGGCCGTATCGAAGTTCCTTACCGGCCTGCATTAAGGGCCATCGCACGGTTGGGGGAAGTGGGTGAGTACTATACGCCCGGAATTGTAGTGATCAACGGCAATGCCGACCAACTAATCCACCGTTTGGTAACTGCGCTGCCTGCCACCTCCGAGCTCATCCTGCTGAACGAACAAGGCGGTTGGTTGGCCGGGGGCGGTGACCAGGACTGGCAGTTTTCCATAACCCCGAGCGCCACCTTTGCTTCCAGCCATCCCAGCCTCTGGGAAAGCATCAAATCGTCGCAGACAGGGCAGTTCGAGCTGGCAGGCGAGTGCTACAACTACACATGGCACAGTTACCGTGAGGGCGAAGTAAGCTCGCCCCGCTGGCTGATCGGGCAGCGCCGGGTTGATGCACCTTGTACGACAGAGTTGCTCGATAACGTCCAGCAGGGCGGCTTGCGATTCGCGATTGCCTTTGGTTTGTCGTTTCCATTGTTGCTGCTGTGGCACAGGGCCAGTGCCCGAAAGCGCGAGCTGGTCAGTAACCTTGAGGCCAGGAACGAAGAACTGCGGTTGATTGCCAATGAATCAGGCCACGGCCTGTTGAGAGTGGATGCCCAGGGCTGCGTTGAATGGATGAACCGTGAGGCAGAGCGTTTGCTGGGCTGGAAAGAAGCCGACCTGGAGGGGCAGAACCTGCATGAAACCTGCCATCAGTTCGAGGACGGAGAATCTCTGCACAAAGGCCCTTGCCCAACCCTTGAGGCCCTGCAAACCGGACAAACCTATCGCAGCGAACACGAGCGGATGCTGGACCGCAGCGGCAGCATCGTTCACCTGACGATGAGCGTGAGCACCTACGGTGAAGGCGGTGAGCGCCGGGCCATTGTGGCAATCTCGGACATCGGTTCTCACATCGAAATGGAGAAAACCCTCACCGAACTGGCCACAACAGACAGCCTGACCGGCGCGTTAAACCGGCGTTCACTGCTGCAGCAGCTGGATGTGTGGACAACCAACGCTACCAATCCGCCTTGCCTGTTGATGCTCGACATAGACCACTTCAAGCGGGTGAACGATACCTATGGCCACAATGCCGGCGACCGTGTTCTCAAAGCTTTCAGTTCACAAATCATGGAGCTTTTACGGAAAGGCGATGTGTTCGCCCGCACGGGCGGTGAAGAGTTCGTAGTTGCCATCCGCAACCTATCGTTGGCGGATGCTTCTGCGCTGGCCGAACGTATCCGGATGGCCGTGGCGGGAATCGAGTGCCAGACTGATAACGGTGACATTATTCGCATAACCACGAGTATCGGCGTGGCCATCTATCAGGAGGGAGAATCTGTGGAGCAGCTTTTAGCCCGGGCTGACGGAGCGCTGTATCGTGCCAAGCATGGTGGGCGGGATCAGGTTCGGGTTGGCTGAGACTTGGGTGCCAGGAAGGCGGGGTCAGACCCCCAGTACATTTGGTGGTGCGAAATGTATCGGGGGTTTGACCCCGGTTGTGGTTTTTTGGCTGCTGGTGGCCGGGCCGGCGGGTGCGTTGGAGTTTGAGGTGCAGCAGATCCGGTTCGGGTTGGAGGACATCAGTCATCCGGCGCTGAAGCCGCAGGGGTGGTTGTTTACCGGGCGGGTTGGTGGTTCGTTGTCTGATGTGCAGCTGGACGGGCAGATCAGTAACGATGCGGGGCTGGAAGCGGATATCAGCGTGCGCCACGTAGCCGGCGAATTCCAGAGTATACGGCTGAGCACCACCCTGGCCGGCAGCGAAGCCGTCGGCATCTTCAGGAATACCCTCACCAACTGGCCGGAGCAGCTGAACCTGCTGGAACTCGACAGCGGCGAACTCAGCGCCGAGGTGACCATTCATCTACAACCCAACGCCCCCATGGCCGTGCATAGCCGCGTGGATTTTCGGAACCTCAGCGGCCTGGTGGACCGAACCGCCATCACCAACCTCAGCGGCCACCTGCTGTTCAGCCTTGAAAACAACCAGCTCACCGCCCGGGTGCGGGACACAGCCGTCGGCCAGCTCAACTCCGGCATCGGCATGGGGCCCGTCAGCCTGCTGGCGGATTACCGGGCCACTCAAGAGGAGCCGTTCGCCGGCGAACTCAGCATCCAGCAGGCGAATGCCGAATTCCTGGATGGCCGCCTGCGCATCGCCCCGCGCACCATCAGCCTGGCTGACCAGCCCGTCAGAATCCCCGTGGAGGCCCACGAAATCTCCCTTGCCCGCCTGCTGCAGGTATACCCCGCCGAGGGCTTCGAAGGCTCCGGCCGGCTCAGCGGCGCTATCCCCCTGGAAATCTCAGGCACGGGTGTCGAAGTACAGCAAGGCAGCATCACCGCCCTCAGCCCCGGCGGCATGCTCAAACTGCCGGCTGACCAGTTGCAGGCCATGCTTGGCAGCGGCGGCACGGTAGAAACCGTAACCCGCGCTTTGCAAAACTTTCATTATTCGGTGCTCAGCAGCGCGATAGACTACGATGAAAAGGGCAAACTCACGCTTGGCCTGCGCCTTGAGGGCAACAACCCGGACATCCGCAACGGCCAGCCAATTGTGCTCAATGTGAACCTGGAAGAAGACATCCCCGCGCTGCTCACCAGCTTGCAGTTGAGCGGCAGAGTAAACGAAGCCGTTACCGAACGTGTTCGCGAACGGCTGCAACAGTCCGGGCAGGAGGCAACACCATGACCATGCTAAAGCGCCTACTGCTGCCATTACTGCCGCTGGCGCTCATCGCCTGCACGCCAACGGTACAAGTGGCCGCACCCAAAGAACCCATCTGCCCAAGCTTTGGGTAGCAATATTGATCAAAACCCTCACGTATGCATTATGGCAGTAAACGCTGGCCGCTTTTTTTGGCTGCGATCTCTATTAAAAGGTCGCTTCGTTGCCCCACCTGGTGTGAGGTTGTATGGCAAAGTTGGGCCAATTCGTGAAGCTACTCCCGAAGAAGTCGAAAAAATAGAACGGCGGGTTAAGCCTTCGAGTTGGATGAAAGGCGCTCGGCAGCTCTGGACAGATTTTACCCATGTTAGAGACATTGAGTTTACCGACTACAAGCCAGTCACTTACCCTGTGATGATGGATGGCATGTGGCCGAAACATGCATAACCAGACGGTCAACCGGACACCAAAAGCTTTCTGCTCTTGGTTCCCTCCGCTGGCGCTCCGGTGCCGGTTACCTAAGCGTTAGGAGTAAAAATGAAAAGGATATCAATCAAGATAGGACACTTAATCTGGTCCTTTTTCTTGTTTCTTGGTCGCAAAAGCAATGGACTCGAAAAAAATATAATCACTATCAATGACACCAGATATGCGTATTTAGCTCCAAGTACCGTTGATCCTGAATTTGAAACTATAGTGTTGATTCATGGATTCACCGGGTTCAAGGAGTACTGGTCAGACTTCATGCGGTCATGCAGAGGTAAACTAAATTTTATTGTGATTGATTTACCAGGTCATGGCGAAAGTGGTTTTGATCATGAAACCTCTTTTCAGAAACAGACCTCGGCGCTGGTTCATGAAGTTATATGCCGAAGCCAAATAAAGACTGCTCATTTTGTTGGGGCCTCAGTAGGTGCTTGGGTAGCTTGTCTGTTTGCAATGGAGAGTCCGTCCTATGTTAAGACTCTCACTTTAATCGGGCCTGTGGGGGTGCCCGCAACCTCATCCTCCGAGTTTTTTAGTCTGGTGGATGAGAAAGAATCCGTTTTGGGCGTCAACGCAGCAGGAGTACACCCATCTTTTAGGGCTCGCACTCAAAAATCCACCACCCGAATTTTGGCCACTTTCCAACTTTTTATTAGCAGATTATGCTAAGCGCCAGCCCATCTATAAACATATTTGGCAGCAGATTACCGATAGCGATCAACGGGTGTTGCCAATCGATTTGGCAAGGCTTTCTGAGTTGCCTTGCAGTAAGCATGTGATCATGGGTGACGAAGAAAGGACAATCCACCATTCAATTTTGAAAAAATTGACGGATCAAGTGAGCGGTATTGGTGTACACCAATGCCCAGAGAGTGGTCATTCAGTACAATGTGATCAGCCGAAGTGGCTAGCAGATTTAGTCCGCACTGAAGTCATAGGCAGCTCCTAACCAAGGGCTGCAGCGGACTGTTTTTCCGGCGCGCTACGCCTCCAAATCGGCCGCTGAGCCCGGGCGTTATTCCGAAATCTGAACGTTCGCTTTGCGACCTTCGCGCATCCAAGGCGACACTCTAAACAAAAGCGGACATTAATAATCTCTTTTTAAAGATCCACGCTTCCATTGGGAAAGCGGTCCTTATTGCCGCGACGAGATGGGCTAGTGCTCCGTCCTACCAGCTTTTGGTGCCAATCAGGCTGCGTGTTTCAGTCGTAAATTTCTAAAGTGGTCATTGCATCGGGAGCCTTAACCGCCAAGATTTGGAGTGATAAGCCAATCGAAAACTTATCCGCAAACTTCTCTATGCTTGATGGAATAGCTAAGGAGATCTTCCGAGGGTTCTTTTACATCAAAAAAACCAAGAGGCCAGCCATCCATTGCAGTAGCCGCAACAACCTGCTCCGGGCGGTATCTATCAACGCCCTGTTTTAACTGTTTGCGTTGAGCATCCAGATAGTCTGCCGGCATACCAAACTGCTCCAGAACCTGAAGAATTTGAATTTGCCAAACTCGGTCTTCCGGAAGCTGAGTCCATTTTTTCAAATCCAAAACTTCGAAGCCTTGGGAACGGAAAATTTCTAGCACAAAAGTCGCACATGTTAGTCCAGAATATTCAAACTCTTGGTGAAACGTCCCATCTGCCTGAAAAAAAGCGCCTTCTTTACAGACCGAATAGGGTAGCCCATGAGGATTCTTACTAACAACACTGGTGCAATATGTTGCTAAAAGCATTTTTGACAACTCGTCTAATTGGACGTCAACCCAAACGTAATGATCATCAGGGGGATCCAAGCGCAGCTGTCTGTGGGATGCTAGGTGGAGGAAATTTAGCGCCCCATCCTCATCTCTAAAATAAACGCCTGTATGCTGTTGATTTCTTCTCAGACTTGGTCTCGCCAAAGCAACTGAAAAAGAAGCAACATCATCGTGGCTTGAGCTGTGGATGCAATTCTTCTGCATTCAAACCAAACCAATAAGTGATCTCTTGTCCAAATTTCTCAGTTCACCTTCCTTAGCAACTGACGCACGATACTCGTCCCAAAAAAATAGTTGATCCCGGTAACTGAAGGTAATTCTCGCCAATCCAAGCATGAGAAGGTCGGAGCATTTCTTGGCGTCGACGCAATAAAGGATGTCATCGACTTCTGAGAAAGCCTTGCTCATCAACAAATCATTGATTTTTGAGTAGATGGGCGCCAGTTTTGATATGGAATCAACGCCGGATAAATTGTCAAAGAAATCGCGCAACCACTCGTGCCTCTCAACTAAAGCGGTATATACCCTAGCCTCTTTCCCGACCGAAATCACCGAGGATGTGGCTCCAGCAGAAGGGAATTCGATAACAACTCCCGGGATAGAAGATAAGTTTCCTGCTGAATAGAGAGTCCCAACGTTCGCATGCTCAGCTACTGCCCCGAAAGCCGAAGATACGTGCCCGTATGCATCCTGATTCGTATCCATTCCAATCATAATTTATAGGCGCTCGGTTTAATTAATGTTTCAAAAGCATGCTTTTGGAAATAATGTGCCTCATGGCACCAACCAACAACTCTATCCAATGAAAAGTTATCAAGAGAAAACAATCTTGCGTCGCTTTCTACTATAGTCTCCATGATTAGCCCAGGGGTTCCACCAATCACAGCACTAAAGATACTGACTGATATCGTGCCTTCAGGGTTAGAGGTTTTCATCGACACCCTAAAGCTAATATCTGTCACATCATCAATTATTCTTGGATCTGAAATAAAACGATCTGACAAAGACGCATCAATGTTGAAGTGTTTCTCAACATATTCTTTGTTATTTAAACCTTCTTCCGACGGGAAAAAAGCGTCGTTATATCTCAATACGAGTGTTACTGATTTTGAGGGTTTAAGGAAATTCTCTGGCTTCGAGTTTTTAAAGACACGAAGGCCTTTGGCTATACTGTTTTTGAAGCCGCTCCAAGAATAACCTTGCTCAACTTGGTTAACAGTAAAAATACCTAGCCCCAACTGGATGCAAGGCCAAGCGTTCGGCCCCACCCGAAAACGATGAGTGATTCGCTGAGGAATTAGAGCCCCGCTCGGCGCAGGCCCAAAGTTAAATGACTCAACCTCAGTAAAACCCTCGTTCGAAGCGTGGGCGCTAATCTGGCCAGGAAACAACGACTGCTCATTGTTAGAGTACTCGAAGGAGTTTTGATCCTTCCGCCCCCATCGAATCTCGAATATTGCCTCGATCAGGGGTGCTTTGATCTTTTCCGCCATTTATGCCATCCGAACAAAGGTGTTTTTTGGCTGTTCGTATTGAGTCAGATTACCTGAGACGTGATACAGCTTAGCACACGAATGCCCCCGGCTCACATTCGTTTGAGTCGACACAATATCCGAAGAGTGGGGATGACAGGCTCATTGGCCCTAGAAGCTTGCGCGTGAACAATTCCGTGAGAAGGCGCGAGCGAGCTAAATAATCATTGACACCACTGACATGGATATCACAGCAGCCCAGAGCAATAGCCCGCTTTAATTGCGGCTGCCGTTGCCAGCAATGTGGACTCGGCCAGGATGGCAGCGGCATTAATAATGCTCGCTCATTACATGTTGTCGAAGCGGCACCGAATGTTCGCTTTGCGACCGAAGCGGCCAACTTATGATGTCATTACCACCACCGTGAAAAAGCTCAGAGTCGGTAAAGCGCTTCCGGCCTATCGGCCAACGCTTGCAACTTGCGCAGCGCCACCTTCTCTATTTGCCGCACTCTTTCCCGACTGATCCCCATATCGTCTGAAATTGCCTGCAGGGTATCGGGCTCTGACAAACCAAGACCATAACGGCGAGAAAGGATTGCCTGCTCCCTGTCGGTAAGTTCACTAAACATAGCCTTCAAAGCACGACGATGATCCCGACCAGACATTTTGTGCTCAGGGCTTGCCCGCTCACCCGTCCCAAGGCTATCACCCAGAGTGATGGACCCATCCTCAACTAACGGCACATCCGTTGAAATCTCTCTCCTGGCAAGCGCTCTGAGCAGGCCTATACGCGATGGCGTTGCCTCCAACGCTCGTGCCAGCTCGGTTTGTGAGGGCACACGCCCAAGGCTCTGATGCATTCGCAGAGACACTTTCTGGAGGTTACGAATCTCTTCCACCACATTCTCTGGCGTATGAACCAGGCGCACACCCCGTTGCAGGCAGCGTTTTACCTCTTCACTGATCCACCAGTAGGCATAGGTCGAAAAACGGAAGCCCTTGGTTGGATCAAATCGCTCAGCACCTTTGATCAGACCCACATTGGCATCCTGAATCAGATCAGACATGGGTATGCCTTGCTGGTTGTAGCGGCGAGCAATATGCACCGCCAAGCGCAAATTACTCTGGATGAGCTTGCTGCGACAGGCGTTTGCAAGATGGAAGGCACGACGGCACTTGGGTGAAAATGCACAAGCATCGCCAAGGCTGCCGATAACAGCGCGGAAAGTTTGAGGGGTGTCGTCAGGCAGCATCAGTTCCGCGCTGATAACCCGGTAGCATCGTGTCAGTTTGCGAGAAAGGCGGCGTTCAGTCGCCTCTGTGAGCATTTCATACCGGGACGCATCCCTGAAATACAGCCCTACTACAGAATCCCTTTCACCATCGTTGGGCATTTTAGGAGACGGACCCAGCCTTTCGAAATTCGTCATGGCCTGGTACCGGTAGCAATTTACAGAGGATACGACCTCATGCCAAAGATGGATTCATCACAAGGCGCCCACACCCTGCAACGAATCCATCCTGGTTTTCAGTATTCAGGCGGCAACAATAGCGTAGCCGTGGTTGTGAGGCTCAACCAGCGCACCGTGCAATGCGATGATCGCTTTTTCATAGTTATCTTCATCAACCACAAACTGGATATCAACCTGGCGCATGCACTGGTGCATGGCCAGCACACTGATTTCTTCATCAGCCAGTGCTTTGACCGAACGCACGAGAATATCCGGTATTTTTATATCACTACCAATCGCTGAAACCACCGCCACTTTGCGGGTGCTGATTTCACCGTTGGGGAACTCCTGCTTCAGCGCACTCACCACGCGCTTAACGTGCTTGAGCGTGCTACCCACGTAATGGGTGATGGTGTTGGCGTTGGTGTCCTTGGCCATAAAGCGCACTTTGAAGCGGCTCAGGATATCCAGAATACGACGGTCGGAACCCGGCTCGCCCTGCATGTCCTGATCGAACACCTCTATGGCGAAAACACCCTTGGCCCCGGCAATAATCTCGATCTGGGGCTTCTCACTGACATAATCGCCGGTGATCAGGGTGCCAGTATGCTCAGGCTCAAAGGTATTCATCACCCGCAGCGGAATCTCCGCCTGGCGCAGGCCTTTGCCGGCGCGAGGGTGAATTGCTTCCATACCCAGGTTAGCCAGCTGGTCGGCCACGTCGTAGTTGGTACGGCCCAGAGGAACCACTTTATCGGCACCCACAATGTTGGGATCAGCCGAACTCAGGTGGTATTCCTTATGAATGATCGCTTCGCGAGCGTCGGTCATCACCGCCACACGGCTGAAGGTCATCTCGCTGTAGCCCCGGTCAAAGGTACGCATCAGGCCTTCTTTGCACTGTGCGTAACCGGTCACGATGGGCAATTCACGGCTCAGATCAACAGACTCGAATGTCTGCTTCAGCTTTTCGTCCAGCGGCAACAACTCGGTATCGCGCCAGCCGGTAAGGTCAACAAAACGTGCATTGATACCTTCCTGCTGAAGCTTCAATGTGGTGTTGAAGGCACTGTGCGCCTCACCAATGCCGGCAAGCATTTCACGAACCGTCAGCAAATGCTCTTCCAACTGGAACTGGCCGTATGAACACAAACGCTGCAAATCGATCAGACAGCCGCGAACGCCTTCAATACGGTCGGTAATGAACTGGTCCGCCTGCTGCCTCAGCATCGGGTCTTCAAACAGTTCGCTGTTAATATCGGTAATAAACTTGATGAGCTGGGTAAGGTCGTCACCCCACGCCCAATCCGATTCAGCATCGGCAAACAGGGCATAGACACCCGGCTCGCCGGTCTTTTTGTGCTCCAGCAGCTCGTTGGTTACTCCGGCGTATGCAGACACCACAAAAATACGCTGGTAGAGCTCTTCCTTGCTACGATCCGCGACAATAATATTGTCACGTACAGCTTCGTAGTTACTCATTGAAGTACCGCCGATTTTCTCGACGGTATGTAATTGGCTTGTCATATTCCTACCCTGGCTACCCTGCAGAATGAATGTCCTGAGTGCGCAAGCGTCTTACGACGCTTCGCGGATTCCTTCCTGCATGATTTCATCCACACTCTTTGCCAGCAACTCGGCACCCAGTTTCAGGTCGTCCTTGCTGGTTGTCAGCGGCATAAGGCACTTGATGACTTCATCATTCGGGCCGCTGGTTTCGATAATCAGGCCGTGCTCAAAGGCGCGTTTGGTAATCGGGCCGGTAATATCAGCATTGGTCGCCTCGATGCCCCGCATCAAGCCACGGCCCTTCATTTTGAACTCACCCGGATACTTGTCGCAAATGGCCTTGAGCGCATCGCCCAGTACCTGAACCTTTTCCTGTACTTCTTTGGCAAAGGTATCGTCTTTCCAGTAAGTCTCAATGGCAGCACGGGCGGTAATAAATGCCATGTTGTTACCGCGGAAGGTTCCGTTGTGCTCACCTGAAGACCAGATGTCCAGCTCCGGCTTGAACAGCACCAGCGCCATTGGCAGGCCATAGCCACTCAGCGACTTGGAAACCGTTACGATATCCGGCTTGATACCCGCAAACTCAAAGCTGAAGAAGTTACCGGTACGGCCATTACCCGCCTGAATATCATCCAGAATCAGCAGCATGTCGTGTTTCTTACACAGCGCTTCCAGTCCTTTCAGCCACTCGGCACGGGCAGCATTCAGGCCACCTTCGCCCTGAACGGCTTCAACAATGACTGCTGCAGGCACTTCAACACCGGAAGAGCCATCTGACAGCACCTTGTCCATAATTTCCAGGGTGTCTACGTCTTCACCCAGGTAGCCGTCGTAGAACATGAAATCTACGTTGCCCAGCGGCACACCCACACCACCACGGTGGTGCTTGTTACCGGTAGCCGCAACAGCGCCCATGGTTACGCCGTGGAATCCATTGGTGAACGAAATGATTCCGGAACGGCCCTTTACCTTGCGGGCCAGCTTCAGAGCGGCCTCCACACTGTTGGTGCCGGTAGGACCAGTGAACTGAATTTTGTAGTCCAGGCCACGGGGATCAAGAATGTACTTCTTGTAAGCTTCCATGAAACCTTGCTTGGCTGTCGTAAACATATCCAGGCCCTGGCTAACGCCATCCGCCTCAATGTACTCAAGCAGTGCTTTTTTCAGTGTGTCGTTATTGTGGCCGTAGTTCAGTGAACCAGCGCCGGCCAGAAAATCCAGGTACTGCTTGCCGTCTTCCGTGTAAAGATGCGCGTTTTTGGCGCGGTTAAAAATCACGGGGAATGCGCGGCTATATACACGTACTTGCGATTCAGTGGACTTGAAAATTTCCATAATGTTACCTCTTTGCCTTCCGGCACTTTAATGCAGAATGATTGATTGATGGTTCTGATGTTGTTCGTGCGGGCACTCAGGGCTTCTTGGTAAACGGCCCAATGCGCAGCAGAAATTCAGAATCGTGCTTGCCGCCAAAATGAATGCCTTTCTCGAAGTGCTCATGGTGCTCAATCTCTGCGCCCATATCTCGCGCAAAGGAACGGAACAACGCCCATGAAGCTTCGTTATCGGCGGTAATCGTGGTTTCCATGTGGGTCGCGTTTTTGCACGCTTCCCGGGCCACGATCTCTTTCAGCATCCGCTTGGCCAAGCCTTGTCCGCGACCCTTTTCATGCACGGCAACCT
Organism: Marinobacter xiaoshiensis; assembly: GCF_031631795.1. NCBI lineage: Bacteria > Pseudomonadati > Pseudomonadota > Gammaproteobacteria > Pseudomonadales > Marinobacteraceae > Marinobacter > Marinobacter xiaoshiensis. Next base: position 441,913 of record NZ_JAVMBO010000003.1, read on the forward strand.
GCCATACAAAAACGGTTTCGGGTTTTTGGGGAGGGATATATCCGGAAATAAAACCGACCAGATCGCCATCTTTCTCCGCAGCTACGCCTGTTTCGGCAAAATGGCTGCACTGCAGGAGGTTGCAGTAAATGGAGTTGGCGTCCAGTGGAGGGCACTCTGCCACTAACTGGTGGAGCCTGAAGCCATCATCCTTAGTGGGGGTACGAAGGGTGATGGCGGTGGTATTCGATCCTTCAGAAGTCATAACTTAAGTGGTTCGCTTTTAAAATTAAGCGTTAAATTATATAGACCACAAAATATATTTCAAGTCGGGCAGGGGAATTACGTCCCGGAAAACCCTGATACTCACTCTGAGAATAGTCTGACTCACTGCATTTTCCAACACCAAAAAGATTATGACGCCGCAGGGAAAACAATCTCACCAGGGTTGAGCGAAGCGCCCTCGATAAGACGCCTCCGATAGGATATTGCTGCCGGCGAACCCGATGGCCAGAGTTGGTCGAACTGTTCCACCCATGCACTGACGTTATAATCTACAGGTATCAAATCCACGTGCAACCCGGCAACCGAAGGCAGGCCAGCCACAGGCTCAACAGCTGACACCGTGCGACTTATGCGCATAATCAGCCCTCTTGTGTCTCCGCTCAGGTTGCCCATACCGGATGAGCCGTTATTGGCCACCGCACAAGGCCTCCCACAAACCCGGCCAGACCAAAGCACAGGGAGGCACGTATGGGTAGAGACCATTACATCTGCGCCGGATTCCCGAAACCACCCTTCAAGACTGCGTTCGTTGCCGGCAGCAAAGGATTCATGGGCCAACCCCCAACCAGCCAAAGACTCCGGATCGCCGTGCAAGACCAAAACCTTTAGTCCTCCAAACATCAAGCATTGATATCTTGGAAGAGCAGCCAACCGCTGCTGAATATCCGGGTGCGATCCGGCAAGTTTTTGTAGCCTCGACATAATCTGATTGGAACGCTCAACCACACCCTGGCCCACAAATTCAGGGTAGGCACAGCCACACCCGGCACCGCTATTCGGAGTTGCCAGTTCATAATCCACGTTTCCCAAAATGGCCATGTGGCTCAGTACCCGGCTGTTGATATCGCGGAACAGCTCATCACTGGCGTTAAACCAGTTGAAATCGCCGTTGAACACCCGCTTTACGCTGCGCCCCTGCCGCTCTTCTGCAAGGGCCATGTTCTCAATTTCATCCAGCGCAAACGGATTGCCGTAGAGCCCGCCAATTACATAAATAACGTCTTCAGCCACCGGCACAGGATCTGCGCACAAAGCAGCGGGTTGATAGCGATACGCCAGAGGACAACTGCGGCCTTCCGTCATCGCGCTTCTCCGGCCGCCAAAGTTCTCCCGGCCAGCAGGCGCACCACCAGCGGCAGGAAGAAGCCCGCGGTGCAGATCAGGAACCCATAGGCGTTAACGCCTAGCAGCGTGGCGTACTTGCCATCGCCGATAGCCCAACTCGCCGGAATAAGCCCCGCCGCCAAAAGAACGCCAAGCCCAAGGCCTGTCCAGAAACTGAGATGAAAACTCCACGGCGACCAGCGGGTAAATCCATAAAACAAAAACACCGGAGCCAGCCCCATCACCATAGTGCCGGAAACAGTGGTTGCCTTGAGAATATCCGTGCCTGCGAACATCGGCAGGTTGCCGATCACTGCAAACACAATCATCACCACGGCACCCACCCGCATGCTCGGCAGCCGCTCTTTCGCACGCTTTGCCAGCCGCGGCAAATCCACCGCCAGAGATTTCGCCAGCGAGGTAAAGGTGGAGTCGAGCGTGGAGCCAGCCGAGGTCATCATCACCACACTCATGAAAAACAGCGCCGCCAGCCCCAAGGACTGACCCACCGCCACCGGCGCATTGCCCATCGCCTCAATACCGTTAAGCCGCGCGTGAACACCCACCAGGCTGAACAAAAACACCGCCACAAAGCCCAGCAAGCCCGCCACTACGAAGCTCTTGAGCATGGTCTTTTCCTTGTTCACAAAGCCCCGATCCGTCAGCACCGGGTCGTGGAACGGGTAGCTGAACATCTGCAACAGAGCCACCAGCAGCAAATCAAACCCGGCGTTCAAACGGAACTCACCCTCGGTCAGCAAAGCGGAGGAATCGTTGGCCGGGATAATCATGAACAGCACCGCCCCCAGGAAAAACACAAACACGAACGTTTGAATCACATCCGTAAAAATCGAAGACCGCAGCCCGCCCTTCAGGCTGTAGGCCAGCGTAAACGCCGTGAACACCATCGCCGCGAGGTAATACTCCAACTCCCCGGGAAGCCCGAAGTAACCACCCACAACCGCCGTATTGCTCCAAACCTCGTTATACAACCGAATCAGAATAGCCGCCGCAAACGCCAACCCTGCAAAACGCCCAAACCGCGACGTAAGAAAATCCTGCAAACTCCGCGCCCCGGTCTGCGTGCGAATCAGATAAATCACATACCCGGCCACCGGAATCGAAAGCCAATAACTGGCATAAGCCAGCCCGCCAACCACCCCGTAATCTGCCCCCAGATTCGCCGCATTCGTCACCGACTTGGCAAAAATCCAACTGATAAAAATACTGGCCGTAAGCGACCACTGACTAACCGGATTACCCTGATCATCAGCGCCCTTGTAAAAAGACTCCGAGTTCCTGCTTTTCGGCGACAGCACATACATAACCACGCCATAAACCAGCAAGAACCCCCAAAACAGGGCGGCTTCTGTGATATTCACTGTTGTTTACTTCCTCGTTGTATTCCGGGGGCTGCCTAGAGAACTTTATCCGGGGGCATTGTTCGTTTTTCTGGTTCAGAGGTGTCGGCACTGGTGGGGTTGGGGTCAAAAAACCGCCCGTGAACCCATCCATGGGGGGCTTGGTCGCGCCATCCCTGGCGCTCCACATTTTTTGACCCCAACCCCACCAGCACCTTGGCTGAACCAAGTTCTTTCGTTCCCCGACAAAAAAGGCGCCTGAAACACTTACATTTTTAAACCATGAGGCTCGCAAGGTGTTCCCGCGGTATGGGGGGTGACAGTTTATTTTCGCCGGAAAAAGATGTCTGAGCGCAGCGAGTTGTTTTTCCAAGAAAATAAACTGTCACCCCCCATGCCGCCAACTCCCTACCCAGCAAGCTACCAGGCCAAACACCTAACCAGGCGCCGAACAACTAGCCCCATAGCGGTAACAGGAAAAGCACCGATGATGCCGCAACATAATGCGCTCACCCATGCTCTCCGCCAGCGACCCACCCAAATCATACTCAGGGTCATCATCCACCAGCGTGCAAGCATAAACCCGCACCGAATCGCCCTTCTTCACCAACATCCGCGTATAAGTACACATGAAATGAGCACGACTCTGAGGCGTTGGATATTTCTCCATGCACCCCTCAGTAATCTCAGGACTACCATCCTCAGAACCCGGCGTACCCAAATCCGGGAACGCCGTAAACGCCAGATTCTCCGGAATCTGCCACTCACGGAAAATCCCACGGAACGCCGCCTCCACATCTGCCGGCACCTCATTGGTATCCGTCTGCCGGGCAATCGAAACCTTGAACCCCTGCTCAATCAGCCAGTGAATCCCCTCCAGCGCCTGATCAAAACTTCCCTCACCGCGATCCTTGTCATGGCGTACACGATCAGGAAAATCCAGGCTCACTCGGAAATGAATCGGGTAGGGGTTATCCAGCAAAGGCAATACCTGATGCCGGCGCTTGAGTAACGGCTCAGTGGCATTGGTCAGCACAAAACAGGGCCGGTGCTGGCTGGCATAATTGAGAATATTCACAAAATCGCGTATCACGAACGGCTCGCCACCCGTGAAGGAAAACTGCTCCACGCCCATATCAATGGCTTCGTGGATAAACGGCTTCACATCGCTCAGCTTCATGCCAGGAATACGACCATCACCGGGATGACTGCCCTCCAGGCAGAACGGGCAAGCCAGGTTGCAGGCGGTGCCCGTGTGAATCCACAACTCTTTCAGCTTGTCCGCATCAATGTAACCCCGAGGGTCGCCATTGCGAGTGTGGGTCCAGCTGTCGCGGCCTCTGGGTGCCCGCACTTCTACCGCGGGTATGCGCTGCCTGGCAGGTCGTGTTTCAGTCAGGGGCATGGATGCTCCTTGATTCGGTGACATTACGGCGTCACGTTTGAAGTGTCGGGCAAGCTGCATGGACTTTTGCCACGTCGCCAACCGTGTAATTTTTCCAGCAACCTGAGAACCGTCTCGGGCGCATTGGCACGCTTCCACTCACCCGCAGCGTACTTGGCTGATTCGTTCCAGGTGGGGTACGGGTGAATCGTGCCCAAGATCTTGTTCAGGCCCAGGCCATGCTTCATGGCCAGGGTAAATTCCGCCAGAATTTCAGCGGCATGGGCGCCAACTACCACCGCACCAAGAATCTTGTCCTTGCCCGGCGGCGTGAGCACTTTGATAAAGCCGTAGTCTTCGCTGTCGGTAATCGCCCGGTCGAGATCGTCCAGGCCGTAGCGGGTTAACTCGTAAGCCACACCCCGCTCCTTCGCTTCCGCCTCACTCAGGCCCACACGAGCCACTTCCGGCGAGGTAAAAGTGACCCAGGGCATCACCCGATAATCCACCTTGAAGCGCTTGAACTGGCCAAACAAGCCGTTTACCGCCGCATACCAGGCCTGATGCGCCGCCGCGTGAGTAAACTGATATGGCCCAGCCACATCGCCACAGGCGAATACGTTGGGATATCGCATGCTCATGTCGTCGTCTACTGGCACAGTGCCGTTAGGCAGGGGTTCAATGCCAATCCGGTTTAGATTCAAGCCTGACGTATTCGCAGCGCGGCCCACAGCCACCAACACCTGATCGAACGGAATACGCACCTGCTCACCCTTGTGATCGCAGTAGGCAATTTTCTCACCGTCTTCCATGCAGAATTTTGTGGCCGCATGGTTCAGGCGCAGATCAATGCCATCGGCTTCAAACTGCTTTTTCACCACATCAGACACATCAACGTCTTCTTTAGCCAGTAAGCGGTCATCCCGCTCCACCTGAATCACCTGGCTACCCAGCCTTGCAAACGCGTGGGCCAATTCCGAACCAATAGGCCCTCCGCCCAGAACCAGCAACCGCTCTGGCTGCTCTTCCAGATCCCACAGGTTGTCTGAATTCAGCGGGCTCATTTCCGCCAGCCCGGGTATCGGAGGCATGGCCGGTTTGCCGCCGGTCGCAACCACGATGCTGCGCGCGGTCAGGCGTTCAGTGCGGCCATCATTGTGTTTTATTTCAAGCTCCCAAGGAGATACGAAACTGGCCTCACCAAAGATGCAGTCCACACCCAGTTTTTGATAGCGCTCGGGGGAATCGTGGGGCTCTATCTTGGCAATCACCTCCTTCACCCGGCTCATGATGTTTTTGAAGGAGCCCTTCACAGGCACAGATTCCAGCCCGTAACGGTTGGCATGGCGCATGGTATCGGCGGCTTTGGCACTACGAATCAGTGCTTTGGACGGAACACAGCCAGTGTTCAGGCAATCGCCTCCCAGCTTGTGCTTTTCAATCAGCGCCACCTTGGCTTTTACGGCAGCGGCAATATAAGCCGTCACCAAACCGGCAGACCCTCCACCAATCACCAGCATGTTGCAATCAAAGGATTCCGGTTTTTGCCAGCCAGCGTAAACACGGCGACGACGAATAAAACCCACCACGAACTTGGCAATCAACGGGAAAATGCCCAGCAAGGCGAGGGAGATCAACAAATCGGCAGACACAATATCGGACGTAGACTGAACCTGACCCAGCTGGGTTCCGGCGTTCACATAGATGAATGTGCCAGGCAGCATTGCCACCCAACTTACCAGCGCATAGGTGCGCAGCTTCATTGACGTCAGGCCCATGGCCAGATTGATCAGGAAAAACGGGAACACCGGTACCAGCCGCAAGGTGGCGAGATAGAAAGCGCCGTCTTTCTCCACACCGCGATCCATCTTCGCCACGGTTTCCCGGTAGCGGGAACGCAGGGTATCGCGCATCAGGAATCTGGCAACGAGAAAGGCGAGAGAAGCCCCCACAGTAGACGCCAGGGAAACCGCCAGCAGCCCGTATATGTTGCCAAAAAACGCACCGCCAGCGAGGGTCATAATTACCGCGCCAGGCAGGGAAAGCGCCGTCACCACCACATAAATAGCCATGTAGCCTGCAACCGCCAGCAGCAGATTTGCCTCAATCCATTGGGCCAGGCTTGCCTGATGGGACTGCAGGTTAGCCAGGGTGAGCAGTTTATGGCCGTCCAGACCAATAAAAACGCCAACCACGGCCACAATGGCCAGAATCAGTATCAGCTTGCTTCGATTCATGTCTAAGCCTGTAAGAAATGTTTAGAACAATACGTTTGTTGCTGTGACACGATCACCGCCCAAATGTTGCAGCGCACATGAAATGAATTTGAGAAGCTATCCTGAAGACAGAAAGCCAAATATACACAACCGGAGTGAAGAATGTTTCTGAACTGGCTAGCGAAGCATCTCGCCGCCTACCTTTCCAAGCAGGTAGCGCAGCACTCTGTGGCCACCTCAACCTATGAGGCCATGGCAAAGGCGCTCAGGCCCGGAGATGTATTGCTTGTGGAGGGTGACACCCGCATCAGTGTGGCGATAAAGTACCTGACCCAATCCACCTGGTCTCATGCGGTTCTTTATCTGGGGCCCGATGCCGGGCTGGGAACATCAGAAAATGGCGAGCCCCACACGCTGATTGAGGCAGACCTGGAGGTTGGCATTCGCACGCTGCCGCTATCCTTCTATCGCAACAGCCATACCCGAATCTGTCGCCCTTTAGGGCTGGATGACGAAAATATTCGAATGCTTACTGACTACGCCCTGAGCCGACTGGGCAACCGGTACGATCTGAAAAATGTGTTTGATCTGGCGCGCTATCTCATCCAGACGCCACCGGTTCCTTCAAGGCACAGACACAAATTACTATCCCTCGGCAGCGGCGATCCAACACGCACGATATGTTCCACGTTTATTGCAGAGGGTTTCCAGCGCCTGCGCTACCCCATACTTCCGACCATAGACACCATTCCTTCTGACGACCCCAACTGCCGGGACTGCATTCGTGAGCACTACCGAATCCGGCAAACATCCTTGTTTACACCAAGGGATTTCGATGCATCGCCGTACTTCCAGATAATCAAACCAACGCTGGAAAACAACTTCAATTTCAGAGCCATCGACTGGGCAGACTTATAAGCTGCCCATTACCGGTCGGCTTTAACGTAAATCCGGGTTCAGCGTATAGGTTCCGGTTACCCGGGCACTGGCCAATACGTGACCTTTCATGGCCTTGCGCACCGCCTCGCCATCAAACTCGCCAGAAAGCCCCAACGACTCCACATCCAGCGCATGCACTTCGTAGTGATAGTGGTGCAGCAGCTCATCGTTCCAGGGTGGGCAGGGGCCATCGTACCCGGTGTAAGTGCCGGCCATGTCAGGGTTGCCTGCCAAAAACTGGGTAAAGTTATTCACCCCGCGCAGGCCAAACACGCCATCAGCGCTGTCTTTGCCTTTTGGCGTAACACCATCACTGTCTTCGCCTTCAGGAATGCGGCTAATGCGGGCCGGAATATCCACCAGTAGCCAGTGGAAAAAATCCACCCGTGGAATATCCTTTGAAATGGTTTTGCCTTCCTGGTTTGCATCGTCCGCCACACTGGGTACATCCGGGTCGAACATCATAACCACAAAGCTTTTGGTGCCTTCTGGCTCACCCTCCCAGGACATTCCCGGGTTCCGGTTAGGACCAAAACTCATGCGATCTTCCGGGTGGAACACGCCGAACGCGAATAGATCCGGGATCGGCTTACCCTCTTCAATCCCCTCAACGTTCAGTTTCATGGTGCTTTCTCCTGTCAGTTATTGCTGTTATTAGCGTCGTTCTATTACAACGATTGTGCCTGAAGCTAACTCATTCTGTGATAAAAGGTTGTATCAACGGTATCGTACTCATGTCTACAACAACTGTTCAGCAATTATTTAGATGGAGCCCAGATGAGCGAACACAAGCCCGGCCAGCCTCAACAACCCGAAAGCCAACTGGATGAAGACGCCATTGCCTTTGCCCAGGGGATTTTTGAACTGGCCCGCAACGGTGGCACCCACATGCTTCGCCCCTTGTTGGACGCAGGTGTACCCGCAAACATGCGCACCAGCGACGGCAAAAGCCTGCTGATGCTTGCTGCCGGCAACGGCCATGCAGGTACGGTACAACTCCTGTTGGAAAAAGGCGCCAATCCCGAATTACAGGATGAAGAAGGCAATACGGCACTGAGCCTTGCCCGCGCGACAGATTCCCAAGCCACCGTTAAACTCCTGAGCCCCTAGCCCGGCCTTCTCCAAGAGCATCGTATGTTCAACACAGGCGATATTATTCATCACAGCCGGGATAAGCTCGGCAGCATTCTGGTGATCGATTACCGCAAACATCGGGTACTGACCTTCAACTCAATGTTTGAACAAAGCAAGATCGACAGGCGCTACCCCCACGTTCCCGTGCACGAATACAATCGCGCCATGTTTCTGCCTGCAGCCTTCAAAACCCCGCAACACGTCACCATACTGGGGCTTGGTGGCGGTGTAATGGCCAGCGCCTTTCATCACCTGTTTCCTGAGTGCCACATACATGCAATTGAACTGCGAGAGGCTGTGCTTTACGTGGCCCGGGAGTACTTTGACCTGCCCGAAAGTGAGCGCCTGAACGTAACCATTGCCGACGCCCGCGATGCCCTGAGCAACATCCCTGAAAAGAGCACCGATTTGATTCTGGCCGACTTGTACAGCGCAGACCGCATGAGCCCCGCACAGGCGCAGCGCCAGTTTGTAGAAGGCTGCAGCCGGGCGCTGAGCGACAATGGTTGGCTCGCACTGAATTACCATCGCCCACCAGATCCGGACGGGCCTTACTTCCGCCAGCTGAAAAAGCACTTTGCCGTGTTACTGGCTTTCAAGAGCAAAACCAACAACACCATTGTGTATGCCAGCAAACAACCCTTTGAGGCCATACACCCGAAGGATCCTGCACTTGCCAGCCTGGAAAAGCGCCTGCCTATTGGCTGGAAGCAGATAATGAGCAAGGTAATCCGGCTTTAACGTCATTTGATGGGCCACACGGGCTCAGGTCCACTTTTCCTGCGGCGCCGTGTAGCCATTAAAGCCCTCTATCAGCGCCGCCGGTGTATCGGCCAACACAATCATGTCGAGGTATTGCTGCTTGACGAACCCGGAAGCCACCATGGTTTTAACCATCTCAAGCTGCGCGTCGTAAAATCCATTCACATTATAGAAAGCGCAGGGCTTTCTGTGAAAACCAAGCTGCCCCCATGTCCACACCTCGAAGATCTCTTCCAATGTGCCAATGCCCCCTGGCAGGGCCACAAAGCCATCGGCCAGCTCTGCCATCTTCGCTTTGCGCTCATGCATGCTGTCTACAACAAAAAGTTCGGTAAGGCCCGGATGCGCCAGCTCCCGGTTAACCAGATGCTGCGGAATCACGCCAAAAACCTTACCTCCGGCTGCCAATACCGCATCAGCAACAACGCCCATAAGGCCAACATGCCCGCCACCAAACACCAGATCTATCCCGTTATTACCGAAGAACTCGCCCAGCTCTCTGGCCTTTTCAATATAGAGCGGCTCATTACCTGAACGGGAACCACAGTAAACTGCTACTTTCATATCTTCCTGTCTCTTGCTGTATTTCAAATGATTAATGGGCCTTCCGACCAATTGTGCAGCCTGCCCGGCGCGCGTTAGTATTATCCCCGCAGCACCCGTATCCTACCTGTAAGCTAGCCCCAGTGACGACAGCCAAGCGTTTTTCCGCAAGAGCGTTTGGCTTTCATTACTTAAAGGTCTGAACGCTATGGATAACCTTCATCACATTGTGGTGGTCGGCGGTGGTGCCGGCGGCCTCGAACTTGTTACCAGCCTGGGCAGAAAACTCGGCAAAAAAGGCAAAGCCCGCATTACCCTTGTTGATGCCGGCCTTACCCACGTGTGGAAGCCCCTGCTGCACGAAGTGGCCTCCGGCTCACTGGATGCCAACTCCAACGAAGTGAACTACCGGGCCCACGCCCGCAGGCACCACTACGAATTCCAGCTCGGCCGCATGAATGGCCTCAACCGTGAGGCCAAAGAACTGGTGATCGCCCCCTTTTTTGATGAGGAGGGCATTGAAGTAGTACCTGAGCGCCGACTGAAGTACGACACGCTGGTGATTGCCGTAGGCAGCACCGCTAACGATTTTGGCACTCCCGGTGCACAGGAGAACTGCCTGTTCCTCGACAGCCTGAAGCAGGCACGGCGCTTCCACAACCTGATGCTCAACGCCTTTTTGCGCAAAAACCACGAAGCCATGCAAGGCGGGGCTCACGCGCTCAACATAAGCATTATAGGCGCAGGCGCCACAGGGGTTGAGCTGGCTGCAGAACTGCGAATGGCATCACGGGAACTGCCCGTTTACGGCATGAACCACCTGAAAGCCTCCGATGTATCCATTACCGTAATTGAAGCCGCCGACCGGATTCTACCGGCGTTGCCGGGGCGGCTATCGGCAGCCGCCACCAAAGAGCTAGGCCGCCAACACGTGAAAGTACTCAATGGCCAACCCGTAAGCGAAATTCGCCCTGGCCTTGTGGTACTGAAAGACGGCACCGAACTGCCCTCAGAAATGACCATCTGGGCCGCTGGCATTAAAGCGCCTGCATTTTTGGCCAACCTCGACGGGCTGGAATCCAACCGCAGCAACCAGCTAATAGTGCACCAAACCCTGCAAACCACCCAGGATACAGACATATTCGCCTTCGGCGACTGCGCAGCCTGCCCGCAGCCGAATTCTGACCGCCCCGTAGCGCCGCGCGCTCAGGCGGCACACCAACAGGCCGACACCCTGTTCAAAACCCTGTGCAACCGGCTGGAAGGCAAAGACGCCGTGCCCTTCGTGTACAACGACTACGGTTCGCTGATCAACTTCAGCCACTACACCACCGTAGGCAACCTGATGGGCAACCTGTCTGGCCGCAGCATGTACATTGAAGGCAAGGTGGCGCGGCTGTTTTATGTATCGCTATACCGCATGCACCAGGTGGCCTTGCACGGCTTTCTGCGCACGGGCGTGATCTGGTTTATGGATAAGATTAGCCGGGCTATGCAGCCGAGGATGAAGTTGCATTGATGGGTTCTCGGCTAAAACCTGAAGGTCTCAGGTTCTTCAAAAACCCAACGCTTTGCCAATAAAATCATGATGAACAAGCCGCCCGAATTTGTGACTTGGGCGGCTTTTTAACGTTGCAAACATTAACTCCTCAGAGTACTGTACATAAACACAGTATTCATTACAGGGAGCCCTCATGAAGAAGGAACTTCAAACTTCAAAAAGCGTTCTGGATGAAGGCATCGACAGAACTCATCGTCTCAATATCCCGATTCCAAACCCAGACACAGTTACGCCCGAGGACGTAATCCGCTATCGAGTGCTCGTCGCTCAAGCCTGGATAGAACAGGATATTAAATTCAACTTTTTACCCGATGACATTCCTGATTTTGCCACGATTGGAGACTATTGCGATCACAACATGTATCTGCTGGACGAAGCCCTGCAAGGCTCCAAAGTTGGCAGCTTTTATGAGTGGGACTGGGATGTGCAGAAAATATGCGACCACTTCAATGCCGTAGCAGATGCTCTCAGTAAGTGGTTAGAATCAGGTCGAAAAGGAAGCGCTGCCGACTACATTGATATCGAAGCTTCGTTCAGCTGAGAAAGCTCATGGCCGAGCTGGGCTGGTTTCACCAAAACAGCTCGACCCGGTAATCCAGCTTGATAGATCGTCGATGACTGACGCAAGGGATTCAGCGCGTGCGTTCTTTACTGAACACTCCCACAGAATGAAAACCCGCCAGCCTCGATCTAGCAATGTTTCAATGCTTTTGCGGTCACGCTCCTGATTCGCACCAATTTTTGAACGCCAGAACTCTCGCCGGGTTTTAGGCCATTTGAACAGGTGACAGCTGTGGCCGTGCCAAAAACACCCATTGATGAAAACCACAGCGTTGTAGCGCGGAAGCGTAATGTCTGGTTTCCCGGCAAGATCCTTACGATGAAGGCGATACCGGAATCCCCTGGCATGCAGCGCTTGTCGAACAACAAGCTCCGGCTTGGTGTTTTTGCCACGGATTCCGGACATCATTCGTGAGCGTGTTTGCTTATCAACAATGTCAGTCATCTGATATTAAAACCTGGAATTCGTTCAAAGGCCTGGTATGCTAGTGCGCCACCAAATCTCGGTGATCATCTCATGAAAAACCAAATCAAAATAATTGATCTTTTCGCTGGCCCCGGTGGCTTAGGGGAAGGATTTTCAGCTCTTGAGACCGAGAACGGAGATTTCCCATTTCAAATCGCAGCCTCCGTAGAAATGGAGCCCAGCGCGCATAAAACGCTAACGCTCAGAGCATTCTTTCGCCAGTTTCGAGGCAAAGAAGTGCCAAAGGAATATTACGACTACGTCCGTTCAGGCGGCAGGGGTGACCTGGACGAAGTTTTCAGCGAGTACCTTGAGCAGCTCCAGGCAGCAAAGGATGAAACCCTGGGTGGGCCAAAAGCTCTCGGCAGCGAAGACCACGATGAAATTTTTCAGGCAATAGAGGACGCTCTCAAAAATCATAAGGGGCCAACAGTCGTTATTGGGGGTCCCCCTTGCCAGGCCTACTCGTTAGTCGGGAGGGCCAGAAATAAGGGCAACAAGTCTTACCAACCAGAGGAAGACGCCAGGCATTTCCTTTATCAGGAATACCTCAAGGTACTCGACCTTGTGAACCCTGACGTTTTCGTGATGGAGAACGTAAAGGGCATCCTGACAGCCAAGGTGAATGGAAATCCTATCTTCGAGGAGATCCAGAAGGACTTACGGCACCCCGGAAAAGCTGTTGGCAATCATGGCAGTGACGTTGAATACGATCTCTACCCATTGGCGGTGGAAATAGGTAAAGGGCGTGCTAAATACTCAGGTAAAGACTTCGTTATTCGAGCAGAGGAATTTGGCATCCCCCAAGCTCGCCATCGAGTCATAATTCTGGGCGTGAGGAGAGACCATCAGCATAAAGTACCCAGCAGCCGACTCCTCGGACAGTGGCAGACAAACGAGTTAATAACTGCCGACCAAGTCCTATATGACCTTCCCTCTCTGAGGAGCGGCCAAACCAAGGTTCTGAAGAACGATTATCAGGCATGGCTCGATAATCTGAAAAAGGCCGAAGGCCATGCGAGTTTAACACCCGCGCTCCGAAATGCGGCGAAGAAATATGCGCGGGAAGCTGGCAGTCGACCTAGTGTGGATCCAGGCCAAGGCCTGCCATTTGTAGAGCAAGCCGAAAAGAATCTACAACGAATGCCTGAAGCCTTACAGAAATGGTACTTGGACAAAGAGCTGGAGGGCGTCCCAAATCATCAGGCAAGAAATCATATGCCGGAGGATCTGCACAGGTACTTTTATGCCAGCTGCTATGCGGAGATAAACGAAGGCCTATCTCCCAGGTCAGCGGACTATCCAGATGAACTGGCGCCCGCACATAAAAACTGGAAAAGTGGTCACTTTGCAGATCGATTTAAAGTGCAGTCTCGCCACAGAGTGGCCAGCACGGTAACCAGTCACATTTCAAAGGACGGGCACTACTTCATTCACTATGACCCTGCCCAGTGCCGCAGCCTTACGGTGCGTGAAGCCGCCAGGATTCAGACGTTTCCTGACAACTACTTCTTTGAAGGGAACCGCACTCAGCAATATGTCCAAGTGGGTAATGCAGTACCTCCGCTGCTAGCCAACAGAATTGCACAAGTGGTGCTCTCTCTCCTTTGCGATCGCTCCCATAAAATAATGTAAAAACACACAGCATACTTCGCAAGCTCACTGGATAGTTTTCAATATTACGGCTAGTTTGTGCAGTTGAAGGGATTCATCACGCAAGCACGCCTCTAATTATTACAATCAGTTAGCTTCGTGATCCCAAAATTTTAGCTGTTTGGGAGCCAAGAAATGTCCAACCCTCAGGTTGATAAACTGGTCGAGATGCTTGAAGAGGCAATGCCTAGCTCAAAGAACCTCGATTCGGCATTAGACACTGTCAAAAGCCGGCTCGAAGCTCTTAGCCCAGGAATTTTATCACCCGAGGTATACGCGGAAGCTTATAAAATCCTGGCCAAACGGCTTGAGGATGTTGAGGTGATCAAGGTCAACTCAATTATCAGCAAACGTGACCCGTGGTATTACGGCCCAAAGCCTTCTGATCTGCACTGGCCGGCTCTCAAGGGGTATTTACTCAAAGAGAAGGATTGGCACCCGGATGACGTTGAAAGCATTAATGCGTCATCTAATGAAGTTGTGTCTTTGCTAAACAACCCGAAAGAAGATCGCTTTACCTGTAAGGGATTAGTTGTAGGGCATGTTCAGTCCGGTAAAACCGCAAATATGACCGGCGTAATCGCGAAGGCCGTCGATGCTGGCTACAACACAATTATTATACTGGCAGGCCTGACCAACAAGTTGCGCCGGCAAACTCAGCTCCGAATTATAGAAGACCTCGTCGATCGGCGTCGGTTGTTATGGGATGTACGAACACCAACGGATGAACGAGGCGACTTCAGGACTCCACCTAGCGGAGGCTTACTCTCCAATCCCAACGGTGTTCAACTGGCAGTCGCCAAGAAAAACGTCTCCCCGCTTCGGCAGCTTTACCAAGCCATTAAAGAAACTCCAAAGGTTGCGTTAGATCGGTTGAAAGTCTTGATAATAGATGACGAGTGCGACCAAGCCAGCGTTAACTCCGCTTCTGGCGAAACAGATATGACCTCAATAAATGAGCGGATAAGAGAGCTAATTCACCTTTTCCCCGCTGTTACCTACGTCGGTTATACCGCTACCCCGTTCGCAAACGTATTTATCAATCCTTATAAACCGGACGGCGTCACTCTTGATGATCTATATCCAAGCGACTTCGTAACCAGTCTGCCAACTCCTGAGCGCTACTTTGGCGCAAAAAAACTGTTTGGTCAGCCGCCAGTTGAATCAGACCGAGACGATGATGGTGACGATGGGTTAGACATGATTCGCTTTATCGTAGAAGAAGAGATCGCCGATTTGCAGCCCGTCAAGGCAAAAGACAGGGATGTTTTTCAGCCCAAAATGACGCCGTCACTGGAGCGGGCAATTCTTTATTTTTTGTGCTGTTGTGCTGCAAGAAGAGTTAGAGGTGATACTGACAAGCACATGTCCATGCTTGTCCACACATCCGCATATGTGACAATGCATGAGAAGCTTGCATCGTTGATTCATGGCTGGCTTGAGACCAAGGATGAAGATCTGAAGAAGGCTGACAGTCCTATTTCAGAACTGATGGAAGAGATCTGGCAAGACGAAAGTAAGAGAATTGACTCGAACATTACCAGCGCTACCTCTGTATCCTTTTCGGAGCTATTTCATGAAATCCCAGTGGTGCTCGATGCAATAGAAGTACCTGTTGAGAATGGAGAGAGCAGCGAACGTATTGATTACACAAAAGAGCCCAAGACATATATCGTAGTTGGTGGTTCAGTTCTGGCAAGGGGCCTCACTATTGAAGGACTAATGGTTAGTTACTTCCTGCGGTCAGCAAGCCAGTACGATACCCTGCTCCAGATGGGGCGCTGGTTTGGGTTTCGTCCGAAATATGAGGACTTGCCTCGTATCTGGACCACTGAAGATCTAGCTCTCAAATTTAGAGCCTTAGCGGGAATCGAAGCAGAAGTCCGAGAAGAGATTGAAGAGTATCGTTTACGTGAAATTACCCCCATGGAAATGGCTGTGCGTGTTCGTGCCATTCCGGGTATGGCGATTACTGCTGCCTCTAAAATGAAAGCTGCCAACCGATGTGCGATCAGTTATTGGGGCACCCATAAGCAAACATTCCGCTTCAACCACAAAGACCCTGATATCCTAAAAAAGAACTGGCAGGCGGGAGCAGATCTTGTAAGTCAAGCAGAGAACCTTGGCCTCCGAGACGAATCGTCTACCAGCCCTTTGTGGCGAGATGTTCCTCGCACTGCAGTGGCGCGATTCTTTCAGATGTATTCCGTTCATGCTGACCACAAAGATTTATCTGAGGAAACTCTCAGTGAATTTATCTCGGGCGGTGGAGACGCGCTCAAGAAATGGAATATGGCGGTCATTGGCACTAAGCGAGCTGGTGAGTCATCAGAAGCACTTGGGAGTATCGGGCCCGTTTTTACTGTAAATCGCGCAAAACTGAACTCGGCCAGTCGCCCTGATACTGCAGACATAAAAGCCCTTATGTCACGCTCTGATTTGGCAGTGGACACCGATATTAAGTTCGACTCGACAATGAAGTGGTCCGACCTGAAAGTTTCCAGAGAAGAGTTGGCAGGGAATAAGCCGCTTCTTTTATTGTATGCAATAAATAAGGGCTCAGAGCCAGCAACAACAAATAGTAAATCCAGATCTAACCTTGAGGCACTGTCAGACATTCTTGGCTTTGGAGTTGTCTTTCCGGGCAGCTCCGACTCTTCGGGCAAATACTTCAGCGTCGACCTGGATTTTGTTTCCGGTGACGAGATTGAAGAAATTGATGCTGAAGAGCTGGCTCAAGCGGAGGCTGCAAATGTCTGACAGCAAAAGGACTGCAGGATACCACTGGAGCCTCCTTCGCCAAGGGGACTTCGCTCCAAGCAAAGATGAGCTACCAACCAGGCTTGCTAATGTCGAGGTAACAGCTGGCCCTCTTCGCTTTGCACTAGGTCCCGCGCAAGAGGCGAGACTTTTACTTCCACTCTCAAAGTCCGAGAAGGTTGGGAAGCTTCCTGTCAGCACATCACTGCGCATAAAAGAAACACACGCAGTTATCGACGGCTCAACTTCCCGCCTTTTGGATATAATGTGTACAGTAAAAGAGCTGGAAAGCGTTTTTACGGAAGTCGTCGATGAGATTCTGTCCAGAATACAAGAAGGGACCAGCGTCCCGTCAGCACTACGCTCAACCCTTCATGACTTCAGAGCGCTGCTGTTTTTAACACCGACAAAAACTATTCCAACAGAGATAGTCTTGGGATTGGTTGGTGAGTTATTTGTGCTGAACGAGTTGTTAGACCGCTCCCCGGAAGCGTGGCGTGCCTGGATGGGCCCCCAAGGTGGGCGACATGATTTTAGAGCAGGAAGCTTGGCACTTGAAGTAAAGAGCACTCGTTCTGCTTCAAATACGCTTGTAACCATCCAGTCAGTTGACCAGCTTAGTGTGCCATCAGGCGGGCAACTCTACTTGACCCGCTTAACGCTTGAGCCAACACCCGGCGGCGTGCTCAACGTGGCCAATCTGTACAATCGTGCTGCGCTTAGATGTTCAGAGCCTGAAAAACTAAAGGAGATACTGCTAGGCCTGGATTGCTCAGATCCAAGTGCTGATGAGTGGAACCACCTCAGCTTTTCGTTCGAGGGTGAAGAAGTATTTGAGGTGGGCGGCAGTTTCCCTCGCCTGACTGAAGATAATTTCGTTGGCTCGAAATCTCCCCAAGGGGTCCTGGATATCTCGTACAAAATCGACTTGAGCCATGCCAGTGACTGCATAATTACGTCTGACAAAAAAGAAACTATACAGAACGAGTTAATTGCATGCCTTTCCCCAGAATGAATCTGCATTCCGAGCAGTACGGTAGATCCGGAAATATTGGGGAGAACTTCCGGAAACTACTTGGCTCCCCTGCACTGGACCCACTACAGACAGTGATCCGGGAGTCAGTACAAAACACTCTGGATGCGTCAAAACTCGGCAATCCTCCCGAAGTCCTAATTAGACTGCGTCATCTGACAGATGGTCAGTTGGCTGTGCTGTCCTCGAAGGTATTCAGCGATCTGCCTGGTGAAACTACATCTCGTGAACGTATTGCACAGTTTCTCGATACACAAGCTCCTCTAGTCTTGGAAATTTGTGATTTCGGCACCACTGGTTTGGGGGGGCCCACCCGCTCCGATCAAATACCAATCGGCACAACAGAAACTGATTTCATCGACTTTTTACGAAATATCGGTAGCAGCAGAGATACAACTCATGGAGGAGGAACTTACGGGTTTGGGAAGGTCTCGCTATATGCCATGAGTCAGTGCAATACGATCCTCGTCGACACATACGTACATGGCGATAGCGACAAAACTCGACGACTGATGGCATGCCATGTAGGCAAGTCGTTTGGGGTTGAGCAAGGAGGTTTCGAGAAGCGCTATACAGGACGTCACTGGTGGGGGACTCTAACATCTGAAGGTGACTTTGCTGAGCCAGTGATTAATTCTGACGCTACCGCAATTTCAGAAGCTGTGGGGTTCCCTAAAAGAAGTGCTAGTCGCAGTGGTACATCCATCATGATCCTTGGAGTAAATATCCATGATGATGAGTCGCGGACGGAGTCACCCACCGTTATCGGCGCAAGAATTATGGAAACCCTGCTTTGGAATTTCTGGCCACGAATGATGCAAAGCACGCCGCCAAACAGGCGTCTTAAGTGCAGTGTAGAAGTTGACGGAATTCCCATGGCAGTTCCTGCTCCAGAGCAATTCCCACCACTCGATCTCTTCTGTCTGGCAATGGACAAAATTCGCTCGGGTAACGAGGCTGACGTTGCACAAATATCTTGCCAACGCCCATCAAAGGCTCTCGGCAAGCTCGGGCTGCAGAAAGGTTTGCGGGGTAAAAGAACACCACTAGTAGGCGTGGGAAGTATCTTTCCAACTTTATCTTGCCACATCGCGGTCATGCGGCCAGTTGAGCTTGTCGTCAAGTATTTTGAGGGGGAGCCGCTTCCTGATGAGAGGCTGGAATGGGCAGGAGTCTTCGTAGTTGATGATGACGACGAAGTCGAGCAGGCATTTGCCGATGCAGAGCCACCAGCCCACGATAACTGGATCCCCGACAATCTCCCAAAAGGGCACGCTAAGACCTACGTCAACGTGGCTCTGAGAGAAATAAAAAAAACTGCCCGTGAGGTGGCAGCAAAATCAGCGCCCTACAACCTCCCCGGCGAAGCGGGGCCTTCACTTGCGAAAGTCGCAGGGATGATCGGCTCAATCCTCGATCGAGGCTTAGGTGATGGTGCAGGCGCACGTCGAAGTAAAGCCCGGCCATCTAGAAAAACAACAAAGCGCGCTAGAGTTTCCAAGCCGACCTTTGACAGGCTCTTGGATGGTTACGGGCAGTTCGCTGGTGCCGTGGCGGTTTTTCGCTCTGATGTTGTGCAAGACCGGGACCGCTCCGGTCTTGTTGTATGTGGCGACGCCATGTTTGCTATTGAAGGTAGTAACATTTCAGCGGACTCGGATCTACCAGAGAAGCCAGAGATTCTAGAGTACAGGTTTGAAGGTCCAGAGCATTTGATTATCGGTGACGCTACCGGCGTATCTGTTGATGGTAATAACGGAACACTGGAAATATATGTGGCGATGCCTGAGCACGGTGCAGTGACTTTGCGCCTTGATATGTTGAGGAGTGAAGATCTGTGAGCCGCAATATCGCGTTCCCATTTCTTACCGTTCCAGACTCATGCATCAGCGCTGAACCATGGTTTCTATGTGTGGATGGAGGCGGCTCTACTCCAATCGGCGACTATATTGCAGATTGGGACTATGCCACAGAGTTATGCCTATCCAGATCTATAGAATTAAACATGGAGGATGTTTCGAGTTTGTTGGAAATTCCCTCCGATTCTCTCGAAGTCAGGCTAATTGTAGATATTGGTACGGGATCGGGTCGTCTACCCAGGAAAATTCTTTCAACAAACAGTTTTAAGATTACCACTGCATTTCCTAAAGTTGATATATCACTAATCCCCCCTAGTGAGCATCTATCATCATTTCTCTTTATATCTACAACTCTCGTACTCGCTTCCAAGCCTTCAGCTTTTGGAAAATTATCTCCTACGCTCCCAAACAGTAGGCTGTGGCAGGATAAGCTTGTAACGCGCCTTGATGGCGAAGAACCTCGCTTCCCAATCGAAGAAGCGAGCTTTGCAAGCCTCTTCGGTAATCTGCCAGAGGCAAGGGCACCTTGGTTTGTTAGCTGGAACCCGGGTGACTGGAATCGCGACTTTCATGGCGCGGTTCGGCTTTATTTAAACAATGATTACCCAGAAATTATTACAAAAATACAGGCTGGAGATAGCTTTCTGCTACAAACAATCAGCGTGGATGTTGTAGGTCAGGTACTCGAAAAACTCCTAACCGAAACAGACGCCGACGACATAGTAGCTAATGCTCCCGGAGGCTCCCTTGCTGCCCAGGCTGCGAGCTGGATAAAGCTAGCATGGCCAACATCCAGCTTGGTCAGCCTGAAACACAAGTTTGAATCTCAACCCGGAATATTCCGAGCTTCCATTTGGGCTATCGCAGAAAGCCAAGAGGAATTATGAACGTAAGACTTTTCCCTCGACTTAAACGAATTGCTGTCGACCAAGTGTTGGAGAAGCTTGATTCTAACTCTCGTGGCTCGGCCTTTACTATCGCATCAAGCCTTCCTGACGCCGTTTCGTATGCCCCAACTGGGGGAAGCAAAGCCACCCATTCTACCTTGGTTGATATGCGTGGCGCGATACTTGATATAGCTAGGAATGTTGGCTACCCAAATCAACCAGACCGCTCAGGCGCCGCAATATTTGATGTGAAAACGTCAGTCTGGCTGGCAGAGAGTGAATACACTAATACAGGTGAATTCCTGCGTGACGATGTCTGGGCTTGTATAGCTGCCGTTCTCTTGCCAGACATAGTTATTTGGCGCTTCTCCCTAAGTGCTCGCGAGCGCTTTCACGGAGGGGTTAGAAATGCGTTCCAGCGTCTATGGCTAAGAGGGCAGATATTGGACAGGGGTGAGGATCACCCTCACAGGTGGGAGCTATTGGAACAGCTCACCGAAGACGCTCTTGTGCAGATTACCGAAAGACCTAGTATCGCGAGCAGTAGACCCTTATCAATTGCGCTAGCCGAAGGCTGGTTAAGAGCCTCCAAAGCGTACGGCTCGTCCAAGATGGAGGAGCTTATGAGGAAAGTCACTTTACAAGTCAGGCTACAAAACGAAACACGCCACTTAGCTACACTTTCTAACGACGCTTTAGAGGGCTTTGTCGACAACCTATTTAATTCCGCTGCAGAAGCGTTAGGAATAAAAATATCTACTAATTAATCACCTGATAAATCTCTTCCAGAAGACGTGGCTGTGCAATTAAAGCAGCCCTGCGCGCTTATATACCCCATTCACCCAATACTCATCCCGCCCCGGCCTGCGATCTGCAGTTTGCCATGTGGTTATCTTCTCAAGCCCCGGTAGAGCACTTGCCCAGCCTTCAAGCTGAGCCTCTGTCGCATCGGTAAAGTGCCTGCCGTTGTGTTCGCGCTGGTGTTCACCACGTTTGAAGCTCAGGTATAAAGCGCCGCCGGGCTTCATGGCTTGCCATAGTTGGGAAAGTGCTTGGGGTATCTGCTGCCGGGGGAGGTGGAGCAAGCTGGCGCAGGCCCAGATGCCATCGTAGGCCTGATGTTCAGTAACCTGGCTGAACGTGCGAACAGAAACCGGGTGGCTTATGGCTTTGGTTGCCAGGGCAGCCAGTTTTTCGGAGGCATCAAACGCCGTAACGCGGTAGCCACGGGCCAGAAACTCGCGGGAGTCCCGTCCTGAGCCGCAACCTGCGTCCAGAATATGGGCATTTTCAGGGAGATGTGGCAAAAAAGCGTCGTACAGCGCGGACATATCCACATGCAGCGTTTCGTCTATAAATTGCTGCGCGTGCGCGTTGTAGTAGGCAACCGATTGGCTCATGCCGGGCAATGCTCTTTTATTATCGACAGAGCACAATATAAGCGACTGTTTTATAAATACAAACCGTTAAGGCAACTTATGGCCTGCCCGTCTATTTGAATCGCACAACAAGCTCGTGAAGTTCTCCGGCTATATGTTCCAGCCGCTGAACCCGCTCTATTGCCAGCTCCCCTTTTTGCAGGCTATCGGAGCCCAGGCTGGATATGTGCTCAACCTGCTCATTTATCTCATCAAATACTTGGGCTTGCTGCTCTACGGCTGCGGCCATCTGTATCGACATTTCAGCAATGGTGCTAACCGATTTGGCGATCTGCCCCAATGTGGTTTCCGCTTCCAGCATGTGGGCAAGCCCGCTATCGGCCGATTTTTTACCCTCATCGGATGCGCGCACAGAAGCGGAGGTTCGGGAGAGCAGGGCTTCAATTATTCCGTGTATTTCCCGGGTGGAATCTTGCGTTCGTCTGGCAAGGCCCCGCACTTCATCAGCTACCACGGCAAAGCCGCGCCCGTGCTCGCCGGCCCGGGCTGCTTCAATGGCTGCGTTCAGTGCCAGGAGGTTGGTCTGTTCGGCAATCTCTTCAATAATCTTGGCAACGCTGGCGATTCTCTGGGTTTCTGTAGCCAGTTCACCAACCGACTCGCTGATGCTGTGCACTGCCGCTTGCAGGCCTTCAATTCCTTCACGGGTTGTTCCTATTACACTTGCCCCACTATCCGCCAGCTCACGGGATTCTTCTGCTTTCTGGGCCGTGCTCTGAACATTGGCAGACACTTCTGTAATGGTCTGGGATACCTCATGCACAGAGGCCGCCACGTTGCTGATTTCTGACTGCTGTTTTCTCAGGGCTTCGTGGGATTCGTAAGTGACTTCAAGCCCTTGAACCGCGCCGGTTTTCACTTCTCCTGCGGAGTATTCCAGGCGAGAAAGCACGGCATCCAGATGGGCTTTCTGCGCCATTACGGCAACCTTCATGCGCCCGGATTCCAAATCGTCGTCGGTAAAGCTGCGTGCGGCGAGGTCGTCGGTAAA
This sequence comes from Marinobacter xiaoshiensis, assembly GCF_031631795.1. Taxonomy (NCBI): domain Bacteria; kingdom Pseudomonadati; phylum Pseudomonadota; class Gammaproteobacteria; order Pseudomonadales; family Marinobacteraceae; genus Marinobacter; species Marinobacter xiaoshiensis. The sequence continues at coordinate 464,830 of NZ_JAVMBO010000003.1, forward strand.
GCTTTTATCAAGAAGCTGCATTACGGAGCTTATTAACTGGCGCCGTGAGCTGTGCAGCCAGAGAGCGTAGGTGATCGCTCCAATCAACAGAATAGCCTGGGCTGCCAGAGACTGACCGGAGAAAAAGGTGAGCGCAGCCACAACCACCACGGCAGCCATAAACAAGGTTTGTAGCGCAAATCTTTTGAAGAAAGGTGTATGGACGCTGCCTTGGCGAATTCTGGCGTACTGTTTTTCAGCACGCTGAATATCTTCTCTGGACGGGCAGGAGCGAACCGATTCGTACCCCACAACCGCGCCAGCTTTGGTGATGGGTGTTATGTAGGCGCTAACCCAGTAGTAGTCGCCGTCTTTGCGACGGTTTTTGACCATCCCCATCCAGGGTGTGCCTGCCTGCAGGTGGGACCACAGGTTTTTATAGGTTTCTGGAGGCATGTCGGGGTGGCGCACTATGTTATGTGGCTTGCCAATCAGCTCTTCCCGCGAGAACCCGCTAACCTCTACAAACGACTGGTTGCAGTGGCGTATTTTTCCTTTCAGGTCTGTGGATGAAATCAGCTTTTGCGACTCTGGAAAGGTGTACTCAACATCTGTGACTGGCAGGTTTTTTTTCACATCGATCGCCTCATAGTGGCCATCACCTAACTGTGGTACAGGATCATCGATGTGTAAAATATTTGCAGCTTGCGTAAAGGCCGCAGCACAAAGCAAGCCAGTGATCAAAACTAACTAAACATACCCTTGTTCCTGCTTACCAATTCCAGACATGTGCTACCGGTTGATGTGTGTTTTCAACTTTATAACTGTCGACCGCGCCAATCCAGACAGCTCTTCCGGGCTTTGGTCTGCGTGAGCAATTATCAGCTGTTTCATACTGCGGGCCCAGAACTTATGCAGGTGATCGGCGGCTACATCTGTCACCTTGTCATCATCACCGTAATGCAGGTTGTTAGCAATTATCTGGTCGAGCATTTTAATCAGGTTGTTCAGCTGCTGGTCGCTCACAACGTTTTCTCCTCAGCCGTTGCCGCTCCACAGGTATAGATTACGTGGCGGCCCGGGCGGGCAAATCCGATAAGGTTCATACCGCTTTTTTGTGCTTCTCGAATGGCCAGAGCCGTGGGGGCAGACACTGCCACCAGGCTGCCGATGCCCACGCTGGCGCTTTTCTGTACCATTTCAAAACTCGCCCGGCTGGAGATCAGGGCAAAGCCTTCATTGAAGGCTTGATCGCCATGCTCCCGTAGCCGGGCACCAATCAGTTTATCCAGTGCGTTATGCCGGCCTACATCTTCCCGCGCCAATACAATTCTGCCCTGAGAATCGCACCAGGCTGCGCCGTGGGTTGCCCCGGTTTGCAGTTGTAACGGCTGGTGCTTCTTCAAATGGCTCAGCGCATCCTGCACAGCCTTGTCGCCTGGGAGTGGCTGCGGCGCGACTTGCTCCAGGGTTCGCACCACATGGGCCAGTGATTCCGTACCGCAGAGCCCGCAGCCGGTTCGGCCGGCCATGTTGCGACGCTGCTCGCGCAGGCGGGCATAGCAGTCGCCGGCAATGTGCATGTCTACTTCTATACCGTCTTCGCCCGGTTTTATCTCGATGCTGAAGAGTTGATCCGGCCGCTGCAGAATGCCTTCGCTCAGGCTGAAACCCAGCGCAAAATCTTCTAGATCGCAGGGAGAAGCCATCATCACGGCATGGGACACGCCGTTGTAGACCATGGCGACCGGAACCTCTTCGGCAATCAGGTCTCTTGATCGGGCACCTTCAATACCACCGCGTACACTCACCCTGGCCTCACTCATAGGCGGCGAAATAATTGCGGGTGTATCAGCCATGGCGACCTGCCCCTGGTTATTTGAGAGCGTTTGCATAGCTGCCTCCCTCGCTTTCCATGGCCGGCTTCAGCAAGGACTTCTGGCGCTTGTCGAAGTCTACAAAGTTACGCTGCCAATCCGATGGTTGGGACACTTTTTCTACCTGAACGGCAGTTACCTTGTATTCCGGGCAGTTGGTGGCCCAATCGGAATTGTCGGTGGTGACCACGTTGGCACCGCTGCTTGGGTGATGGAAGGTGGTGTAAACCACGCCCGGCAACATTCGGGTACTCACTTTTGCTCGCAGCACTGTATGGCCAACGCGGCTGCTGATGCCCAGCCAGTCACCGTCTTTTACGCCGCGCAGTTCTGCATCGCTTGGGTGCAGTTCCAGCACGTCTTCTTCATGCCAGTCGCTGTTACTGGTGCGGCGGGTTTGGGCGCCGACGTTGTACTGGGACAGGATTCGCCCTGTGGTCAGCAGCAGCGGGAAGCGGCGGCTTGCGCGTTCTTCGGTAGCCAGGTACTCGGTTACTGCAAACCGGCCCTTGCCGATAGGGAAATCCACCGTGTGCATGGTGGGCGTGCCATCCGGGTACTCATCGTTGCAGGGCCACTGAATGCTGCCCAACTGCTCCAGCTTGTCGTAATTCACGCCAGTAAACGTGGGGGTTAGCGATGCAATTTCATCCATGATTTCAGAAGGATGGTTGTAGTGCATGGGGTAGCCAAGAGCGTTAGACAGCGCCATGGTTACTTCCCAATCTTCCATGCCCGCAACGGGCTCCATCACTTTGCGCACGCGGTTGATGCGGCGCTCCGCGTTGGTGAAGGTGCCGTTCTTTTCAAGGAAGGTGGAACCCGGCAGCAACACATGGGCGAACTTGGCGGTTTCGTTCAGGAAGATGTCTTGCACAATCAGGCAGTCCAATGCTTTCAGCGCCGCTTCTACATGCTGGGTGTTGGGATCTGACTGGGCAATATCCTCGCCCTGCACGTAAAGAGCCTTGAAGCTGCCAGCGATGGCTGCGTCAAACATATTCGGAATGCGCAGCCCCGGTTCGTTATCGATGGGCACACCCCATACAGCTTCGAAGCGCTCACGCACGGCTTGATCGTTCACATGCTGGTAGCCAGGCAACTCATGGGGGAAGGAGCCCATATCGCAGGAACCCTGCACGTTATTTTGCCCGCGCAACGGGTTCACGCCGCCCCCCTCTTTGCCAATGTTGCCCGTGGCCAGCGCCAGGTTGGCAATGCCCATCACCATGGTGGAGCCCTGGCTGTGTTCAGTTACGCCCAGGCCGTAATAGATGGCGCCGTTGCCCGCCTTGGCATAAAGGCGGGCGGCTTCCCGTACTTTACTTGCAGGTACGCCGGTAACCGCTTCCATGGCTTCGGGGGAGTTACGTTCTTCCGCAATAAAGGTACGCCAGGTGTTGTAGGCCTCTGTGTCGCAGCGGCTGTTGATGAACGCCTGATCTTCCAGGCCTTCGGTCACAATCACATGGGCCAGGGCATTCACTATGGCCACGTTGGTGCCGGGGCGCAGCGGCAGGTGCAGGCCTTCCTCGGCATTGGGTGTGTGGACCAAATCAATGCGGCGCGGATCGATTACGATCAACTTGGCACCCTGGCGCAAACGCTTGCGCATCAGTGAGCCAAATACCGGGTGGGCATCAGTTGGGTTGGCGCCAATCACCATGATGGTGTCGGCCTTCATTACCGAATCAAAGGTTTGGGTGCCGGCGGATTCGCCCAAGGTGGTTTTGAGGCCATAACCTGTAGGGGAGTGGCATACCCGCGCACAGGTGTCGGTATTGTTGTTGCCAAAGGCTGCCCGCACCAGTTTTTGCACCAGATAGGTTTCTTCGTTCGTGCAGCGCGAAGAGGTAATGCCACCAATGCTTTCACGGCCGTATTGGGCCTGAGTGTCTTTGAGTTTTTTCGCTGCGAATGCCAGGGCTTCGTCCCAGGACACGACTTTCCACGGGTCGTTGATGGAATCGCGAATCATCGGTTCCCTGATGCGATCCTCGTGGGTGGCATAGCCAAAGGCAAACCGGCCTTTCACACAGGAATGGCCATGGTTGGCTTCGCCGCCTTTGTAAGGAACCATGCGCACAACCTGATCGCCTTTCATCTCAGCCTTGAACGAGCAGCCAACACCGCAGTAGGCGCAGGTGGTGACTATGCTGTGCTCGGGCTGGCCGGCGTCGATCACGCTTTTTTCCATCAAGGTGGACGTAGGGCAGGCCTGCACACAGGCGCCACAAGACACGCACTCGGAATCCATGAACGGGTCGTTCTGGCTGGCGACCACTTTGGAATCAAAGCCGCGGCCTTCAATAGTCAGTGCAAAGGTGCCCTGCACCTCGTCGCAAGCGCGCACGCAGCGGGAACAGACAATGCACTTGCTGGGGTCGAAGCTGAAATAGGGGTTGGAGCTGTCGGTTTCAGCCTCCAGATGGTTCTCGCCCTCAAACCCGTAACGCACTTCCCGCAGGCCCACTACGCCGGCCACATCCTGCAGCTCGCAATTGCCGTTGGCGGGGCAGGTGAGGCAATCCAGCGGGTGGTCGGAGATATAAAGCTCCATGATGTTGCGGCGCAGTTTCGCCAGCTTGCCGGTCTGGGTGGTAACGGCCATGCCTTCGGCCACTGGTGTAGTGCAGGAGGCCGGGTAACCGCGGCGGCCTTCGATCTCTACCGCGCACAGGCGGCAGGAGCCAAAGGCTTCCAGGTTGTCGGAAGCGCACAATTTGGGGATGTTGATGCCCGCCAATGCGGCTGCGCGTAATACCGAGGTGCCTTCGGGAACCGTGATATCACGACCATCCACCGATATGGATACCAATTCTTCTGAGAGACTGGGCGGTGTGCCCATATCCCTGGAAAAAGAGTCGAAATCAGGGTTCAGGCCGCTCTTGCCAGGCTCGTAGCTTTGGGTAATTGGATCGAAGTAGTGCAACATATCAAGCCTCCACCTGGCGCGGACTGGCCATCAGGTCTTCGGGGAAATATTTCATAACGCTCTGAACCGGGAAGGGGGTCATGCCGCCCATGGCGCAGAGGGAGCCGTCTACCATGGTTTCACACAGGTCTTCCAGCAATTCCAGATTGCTGGTCTGGTTCTCGCCGGCACGGATGCGATCAATCACTTCCACGCCGCGTACCGAACCTATCCGGCAGGGTGTGCATTTGCCGCAGGATTCAACAGCGCAGAACTCCATGGCAAAACGGGCTTGTTCGCCCATATCCACGGTGTCATCAAACACCACCACACCACCGTGGCCGATGCCGGCACCGAGTGCGGCGAAGGCCTCATAATCCATGGGAGTGTCCCATTGGCTTTCCGGCATGTAGGCCATGAGCGGGCCGCCCACCTGCACGGCTTTCATAGGCCTACCGCTAAACGAGCCGCCACCGAACTCTTCCAGAATTTTGCGCAGGGTCACGCCAAAGGCCAGTTCGATCAAACCACCCTGTTTGATATTGCCCGCCAGCTGAATGGGCAGGGTGCCCAGCGAGCGACCCATGCCGTAATCGGCGTAGGCTTTGCCGCCGTGAGCCATAATGAAGGGCACCGCCGCCAGCGAGAGCACGTTGTTTACTACTGTTGGCTGCCCGAACAGGCCCTTGATGGCGGGCAGCGGCGGCTTGGAACGAACCAGCCCGCGCTTGCCTTCCAGGCTTTCCAGCAATGAGGTTTCTTCACCACAAATATAGGCACCTGCGCCGAGGCGCACGTCCAGGTGGAATTTGCGGCCATTGCCGCAAACGTTATCACCCAGATAGCCGTGGGCTTCTGCCCTGCGAATGGCTTCATCCAGCATTTTTTTGGACAGCAGGTATTCCGAACGCACGTATATGAAGCCCAGAGTCGCGCCCACCGCCAGGCCGGCAATCACCATGCCTTCAATCAGCATGTAGGGGTCACACTCCATTACCAGGCGATCAGCAAAGGTGCCGGAATCGCCTTCATCGGCGTTGCACACCACGTATTTTTGCTGTTCGCGAGGCTCATCCAGCACGGTTTGCCATTTGATGCCTGCGGGAAAGGCAGCCCCGCCCCGGCCGCGCAGGCCAGAGGTTTTTACTTCATCAACAATGCCCTGGGGCGTAAGCGCTGCGGCTTTTTTCAGCCCTGCAAAGCCACCGTGGGCAATGTAGTCTTCAATACAGACAGGGTCGGTAATGCCGATTCGGGCAAAGGTAAGGCGCTGCTGTTGCTGCAAGTAGGGATGTTGCGTGATATCCCCCAGATACAAGGGGTGGTCCGGGTGCCCCTCAAATAAGCCAGCGGCCACCAGTTCGTTCACCTGACCGGGTTCCACAGGGCCATAGGCCATACGGCCATAGGGCGTTTGCACTTCTACCAAGGGCTCCAGCCAGAACAAACCGCGCGAGCCATTACGCACCAAGTGGATATCCAGATTGAGTGTGGCCGCCGCATTCAGCAGCTCTTGTGCCACTCTGTCAGCACCCAGAGAAAGAGCTGTGGTGTCGCAGGGCACATACACTGTTATTGTCATGAGTTTTGCTCCTGCTATTACTTTAGCTGAAGGACAGACGTTGTGAGCTTGTCCGCCAGCTGGTCAAATTTCTGTGGAGTCATTCGCCCGATGGTTTCGTTGTTTATGCGAATAGAAGGGCCACAGGCACAATTGCCCAGGCAATACACAGGCTCGAGGGTGAACTCGTTGTCCGCTGTGGTCTGGTGGTAGTCCACACCCAGTTTTTCCTGAACGTGTCGTTCAAATGCGCGGCCACCCCGCGCCTGGCACGCTTCCGCACGGCATACTTCCAGCAGGTTGCTGCCGGCAGGGCGGGTGCGAAAGTGGTGATAAAAGCTGATAACCCCGTGAATATCAGCGCGGCTCTGCTGCAACATTTCGGCAATGATGGGTACGGCACCCTCCGGCACATAACCAATGCGGTTCTGTATGGCATGCAGAATGGGTAAAAGTGCGCCGGGCTCATGCTGCAAAGCTGCGACTTGCTGACGGATGATGTCAGGGCTCCAGTCCTCGGGCAGGGTCGTCCCCGCCGCGCTGTGGTTAGCGTTCTCTGACATATGCATAATTGTTCCTACCTGTTTTTATTCTGATACAGTAAACAAGCTCTCTGCAGCCAAATTAGCACTCCCAGCACACCTAAGGAATATGAACTCGAATGCATAACAAAAAACTGGACATTGTCCCTGCCTGGGTGTTTCGCACCGATGCCGACGAGTTCTTCGAGCCGGTTTTGTTTCGTTTGCTTGAAAGCATTCGCGACACAGGCAAGCTAACGGTTGCGGCAGCAACTGCAGGGATTTCATACCGCCATGCGTGGAACCTCCTGAACCGGGCGGCCGACATTCTGGGCCTGCCTCTGGTGATTATGCGCAAGGGCCACGGTAGCCAACTCTCAGCTTTGGGCGAAACGCTGCTGTGGGCAGAGCACCGGGTGAAAGCCCGGCTGGGACCGCAAATCGACAGCATGACGGCAGAACTTAACGATCAGGTTCAGCAGTTGCTCGCGGGTGCGCAACCCACCCTGCGCCTGCATGCCAGCCACGGGTACTCGGTGGCACTGCTGCCGGAGTTTTCACAGCAGGTAAACATCAACCTGCAGTACCGGAACCCGGAAGACGCTCTTTCTGCACTCAATAGCGGTGAATGCGACGTTGCGAGTTTTCACATACCGACCTGCCCGGCACTCGCTCGACAGATTCTCAGCCACTACCAACGGCACCTGAGCGACAACAATCATCGCCTGATCCGTTTTGTTACCCGGCGCGAAGGGCTGATGATGCGCAAAGGTGAGCATGAACACATTCGCACCCTGCAGGACCTGAGCGAATCCGGGCTCAGTTTTGTAAGCCGCGATCGCCATTCCGGCACCCGAGTTCTCTTTAACCTTTTATTGAAGCAGCAAGGCATCGCCGAAAGCCGGATTAACCGCACCCCTCAACAGGAATTTACTCACACTGCCATTGCCGCTTTTGTCGCTTCCGGCATGGCAGAAGTGGGTTTTGGCGTGCAGGCTGCGGCGGAGCAGTTCAATCTGAGATTTATTGAGCTGGCCTGCGAGCACTACATGCTGATCTACCGTCAGGATCGCTTGCCCGCTGCCACTCTGGAGTACCTGACCGCATTGATGAAATCACCGGCACTGATAGACCGCATCAACACGGTGTCAGGATATGAGCCAGACAATCCTGGCGAAATCACCACGTTTGATGCGCTGATTGCAAGATGACATTGAGGAACACTCTTACTTGTCTATCGGGCCCGCGATGGGCAAACTTGAGCTAGCCCACTCGCGCTTCCGCCATTTCCCGGCAAGCAGTCACATACGGAGTTCTGATGGACCCAATGCTCACCCTGGTCGGTGCTCTGATGCTTGTCATCAGCATCCTTTTGAGCCCGCTTTCCAGCCGGGTAGGCATGCCGGTGCTGCTTGTTTTCCTGGCGGTGGGCATGATGATGGGCAAAGACGGCCCGGGCGGCATCGAGTTTGACGATTTCCAACTCTCCTTCCTTGTAGCCAGCCTCGCACTGGGCGTTATCCTGCTTGACGGCGGAATGCGAACCCGGGCAGAAACCTTCCGCGTAGGCCTGAAACCCGCCATGCTGCTTGCCACGGTTGGGGTTGCCATGACAGCACTGGGCGCGGCGCTGGTCGCCTGGCTGGTTTTCGATCTGAGCTGGATGACCGCATTGCTGGTGGGGGCCATTATTTCATCCACCGACGCGGCAGCGGTTTTCTCGCTACTTCAGGGGCGCGGGCTGCACCTGAATGAGCGGGTGAGTGCCACTCTGGAAATCGAATCCGGCAGTAACGACCCTATGGCGATCTTCCTGACGCTGATGATGGTTACCCTGATTGCCAGTGACGGCGACCACGCCATTCAGGATTCGCTTATTCTGCTGTTCAAGCAGTTCAGCATTGGTGGTATTGGCGGCGTCCTTGGCGGCTTTCTGATTTCCGAACTGACTAATCGCATCCGCCTGATGCCCTCACTCTATCCACTGCTGGTAGTAGCCGCAGGCATTCTGTTGTTCTCCGTAATTAACCTGTTGGGCGGCAGTGGGTTTTTGGCGATCTATCTTTGTGGCGTAGTGATCGGTAACCGCAAGGTCAGGATGATGCCGATGATTCTGCAGGTGCATGACGGCCTGGCATGGCTGGCTCAGCTTTGCCTGTTCCTGATTCTGGGCCTTCTGGTGAACCCCTCCGACCTGTTGCCACTGGCGGGGGCGGGCCTGGTACTGGCACTGGCACTGATTTTCGTGATCCGCCCCATCACCGTTCTGGCGACCCTCTGGCCCTTCGGGTTTAATCGCCGGGAGCTGGGTTTTATCAGCTGGGTGGGCCTGCGGGGTGCCGTGCCAATCGTACTGGCGCTGTTCCCGATCATAGCCGGCCTACCGGAGGCACAACTGGTGTTCCATGCGGCCTTCTTTATCGTTCTGGTTTCCCTGCTGGTTCAAGGCACCACAATTACGCCCCTTGCGCGCCTGCTGCGCCTGGAAATCCCCGCAAACGGCGAGCCTTTTCGGCGATTGCCGCTTGATGTACCGGCAGCCGGCGACCACGAGCTCATGCTATTCCCCTTGCGAGGCGAGAACTGGGAATCCCCAAGGGTGCTCGGCCAATTGCGCTTTCCGGAAAACACTGCCGTTGCGGGAGTCTTCCGCAACCAGGTTTGCCTGCAGCCCGAGGCTGATCTGGAAGTGTCCAGTGGCGACATGGTGGCTATGTTTGCGACGCCGAGCGTGCTGAAGGAGCTGGGCAAAGCACTAAGCGGCCGTCACACGCCGAAGTATCTCGCGGAAAGAGCTTTTTTTGGGGACTTTGTGCTGAACGGCGATGCGCTGCTTGGTGATGTAGAGCAGGTTTACGGCATTGAGTTTGATGAGCTGGCCCCGGAGCTGTCGCTGGCTGAGTGCTTTGCCAAACGCACCAAGGGCCACCCGGTTATTGGCGATACCGTGGTCCTCGGGCCCGTCACGCTGGTGGCAAGGGCAACAGAGGCCGACCAGGTCACCAAGGTAGGCTTAAAAATGGATCGGTCACAAAACGTGTGACCTATGCGCGAGATAGCCATAAAAGTTAACAAAACCCCTTAACATTCCAATGAGCAGTTATGTTATAAACTGAACTGCGTAAAGATTAATCATTGGTAAGCTTAGGATATGGCTATTCCCCGTTTATTACCCCGATTCCTCCTGGCGTTTTTCATTACGGCTTGTGTTCCGGCCTATGGCACAGAGTTGCTGGCCAGAGCCGATACCCACATGCCGGTAGTCAAGGATTCACCAAGCGACTCCCTGGTGGTGAACAAGGTATTGGTGAAAAAAGGGCAACGCCGTCTTTACCTGATGAACGGGGAAGAAGTTGTACGCAGCTATCGCATATCCCTTGGGGATAACCCCGAGGGGCACAAGCTCTACGAGGGCGACCAGCGTACCCCCGAGGGCGAGTACACTCTTGACTGGCGGAACCCCGGCAGCGACTTTTACAAGTCCATTCATATTTCCTACCCTAGCAAAACAGATCGCGAGATGGCCGAAAACTGGGGGTTGAGCCCTGGTGGCAGCATTATGATCCACGGCTTGCCAAATGGCGCCGAGGATATGGCCTTTGCCTATGCCGGACTGGACTGGACCAATGGCTGCATTGCAGTCAACAACCAGGAGATGGATGAAATCTGGCAACTGGTCAACGACGGCACCCCAATTCGCATCCTTCCCTGATGACATCCCCGTGGCACAAGTATTAAGTTGCTGTCACATCCTAAGAAAATATACATATACTGAGTTAACATTTACTCTCAGAGTGTTTTACACTGTTTCACGACTCCGGTAGTCAATGCCTATCGGGCCGCAGCTGTGAAAAAGTCGTCTACACTGACTTTTGGAACATCAGGAAATAACTCGACCAATAAGGGGATTTACAATGCGTAAACTGACAATCGCCGGAATCGCACTGGCTACTGCTCTGACTGCAGGCTGTGCAACTACCGATCAGGGCGCTCTTGACGAAGCAAATGCAACTGCAAGCTCTGCTGAGCAGTCCGCAGACAAGGCACTGAACACCGCTAACAGTGCAGCAAGCGCTGCGCGTTCTGCCCAGCAGACCGCTGACCGTGCACTGGCCGCCGCTAAAGCAGCTCAGAAATCTGCTGACGAAGCAAACGAGCGCGCCAAGCGTATGCTTGAGCGTGCAAGCAAGAAGTAATACTTCTGCTTGAAAGCACGATAGAAAAAGGCCGGGAATCCCGGCCTTTTTTATTGCGTCTGATTCGTCAGAACAGCTTCGCCAATACCGAAACCGGCAGGCGGCGGATAAGGAAACCGATAGGCGTCCAGGGCCAGCCGGGTACAAAACTCTCGCTCTTCCCGGACTCAATGGCTTTCACCATCGCCTTGCAACCGGTTTGTGCATCCACAATGAACGGCGCATTCTTCACCTTCTCATTGATTGCCGTTCTGATGTAGCCCGGATACAGCGTTGTCACCTTGATGGGGGATTTCGCCTTTTTCAGCTCAACCCTCAAGCCCTCTGAAAGCGCCGCAAGGCCTACCTTGGTTGCCGCGTAGGTGTTCACATTACCCGGCATGCCTCGCACAGCAGTTACTGACGACACAGTAACCAGGTGCCCCCGGTTTTGCTCACGGAAAATCTCCATGGCCGCTTCCATTTGCGCCAGGGCGGCAACAAAGTTGGTTTCTGCAGTTTGGCGGTTGGCGTTGAAAGCACCAGTGCCCAGAGGTTGGCCTTTGCCAATGCCGGCATTAACGATAATCCGGTCCAGGGTGCCAAATTCCTCTTGAAAGGCCCGGAACACCTCAAAATTCTGTTCGTGATTATTTACATCAAGAGCACGAATACTGATGGTGATCTGCGGGTATTTACCCGCCAACTCCTCCCTCAGGGCTTCCAGCCGCTCGGTGCGACGAGCGCACAGGGCCAGGTTATCACCTCTGGCCGCAAACTCGCGGGCCATGCCCTCACCAAGCCCGGAACTGGCTCCGGTGATCAGTATGGTGCGCTTCATGAACTCTCCCGTTTTATTGTTAGATGGAAAACCGCACAGTGGTGAAATCAGAAATACAGCTTCTGTTCCGGCTCGGCCGATTCAGGGCTCTGTTTGTCTTTGGGCGTTTTATCCGAAGCCACTCTTGAAACCTGCTCACCAACCATAGTCGGAATACCGTCTGCCTGATCCACCGCCAGCTCTATCGCTTTGCGCTGCACCTCAACACCCGGATATTTCACGCGGAAGGCTTCAACTTCCTGAGTCACTTCACGCCAAAGGCGATCCCTCTCCTGCTGGCTGTAGTCTTCATGGGGGCGGTGAACTTCAAGCCAGACTTCCCCTCCGGAAAGACCCAGTTTTACCGGCTTATTTACGATCTGTACCGATGTTCCCTTGCTCACCTGGTATACGAAACGCGAGATATCTTCGTTGTACATGCGGAAACAACCATGGCTAACAGGCATGCCAACGCCAAACAGCTTGTTGGTGCCGTGAATCAGATAGCCCTTCTCACTCAGCAAAAGAGCGTGAGTTCCTAACGGGTTATCCGGGCCAGGCGGGATCATGCGGGGCAGGAAATCGCCAGAGGCTGCATGCTCGGCACGAATGCTCTCAGGGGGATACCATGCCGGAGATTCCAGAGGCATGGTGACCTTTGCGTCGGCCAGGGGGGATGGGTTCTCAGATGTGCCGACGCCCACTGGATACACCTGCACACCCTTTTCGGTGAAATAGTAAAGCCGGTATTCCGCAAGGTTAATCACAATGCCTTCGCGGCGGGCATCAGGAATTATGTACTGGCGTGGCAGGGTAATGGTGGTGCCTTCACCCGGCAGCCAGGGGTCAACCCCCGGATTGGCTTTCACCAATTCCAGATAGCCCATTGCAAGCTGGCTGCCCACTTCGGCAAAGGTATCCTCATACTGGGTGGTAAACACGTCGAGACGGCCCGCCAGATCCCCCTTGATCTCGAACGTGGGTACACGAGGGCTACGATCCGTTGCCTGTGCAGCAGCAGGCTGCTCAGGTGTGCTTTTTGGTTTTGCAGCCCACGCAGACTGAACAGCCAGAATCGCCGCCAGCAGAGCCAGTACCGAATACGTTTTAAATCCCATAAATCCCATTCCAGAAAACCCTGCTTCTTAGCGTTCAGTGACAGCCGACACTCTCAGTAGTTCCAAACCACGGATGACAGTGTTGCAACCGCCATAACTGCGAACAAAATACTTGCACAAACCCGGGCACTTGCCAGTGGCAATCTGTCCATCAACCAGTGCCCCGCTATGATAACCGGTATATTGGCCAGCAACATCCCCGCTGTTGTACCGATAACAACCCAGGACGTCTCCGTATAGCGGGCCGCCAGAACAACCGTGGCAATCTGGGTTTTGTCGCCAATCTCTGCCAGAAAGAACATCACCGTGGTTGCGGTGAAGGCACCCATGCCAAGAAATCGCGAGTTTTCACTGTCATCTTTGTCTGGCACTAACAGCCACAAGGCAATTACCACAAAGCTTACGGCAAGAATCCAGGGTAACCAGGCAGCAGGGATCCAGGCAGCCACCCAGGCTCCAAGCCAGGCCGAAAGCGCATGGTTGAGGATTGTTGCAACGAGTATGCCCATGATAATGGGGGTACGCTGGGAGTAGCGAGCAACAAGGAAAAGAGAGAGTAGCTGGGTTTTGTCGCCAATCTCGGCAATGGCAACCGCTACTGTGGAGGTGAGAAATGCGTCCATGGAATCTTCCGGGGCGGATGATCAGACATGAGACAGCCCACCTTCCGCCCTTGGAGGTGAAACTGCCTCAGGTCTTGCCAATTTCACTGAATCCAAGTGAAACACGGTAGCCATGGGGATTGAGCCCCAAGTATGTTGACTACCGTCCGCCCCGGATAACCGATGCGGAGGCTACTCCCCTGAAGAGTTGGACCAATGTTAGTCAATCACGCGGAGTTTGGCAAATCACTAGGCACGCATGCGCCAAACAGGCACCACCGCAACCGCCACAAACACAGCAACCAGCCACCAGGCCGTATGGAACGCATTGATGGTGGGTACGCCACCGCTGTGCTCACCGAACTCAATAGTCAGTGCCACAATGTTCACGCCAAAAGCGCCACCCAACTGACGGGTAAAGTTGATGGTACTGGAGCCTGCGCCCAGCTCTTCGGGTTTGAGCGGGTTCAGTGCGCCTATAGACAAGGATGGCAGCATAAACCCTATTCCTATCCGGCCGAACACCGTCCATAGCGCAAGCCAGCCAAACGCCAGAGTAAGATTGGATAACGCAAAGAGGATAGCCGATGAAGCAAACATCGCCATGCCGAAAATAACCAGTTTGCGGGCATCGCCGCCGCGGTCAGCCAGTTTTCCCGCCAGTGGGAAGGTCATTCCCAAAACAATGCCCGCTGGCAGCATCAACAGCCCTGCCTGAGTAGCTGTGTAGCCCAAGGCCGTTTGAACGTATAGCGGTATCAGGTAAGTGGAACCAAACAGGGCCAACCCCAGTGCCATAGCGCCCAGATTGGCGTAAAGGAAGCTGGGCTTGCGCAGCAGGCCAACATTCACCAGGGGGTGTTCTATGCGCCTTTCACGCAGTACAAACATGAGCAGAAACACCAGAGCCACCAGCCCTTCGAGGGCAACCCGAACCTCCTGGCCACCCAGGTTTTGCAGGCGGTTCAGAGTATCAAGGGCAAACCCGATAGTGGCACCCAGCAACACCAGCCCGGGCAGATCAAAGCGGTAAGGAGCTGGCCGGGTGGCTGGCACCGGCAGAAATCTCAGTGCCATAAATACGCCAATGAACGTGACCGGTGCTGGTGCAAACATTACAAAACGCCAGTCCAGCTGATCCACCAGAAAGCCGCCAAGAACCGGCCCGAGTGCCGGGGCCAGCACCACACCCATGCCATAGATACCCATAGCCTGACCGCGTTTATTGCGGGGAAAGATGCGGAACACCAGGTACATACCCATGGGCTGCATAAGGCCAGCCATGGCGCCTTGGCCAATTCGGGCCGCAATGAGTTGCTCCGGCGAACTGGCAAAACCGCCAATCACGGAAATCACCGTAAACGCGGCCATGGCAACCGCCAGCGTCTTGCGCACGCCAAAGTGATCAAGCAGCCATGAAGAGCCCAGCATGGTGGTGGTCATGGCTGCAATAAACCCGGTTGCCAGCCAGTGCACCATGCCTTGGCGGATATTGAATTCCACCATGATTTCGTGGAGCGCCACGTTCACCACAGTGGCACTCAGCACCGTAGCGATGGTGCCCACCATGACCGTGCAGACGGCTAGCCAGCGCCAGCTGTTACCATATCGGGCCGTCAGCCCCGCAACTGAATTATCACTCAAGTGATTACTTCTGCTTTTCGCCGTTTTCCATGATTCTGTGGAACACCTTCAAGGCAACTGCAATATCGCCCTCGTCCACGCCCTCGAGCATTTCGTCCCGAAGCATGTTGGCGCGGTCGGTGAGGACTTCCATGAATTCACGGCCTGGGTCGGTCAGGTGCAGTCGACGGGCTCTGCGGTCGTTAGGGCATGCCCGGCGCTCAATCAGCCCCTGTTGTTCCAGGCTATCGAGCAGGCGCACAAGTGTCGGGTTCTCAATGGCCATCAATCCGGCCAGTTCGCGCTGGGTCAGGCCTTCACCGCCTTCTTGCAGGTAGACCATTGTGGTCCAGCGAGCCTGGGTAACACCCAGATCTTTCAGGCGTTCGTCTAACAGCTTGCGCCAGCGACGGGTTACCCGGGCGACAGCAAAAGGGAACTGATCTTTCATAACTAATACTCCGTTCCGGGGCCGGATTCGCGCTCCGCGAATCGCGCAGCGCCGACCAAAAGGCTTACATTACAGGAAAGCTACCAATAGTAAGCTAACAATTGTATTAAAAATAGATGTAAACGCAAAACAGAATCGGCAAAAAATACAGATCCTGTGAGTCAGCCCGTTTGGCGCAGGGACTCTTCATGCATTTCTTCAACCTCGGGGGACTCGCAGAACTCTGTATTTCGCGGATCGAGTTCAGTAAGCACAGAGGATGTTTCCGGCATAGCCGGCACATAGTGCTCCTGATCTTCTACTGCCACGTCTTCTGTGTAGGTAATGCGCAGGGATGTAACGATGGCAAGAACCAGCAGGAACCCGGCGTTGCCCAGGAACAAACCTTTCGGACCCAGCAGGTTGATCAGTTCAGCCATCACAATAGGACCAATCACGCTGCCAACACCATAGCTAAGCAGCAGCGTGGCACTGGCCGCCACAATACGTGTGCTTTCCATACGGTCGTTGGTGATCGCAACGGAGATCGGGTAAATCGTTGCCGAAAGGCCAGTGAACGCGCCAACAAGAAGCGTTAGCTGCCAAAGGTTATCTGCACCGGTAAAGCTGACACCAACCGCTGCAAGTGCGGCAAAAGACACCACCCAGAACATTACACGGCGACGATCAAAGCGGTCACAAAGCCGCCCCAAAGGCCAGGCCAACAGCATGGCCGCAATAATAGCACTGGCCATAAAGGTTGAAATTTTGGCGACATCAAGCCCCATCAGGGTGGCGTAAACCGGCCCCATGGCATAAAACCCACCAATTAGCACGCCACAGATCAGGGCGCCGGCAACACCGGTGAACGACTCTCGGGCCAGCGTGAAAAAGGAGATGCGCTGCACCTGTTCAATAACCGGCGCTTCCATCCGCGTTAGCGACAGAGGTACCAACGCCAGTGTCAGCAAGATTGCAGCAATGGAAAACGGCATGAAGTTGGCGGGGTCGCCCACGTTGATTATGAGCTGACCACCTGCAGCAGAAAGGTAAAAAACAATCTGGTATACCGCGAACATTGCCCCGCGATTGCTGTTGCTCGCGCGGCTGGAGAACCAGCTTTCAATAACGACCAGAACACCAGCAATGGTAAAACCGGAGAGCACACGCAGGAGCGCCCAGAACACCATCGATATCGCCATCGGGTACATTAGTGACGTTACCGCCGCAATCGCTGCAAATACGGCAAACGCGCGTATGTGCCCAACACGGCCGATAATATGGTGTACGTAGAGAGTGCCCAGAACAAAGCCGATGGAATAGCACACCAGCACCCAGCCGATGATGTCGGGCGAAACCGCTTCAATGCTCAGGCGAATACCCAGCAACGTCATCAGAAATGCATTTCCGCTGACCAGCAAAACGATGCTCAAAAGGAGAGCTGAAAGAGAGGCGACCATTCGGGTCATGGCGGAAACTCCGGGGGTTTCTAACAAGCTATTACAGCAGCCCTTTGCGGGCCTGACTACTAAGCACTTCCCGAAGCCGAAGAAGGCCTCAAAGCATACCAACAAGCGGCCATGGCGACGTTTTACAATATTTTACATTAATGTGCCGTAACAGACCCGCAAGTCCATAGGAGGTAACATCAATAATCATTATTCAACGAAACCGTGAGCGCCTGGTTATGAAAAAAACGGACTGGCCCATCCGATGGGATTTGCTGCTTCGCTACCGTCTCATCGAAACCATCGCACTGTGGGAAGGTCGCCTTACGACAAACCACATTTGCCACAGCTTTGGCATCGGCAGGCAGCAGGCATCCAAGGATATCAATACATACCTGCGCGAACTCGCTCCGGGCAACCTTGTTTATGATCGCCATCTCAAGGGCTATGTGCCATCTCCCCGCTACCAGCCTGTAGTAACCCGCGGGCATGTCAGCGAGTACCTGGATCTTCTGGCCCGCCAGCAAAGCCTCAGCAGCACATTTGAAGCCCTGGATATCGGCTTGCCAGACAGTACCGTTGTATACAGCCCCAACAGAGTCATTGCACCCGAAACCATGCGCGCTGTGGTAACAGCAACACGCCATGGCAGGCAACTCCGGGCCAGCTACTCCTCACTGAGCCGCCCCGAAGCCGTAGAAGGTATTCTTGAGCCACATACTCTGGTGTGCACAGGTGATAACTGGCACCTGCGAGCCTGGTGCGATTCCAACCGGGAGTTCCGGGACTTTGCCCTCAGCCGTTTCCATGCTGCACCTGTGGCCCTGCGGCAAAAAGCCAAGCACTCGATACAGCAGGACGAAGACTGGAACCGCACGGTTACCATGTCCATCTCCCCGGATCACCGCCTTACCGAAGCACAGCAAAAAATCATCGAGCTGGATTACGGCATGGAACATGGCTGCCTGGAAGTTGAGACCCGCGCGGCTCTTGCACCCTATGTGTTATCGCGCCTGGGCATCACTCTGGATAACTACCACCCCGACCCCCTCGTTCAGCAGCTTGAGCTGACCAATCCGGACCACCTAGGGTTTGGCAGCAAACGTGAGCGTGCTCTGAAAGCCGTTGCGGGCCTCCGTTAACCGTTAAGCGAGCAGTGTGAATCCAAGAGCCGGATACCTTCGCGCCCTAGTTTTAATTCTATTGCTGCTGCCGTCCTTTCAGGCATTGGCTGCCATGTCCTGTGGAGGACCAGCAACGCCGATCTCCAAAATTCAGGGGAAAGGCGACCGCTCCCCGCTTGCAGGTCAAAAAGTTACTGTCGAGGGCGTGCTCACACTCGATGCCCGCATGAAAGGCGGTTTTAGCGGCTTTTACCTGCAACAGGCTGACACTGAAACCGATGGCAACCCTGAAACCTCGGAAGCCCTGTTTGTTTACACCCGCAAGAAAACCGGCACGCCCGGTGAGCGTCTGCGAGTTACCGGTACCGTAAAAGAATTTCACGGCCTGACCGAACTGGTTGAGGTAAAGGCGATACAGTCTTGCGGCCCCGCGACGGTTCCTGGCGCTCAGATTTTATCCCTGCCGGGGTCGATTAACCTGGAGTCGCTGGAAAACATGCGCGTACGTGTAACCCAGCCCTTAACCATTATTGATTCCTGGAACCTCGCTCGTTACGGCGAACTAACGCTGGCCAGCAACGATCAGGTTGTGCCTACCGAATATCTGGAACCTGGGCCCAAGGCCGCAAAGATTGCAGCGCGCAACCTGCAGCAGAGGCTGCTACTGGATGATGGCCGCGGCGTGCGCCAACCTAAGCCGATTCCCTGGCCCCCGGGCGGGCTAACGGGCACGAACACCGTACGCAGCGGCGATAGAGCCCATGAAATAGCTGGCATTCTCGACTACCGGTTTGGTGCATGGAGAATACAGCCCGAGCGCCCTCCGGTTTTCAGCCCGGTTAACACTCGCCCTATAGCCCCGTTGCGGCCAGACACCCAACATATCCGGGTGATGACCATGAATCTGGAAAATTACTTCAATGGTGATGGTGCAGGCGATGGTTTTCCCACAACACGGGGTGCGCCAACCGCAAAGGCACACAAAACCCAGCTCAAGCGGCTGGTAGAGGCTCTACAAGCACCAGACCCGGACATACTGGCGATTACAGAACTGGAAAACGACGGTTACAGCGAGACCAGCGCAATAGCGCAATTGACCCGAGCCCTCGGCCAGGAATGGTCTTTTATCGCGACCCCGGGCGCAGATGGTAACGACCAGATACGCACGGGCTTGCTGTACCGGCATGATCGCATTACAGCTGAAGGGCAGCCCGAACGCCTCACCACGGGGCTGTTCAGCCGGCCGCCAATAATGCAGGCGTTCAGGCCCAAGGGCCAAAGCCTATCCATTCAGGTAGTCGTGCCACACCTCAAATCAAAATCCTGCCGGGGTGCTACCGGAAACAACCAGGACAACAACGATGGCCAGGGCTGTTACGCTCACCGTCGCTCAGAGGCTGCTCAGGCACTTGTGCAATGGCTTGAGCAACTACCAACAACCACAGCCCATGTCGGCACGTTGATCACCGGTGATCTCAACAGCTATTACAAGGAAACACCGCTGACCACCCTGAAACTTGCCGGCTTCACCAGTATGGTGCATCACTTCCACCCATGCTCAGCACAGCAGTGTGATCACTACACCTTCAGGTACAAGGGCCAGAAAGGTTCTCTGGATTACGCGCTTGCGTCGTCGTCTCTGGTGCCACGGGTGCTCAACGCAACTACCTGGGCCATCAACGCAGATGAGCCCCGGGCCCTCGGTTACAAGACAAGTTTGCCGGGCACCACTGCCTTACCCTGGCGTTCTTCAGATCATAATCCTGTGATTACCGATATCCGGCTCTGACCCTTGCCTCATATTCCTGAGGGATTCCGCTGATATACCCTCCAATTGGCCTGCCACCCCCATTTACCCGTCATTGAAGTCATGGGGGCCGGGTGCTGCAAAGGTCATAATCAGTGTCAGCATTCAGATTTACTGACAACAAGAACAGCGGATAACAAGGATTACCATGCGTGTCTCTGCTTCCAATACACAGGATCTGGGTATGCCGGCCATCTACCTGCATATACTGGCTGAACTGCTAAAAACCATTGGTCTGGACGAGCGCGACCTGCTGCTCAGGGTTGGATTGGACCCTGTCCGGCTGCAGTCAACAGACGTTCGGGTTAGCCACGCGCAAGCCAACGAATTTGTGACCCGCGCCATCATTGAAAGCGGCGAACCCGGCCTTGGCATTATGCTGGCCCGTGAACTGAAACTGCCTTTGCACGGTGCGCTGGGCGTGGCTGTGATGAGCAGCCGCACGTTGAAAGACGCGCTGGATATGATGACCCGCTACCTCACGCTTCGGGCGCCACATCTGAGCGTTAGCAGTCGCGAGCACGGCGATGCGATGCACTACACCATTCGCTGTGATGGCGACCCGGGGCCGCTGCAGGGGTTCATTGTGGACGCCATGCTGTTTGGCTGCGCCTTCATGGGCGAACAGCTTACGGGCACCACTATCGGGGGAGCGGCGATTCTGCGAAAAGGCCCGGAACCCTCGTATTTCCGTCGGTTCCGACAAGCGATCGTGATACCGGTAAACTATGGCTCCCAGGAAGATGCTCTGGTCATTCCCCAAGGCATGCTGTCAGCGCCCATCCGCTTCAGTGACGATCAGCTTGCAGCATCGTCACGCGCCCAGTGTGAAGATGCCTTGAAACAGCTTACAGAAGATGCAGGCTTCGGGTGCCGGGTGCGACGGGTGATTGAAACCAGCTATCCCTTCCCACCAAAGCTGGCGAGAGTGGCGGCCACCCTGTTTGTATCCGAGCGCACATTAAAACGCCGACTGCAGGAAGAGAATGCCAGTTTTCAGAATTTGGTGGATCAGGTTCGGCTGGAACGTGCCCGGGAACTGCTCACCGGCACCAGCATGAATCTGAACCAGATTGCAGACGTTCTGGGCTATGCCGATGCGGCAAATTTTACCCGGGCATTCAAGCGCTGGACGGGAAGCAGCCCCAGCCGGTACAGGGATGCAGAAGAAAAACCAGGCAGGATGTTTCTACACTCCGGCACCCCAGCTCATGCATAAATCAGTCAATGCCGATAATTTTGTGCATTTGTAAGGTCAGACGCCAGCGGGGGTTGGCCAGGCAATAATCCGTCGCTTTGCGGGTATTGCTCTGCTTGATCGGGTCTGTACTGCCGTCGGGCGCCGATGGCGAGGCCATTGGCGACAGGAATAAATGCCGGGCGTTGAAGTGAACAAACCGTTCCGGCATGGCTTCAGGCTGAGGGTACACCAGCTTCAACTCATCACAGGCTTCAATCACCACCGGCGCGTCTGCCTTGGGGCTCACACACAACCAGTCAATCCCGGCGGGTGCAGGCAAGGTACCGTTGGTTTCCACTCCCACTTCAAAGCCCACCTTGTGAAAGGCCTCGATCAACGGTTCGTCCAACTGCAGCAATGGCTCGCCACCGGTACACACTACGTAGGGCGCACCCGGCGCATCCGGCCACAAGCCGAGAATATGATCTGCCAGAGCTTCTGCTGTCTCAAAAACACCACCATTCTGGCCATCGGTGCCTACAAAGTCTGTATCGCAAAAATTACATACGGCCGCCGCCCGGTCTTTTTCCCGACCAGTCCACAGGTTGCACTTGCTGAAACGACAGAACACCGCAGCGCGACCGGCTTGGGCGCCCTCACCCTGCAAGGTGTAAAAAGCTTCTTTTACTTTGTACATTAGCGACCTGCCTCATAGGCCAGCGGGTCTGAAAGACCATTCTCTGCAAACGCCTCAAGTCGTTCTACGCAAGACCCACAAAGCCCGCAAGCCTTTTCCCGGCCGTTATAACAGGTCCAGGTGTGAGCGTAGTCGAGCCCAAGCTTAAGGCCTTCAGCCAGAATATCGCCCTTGGTCATGTGCATGAAGGGCGCCTCAATGCCAACGGGCTCATAGTTGGCAACCCGGCATACAGCGTCCATCTTTTCTACAAATTCGGGCCGGCAGTCAGGATAGATTGCATGATCTCCACCATGGGCGCCATACCAAACCGCGCCGGCGTTCACCGTCACCGCATAGCCTGTAGCCAGCGAGAGCAGGATCATATTCCGGTTTGGCACCACAGTGGCCTTCATGTTGTCTTCGTCATAATCGCCCTCGGGTATGTCACCGCCGGAGGTAAGCGCAGAGCCAGACATAACCTCGCTCATGGCACGAATATCTATAACCTTGTGGGGTATATCCAGGCTGGCACACACCGAACGGGCAACATCCAGTTCACGCACATGGCGCTGGCCGTAGTTGAACGATAAAGCGTGAACCTTCAGCCCTTGCGCGCGGGCGCGGTGGAGCAAAGTGAAGGAGTCCATGCCTCCGGAATAGATAACAACCACGGTGTCAGTCATGCAGGCTCCTGGCAAGCGGATAAAGGGTTCTGTAAAGACCGGGTAATCACGAGGCGGTATTGTAGCAGTGCAAAGGCAGGAAGGGTTTACGCCCGTATAAAACGGGCGAAGGTGCCAAGACCTGGAGCTGGTTTCTACGTTAGTGCTTGAGCGCACTCATTTTGAGAGCGATCACTTCCAGACCACCTCTCAAAGTGGATAGCGTCCAGTATGTAACCAGCGCCATCAGCCCTGCACCAATAACGGTGAAGGCCAAATCATCACCAACAACCTGTTCTTTTGCCAGCACCATGTACATGGCCAGCGCGGCGATCAAAATAATTTCTACGACAAAATGGAAACGGAACTTGTTACGGGCAGATCCGGATTCGTCGGACATTTTCTTAGGTTTCAACCTCTGGGTATCTATCAGTATGGGTGATTGGTTAGTGTGCAAATTATCCCCCAAACTGCCCCGAACATCTGTACGAGTTAGTGGCTACGGACTTTCCACTACCAAAAACTGCGCGTTCCTTACCCGCGTCTGTAGGGGTTTGCCGCAGCTCTCGGACTATTGCAAACACCGGCTTAACGGATACACTATCGGATCAAATACACCAGAAACGCCCGTTATGATCCGAATGATTCCACAGCTCTTGATAAGTGCCGCAGCAGAATGCCGTAAAGGCCACTGTGTGCGTGCGATGGTAGAAGTTATCTAACGGCTTTCGGTCAGTTCCCGGGAGCCTTTCAAGCGACCGGGGCAGCATCTCCAGCAAACCCCGGTTGCCCTCGGCTCCGGGGTTTTGTTTTTGCTGTCGAACAACGACAAGGAGATCACCATGAAAAGACAACACACAACGCGTGCCGCTAACCAGCCTATCAATAACCGGGCAGGGGCTATTCGTCGCCCGGAACAGCTACCGCTGCTGGATGCTATCTGCAAAAAGCTGAACCAGCGCGTGAATCTGGATGACGAGCAGAGGGTACTTGGCGTTTACGAGCGGGGGTGGATCTTTAACGGCGTGCTTGCCAGCCTGGGCAGTGCGGAAGCACGCTACGTTCGCGCGCTGGCTACCCGCCACAACTCCTGGATTGCGCGTCAGGTGGCATAACGCGACAGCACATGGTTTGAGCCGGTCAATGGCGCCGGTTCAAACCATTCATAACAGCCGTATCAGGGCCATGCACCACCGCGTAGTTATTAATCACATCGAGTATCTTTTCCTGCGAGTAAGGCTTCACCACATAACCATTGGCGCCGGCACTGATTGCCCGCTGAATACTGTCGATGGAGTCATCTGCTGTAACCAGAACAATATGCTGGCCATCCCGTGCTTTTTTGAACTCTTTCATCAGTTCGTGTCCGTCTCCATCCGGTAAGCCAAGATCCAGAAGGATAATATTGAACTTACCATCGTCAAACGCCTTGCGGCCCGCTGCTACGTTTTCGCAATCCGTTACATCTGTAGCGCCTGCCTTGTAGAGCATATCCACCAACCGTTCGCGCATTACCGGCTCATCTTCCACAACCAGTACCGTCAGCTTATCCATTACTATCTCCTTTTTCGTCGGGCGCAGGTTGTCCGGGTTTCGTGTATCCCGATGATTACCACGAATCGGCGCCGGTATGCCGGGGAAGGTCCAGAGGCGCATGTGTTGCTCTGGCCGGGTTACCGGCATCTGCTACATGCCCCTCAGCGCGCGGGCTGTAGGCATCCTGATC
Source organism: Marinobacter xiaoshiensis (assembly GCF_031631795.1). Classification (NCBI taxonomy): domain Bacteria; kingdom Pseudomonadati; phylum Pseudomonadota; class Gammaproteobacteria; order Pseudomonadales; family Marinobacteraceae; genus Marinobacter; species Marinobacter xiaoshiensis. The sequence continues at coordinate 489,076 of NZ_JAVMBO010000003.1, forward strand.
ACCATCACGGGTCAGAATATTGCTGATTGCCACGGCGGTGGAATAGAGCGATATAGCAAGAATGAGCAGAATCGGCTGCACAAACGCCACATACCCCGGCACTTCAGCGCCACTAATAATGCTCAGTATAAGGATGATGGCCGGCCCTAGCACTACAAACAGCGTCAGAGCGATAAAGAATACAATACGCTCCTTGTAACGGCCAAGATCCCGATTTATTACCAACCCCAATACGAATTTGCCTATGGCCAACCCGGCAAGAATGGCCGCAGCTATACTCAGGTCTGCATGCATCAGCATCTCGTAGAGGCGCCCGTCCCATAGGCGCTGCATGCCAATAACAAGAAACGGGAAAAGCACGAACAGTACGTCGGCATAGGTGCCGTACATCATGCTCATGGACTGCTGTTCACGGTGTAACTGGCGCTCACTCATTGATCCGTTCCTGTTTCGTTCTGGGTTAGTTCACGCTCGATCATGTCATTCAGTATCGCAAACTCGCTTTGTATCTGACTCCACTGGGGGTCCGTTTCCTTCACAAGTGCTTCTACAATGCCTGCCTGAAGGGTCATTTCCGGGTAGCCCATGGTGCCAGCAGACCCTTTTATCTGGTGTGTTTCAGTCTGGAGTACTTCCCGGTCACGGTCTGCCATTGCCTGCTTCATTCGCTGCTGGCGTGTGACCAGCCCCGCCAGGAATCTGGCTACCAAGCGGCGCATGGCCTCATCTTCTTCCAGCTCGGCGGGACCGGAATCCAGAAAACGAGCCAGCAACGCTTGCAGTCGATGTTCGTCTATCGGCTTCTCGAGCACTCCGTCGCAACCTGCTTCACGCAGTGCGTCGGTTTCCTGCTGATCGCCCGCCGTGAATGCAATAATCGGTCGCCGGAAACCTGCCTGCCTGAGCAGTTGGGTTGCCTCAACGCCATCCATTTCCGGCATGTGTCTGTCCATAAGCACCAGCTGCACTGTATCTGAAAGTGCCTTGCGCACGGCTTCATCGCCTGTCGCAACAGAGACAACCTCAAGGCCCAGGCGTGTAAGCATTCGCTCTACCAACTGCCGGTTGTCGGCATTATCTTCTGCTACCAGCACCCTGCCGCAATGTTGCGGAGCGGGCACCACGGAGCTACCCGCTTCAACCTCAAGGTAGCGCGCCAAAACCTCATAAAAACGCTGCTTGTCGATGGGTTTGGCCAGGTGCTCATTGCAGCCCGCCAACCGGTAATCGGCGATGTCTTCGGTCATGACATTTGCGGTTAACGCAATCACCGGAGTATTCACTCCCGCCTCCCGCAGCGCCACGGTAGCGTCCCGGCCGTTCATCACCGGCATCTGAATGTCCATCAGTATCAGGTCAAACGGTTCCCGAATGGCCATTTCAAGCGCTTCTGCACCGTTGCCAACGTGCACCATTTCAGCACCGGTTCGGCCCACCAGCAACGACACCAGACGTCGATTCACATCATTATCTTCGGCACAGAGTATACGCCCGGAAAGACGCGGTGCCACGGTCATCGGGATACTTCGGCGGCGCTGGCTCAGTTCAGAAGCATCCCGCAGAAAGTGAACATGCTCCAGAGAACCGGTGCGAATGGACAACTCGAACTCACTGCCTTCACCGTATGTACTGCTGACACGGATACTGCCACCAAGCATTTCCGCCAGCCTGCGCGAGATACTCAGGCCAAGACCGGTTCCACCATACTGCCGGGATATCGCTGCGCTGCCCTGAGCAAAAGGATCGAACAACCGGCCTATCTGTTCTGGCTTCATGCCAATCCCGGTATCCACTATGCGGGCAACCAGAATCTCAGCCTGGCGCTCACACCGTACGGCCAGGGAGATCGATCCTTTTTCCGTAAATTTCAGCGCATTTCCACACAAATTAATAATAATTTGCCGCAAGCGTGTTGGGTCTGTCTGGATTTGTTCAGGCAGGGGAAATTCGCAAACTATGTTGAAGTCCAGACCTTTTTCCCGAGCCCGCGGTGCAAAAAATGCGCGAATTTCTTCCAGAAGCTCTGGCAGGTTTACCGAAACCACATCAACGTCCAGCTTATTGGCATCGATTTTGGAGTGGTCGAGAATATCGTTCACCAGCTCCAGCAAGTGCCGCCCACTACGTACAACGGTCTCCGCGCTGCTGCGCTTTTCCTGCTCATCAAGGTCCGGATCCATGAGGGTTTCACCGTAACCAATAATGGCCGCCAGCGGCGTGCGAATCTCGTGGCTCATATTGGCCAGGAACTGGCTCTTGGCCTCGGCTGAGTTGCGGGCCAGTTCTTTTTCGAGCCGCTCCTGTTCACGCTCACGTTCAATACGCTGACGCCTGTGGCTTTCTGTGGAATCAACACAGGTGCCTTCCAGATGGGTAGGTTCACCGTTGGCATCGTAAGCCGTGTGGAGCGAGATAATGGCCCAGCGCTCTTCCCCTGAGCGGGTCAGATAGCGGGCCTCAACGCCTTTTACCGTGCCCCGCGCTTGCAATTGCTCAACCACTAGCTCCCGCAGCCGGTCATCGGCTATGCATGCGTCCAACACATCGGGGTTAGCTTCCAGTAACTCCTGGCTGCTACCAAAACCCATCAAGCTCGCCATAGCCGGGTTAGCTGTTACAAATTGGCGTTCGGCCGACATCTGAAAAACGCCCTCAATGGCATTATCAAACAGTGACTGGTATCGCTGCAGGTTAGACAGCGCCCGGCGGCTCCAGCTCAGCGCCTGGCCCTGAACCTGTTTGATGCGATCTGCCAGGGCAAAAGAAAACAGAATAATCTGCGCAGTTAGCCCTATCTGGGGTGCATAGCCTGTGAACGTATTGAGCGGCAGGTAGCCCATAACCGTCATTCCGTATATACCAAAACCAACGAGGGCAAGAGTCCATGCGAAAAAATAGGAGCGGGCCGCTGGGTTGTAATAGCGCCAGGACAAATAGCTCACCACGATCAAAATCAGGCAAAGTATCATCGAGCCGATAACAATCCATTCCATGGCAATGTGGTAAGGCACAAAGAGCGACAGAACAAAGGTAAGAAGCACCGAGTGACGGCACATGATCAAAACCCGGTCCAGATCCAAAGACCGGGTGCGGGTTTCAAGGAGTGCCCGGGCCATCAACAGGCCCCAGAACCAGGTCATGATGATCTGTAGATGCAGATACTCCTTGTTGAACAACGCAGGGCGGCTGTCCAGAAGCTGGATTCCATGTACCTGCTCGGTGGCGATAAACACGCCAGCAGACACCAGATAGAGCACATAGTAGATGTTACTGCGCTCACGAACGGAAACCGCAACAAACAAGTTGTAAGCCAGAATGGCAAGCAAGCTGCCCAGCAGGGCACCCCGGATAATTTCGTCTACCGACACCTTTTCAATGTAGCTGTCCGGGCTCCAGAGGCTGATGGGCAGACGGAAGGTGTTGGTATTGATAATGCGCAGGTACACAGATGAAACGCTACCCGGCTCCAGATCCAACCGGAACGTGGGGTTGGGCACTGCCAGATCACGCTCTGCCCAATTATCATGATAGCCAGCCTTGCGCTGATCGATAAGCTCACCGTCGCGCACCATATACAAGGCAACTTCATCTACCAGCGGCAGAGCCAACTCCAGAATCCATTCTTTACTGGCCACTCCGGGATCCGCACGCACATCAAAGCGAATCCAGTAAGCCGATTCGGTATAGCCAAAATTCAGCACGCCGCTTTCGTGCCGGGTAAACCGCTCGGGCGCCATGGCAAGGATGTCAGGCAAAAGATAAAGCTGGCCGGCATCCTCCAGATACTGGATGCAGCCGCCAAAATCGCGGAGGCTTTCCGTGCCCCTGTCCAGAACAAGCTGACCATTGCGGCACGACTCTTTAGCGCTCGCCACGCCAGGCACCAGAACCATAGACGTGACAAGGCATATCACGAAAAGCAGCCACTGTACTGCTTTGAATGAGGCCGGTTTACACCGTTGCTGCAAAATGTGATCTCCGCGCGGGCATGAGCCTGTTTTATAGTTTATTGTCAGCAGTCGGATCGGGGCAGACCGCCCCGCGGGTATTTACTTTAGCCGTTTATGGCTGCTTTCGCACCTCAGGGCCTTCTGAAATGAGACACTCCTGCTTTTTCACTGCTATCTCCATCGCACTTCTTGGCATCAGTGGGTGCAAGATGGCGGATACCGGGCCGGTAGCGTTTAATCCTGCTACCAGTGTGAATCCGACTTTATCAACGTTTGACCTGGAAAATACCGACAAGGCGCCTGACAACCTTGAGCACACCCGTTTTTGGGATTTCTATCAGGGTATTCAGCCCACAGGCAGCGACGCTACCGACGAGAACCTTGAAACTGCGAACGAGATTCGTACCCACATAGACAAATTCATCCGTGCAACCCGCAGCCCAGACGGGAAAAGCTATGAAAAGGTACGCAATCCGCTAGATCTGATGAATCAAGTAATTGCATTCAACGAAATAGATAACTTTACGGAAGGCCGGCGCTACATCAGCCAACGCATTGCCGCCACTGAAGCAGGCAACTACAGCAACCGCGCGAACGGTGCCCTCATCAAGTTTACAGACCAAAATGCAGTATTTAACGATGAATCGTTAAACGACAAAATTTGGGTCTATCCAACTTTGGATTGGCGTTATACGCCTATAGGGCCTGAAGGCACCGATCTGGACGAAAAGGTTTACCGGACCATTCAGTATGTTAACAGAAGCGTTGCTCCTGAAGACGCGGAGGCTCAACCCGAGCTGATTAGCCTGCTTGCCGGGAGCCGCTTTGATGCTAATAGCTTTGTCGCAAGAGGCTACAACCGGCCGGAGCTAGCTACGGCAGATTATGTAAGTCGTAATTTTGGCGGCATCGAACTGAGGCAAGAATTCACTGAGAACAAATCCGACACGCTGTTTATCAAAAGCGCAGACAAACCTTTGTTAGACCTGAGTCGTCACGGCATTAATCTGGCCGATTCGAGCCCCGATTGCCTGAGAATTGAACTGGACTACGTGACGTCTACCTTGAGAATTTTCCACTCCAACGGCGAGCCCGCAAAAATTGATGCTCCAACCGCCGAAAACCCTGACGAAACCAAGGATAATGATGCCCATTGCAGCAACAACGAAGCTGCGGTGAGCTGGGTAGCTAAAGGCGCCTTCGAGCGTCAATAATGCAAACGCTCACCCATCTCCCAATTCTCCAAAAAGCCTTTTTTGCGGTCGATCATGCGTTCGTATGCTGAAATCATGACGGCTACATGGGGCGCTTTGGCCAGTCGCAAAATTTCGATTCGGCGCTCCAAACGTTCCACTTCGGTGCAGACTTGTTGATGCACGTGAGTACGCACACTGTCGTGGTGGTCGAGCTGAACCTGCCGGGGCGAGGGGGGGATTTCTTTGTGGTGATTTACTGGCTTATCCATTGCGTTTCTCATCCATTGAGTTGCCGCGATTCCTTTATCAGGCTGTAGTTTGCACAACTGTCTAACAAAGTGCAACAAAATGAATAGAGTTTCACTTCTACGCAATATATCAGACGGCAACTTCGCGCCCAGAGAATCCCGACGAATCCACTGCTATAGTTCCCATTACCAATTTCACCCCTACCAGGATTGTTTATGAACCCGACATCCGTTGCCGACACCCTCAGGGAATATCTGTCTTTGCTTGAGCTACTGGACGACGCTTACTGGGAAGCCTCCAACATTGCCCACAAGGACATGCTGTACGACATCATCAGTATTTTCAGCCAGGAGGTGTCTGAGATAAACAAGCTCAGCATTCAGGACCACCACTATCCCTATGAGGTGATCACTGAAGGCATTCGCCGTGTTGTACCAAAACTGGAAAGGCTGGATGAAAGCCGCGAAGAAGTCATTCAGCGCACGCAAACGCTGACAGACTTCCGGGACATACTTTCATCCGTACTCGGTATTCTTGAGGATCAACTAAGAACCCTGTGAGTGGCCGCTTTAAACGGCCACCGCCGGGCGTTCACTTTCCGGGCGCAGCGGAAACTCCCGCGCAATGGTATAGACAAACTTGCCGAGCGCGGGAATGTGGTGACCCACAATCGGAAACCCGGTGTTCAGCAAACTCACAGAAATATCCCGCGCCGCATCAGCCCAGCAAAGCTTGTTGATCAAGCCAACATGGCCAAATGCGTACCGGCTGCGTTGCCCCCACATTCCAACCGGGTTACCACCCAGCATCATGCCTGCGCTGAAGCGCATGGGTATCATCATGGTGCGATCAATCTGCAATGAACCAAACTGCTGAATGGCACGGCGAACGGTAATCTCGCTGCAAATACGTTTACCCTTCCAGGTACCGCCATTGAGCATCATCTGGAAGAATCGGCCCATTTCTTCGGCGGTGCCACACAGGTTACCCGCCGGGATTACCGCTTCCTGAAACAGGGGATTGTTGGTTACTTCTTCTACTGTCGAGATATCGCCGCCAAGTGCGCGGTTTACGATCCAGGACACGGGAAAACGCGGTGTCGGGCCAGTCGCGTAGTTGGTGGCCAACTCATGCAAATTCTCTGGCTGAATTCCGTAAGTGAACCATTTCATGCCCATGGGCTGGCGAATGTGCTTGTCCAGGTAATTTTCAATGGTGTCGCCGGTTACCCTTTCGAGCACCCGCTGCAGCACATAGCCACCGGTGATTGCATGATAGGCAACCTTGGCACCGTCTACAGCAATGGCTCTGGACTCACAGAGTAAGCGCCAGATCTCTTCCTGATCCCACAGAACCTCAATGGGTGTCTCTTTCGGAATGGAAGGAATGCCGCCCCTGTGGGACAGGATCTGATGCACCGTGATGGTACGTTTGCCGTTTTGGGCAAACTCCGGGCAATAATAAGACACGGGGTCCATCAGGTTAACCAGGCCCTGCTCAACCAGCATGTGCATCAGCAATGCGGTAACCGCCTTGGAGGCAGAAAAGTAGCAAATGGGTGTGTCTGTGGTCATGGCGACTGTAGGCGTGCCAGCCGTATCGTGGGGGCCGTTGCCGCTGGCATGCCCTATGGCTCGATGCAGGATCTGTTCGCCACGGTGCCGCACAGATATCTGGATACCGGGGTGGACACCGGTGCGATACAAAGCTTCTACGCTTTTCCAGATAGTGTCTACCGTGCGGGTATCTATGCCAACTGCTTCCGGCCTTTCGCCTGCGGTATCACGCTGGGTAACGGTAGATAAATCCTTGGGAACCTTGCAACTGTGCAGTGCACGACGGGCTATTGGGTTCATCAGGTACGCCTTGATTGTGGTGGCTGTTTTTATTCTATCTTCACGGTGGTCGCTGCCGGGTTCATTGGCTGAAAACCGCCAACCAGTGCGTCAAAGCGTACACCGAATCCAATCCGGAATGTATTTCGAGCCGGCTCAGACGTTATTATAGGCAGCTGATCAGGGGGCAAACCAACCGTTTCTGGAGCAGTCTATGACACCCGGTATCGATGCAGCCAGCAAAGCCGGCATTTTTCACACTATCCACGAGTACGAGCACGATTCTGCCAGTGCAAGCTACGGCAACGAGGCTGCAGACAAGCTGGGGGTTGATCCTGCGCGTATTTTCAAAACCCTGGTGGTTGCTGTCGATGGCAAAACACTGGCGGTAGGCGTGGTGCCGGTTACCGGCATGCTAAGCATGAAGCTGATTGCCAAGGCTGCCGGTGGCAAAAAGGCTGTCATGGCAGACCCGCAAGAGGTACAGCGCCGCACCGGTTATGTACTGGGAGGTGTGAGCCCACTGGGCCAGAAAAACCGTTTAAAAACCTTTATTGATGCCTCCGCTGAAGGTTTCGACACTGTTTACGTTAGCGCAGGCCGTCGCGGGCTGGAAATTGAGCTGTCTCCGGCTGATCTGGCCAGCTTGACCGGGGGGAAACTGGTGCCTCTGCAGCAGGCATAAAAAAACCCGGAGAGCCGATTAAAGGCTTTCCGGGTTTTCATTCCAGGTGGCCGGGCACGATGCCCGGATACCGTCAGGGGTTACTTAACCGATGCACGGGCATCCTTCAAAATCTTGTTGAAGGTTGCGCTCGGCTGCATAACTGCCTCCACCTTTTCTTTGGGTGGGTGGTAGTAGCCACCGATATCGGCAGGATGACCCTGGATAACGCTCATTTCTTCCAGAATCTTGTCCTTGTTCTCTTCCAGCTGTGCAGACATCTTGGCGAAGAACTCTTTCAGTTCTTTGTCGCTGTCCTGAGATGCCAGCTCTTCTGCCCAGTAGCGAGCCAGGTGGAAATGGCTTCCACGGTTATCCAGCTCACCCGTTACCCGTGAAGGCGACTGGTTGTTTTCCAGCAGGCGCTCGGTAGCTTTGTCGAGAGTCTGGCCCAACAGGCGTGCACGGTTGTTGTCGTGCTTCTCACCCAACTCGTCCAGAGATACAGCAATGGCCAGGAATTCGCCCAGTGAATCCCAACGCAGGTGATCTTCCTGCAGTAGCTGCTGCACGTGCTTGGGAGCAGATCCGCCAGCTCCGGTTTCGTAGAGGCCACCACCGTTCAGCAGGGGGACAATCGAAAGCATTTTGGCGCTGGTGCCCAGTTCCAGAATCGGGAACAGGTCGGTCAGGTAGTCACGCAGTACGTTACCGGTTACCGAGATGGTATCAAGACCACGAATCAGGCGTTCCATAGTCCAGCGAATAGCACGCACAGGCGACTCAAGGCGGATGTGCAGCCCTTCGGTGTCGTGATCCTGCAGGTAAGTATTCACCTTCTTTATCAGCTCGGCATCGTGAGGACGCTCGTCGTCGAGCCAGAACACGGCTGGCATACCAGTCGCACGGGCACGGGTAACGGCCAGCTTGACCCAGTCGCGAATCGGCAGGTCTTTGGTTTGACATGCACGCCAGATATCGCCTTCTTCGACATTGTGCTCAGTCAGGACTGTGCCGTCTTCAGCCAGAATGCGCACGATACCGTCTTCTTCGATTTCAAACGTCTTGTCGTGGGAGCCGTATTCTTCAGCCTTCTGCGCCATCAAGCCTACGTTCGGCACTGTTCCCATGGTAGTGGGATCAAACGCGCCGTGGGTTTTGCAGAAGTTGATCATTTCCTGGTAAATCGTGGCATAGGTAGACTCAGGCATTACAGCCTTGGTGTCTTTCAACTTGCCATCGCGCGCCCACATCTTGCCTGAGTTACGGATCATTGCCGGCATGGAGGCGTCAACAATCACATCACTCGGTACGTGCAGGTTGGTAACACCCTTAACGGAGTCAACCATGGCGATTTCCGGGCGGTGCTCGTAGGTCTTGTGCAGGGCTTCCTGAATTTCTTCCTGCTTGGACTCTGGCAGCTGCTTGATTTTCTCAAGCACAGACGACAGACCGTTGTTCGGGTTTACGCCGATTTCGTCAAACAGTTCGCCGTATTTGTCGAAAAGCTCTTTGTAGTAAATCTTCACCGCGTGACCAAACACGATCGGGTGAGAGATTTTCATCATGGTGGCTTTCACGTGCAGTGAGAACATCACGCCGGTCTTTTCGCAGTCTTCGATAACGTCTTCGAAGAATTTGCACAGCGCTTTCTTGCTCATGAACATACCGTCGAGCACTTCACCTTCCTGGAGTGGCAGGTCGGACTTGAGGACGGTTTGCTCACCCTTCTTGTTCTCGAACACAATGCGGGCGTTTGTTGCCTTGTCGAGGGTTATGGACTGCTCATTAGAGTAAAAATCGCCCCCGCGCATGTGTGCCACGTGGGTACGTGAAGCCGGGCTCCACTCGCCCATACTGTGGGGATATTTGCGTGCAAATGCTTTAACTGCTGCTGGTGCACGGCGATCAGAGTTACCTTCACGCAGAACCGGGTTTACGGCACTGCCAAGTACTTTGGCGTAACGCTTGGTCGCATCTTTTTCTTCGTCGGTTACAGGGCTTTCTTTGTAATCAGGAACCTTGAAACCCTGGTCCTGCAATTCTTTGATAGCTGCACGCAACTGCGGAATGGACGCAGAAATGTTCGGCAGTTTGATGATGTTGGCGTCTGGGTCTTTGGTGTATTCGCCCAGTTCTGTCAGTGCGTCTGGAACGCGCTGGTCTTCCTCAAGGTAGTCCGGGAATGTTGCCAGAATACGCGCCGCGAGGGAGATGTCGCTGGTTCCAAATTCGATACCAGCCGGCTTGGCGTAGGTCTCAAGAATCGGTAGCAGTGACCGTGTTGCGAGGGCAGGTGCCTCGTCGGTCAGTGTATAAATAATCTTTGCTTTGGATGATTTCATTTTCGTCCTCAGGCTAATAGGTGGGTTCAGGACGGTCATAGCTGGATCAGGCGTCTTGTGAACGACTGAGCTTCGCAATGACTGATTTTTTAAACTTTTGATAGACCTACTAAGATAGCATTTTTTTGTAATCTCGGGTTACGATCTTAGTATAAGAACGGACTAAAAACCCTTGATCTTCGGTAACTGGGGGATCAAATGAGGGGAATTTACGAAACTTTCTAACATTTTGGCGTGTTGGCTTTGCTGGCTTGGGAGTATCGCGATGGGTGTGCTTTCTCCCAAAACACGCTCCTTGCGGCACATCCATGTGGCGCTTGGGCTCCGCCATCCATGGCTCCGCACCGTTTTAGGAGAAAGCACACCCACCGCTCGACAAACTTTTCAGTTAACTCCAACAACCCTTAGGATGAAAACTCTGCACCGGAGTCACACCGCAAAAAGTAGAGACCCGGATGTTTTACCCCTTCACCTGTTCAGTCAACCACTCGGCAAAAGGTTCTCTTCCGCAAGCCGCTCGCGAATCTGGTCCAGTGCTTCGGGGTTACCCAGGGCATCGCGGTTGTCGGCTTTGGTAGAGCCGTTGATCAGGCGGGCTACGGCCAGCTCTACTTTTTTGCCACTGCGGGTGTAGGGGATGTCTGGCACCTGCACTATGTGCTTGGGCACGTGGCGTGGGCTGGCGCCTGTGCGGATTCGGGCTTTTAGCTGTTTCAGAAGGTCGGCACTGAGTTCCTGGCCTTCGGCAGGCACTACAAACAACACCACTTCTACGTCGCCATCGATCTGGCGGCCGACGACGAGGCTGTCTTTTATGGCCGCTTCGGTTTCTACCTGGCGGTAGATTTCGGCGGTGCCGATCCTTACGCCGCCGGGGTTGAGGGTGGCGTCGGAGCGGCCGTAGATGATGGCGCCGCCGTGTTCGGTGAATTCTATGAAGTCACCATGAGCCCATACGCCGGGGAAGGTGTCGAAGTAGGCTTCGCGGTAGCGTTCGCCGTTGGCGTCGTCCCAGAAGGCGACGGGCATGGAAGGCATGGGCTGGCGGCACACGAGCTCGCCTCGGCCCTGGTCTACGGGTTTGCCGTCATCGCCGTAGGCTACGGCGTCGACACCGAGAAAGCGGCATTGGATTTCGCCACGGCGCACAGGCAGCAAGGGCGTAGAGCCTACAAAGCAACCGCAGATGTCGGTGCCGCCGGCAATTGAGCCCAGCAGGGCTTTGGGTGCGCCTTGGCTGTATACCCAATCATAGTCCTCGGGGAGCAGGGGCGAACCGGTTGAGAACACGACTCTCAATTTGCTCAGGTCGAGGGTTTCGGCCGGAGCCATTTCAGCTTTGCGGCAGCCTGCAATGAACCTTGCACTGGTGCCGAAGTGGGTTACGCGCTCATGCGCTACTGTATCCCAAAGGAAGCTGAGGCTGGGGTAGCCGGGTGAACCGTCTACAGTGATGACCGCAGCGCCTGTTAGCAGGGCGGAGGCTTGCCAGTTCCACATCATCCAGCCGCAGGTGGTGAAGTAGAGGAACCGGTCTTCCGGGCCTACGTCGCCGTGCAGCATGAGTTCTTTGGCATGATTGATCAGCAGGCCTGCGGTGCCATGTACTATGCACTTGGGTTTGCCGGTGGTGCCGGAAGAATAGAGTATGTATACCGGGTGATCCGGGTCGACTGGCGTGTACGAAGGCGTTTCGCCCGCGCCATAGGCAATGGCCTCATCCCAGGTGGTAACCAGTTCACCCGTAATTTGTGCAGCTTCAGGTAGCTGTTGAACACTGACCACGCATTTCAGGGTTGGCAGGCCGGCGATCAACTGTGCAAACTCTTCTTGCCGTGCCAGCACCTTACCGCCGTAGCCGTATCCGTTCACGACAATCAGTGCAGAAGGCTCAATTTGGCCAAACCGATCCAGAATGGCTCCCACACCGAAATCAGGCGAAGCAGAGCTCCAGATAGCACCCAGGCTGGTTGCCGCCAGCATGCCGGCGAGCGCCTCATAACCGTTGGTCACCACACCGGCTACGCGGTCGCCTTTTTGGATGCCTTTGCTACGCAGGAAGGCTTCCAGGGCACCCACATCGGCTTTCAATTCGCCATAGGTACGGCGCAGAACAGGGCGCGTCTCGCAATAAGCCACCACAGCTTCTTTATCGGCGTGATCCCCCTCAGCATGGCGCAGCAGGTTAGCCGAAAAGTTCAGCTTCATACCCGGGAACCACTCGGCACCCGGCATATCCCGCTTACCCAACGCTTTACTGGCCGGTGTTTCGCAGATCAGCCCACAATAATCCCAAACCTTTGCCCAGAAGCTTTCAAGGTCATCAACAGACCACTGGTGCAAAGCGTGGTAATCAGCAAAAGGGCCATAGCCCTGCTCTTCCAGCCAGGTTTTGAAGCGACCCATTTGGGTATTGGTCAACTCGCCTTCCGATGGAGACCAGACTATTGGGGACTGCTCAATAACGCTCATCCGTTGCTCCTGTTGCTTACTGCATGTGCCAGCCGTGGCTGACTACAATAGATTGTCCTGTGAGGGCGGCTGAAGGGAAGGCCGCCAAGTGCACCGCCATTTCGGAAACATCTTCCTGCGTGGTGAATTTGCCATCTACTGTGTTTTTTAGCATCACCTTGCTGACGACTTCTTCTTCGGAAATGCCCAGCTCTTTCGCTTGCTCCGGTATCTGTTTATCCACCAGTGGCGTTCTTACAAAGCCCGGGCAGATAATGTTACTGCGAACTCCGTGCTCAGCACCCTCTTTGGCAACGGCGCGGCATAATCCAAGCATACCGTGTTTTGCCGCCACATAAGGTGCCTTCAAGGGCGAGGCCTCCAGTGAGTGCACTGAGCCCATGTACAGCATAGTGCCTCCACCGTTGGCGTACATTTGCTTCAGCGCCGCCCGGGTAACCAGAAATGCGCCATCAAGGTGCACGTTCATTACCCGGCGCCAGTCCGCATACGCCAGCTTATGAACCGGGTCTATGTGCTGGATGCCGGCGTTGGCCACGGCAATGTCCAGACCACCCCAGGCCTTTACAATGGCCGCTACGCCCTCGTCCACGGCGGCCTCATCGGTTACATCCATGGCCAGAGCCATGGCGGTTCCACCAGCTTTCTCTATGGCGTTAACGGTGTCTTGTACACTTTCCAGCGTAAGGTCTGCCACAGCTACACGGGCACCTTCACGGCCATAATGTTCAGCGATTGCCCGCCCAATGCCTCGCGCTGCGCCAGTGATAAGAGCGATATTGTTTTCGAGACGCATGGTGTTTGCCCCCTGGTTATTATTCAATTTTTGTTAGTGAAAACCTGCGCAAAACGTGCGTGTCAGGAGCCGCCGTACACTTCATTTGGAAGCCATGTCGCCAGCGGCTGGAACCAGAACACCAGTGCCAAAGCCAGAAGCTGCAGCATGATGAACGGCAACACGCCCAGATAGATGTCCCGGGTGGTAATACCCGGCGGGCATACTCCCTTGATGTAAAACAGTGAGAAGCCTACGGGCGGTGTCAGGAACGAGGTCTGCAAACACATGGCAAACATGATGGCGAACCACACCGGCTCCACGCCCATTTTGAACAGCACGGGCGCGACCAGCGGCAACACAATCAAGGTGATCTCCACCCAATCCAGAAAGAACCCGAGCAGGAAGGTGATAAGCAACACGGTCAGCAATACGCCTGTGGTGCCATAGGGCAAACCGGTGATTGCACCTTCAATAACTTCATCTCCGCCCAACCCACGCAGTACCGAGGCAAACACGGTGGCACCGATAAAAATGCCAAAGATGAAGGCCGAGGTGCGACTGGTTTGGTAAAGGGATTCCTTCAAAGTCTCCATATCGAGGCGTTTGCTCACAAAGGCCATGAGGAGCGCGCCACCGGCACCCACCGCAGAGGCTTCTGTGGTAGTCGCTATGCCAAAGAAGATGGAGCCAAGCACGGAAATAATCAGGGCCATAGGCGGCAAAATTGCCCAGAGCACGCCAATCCAGGCCCGGATATCAAGACGCTGCCGGTTAGGCGGCGCCGGAGCCAGGTCCTTTTTGATATAGGAAGCGATGATGATGTAAAGGATGTACAGCATGGCGAGCATAACGCCCGGGATCAGCGCGCCCATAAACAACTTGCCTACGGAAGCCTCCGAGGTGCCGAGGCGATCGGCCATCAATACCAACATGATGCTTGGCGGCACCAGAATGCCCAAGGTACCGACCGAACACGCCGTGCCCACTGCCAGAGACTTGTTGTAGTTCGCCTGCATCATGGGGCCAAGAGACAGCATGCCCAGCAGCACCACCGAAGCGCCAACAATACCGGTAGATGCCGCAAGCAATACGCCAACCAGTACCACTGTAATCGCGTAGCCACCGCGCAAGCCGCCAAGCACGCGCACCAAACTGTGCATCAGCTTTTCGGCTATGCCTGAGCGGTCAAGCATGATGCCCATGAAGATAAACATGGGCAGCGCCACCATCAACTCGTTGGCAACTATGCCGTAAATCCTGGCGTCCAAAACGCCAATGGTTCCCTGCCAGGTAAACCACAGGGGAGAATCCAGGTATTCGACCATTACGTGGCCGACAATACCGAATACCAGGCCTATACCCGCCAGTGACCATGCAACCGGGAAACCCGAGAGCAAGAGCACCATAAAGCTGGCGAACATGGCGATAACAAGAATCGCTTCTACACCCATGACGTTAGCCTCGCGGTTCAGGGATTAGGATGGCCGACGGAGCGCCGATCATCGTAGGGAGGCTCAATAGCCCTGGGAAAACGGAACAGGTAGGTGGTGCAACGTGTGGCGCGGGATACCAGCGCGACCATCACAAACACCAGCCCCAGAGGCAGCATGCTTTTGAATATAAAGCGATAAGGCAGCCCGCTGGGTGCCTGCGAGTGCTCCATGTATGTCCATGCGATCCAGGCGTAGGGCACCAGAGCACTGATCATCAGCGCAATGATGGGCAGCGCCAGCAGCACAATTCCCAAAAGCTCGATAATGGCTTGGGCTTTGGGACTGAATTTCTCTTTCAGCACATCCACACGAACGTGGTCGTCCCGCACAACGGCATAGCCCAGTGTGAGCATGGTGGCCGTTCCGAACAGGTGCCAGGACAGCTCTTCAAGGGCAATGGAGCCCTGAGACAAGACATAGCGGGAGAATACGTTGATCAGAATTACGATCAGCACGGCAATCCACAACCAGGAGGCGAAGCGGCCAACAGCCACAACCAACCGGTCAAGGTGCCAGGACATCGTATTGATTGGCAGCGAATCTGTGCCGGATGCCTGGGCGTGCTTATCTCCTGAGATATTGGTATCAGTCACAAAAACCTCGGATTTTTCGGATGCAGGGCAGGATGCGGGTAACGGCCAGCCGTTACCCGCGATATATCATCCGTTGATCAGTCGTACTTGTAGAAATCCCGTGGCAGGTAGCCATTGGAGTGCCAAATGGAGTGATGCTTCATGAAATCACGCTGGCTGGTCAGCACGCGATTAAACATTTCATCTTTGGCAGCAATTTCATCCAGCACCTCATTCGTGACCTTTTGCAGTTCACGCAGTACAGGTTCTGGCAACGTCTGAGCGTTTACGCCTTCCTTCTCGTAATCACGCAGTGCGGTTGGCTGGGCCCACTCGCTTTGAGCAAAGCCTTTAAGCGTGGCAGATTCGCAACCCATTTCGATGAGCGCGCGGCTCTGTGGCTCCAGCTTCTCCCAAACATCTTTGTTCACCAACAAGTGGGAGGTGGTCAGAGTTTGGTGCCAACCGGGCATGATGTAGTTCTTGATGATTTGATCCAGGCCCAGCATCTTGTCGATGGCCGGCTGAGAGAACTCAGTGGCATCAATCGTCTTACGCTCCAGCGCCTGATAGATTTCGCCGCCCGGAACCATGGTTACGGAAGCCCCGAGCTTCTCCAGAACCTTGCCACCAATGCCGGCAAAGCGGATTTTCAGGCCATCAAAATCTTCCACGCCTTTGATTGGATTGGCGAACCAGCCTGCGCCTTCAGGGCCGATGATGCTGCATAGCATGGGATGGATGTTGCGCTTGGCATAAATTTCTTCCAGCAACGCACGGCCGTCGCCCTCGTAATACCAGGCCAGATAAGCGGGCGGTTCCATGTTGAAAGGTGCACCGGAATACAGCGGTAAGGCGGGGATAGTGCCTTGGTCGTATCCAACCCAGGTATAGCCTGCGGGGTATTTACCACCGCCTACAGCATCCATGATCTCAAAGGGTGGAACCAACTCATTTGGCTCGTAGTAACGCAGCTGAATATCGCCACCGGATATGGCTTTGAGGTTTTCTGAAAGGTGTTTGACGGGCGTTGTCAGCCCAATAAGATGTGAGGGGAATGCCAGGGGCACTTGCCAACGAATTTTCTCCGCCGCCAAAGCGTTGCTGCTTACCATAGCGCCTGTCATAAGCGCTGCCGCCGTAACACCCAGGGTCAAACCCGAAAGCTTTTGCTTGATCGACATATAACTGATCCTTCTTGTTGTTGTATCTGGCGTCAGCCATTGTTTTCTGTGTTGTTCTGACGTCCTGAATGGCAGACTGAGCAGAGACTGTGCCAATCAGATTTTTCTCATTATTATCAACAACATAAAAAACACCGATGCACAAGAGGCAGTATATTCGTCCGGGAACCTGGACACTATTGAACCAGAGTCGTATAAAACTGTCCTGAACTCAGGACGAATGTCCGGAAATCAGGACATTCTGGCGAGTTTTTCGTAAAGCACTGAGCGGGAGATACCCAGTAGCTTGGCGGCCTTGGTGCGGTTACCCCGGGTTGCAACCAGTGCATCTTCAATCGCTTGCGCCTCTGCCTTGGCCAATATATCGGCCAGCAGCTTGACAGGTCGGGGGGCTGCCCGGGCGATACTGCCCTCGCTGCTAAGGGGCAGAACCTTGAAAATGGCATCTGCATCCAGCACGCCACCTTCTTCGCTCATGGTCAGGGCTCGCTCTAGCACATTGCGCAGTTCTCGAATGTTTCCTGGCCAGTTATAACTGGCCAAAGCAGCAACGCCGGCATCGGCAATCTCGGCCCGCATATCCAGGCCTTCACTGACCTCCCACAACAGGGTTTCACACAGCAGCCCAAGATCCGCCAAACGATCCCGCAGCGGGGGTATGGGGATTTCCAGTACGTTCAGCCGGTAGTACAAATCCGACCGAAAGCTGCCATCGGCAATCATGGCTTCGAGGTTGCGGCTGGTGGCTGCAATGACCCGGACATCGACCGGGATAACCTTGTTGGAGCCCAGGGGCTCAACCTCCCCCTCCTGGAGGACTCGCAGAAGTTTTGCCTGCAGTGGCAAGGGCATATCGCCCACTTCATCCAGAAACAGGGTGCCACCATTGGCTAGCTGGAACTTGCCTTCACGCATCTTCCGGTCAGCGCCGGTATAGGCGCCTGGAGCGACGCCGAAGAACTCGGCCTCCAGCAGGTTCTCCGGGATAGCCGCCACATTCACACCCACAAAAGCTTTGTCTGAACGTCTGGAAACTGAATGTATGGCTTGAGCCAACACTTCTTTACCGGTTCCGGTTTCACCCAGCAGAAGCACGGCCATTTCGCGCCCCGCTGCCAGCCGCGCGCGGCGCTTTACTTCAAGTGCGCCCGGGCTTGCACCAACAAAATCCCCAAGACTGTACCGGGTACTCCGGGCTTTTTTAGCCAATGCCTTACGTGCAGCCGCAAGATCCTTATGCAGGCTTCGGTACTTGCTCACCAGTGGCGTTAAGGGCTGCAGATCGTCATAGAGTACGAAGGCGACCGCACCTTCTATCTCGCCCGCTTCGTCGTAATAGGGAAGCCGGGTAACCACCAACTGTTGCTGCTGGTACTCCATGATATCCAGCAGCAGGGGCTTTCCGGTTTCAACGACTTCAGGCATGCGGGTTTCAGGAATAACCTGACGCACTGGCCGGCCAATGGCGGCGGCCTGGTCTTTAAGGCCGAGAAGCTGTGAATAACTGCTGTTTATCCAGGTAATCCGGGACTCGCGATCTACAGCGATAGCGCCCGCGCTGGCTTCCTCAAACATAGGGAAAAGCGCTTCAATAAGCTCTCGGGTTAGCCCGTTTTTATTATTGCTTCCGAACAACTGTGCCATGTAGCGCTTACCGCCGGAGTCAGAATTATTCATAGTAAAAGCCTTGGCACCCAGCCGCGCGAGGTGCTGCATCAGAAGTATATGGCCCTGCCTGCAAGGCGAGCAAACGAAGGGCGCGCGTACTAGCTGCTATGCGCATCTCGTGCCATATCCATATCTATCTGATCTTTTGAGCTTTCTTGTTTTTAGCCTTCCAAGCCTTCACTTTAACTGTCCGGACTTCCGGACACCATAAAAACAAGGCATAGAGAATTGTTGAAAAGCTATCCTATGCGGATAAACGGCAGCAGGCTGAGAGCGCCAATGGTGAGAATTGCCAGGAGGGCAGCCAGAGTGCGTACAGGCTTTTTACGGAGCATATACCAGACACCGCCACCCTCGCCCTGCGAGCGCCATTGTTCATAGGCTTCTCGTTGGCTGTGCAAACGCTGGTTCTGGTATTCCTGCAGCAGAGTTTTGGCTCTTTGCGCTTCTTCTGGGTCGTGCACCCAGAAACCACCCATGCTAATGCCCCAACGGCTTGGCGGGGTTTCGTAATAACGCACATCGTGGGCTTCAAACAACGCCCGGATTTCCTCGGCTTCATCGTCGGGTACGTGGCGCAAATTCATCAAATGATGGGGCATGACGACTCGTTATCTGGTATCGGACGGGGTAATGCCGATATCCTAACACCATAGACTCAAAGACCGAATTTATCACCGGAACCCTTCATGACTGATTCTTCCCTCCGCTTGCTGCTGGATTTTGATGCCTGCGCCCAAAGAGACAAAGGCCAGGCTCCGGCATTTCTGCACCGGCGGGATCGCAAGTTTGCACTCACTTGCGAGCAGCAAAACGTAAAGCCCACCCCGAAACGCTGGCTGGCTCATATCAACCATCTGAGTGGCCCGGGTGCCGGAACGCCCCCTTCGGCGACTACCCTGCGCTTCTGGCAGCGAATCAACTCTGGTTTCATGGTTGCAGGCACCCTGTTTGGTTTACTCACCATGCTTGGCTTGCTGTTCTACGATGGGGGCCAGCGTATCAACGTGACGGTTATCGTCGCGTTTGTCGCCTTTCAGCTATTGCTGGCAGTGCTGACCACCGTTCAGTCTCTGGCTGGCTGGCAACCCTGGCGGGCGCTGCTCCGGCGCTTTCGCAATCATCCGGAATCACCGGTTTTCACAAAGCTTCAGCCAGTACTCATGGCACGGGCCGCACAGTTGGGCGGCGTGTGTTTTTCCCTGGCTGGTCTGGCGACCCTGCTTGTTATGGTGGTGCTGCAAGACCTGGCGTTTGGCTGGAGCACCACGCTTGAAACCAATGCCAGCCGCTATCACAGCCTGATTGCTGCGATTGCGACGCCTTGGGCCTGGATTTGGCCAGCCGCTGCGCCGGATTTAGCGCTGGTGGAAGCCACACGATTCTTCCGTGCCAGTGCCGGAGCGGCCGGCATGGAGCCGGCACGTTGGGGCCAATGGTGGCCTTTTATAGCCATGCTCTGGACAACCTGGGCGCTTTTGCCACGGCTTATTCTAGCCTTGTTGGCAGGTGTGCTGATCCGGCGCAAAGCCCGGCAACTGCTTGCCAGCCACCCGGCCATGCAGGCACTGCTGTATCGAATGGAAACTCCGGCTCTGGATACCGGCAACCAATACAATGATGCTTCAGACTTACCGGATACCGACACCCAACTCAAACTGCAACCCTTGCCAGACGCAGCCATTGTGCTGTGTTGGGCTGGAGCAGGCGACCCGGAGCTGCCGGATGCTCTTGCCAGCGGCAAAAGCCTGATTGCCAAAGCAGGCGGCAGGCTTTCGCTCGAAAACGACCGGCAAACACTGAAAAAAATAGCCGAGCAACTGGCCGAGCAGGCTGGTCGCACGGTTATTGTGGTAACCCGCAGCTGGGAGCCTCCCACTGGGGAATTGGAAGACTTCCTCGCCAATGCCCGCGAGCACTGGCCCAAAGGCACCCGGGTTGCACTGGTGCCACTTGCCACCCGCATAGACCGGGAGCCAGATGATCATCAGGTTCAGCAGTGGCTTCGTTTTGCCAAGCGAATCGGGCTGGAGTTTGTAACGGTAAGCCTGGTACCCATTTATGGAACCCTTGCCGATGTCAACGGGGGATACATGGAATGAACAGCGCACCCACATTTGCCGTTGTCGGCCATCCTAACAAGGGAAAGTCCAGCGTCGTGGCAACCCTGTCCCAGAACGACGGAATTGCCATTGCGCTGGAGCCGGGCACCACACGCAAGCGCCAGTCATACCCGCTGAGAGTGGACGGCAAGGTTCTCTACACACTGGTGGACACTCCGGGCTTTCAACGCCCCCGGCGAGTGCTGGAATGGCTTGAAGCCCACAGTGTATCTGCCTCAGACCACAGCGAGACGGTTCGAGCATTTGTTCTGCAACATCAGGGCGACAGCCGCTTCACTGACGAGTGTGAATTGCTGACACCGCTGATTGAAGGTGCGGGAATCATCTATGTGGTGGACGGCTCCGCCCCATACAGCGCCGAGCACGAGGCCGAGATGACCATACTGCGCTGGACCGGCCAGCCCAGCCTGGCGCTGATCAACAGCATCGGGCCCGACGATTACAGCGACACCTGGCACTCCGCGCTTGGCCAGTTCTTTCAGGTTGTACGCAAATTCGATGCAGTTCGCGCCCCGTTCGAGCAACATCTCAGCCTTTTGCGCGCCTTCGGGCAGCTTGAACCAGACTGGGAAAAACCTCTGGATCAGGCAACGCATCACTTATCGGCTCAGCGCGAACAGCGTCGACACCAGGCAGCCGGCATCATTGCCAAGGCATTGCATGACATGATGTCGTTTCAGGAAAAGCGCACCCTGACACTGGATCAGGTCGCAGGCACCAGCGACAGCACCCTGGCGGATCAGCTCCGGCAGCGCTGGTACCAACACCAGCGCCAACGGGAACAGTCGCTGCGGGTTCAAATAGAACACCTGTATCAGCATCAGAGCATCCGGCGACAGGAAGCCGAGCTGGAATGGCACAGTGATCACGACTTGTTCTCGGAAGACAGCCGGAAGCACTGGGCTGTTAGCAGGCGCTACCTGGCCACAGCCGGTTTTGGTGCAGGCGCGGTCAGTGGCGCCGGGCTGGATGCCCTGACCCTGGGTTCATCCCTGGGCACTGGAGCTTTGGTGGGTGGACTGATCGGTGCAGCCGGTAGTTATTTATACGGAGGCAAACTCTCCCTGCCGGTGCTCAATATTGGCTTGCTGCAAGACGGCTTGAAAACAGCCACTTTCGGACCCGTTCAGGATAGCCAGTTCGGGTATGTGGTGCTCGGGCGAGCGGTGGATCACTGGTGGCACATCAGCCACCGCAACCACGCGGGCAGGGACCTGCTCGATCTGCAGCCGGCAGATCATCACTGGCTCGAGCGCCTCGATAAAAAGAGCCGCCAAACCATCCAGAGGACCCTGGATAAATGCCGAAAGCAGCAGCCCCTGGATGGCGCTCAGCAGCAAAAATTTAACGCCGCTATAGAGCAATGCATGGCAGTTTATGACGACTGGCGGTTGAACCGGACCTGAAATGAGTGTTTATACTGTATGGCTATTCCATCAAGCAACGAGGAATGCTCATGAAGATTGTACGAATTCAGGACATCATCGGTACCGAACGTGAAGTGCACGGCCCAGGCTGGACCAGCCGTCGTATGTTGTTGAAAAAAGACGGCATGGGCTTCTCTTTCCACGAGACGATCATCCCTGCCGGTGCTGAGCTGAACCTGTGGTACAAGCACCACCTGGAAGCGGTTTACTGCGTAGCCGGCAATGGAAGCATTACCGACAAAGCCACCGGTGAAACCCACCAGATCTCCGACGGCACGCTGTACGCCCTCGACAAGCACGATCAGCACACCCTTCGTGGAGGCACTGAAGACATGCGCCTGATCTGTGCATTCAACCCGCCAGTTACTGGTCAGGAAGTACACGACGAAGACGGCGCCTACCTGCCGGATACCAGCGAAGACTGATCTTTCTTGTCTGTAGCTGAACACCCTGTGCCATCCACACCGTCATCGACAGCAAACCTGCTGCCGGTGGCGATATTACTTTGGCTGGCCGGGGTCTATTTGCGTATCCCCATACTGGTTGCGCCACCGCTGGCCCCGTTTATCGGTGATGAGCTGGCACTGTCTCAGACCCTCACCGGTGCCCTGACTACACTACCCATTCTGATGCTGGCCATAGGCTCCATGCCTGGCTCTCTATCCATTTCCCGCATTGGCCCACGCAACACACTGGCACTGGCCATGCTCATTATGGTCATCGGATCCGCGGGCCGCGGGCTGGCACCCGACACCATCACCTTGATGCTCACCAGCGCCGTTATGGGTGTAGGCATTGCCATGATGCAACCCGCACTACCGGCACTGCTGCCACGCTGGCTGGAACCCAAAAACCTGGCGCTCGGCTCGGCCATTTACATGAACGGCATGCTGATGGGCGAATTCATCGGCGCAGGAATCACCCTGCCGGTCATCATGCCGCTACTGGACAACAGCTGGCGCGCAACCATGCTGGTATGGTCATTACCCGCACTGCTGGTTGCCGCAGGCCTGTTCCTGCCCAAGCGCGATCTGGCAAGACCCACCCGCAAAGTCGCATGGCTACCAGACTGGAAAAACCCGCTCACGCTTAAACTGGGCTTACTACTCGGCGTATCCGGCTCGCTGTTTTTTGGCGTAAACGCTTACCTGGCGGCATTACTGGAACAAAGGGGAGAATTCGAAAACCTCACCGAAGCATTATTCTGGTACAACTTCGCTCAGGTGGTGGCTTCTCTGTTGATGCTGAAAATGGCCCGCTACTGGGTAGGAAGAAAAGCCCCACTGCTCATCATGCTGATACTCAGCCTGCTGGGAACAATCGGCTTGTTGGTGTTTACAGGATGGTGGGCAATCGCCAGCGCAACGTTCATGAGCTTCACGGCGGGCATATTGCTGATCATGATGGTGGCGTTACCGCCGCTTCTGGTACCCGCCAACGAAACCGGCAGACTGTCCGCCGGCAACTTTCTTGTCGGCTACACAGTAGCTTTCGCGGTACCTATGCTGGGCGGCGTACTTTCTGATTGGACCGGCGACATACGACACGCCATAGCAGTAATGATTGCCTACGGAGTTCTGGTTTCTCCATTGGCAATCAAACTAAACCTGGAGCGACAGTAAAGCTCAGCCTGCTAGCGTTGGTGCAGGGCCTGGGCGCGGGGTGTCTTTTCCGCCGGGAAAAACAACTCGCTGCGCTCAGACATCTTTTTCCCGGCGGAAAAGACACCCCACACCCTGGCCTTCTGACTTTGGTTAGATGTAGTAATCCTTTAATGGGGGGAACCCATTAAACTCCACGGCACTGTAGGTTGTTGTATAGGCTCCAGTGGACAGCCAGTACATGCGATCGCCGATGGCCAGATTCAGTGGCAGCGGGTATTTGTGGTGCTCGTACATAATGTCCGCACTGTCACAGGTCGGGCCCGCAATAACACAGTCTTCGCCTTCACCTTTCTTATCCGTCCAGATTGGAAACTTGATCGCTTCATCCAGCGTCTCGATCAGACCATTAAACTTGCCCACATCCGTAAACACCCAACGGTGCAGCGCTGTACGGGATTTACGGGCGATCAAAACCACCTCGCTCACCAGAACACCGGCGTTGGAAATCAACGAACGACCGGGCTCGATAATGATTTCCGGGAGATCATCGCCAAAGTCTTCCTTCAGGAAGCGAGTAATTTCAGAGGCGTATACACCCAACTCGTTGGTCCGGTTGATGTAGTTAGCCGGAAAACCACCGCCCATATTGATCATTTTCAATTCGATGCCGTCTTCTTCTTTCAATCGCTCGAAAATGACCTTTACCTTGTTCAGTGCCGAGTCCCAGGCACCAATTTCACGCTGCTGGGAGCCCACGTGGAAGGACACACCGTAAGGCACCAGGCCAAGATCGCGGGCCAGAATCAGCAGGTCCATGGCCATGTCATTCTCACAGCCAAACTTCCGGGAAAGAGGCCAATCTGCTGTTTGCGTGCCATCGGTCAGAACACGCACGTAAATCTTCGAGCCAGGCGCCGCCTTGGCAATGTTACGCAAATCCGCCTCGGAGTCCGTGGCGAACATACGAACACCCTTCTCATAAAAAGTACGAATATCCCGCGCCTTCTTGATGGTATTGCCGTAGCTGATCCGATCACCGGTCACACCTAGGCTCATAACCTTTTCCAACTCATACACCGACGCGATATCAAAGCTCGCACCCTTGTCCCGCAGCATGGTCAGAACCTGCGGAGCCGGGTTGGCTTTCACTGCGTAATACACATTCGCGTAAGGAAAACCGTCTACCAACTCGTCGTACTGACGGTTGATGGTGGCGGTATCAATCACCACAAAAGGTGTTTCCTTGGTATCCGCAAACGCCTTGATCCGCTCAAAGGTCTCGGCAGTGTAATAATCGGCGATGTTAGCGTTGGCTGACTCGGTCATGGATGGTGGTCCCCCCAGGGGTAATAAAGCAATATTGAATAAGGGCACCAAACCCAAATTGGCCCCCTGCAATGGGCGCGATAATCAAGCTTTTCCCACCCCACAGATATGAGCACATCTACCCATAATTTGTACAGCGATCTGCTCTCAAGAATGGCCGTCAGGCCGAGCAGCCGGGGCCCAAATAAAGAGGCCTTAGCGAACACCTATTCAACCGTCTATAATTCACAAAACTCAGACGACTACAGGCCCCCAATGCCGAAACTCATTGCAGCTGCATTCCTGGCCCTGCTATTCCTGGCAGGCTGCGCCGAAAACACCACGCCGCCCACATTCAAACAAGCATTGCCCACTGCAACTCACCAACCCGTGAGTTTCAACGAAGACGTGCGCCCCATTGTGGAAGCCAAGTGCCTGGCTTGCCATAGCTGCTTTGACGCCCCATGCCAGCTCAAAATGGAATACTCCGACGGCCTGATTCGCGGTGCCCACAAAGATCCTGTTTACGACGGCGCCCGCTTTAACACCCAACAAACCACCCGCCTGGGCATTGACGCCCAAACCGAACAACAGTGGCGAGAGATGGGCTTTTACTCCGTGCTGGCCCGAGGTGACCAAACCCGCAGTCTGTTCGAGAACATGATTCGCCTTGGCAAACAGTATGAGTTTGCACCCAACAGCAAATTGCCCGAAAACATAGAATTGGGGCTGTCCCGTGCTAACCAATGTGTCAGCAACGAAGATTTCTCAGATTACGCCAGCGACCATCCCTATGAAGGCATGCCACTGGCCGTAACCGGCCTCACCGACGACGAATACGCCACGCTCACCGGCTGGATTAATCAGGGTGGCGCTATCAGCCCGCTGGTTGCCAAGTTAAATGACGCCGATCTGAACCACATTAACCGCTGGGAAGCCTGGCTGAATGATCGTAGCCCCCGCCAGCAATTGATCAGCCGCTGGATTTACGAACATCTTTATCTGGCGCACCTGTACTTTGAGGATGAGGGGGCCGATACCCGCTTCTTTGAAATCGTGCGTTCCTACACGGTGCCGGGCACCCCTATCGACATGATCGCAACCCGGCGCCCCAACGACGACCCCGAAGGCCCGGTGTATTACCGCCTGCGCCCGGTTGCCGGCAGCATTGTGCACAAGCGCCACATCACCTTCCCGTTCGGGGAAAAGCCTTTTGAGCGCACCCGGGAGCTGTTTGAAGCCGGCGATTGGCAGGTAGACACCCTGCCGGATTACAGCCGTGATAGCCGCGCCAACCCGTTTGTAACCTTTGCAGACATACCGGCAAGAGCCCGCTACCAGTTCATGCTGGATAACGCAGAGTACTTCACACGCACCTTCATTCGCGGGCCGGTATGCCGTGGCCAGATTGCCACCGACGTAATCCGGGATCACTTTTGGGTTAGCTACCACGATCCGGAAGACGATCTTTACATAACCGATGCCGAGTATCGCGACAAGGTAAGCCCCTTACTGGCATTGCCTGGTCAGGACAGCGCACTGCTGGATCTGGGGGAAAACTGGATTACCTATCAAGGCAAGCGTAACCGCTACCATGAACTGCGAAACCAGGCCTACAGAGAGGCTTACCCGAAAGGTGCCTCCCTCGACCATATCTGGGATGGCGACGGCAAGAATACCAACGCCCTGTTAACGGTATTCCGCCACCACAATAATGCCTCAGTACAGCGCGGGCTCATCGGCCAGGTGCCGCTAACCAGTTGGTGGATGGATTACCCGCTGTTTGAACGCACTTATTACGAGCTGGTGGTTAATTTCGACGTGTTTGGCAATGTGGCCCATCAGGTTCAAACGCGACTCTACTTTGACCTGATCCGGAATGGCGGTGAACAGGATTACCTCCGGTTGATACCGCCAGGGGAGCGCAATCGGGTTTTGCGCAATTGGTATCAGGATTCAGGTTCGCTAAAACTGGATTACAGCTACGCCAGCATGGACGATACGGTCCCCTCACAGGTGCCCTATGCCACTTCAGCTTTTAATGAAGAGCTGGGCGCTCGCATGCTGTTGAAATTCCACAAACTGAATGCTGAACGGGATGACCCTATCAACCGCTGTGGCGGCAGTGACTGTGGCCGCAAAGATGAACCAGAGTGGATTCGGGAAGCCGATCAGGTACTGTCTGAGTTAGCTGCTACCCGGGCTGAATTCCTCCCGGCAATCAACTACCTGCCAGACGTTACCTTCTTGCGGGTTCACAATGGGGAAGGGCAGCGCACGGTTTACACGGTTATCCGCGACCGCGCCCACAGCAATGTCGCCTTCCTGCTGGGAGAGGATTCACGTTACCAGCCGGAGAACGACAAGCTGACCATCTACCCGGGAATCATCGGCAGCTACCCCAACTTCATCTTCGACATTCCCGCCGCACAGCTCGGCTTGTTCAAAGACCGGATGAAGGCCCTGAAGGCAGAGGAACCAAAAGCGTTTGAATCTCTGGTGAGCGTATGGGGCGTACGCCGCACCCACCGACAATTCTGGGAAATTCTTCACGACATTACCGCCTGGCACCGTGAGCACCAGCCCCTGCAGGCAGGAATTTTCGACATTAACCGTTACGAAAACCTGTAACCCTTTAACTGTCTAACTCTCTAACCCAGGGCTCAAACCGCCACAGGGTGGAATGGCTCGGGGGTGTTGGATCCACCAGGGTCCCGGGGCTCACTCTGCTGTTGCAGGTATTCCAGAATAGCGTCTTTCAGATCGCTGCCCTGGCCCAACCCCTGATTACCGAATAAGCGGTTGAATTCCAGCACAAAGGGATAGCCTTCAACCAAGGCAATATCGAAACCGGCGTGATCCACGCCAAGCTCTCGGGCAAGCCGCAGCGCCAAATCGGTCATCACCTCCGGCACCGGGCTGTTATCAATCTTGCCGCCCTTGGATACATTGTTGTAAAAGCCCTGATCCGCCTGGGTGCGCCAATAGGCTGTCACAACCTTATCGCCCACCACCACAATGCGCGCATCGCGATCCAGCGGCAGGTATTCCTGAGCGTACAGGACCTCGGTGCGATCGCAGTATTTATGCCAATCGTCACGGGTTTCAATCAGCCACACACCTTCGCCCATGCTGGCTTTGGGCAGCTTTGCCACAAACGGCAGCGCCATCACACTCCAGATGTGCTCGCGCTCCTCCGGGCCGTTAGCCTCAATGATTGTCCAGGGAATGTGCTCTGGCGCAACCGCCTCAAACGCCCGGGTCATTTCCACTTTGTCGTGGCCAATGTGGTAGCTCGCCACACTGGGGAACACACGACATTTCAAGCCATGTACCAACGCATTGAGCTGCCAGTATTCGGGGAATAGCACCCAGTCTGCATTGCGCAGCAATTCTTTATGGCGCAGGTAATTCTCCGGTTTCAATACCGTCGTATCCGGAAAGCCAAGTGTGCGGAAAATATTAAATGATACGAAATTCATGGGCGGGATCGCGCTGAGTGAAGTGCGCAATTTTTAAGCAGTTTCACCTTGGGCGCAAGTATTTTTTTGTGGGCCAAATTGACGGTGGTCATCGTTTTCAGTAACGCAACTGATAATAATTCGCATTACATTATGCGTTAACTTACCACGGAGCTTTACCATGACAATCGTTCGCCAGTTTACCGCCGTAGCTGCCTCCCTGCTGATCGCCGTGCCCGCATTTGCCGGCGACAGCAGCCACTTCAAAGGCCAGCCAGCAAACACCCTTGAGCAGGCCGTTGCCAATTTTTCCGAGTACAACACCAAGCTGGAGA
Source organism: Marinobacter xiaoshiensis (assembly GCF_031631795.1). Lineage (NCBI taxonomy): Bacteria > Pseudomonadati > Pseudomonadota > Gammaproteobacteria > Pseudomonadales > Marinobacteraceae > Marinobacter > Marinobacter xiaoshiensis. The sequence goes on from NZ_JAVMBO010000003.1 coordinate 517,737, forward strand.
AAGTGCTGGCCGGTGAACTCACCCCGGAAGCCATGAACGAAGTACACCAACTCACCTACACTCTTGAAAATGCCCTGCAAAAGCTGGATGACGAGATTGATGCACTTGAGGATACTCTGGAGAAAGTCCACAAGGCCTCCGAGCATGCAGACCCGGATACCGTGCGCACCGCCGGCGAACAGTACCTCAGCAACAGCCGGAAAATGATCAAGTAGTTATTGGCGGGGCTTTCGTTTAACGCCCTGCTGGGCAACAGCGGTTAGCGGGTCTTCTGGCCAGGGATGTTTGGGGTAGCGGCCACGGGTGTCTTTGCGCACCTGGGGGTAAACGTTAACCCAAAAGCTGGCCAGATCGGCCGTAACCGCCAGCGGCCTCTGGGCCGGGGAAAGCAGGTGAATCAGCACAGGCACTTTGCCGCCCGCAACCGCAGGTGTCGTTAACCAGCCAAACAGGGCCTGCAACTTGGCCGCCAATACCGGGCCATTCTCTGCGGTGTAATCCAGGGTTACGGAGCTGCCGGTGGGAATGGTCAGGCTGGTTGGGGCCAACTCCCCCAGCTGCTGCTGTTGCGGGTAGTCCAGCACACTGCTCAGGGCATTCTGCAGGTTCAGTTTGGCCAGATCAGACCAGCGGCTGATGCCGCTCAGGAAGGGCCCAAGCCATTCTTCCAGAGATTCTGTCAGGGCTTGATCACTGACATCCGGCCACTGCCCGGGAAAGTGCCTGGCCAGCATAGCAACTCGCGCCTGCCACTGCCGGGCAGCGGGCGTCCAGGGCAGGTTATCCAGGCCTCTGCGCCGAACGGCGGCGAGTATGCCCTGCTGAATCAGTTCCGGTGAGGGTTTTGCCAGCGGTTTTTCGGCAAGGAGCAGTGCCCCCAGCCTGCGTGTTTTGCGGGCGATCACTGTGCCGCGTTTATCATCCCATTCCGCTTCATCCTGCTCTCGAATATGAGCCGCGAGATCGGCTTCCAGCGTTGCAAGGTCCACTGGCGCTGCCAGATAAATCCTTGCTTCTCTGGCCTTACCGTCCAGATCTGCCGCCACCAGCCATTCATGCCGGGCCAGCCCATCGTCGTCTCGCAGTAGTGCGCCTTTGCCGTTGCTGAGCTGGTAGCGTGGTGTATCTCCGGGGCGGCGTTTGCCGATGCGATCCGGGTAAGCGAGCGCCAATAAACGCCCCACTTCCGTGGCCGTTGGCATGAGTTCTTGTTCGTTCTTTTCATTATCGCCAGACGCTGACAAACGCCTGGCCTGCTGGCGCAGTGCCTGAAGACGGTGCGGGTCTATACGTTGAGAACCTCGCTCTCCGCGAAGGGCGCGGATGCGTTCATGCATGTCAGCACCGGCACCCGGGCCCAGCAAGTCCCTGTCTTCCAGCAACGCGGCCAGCTCCGCCGCCAGCCTGCCCAGCCCAAGCGATCGCCCGAGTAAGACCATGTGCGCCAATCTGGGGTGAATGCCCAACCCCCGCGCTGATTTTCCGTGATCGGTGATTGCGCCGTCATCATCCAGCATGTCCAGCCACTGCAGAAGTTCCACACCCTGCTGCCAATGGGCGGGTGGGGGCGGGTCGATCCACACCAGGTTATCCGGCGTTCGGGCGCCCCACTGGGCCAGTTCGAGCACCAGTGGCGCCAGATCGGCCTCACGAATTTCTGGTGGCGTAAAGTCTGCCAGCCCGAACTGTTCCGACTCACTCCATAACCGGTAACACACACCCGGCTCTACCCGGCCTGCGCGACCTTTCCGTTGCTCTGCGGAAGCTTTGGAAGCCCGGCCAGTAATCAGCCGTGTCATGCCACTATTTGGGTCAAACACAGCTCGGCGTTGCTGGCCGCTGTCCACCACCACCCGCACGCCTTCAATGGTCAGACTAGTTTCTGCGATAGCGGTTGCCAGCACGACTTTGCGAGTGCCCTCTGCAGCCGGCGCAACGGCCTGATCCTGCTCTGCCGCTTTCAGGTTGCCGAACAGAGGCGCGATGACAACGTTCGAGGCTACCTGCCCGGCCAACGCTTGAGCCACCCGGAGAATCTCTCCTGCACCCGGCAGGAACACCAGCACCGAGCCGGGTTGCTGCGCCAGAGCTTCGGATACAACTGCAACGACCTGATCGACCAGCCTTGGGTAGCGCTGCGTGGTGGGCGCCGGGCGATAGAACACCTCCACAGGAAAGGCTCGCCCTTCGCTGCTTAATACGGGTACATCTCCGAGCAGGCGGGCAATGGGGGCTGTGTCCAGTGTGGCGGACATCACCAGTACTCGCAGATCTTCCCTCAGTGCTTCTTGTGTCTCGCGCACCAGTGCCAGCCCGAGGTCGGCCTGCAGAGAGCGTTCGTGGAATTCATCGAAGAGCACAGCGGCGTAGTCTTCCAGCATGGGGTCGCTCTGGATCAGCCGGGTGAGTATGCCTTCGGTCACAACTTCTATGCGTGTCAGGCCAGATATTTTGGTGTCCAGGCGCGTGCGGTAACCAATAGTTTGCCCGGGCTGCTCACCCAGCCGCGATGCCATGAATCTGGCCGCGGAACGAGCTGCCAAACGCCGGGGTTCAAGCATCAGGATTTTACGGCCTTGCAGCCAAGGTTCAGCCAGCAGTGCCAAGGGTACCCGCGTAGTTTTACCTGCGCCCGGGGGTGCCTGCAGCAGGGCCGTGGTGGCTTGCTGCAGGGTGTGTTTCAGCTCTGGGAGGATGTGGTCTATTGGGAGCACGGCTATCAATCGTGCGGAATTGTTCTTGCGTGCCAAGCTTCAGGCCTTGGAACAAAAAACACAAAAAGTAATCCGAAAACCAGCGCCCCGACACCTATACCGAAAGCGGATACCAGAGTGCCGCCGGCGTCGAGCCACTGTTTGGTTAGCCAAGGACCAGCCATTTGGGTGAACCCGTAGAGGGCGACCATGGCTGCAGACAACCGGGGCCCTTGATGTGGATGCAGGGCACGCCCAAGCCGCTGGGTGAGCAGCACCGTTCCCAGAAACGTGCTTCCTACCAGTGCTGCACATAACAACAGGCCTAGGGCGCCGGGCACGATAACGGCTGCCAGCACACCCGCAAGCTGAATCAGGAAATTCAGCTTCAACGCAGGTATATCGCCCATTTTCGTGCCCAGCTTATTCCACACCCAGGCGGCAGGAATTGTGCACAAGGCTACGATTAGCCAGGCCCCATCAAGCAGCCAGTGTTCGGCGTCGAGCTCGAGCTTTGCCAGCAGTGGCAGAAAGGTCATGGGAAGGATGTAACCCAGACCTGCGCCCGCGTACGACAGAAACAGAGGAATGCTGGCGCGATCGATTAACGGGGTTTTGGCTTTCACTTTGCCATCATTGCCAGGCACCTGATCTGGCACGTCGAGCTTTATCAAGCGGCGAGCGCCCCAAATGGCCAAAGGAATGGATGCCAGAGCCACTGGCCACCAGCGTGCAGCACCTTCCAGCCAATCTGCAGTGCCGGTAACGAGTCCACTGGAGAGTAGCAAGCCCAGCCCCACCCCAACGTAGACCAACCCACTCATGCTCGAACGGTTGCGCAGCACCAACCATTCCAGAATCAATGCAGGTGCCTGCACGAAAACAACTCCGTTAGCGACACCATTCAACCAGCGGGCGGTGGAGATGGCTGTCAGGTTGTCCGTTTGGGTAACGAAGATCGTGGTTATAACGTGAACGACGAGAAACGCGGGCAGCAAAATGCGGATATGGCTAACCCTATGCCAGCGAATCGCCAGCATGGCACCCATCAGATAGCCTAAATAGTTCCAGGTGGCGATTGCTGCGCCTTCCGGCGCGGTGAGCTGGCCGTCGTCGATCAGGTAGGGCAACAGCGGGGTGTAAACAAAGCGGCCCAGTGTGTGCACAACCATAAGCACAATGGCACCCGCAGCCAGAACGCTAAAGAGTTCTTTCAGAGTTGTGGTGTTCTGCTTGTACATACTGTCGGTTCCGGCGAATGCATTTTCAGCCGAGCAGTCTATGCGAGTCGCAGAGCTATGTCAGTCGGACCTTAGCAGAACAGGCTGCTTATCCGCCTCAGGTACGCGGGTTCTCCCTGTTGGCTTTTGCCCACAGGTAAATGCGTTCGAACGCTTCCGCCAGATGTTCCGGGTTGTGGGGTGGCTGAATCAGTGCCGCCAATTGGCCATCCGGATTTATCAGCGCAAAATGCCCGCTGTGATCTACAAGCAGTTCACCGTCGACGTCTCGGTGTACAAACACGGCACTCAGGCTTTGCGCCAGTGCTCGCAATGTTTCCAGATCCCCGGTCAACCCGTGGAAATTCTCGCCGAAAAATCCAGTATAGGCTTTCAGCTTTTCAGGCGTGTCGTGTTCCGGGTCGGCTGTGACCAGTAGGTAATCCGGCTGGGGCAAGTCTTTCGAAAGTAGCTTGTCGGTGCGTCGCAGGTTCGCCATGGCCGCCGGGCAGATATCCGGGCAGTTGGTGTAGCCAACAAAAGCAAAGGTCCACTTACCCTGGAGACTCTCACGGGTGACGGTTTCGCCGTTTTCGTTCGTTAGCGTGAACTCGACAAGTGGCCGCGGTTGGTCATAAACATAGGTGTTCATTTCAGCCAGATCCGGAGCAGGCGTGGGCTCCCCGCTGTCCACCAGGAATACCTGCCGACCAATAACCAGGCCAAATACGAGTACCACCAACAACAGAAGTACAAACAGCGTGACCTTCAATGAACGATTCATTATTACTCCTAATGGCAAACTCTACGGTAACGCAGCGACAGTAGGAGGGATGCCTTTTCTGCAGGGAAAAAGATGTCTGAGCGCAGCGAGTTGTTTTTCCCGGAAGAAAAGGCATCCCTCCTGCTGGCGCGTCTGCACCAAGTCAGAAAAACACGTAGTGGTCTACAAGGAGTACCACAAACAGGGCCATCAGGTAAGTGATGGAGTATTTGAAGGTGTTAAGTGCCACTCGGCGGTCGTCGCCTTTTAGCAGGCGTATGGCGTACTGCAGAAAGCGTAGGCCAAGAGCGAGCGCGCCAGCGAGATATATCCAGCCGGACATACCTGTGACGAAAGGTAGCAGGCTGACTGCCAACAGCATCAGGGTGTAGAGCAGAATGTGCAGTTCAGTAAACTTATTACCATGGGTGACCGGCAACATGGGAATGCCGGCTTTGGCGTATTCCTCTTTACGGTGAATAGCCAGGGCCCAGAAGTGCGGGGGAGTCCAGGCGAAGATGATGAGAACGAGCAATAGGGCATGGCCTTCTACCTGGCCAGTTACTGCTGTCCAGCCGAGCAATGGCGGCATGGCGCCGGCGAGGCCACCGATGGTGATGTTTTGGGGCGTTGCCCGTTTCAGGAACAGTGTATAAACGCCGGCATAACCTACCAGAGAGGCCAAAGTAAGCCATGCGGTGAGATGGTTCACCTGCCACATCAATACCACCATGCCTACGCTGGCCAGCAGTGTAGCGAACACTATGGCTTCTACCGGAGAGATTTTACCGGTAGCCACAGGGCGCTTGCGGGTTCGGGCCATTACGGTATCTATTTTCTGGTCGACCACGTGGTTGACCACGGCGGCAGCGCCGGCAAGAAAGGCTATGCCCAGGTTGCCCCATATCAGCACGCTCAGGCTGGGCAGGCCGGAAGTGGCCAAGAGCATGCCAATGGCGGATGTCAGGATCATCAAGGCCACTACGTTGGGCTTGGTCAGCTCCAGATAATCTCGCCAGGATATGGCGCGTGCGGATTGGCTGGTTGGGTTGCGGGCCGGCAGTACGTCCACTTGCTCACTCATGCCGTAATCTCCTGATGCATTATTGTTGTATGTGTTGCTCTTGCAGCATGTGCCTGGGGCAGCAGATTGTGCTGCCAGATCAGGTATATCACCGATAGCAGCAGCCCGGCGCCCATGGCGTTGTGAGCCACTGCAATCGGCAGGGGAATATGGAAAACAATGTTGGCGAGCCCCAGGGTGATCTGGGCCACCAGCGCTGCAGAAACAAGCAGTACCGGGCGGCGCAGTTCGCGACTGGCGCTTCTACGCCAGATCAGGGTCAGTAAAACAGCGAAATACCCCAGAACTACCAGAGCACCAACTCTGTGGGTTACGTGTATGGCTACCCGGCCATGGGCTGTGAGTTGCCCACCCAGATAGTTGGGGCCCACATGCTGGGTTATATCGAAGCCATGCTGGAAGTCCATATCCTTTGGCCACCACTCACCCTGACAGGTGGGCAAGTCGGTACAGGCGACGGCCGCATAGTTGGCTGCCGTCCAGGCCCCCAAGGCAATTTGCAGAATAACCAGCAACAAGCCGCCATAGAGCCAGGGGCGGAGTTTCGTGAGTCGCGACGTCGCCGCAGGGGGGGTCGGATGCTCTTCGGGCAGTGTTTTAGCGGAGTTGGTCTGTATTGCCGAGAACTTTCTTAGCCGCAGCACCAGCAATGTGAGCAGGCTCAAGGTGGTAAAGCCTCCAAGAAGGTGAAGCGCAACTACCTGGGGCCAAAGCTTCAGCGTGACCGTCCACATTCCGAACGCGCCCTGCAACAGAATAAAACCTGCAATAAAGAGCGGCAGCTTCACGGGTACACCGCTGCGGCGTTTACGCACGGCGCTTGCGGCCAGCCCGAACACCACAAGCCCCAAGGTGCCGGCGGCGTACCGGTGGATCATTTCCGGCCAGCCCTTGGCCACATCCACCGGAGAATCGGGGAACCGGGCATTGGCTATGGCAATGTGTGTGTCGCTCTGAGGCACTGTCATGAAGCCATAGCATCCAGGCCAGTCGGGGCAACCCAGCCCGGCATCCACCAGCCGGGTCCAGGCGCCCAGCATGATGACGACAATGGCGAGAAGCACTGAGAAAGTCGCCCAGTTTGCCATGGCTTTGGCGTTAGGCTGGTTGCCGGTAGACAGATGCGTCAAGGTAACTCCTCCGGGCTGAGCCTCAGCCCACCTGTGACAGTTTAAGCAGGTGTTTCAGATCTTTGAGCATGTCCTTGCCGGAGTTCTCCGGGCCGTAGTGCATCATCACATTGCCAAAAGGGTCTACCAGCATGATGCGCGGCTCTTTTTCCGGGTTAATTCCAGCTGGCCAGGCCGGCGTTTTGCCGGGAACAGGCCTCAGGCGTTCCATCAAGCGGTACTCGGTTGGCCAGCGCGCCGCCAGATCGCCGGTAATACCACCCAGCACAGCAGCTCTCGATACGCGGTTAGCGTTTTTTCCCAGGGCAATATTGGCCTGCCGGGCGAGGTAGAGCAGTTCTTCACAGCGGCTGTCACATTCGCCAGCAGCAACAACCAGCAGCCACTGAGGGTCTGTTTTGCCAGAAACGAAACGGTTGGCCAGAGGTACGCCGGAAAGTGTCTCAAGGTTGAGCGCGGCCACGGGCACCGTCGGGCTGATCAGCGTGCCGTGGTTCGTATGCCCTGCGGGGTTCAGCCAGCCGGTGTAGAACATGATAGTGGCCAGAATCATTGGCCCGAAACCCAAACCAAATAGCAACATAGCTGTACGCCGACCCCGGCGGACCTGTTCCGGAGTGGGGCCTTCTGTTTCGTCTTGCTGCGGTAACCCGTTAGCTATTGTCATTGTCATTATTGGTTCCTGTCTTTCGATAACTCGCGACTACACTCAATATAGTCAGCACCAGTGCAAGCGCAAACCATTGTGTCGCATATCCATAGTGGGTTTGTGGCCCCATGAGGTCTGGTTCCCAATCCGCACGATAGGCGCCCGGCTGCTCGCCGCTCGCAAGACGGATAATAGCACCGGGCAACTCGGGGATTTCAGCTCTTGCAACCGACCCGGGTAACGCCTGCACTCTGCGGGGCCATCCTTCGTCAATTGCTGATTTTGAGGACAGTACCGGTGGCTCCGGGTAAGGGCTTATCCGTCCGGTCAAACTGAAGACGCCTTCGGGGGGAGTAACATCCGGCAATTCATTTCGCGTTCTCGGTGCCCCGACCCAACCTCTGTTTACCAGAACTGCAGGGCCCTGCAGTGGGTAGAACGCCGTCAGAACCTCATAACCTGCAATGCCGTCGCGGGTCCGGTTATCCAGCAGCCAGCTGCGCTGACCGTAGAGCCCGGTAACCGTAACTGGCCTGCCGCTATCAAGCCCGCTGGCCGCCTGTTCCGGCCAATCAAGATCCTGTGCTTCTTGCTGCCACTGCTCAAGCAAAACCTGCTTTTCTTCAGCCCGGTTCAGTTGCCATATACCCAAACCCACCAGTAGCGGAAGAAAGGCCCCGGTAAACACCATCAACCGCCAGTTCAGCTGCCATTTTCGAGTGTTTTGTTTTGCCTCAGTCATGGTCTGCTATAGTGCGTTTGGCTTCAATCAGAACAAAAACCAGAGATCTTTTTATGCTCAAAGCCCTTATTATTTTCCTCATGCTCGCCGTTATCTTCAGCCTTTTCAGTGGCCTGTTCTTTCTCATAAAAGACGGCGGCAAAACTAACCGGGTGGTAAATTCTCTTGCTGTACGGGTAACCCTTAGCGTGCTTTTGTTGGCGGTTATTCTGCTGTCGCTTTGGCAAGGGAGCCTGACGCTACATCCGACTCCCTGACTGCAAACCCTTGTTGTGTCATATGACATATACGAACACGAACAAGCCCAACCAGACCACATCCACAAAGTGCCAATACCAGGACGTCGCTTCAAAACCAAAGTGGTTGTCTGCTGTGAAATGCCCTTTTTGAATTCGCATAAACATGATGATCAGCATCAGGGTACCCAGCATCACGTGAAAGCCGTGAAAGCCAGTGAGCATGAAGAAGGTGCTGCCGTAGATGCCGGATTGCAGCGTCAGGTTAAGATCCTGATAGGCGTGCATGTATTCTTCGGCCTGGAAGAAAAGAAACACCAGGGCCAGCACAATGGTTGCCCCCAGCCAGATTTTCAGTTTCTTTCTGTTATCCGCTTTAATGGCGTGGTGAGCGACCGTTATAGTGAACGATGAGGTAACAAGAAGAATGGTGTTTACCAACGGTAGACCCCAAGCGCCGATAACCGACTTTGGCGCGGGATAGGCTTCCGGATCCGGGTTGTTAATCAACGGCCAGGTAGCCTGGAAACCTTCCCAAAGCATATTGGAACTGCCGCGATCGCCCTCACCCCCGAGCCAGGGCACTGCAAACACCCGGGCGTAAAACAAGGCGCCAAAAAACGCCGCAAAAAACATGACTTCCGAGAATATGAACCAGCTCATGCCCCAGCGAAATGAGCGGTCCATCTGCGGGCTGTAAAGGCCGGAACGGCTTTCTTTGATGACGCTGCCAAACCAGCCAAACAGCATGTAAATCATAACCAATATGCCGGCCCAGAAAATCATCCAGGCACTACCGGTACTTTCCCCCTGATTGCTGGCGACCATAATTGAGGCCGCACCATATAACATGACGCCAAGGCCCACCGTAGCAATAATGGGCCACTTGCTCTGTTCGGGAACGTAATAGCTCTGATAATCCGCCATAGCAATCTCCGATGGCTTATCCGTTATCGATTATTGTTTTGTTTTTTGTACTTGTAGTTTCTATGACGGCCGCCTGGGGCTCGCCCTGATCATAAAGCGTATAGGACAGTGTCAGTTTCGTTATGTGGCTGGGCAAATCCTGATCCACAATGAACACCAGAGGCATTTCCGTATTCTGGCCTGCGGCCAGTGGCTGCTGGTTGAAGCAGAAGCACTCGGTTTTGTGGAAATACAGCGCACCCTCCGATGGCGACAGGCTGGGCACCGCTTGCCCAACCATATCCCGGTCGGTCGGGTTCTCCGCGTAGAAGTTCACGGTGGTGGCCTCCCCGGGGTGTACCTCAACACTGCGAGCAACCGGCCGGAATATCCAGGGCATGTCCGGCCCGTTCTGGGCCAGGAACTGCACCTTGATGGTGCGGCTCATGTCTGCAACCGGGCGCTCGGTAGACTCGTAGCGGCCGCTGGTCTTTCCGTTAATGCCGGTGATTTCACAAAACACGTCATACAAAGGCACTAGCGCAAAGCCGAAGGCAAACATTCCGGCCACGCTGGCAAGACACCAACCGATAACCCGCGCATTGCTGCGCGGAGGTACGGTTTTGTTTGCCGGTTGCTCAGCCATTTTTGTCAGCCTCCTATTTCACATCGGGTGGCGTGGTGAAGGTGTGGTAAGGCGCCGGCGAGGGCACTGTCCACTCAAGCCCTTCTGCACCTTCCCAAGGCTTGGCTGGTGCTTTAACACCGCCTCTGGCGCACTTAACAACAATCAGAAGGAACAGCAACTGGGTCGCGCCGAACATGAAGGCACCAATGCTCGACACCATATTGAAGTCGGCGAACTGCAGGGCGTAATCCGGAATCCGGCGCGGCATACCGGCAAGACCCAGGAAGTGCATCGGGAAGAAGGCCAGGTTCATGCCGACAAATGACAGCCAGAAATGGGTTTTGGCCAGCGTTTCGTCATACATATAGCCAGTCCACTTGGGCAGCCAGAAATAAGCCGACGCAAAGATACCGAAGATCGCACCTGGCACCAGGACATAATGGAAGTGAGCCACTACAAAGTAGGTGTCGTGGTACTGGAAGTCGGCCGGTGCAATCGCCAGCATAAGGCCGGAGAAGCCGCCGATGGAAAACAGGATCACGAAGGCGATGGCAAACAGCATGGGGGCTTCAAATGTGAGTGAGCCCCGGAACATGGTTGCCACCCAGTTGAACACCTTCACCCCTGTGGGTACGGCAATCAGCAGGGTGGCGTACATGAAGAAGAGCTGCCCTGCCAATGGCACGCCCACGGTGAACATGTGGTGAGCCCACACCAGGAATGACAAGAGCGCGATAGCACCTGTGGCATAGACCATGGAGGCATAGCCAAACAGACGTTTGCGGGAAAATGCCGGGATGATCTGGGAGATGGCTCCGAATGCCGGGAGGATCATTATATAAACCTCCGGATGTCCGAAGAACCAGAATACGTGCTGGAACAGCACCGGGTCGCCGCCGCCCGCTGCATTAAAGAAGCTGGTGCCGAAGTTGATGTCCATCAGCATCATGGTGACCACACCCGCCAGCACCGGCATTACCGCAATCAGCAGAAACGCAGTAATCAGCCAGGTCCATACAAACATGGGCATTTTCATCAACGTCATGCCCGGCGCCCGCATGTTCAGTACCGTGGCAATCACATTGATCGCGCCCATGATCGACGACACACCCATGATGTGGATGGCGAAGATAAAGAAGGTGGTACTTGGCGGCCCGTAGGTCGTAGAAAGAGGTGCGTAGAAGGTCCAGCCGAAGTTAGGTGCGCCACCCTCCATGAACAATGTTGAAACCAGAATCAGGAAGGCGCAGGGCAGCAGCCAGAAACTCCAGTTATTCATCCTTGGCAATGCCATGTCTGGCGCGCCAATCATCAGCGGTATCATCCAGTTGGCAAGGCCGACAAACGCCGGCATAACCGCACCAAAGACCATAATCAGGCCGTGCATGGTGGTCATCTGGTTAAAGAATTCCGGCTGAACAATCTGCAGCCCGGGCTGGAACAATTCTGCCCGGATAACCATGGCCATGGTTCCCCCTAAAAGGAACATGGTGAAGCTGAATATCAGGTACATGGACCCGATATCTTTGTGGTTCGTGGTCAGCAGCCAACGGCTGATGCCGCGAGCCGGGCCGTGATGATGATCCTGTGCGTGGGTACCTGCAACCGCACTCATGAAAACCCCCGTTACCGCCAATTATTGTGGCTGGTGATATCTGTTATCTGGCGTTGATTACTGTTGGTTCTTGTAATCGAAGATTTCTTTTGGCGTGACCATGTCACCCATCTTGTTACCCCAGGCATTACGCTCGTAGGTAATGATGGCCGCAAGATCTGCTTCATTAAGCTGTCCGCCGAAGGCCTGCATTGCCGTACCTGACACACCGTTGACGACAACATCGATGTGCGCGGCTATGTCTCCGGTCGCAATTGCGCTGCCTCTGAGTGCCGGGAATGCAGGGGGCACACCATTACCATTAACCTGGTGACAAGCTGCGCAAGCTGTCGCGTAAGCCTTTTCGCCACGCTCCATCAGCTCATCCATGGTCCAGTCTTTCTGGGTCAGCTCACGCTCTTTCTCGGCTGCCGCTTTCTGATCGGCAACCCAGGTGTTGTATTCCTCTTCTGGGACGGCTTTCACCACCACTGGCATAAAGCCGTGGTCTTTGCCGCACAGTTCTGTGCACTGGCCCCGATAGGTGCCTGGTTTGTCTACACGGGTCCAGGCTTCGTTGATGAAGCCGGGAATGGCATCCTTCTTTACACCGAAATCAGGCACCCACCAGGAGTGAATCACATCGTTTGCCGTCAGCAGGAAGCGAACCTTCTTGCCCACCGGAATCACCATGGGGTTATCCACTTCCAGAAGGTAGTTTTCGCCCTTGGTCTGTCGGTTTCTGATTTGATCTGACGGAGTTGTGAGATTGGAAAAGTAGCCAAAATCTTCGTTGATATATTCGTACTGCCACTTCCACTGGTAGCCGGTTACCTTGATATCAATATCCGACTCGGTGGTGTCGTACATATCAATCAGGGTGGCGGTGGCGGGAATTGCCATAATGACGAGAATGACAAGCGGTATGAGCGTCCAGAGGACCTCGACCATCGTATTCTCATGAAAATTGGCAGGTTTTGCGCCCTGGGACTTGCGATGGGCAAAGATAGACCAGAACATGATCCCGAAAACCACGGCGCCAATGGCAACGCAGATCCAGAAAATGGTCATATGAAGGTCGAATATATCGTTACTGGTACCGGTTACCCCGGGGGTCATGTTTACCGTCCAGTCCGCCATGGACAACGCGGGAAACAATAAACCGCCTGAAAGGGCACCTACCCGCTGAGCGTGCACGCGCATACTGTGTCTCCACAGAGTATTATTCTTGTCGGATTTTGCGTAATCCCTCTACTCTTTCGCCGGCGCTCGCATTCGCCGGAAATTCGCAGAGTGAAAGCCTGCTTATGGATACATCACAATCGAGTATAGACACAGATCAAAAAAACACTAAAAAGTCGCTAAACCCAAAAAGACTAAACACGCCCCTTTAAGAAGCAAATGGAATATGGCATTTAAACTGTCGGTTACAGACAGGCGTTTATGGGCACTGGCATGGCCATTGATGCTCACCAACCTCACCGTTCCATTATTGGGTCTGGTGGATACGGCTGTACTTGGGCATCTGGAAAGCCCGGAATATCTCGGTGCCGTGGCGGTTGGCGCCAACCTGTTCACCATCCTGTACTGGACCTTTGGTTTTATGCGCATGGGTACTACCGGGCTGGCCGCTCAGGCCTGGGGCAAGCGCGACAGCTTCAGCCAGGTTGCCCTGCTTTTACGCTCGGTGATGTTGGCGGTGGGTATCGGCCTGTTGCTGATTCTGTGCCATCAACCACTAATCCGGATCGGGCTGACTCTGATGAACGCCAGCCCGGAAGTCACCGACCTGGCTGCCGAGTATGCGGCAATTCGTATCTGGAGTGCCCCGGCGGTACTGTGCCAATACACGCTGGTGGGCTGGCTGATTGGTACTCAGTATGCCCGTGGGCCGATGATCATGTTGATCGTGGCCAACGGCCTGAACATTGTGCTGGATGTGTTCTTCGTGACGGTGCTGGGCTGGAACAGCCGGGGTGTAGCCATTGCTACTGTGATCGCAGAGTACGGTGCCGCCATCATCGGTTTCGTTATCGTTCTGCAGCGTATGCCTGACGGGCAAAGACTTACCCGGGCCCTATTCGGCACTCTTTCAGACTACCTGGCCATCCTGCAAGTGAACCGCTACATCATGGTTCGCACCATTGCGCTTTTATTGGTGCTGGCATTTTTCACGGCCCAAGGTGCTCGTCAGGGCGACACCATTCTGGCAGCCAACGCGGTGCTGATCACCTTCCTGCTGTTGATTTCCAATGCCCTGGACGGCTTTGCCAATGCGGCTGAGGCCCTGATCGGTGAAGCTGTTGGCCGAAACAGCAGGCGCCGCTTTATGGTGGTGTTTCGCTGTGCCTTGCGTTGGTCTCTCTGGGGGTCTCTGCTACTGACAATTCTGTTCATAGCCGGAGGTCGCAGCTTGATCGCGCTGCTGACCGGTATTGAGGAAGTTCGCACCACAGCCTGGCAATACTTGCCCTGGCTCTGGTTACTACCTTTTGCGTCTGTTTGGGGTTTTCTGTTTGACGGGGTGTTCATCGGCGCAACACGCACCCGGGATATGCAAAACACCATGTTATTTTCAGCACTGGGGGTGTTTGCCCCCATCTGGTGGCTTACTACCGGCTGGGGAAATCACGGCCTGTGGTTTTCTCTGATCTGCCTGATGCTTGCCCGCGCAGCCAGTATGGGTTTGCTCTGCTGGTCACACACCCGCAACGATCGGTGGTTCAGCGTCCGGTAGCCGATGTGCAAATGTTAACAATATCTGACACTCCAGAAATCGCAGCACGCCAAATCTCGTCTACACTTGTCAGAAAAGAAGGGCGCCTCGTGCCGGTATTTGGTGGCAACCCGCCGCAGCACAGTTGCCCGGTTACCCACTGCCCGATACGGGAGGCGCCTTGCGACCTCAACTTGTTCAGACACTGGCATGTCCTCAAATGACCCCACAGGCAGTTCTGGAAATCATTGACCACGCGCGGCGCAAGGAAGCGCGCACTGGAACCTTTCTGAAGCAGTTGCATAAAAAGGCAACAGCATTGCCCTCGGCCGTCACCATTGAGGGCTACCAGCCTGCCGCCTGCCTGTTTCAGTTCGCCATTGAATACATAGAAATGGCACCGCGGCTGATAGAGTGTGTGGATGCCTGCGCACAGGAAGCCGGCACCGCCCAGCTGTTTGACCCTTTTGTGAAAGCTGCCATCGGCTACTTCACAGAGCCCTCGGTACTGCTTTTACACTACGATGGCCTGGACGGCCTTCTGATACGCGCCTACCTCTGCCACCGCCTGATGGAAGAGATGCACGAAAACAACCACTCCATACGAACCGGAGGGCTTGTCGATATTGAAGCAACTCGTGCTAACCTGCTGGTTCACGAGCTTATTGGCGAACCCTTCGCAAACGAACTGGACGACTCAATAACCGTGACCGTGCTGCAGATTGCCGGTACGCCGGATTACTATGAACTCAATCTGGACCCCTTCGTTGAACAGGTAAACAACGACGCCTGGAGCTGGATGCGACGCTACTGGGAGAACCTCCTGACCCGCAATCATATCCGCTTTTCGCTGGGCTCCAGCCTGACCTGACCCGGGCAGCAAACTCCGGGCAATTGAAAGGTTTTTATCAACATGACAAAGCAAACCGTTTTGCTGCTGGCAGGGTGTCTGCTGCTCACCCCTGCGCTGGCAGAAGAATTAACGGTACGAATTCAGATCACCGACGGCACGGGCCCGGTAACAGGTGCGGTGGTATTCACGCAAGATAGCAGCCGCGCGGCCCCCATTCAGACAGAAGTGGTTCAGAAAGATCGCATGTTTCACCCCCACGTGCTGATCATACCCACCGGTTCCAAAGTAGACTTCCCGAACCGGGACAACACTCAGCACCATGTGTATTCCTTCTCGCCGGCAAAGCCCTTTAATCTTGAACTCTACGCGGGCAAGCCTGAGGCCCCGGTTGTATTTGACCAGCCAGGCATTGTCGAGCTGGGCTGCAATATTCACGACCATATGCAGGCGTTCATTGTGGTGGCAGACACCCGCGCCATCGGGCAAACCAACGAGCAGGGCGAGGTAAGCCTCCTACTCGATTTTGGCTCCGCTCCGGCACCCGGCGCACTTGACCTGAATATCTGGCACCCCCGTTTGCCAGACAACACAAGGCCGGTGATCCGGGAAATCGATGTCACCAGTCTGGCGGGCGTTTCCACAACATCCATCCCCATTGAGCTAGACCCGGAGCCACGGCATGATGGCCCTCTGGATCACCTTCAGAAACGCTTTCAGGAGCTTTGATGGGCCGCTTGGCTAACCGCATCGGATTCCGCGGCCGTCTGGTTACAGCCATGGTCGCGTTGGTGGCTCTGGTCAGCCTGTTGATCGGTGCACTCTTGATGGTGTACCTGTTCGAAGATGAAAAAAGCAGAGCTCTGGAACAGCTCACCATAGCCGAGCGTTTGACCAACGAAGTAATCGCCCGCCGCACCGATCTGGAACTCTCCCGGTTGAACGTGGTTGTGCGTGATTTCGGCTTTCGCTCTGCTATCGCCAGCCGCGACCCGGCCACACTCAGCAGCGCTCTGGAAAACCATAGTGGCCGCGCCGGGGCAGATTTCGCATTATTACTGGACCAACGAGGCGAGCTTCTGGCATCCACCCTGCGCCGGGATCTGCCGGACATTGCCCCCTCACAACTCACCAATGCCCGCCAAAACGGCTCTGGCCGCTCACTCCTGGCCATTGACCAGCGTGGCTATGAAGTACTGACTGTTCCGGTTGAGGCGCCAGGGCTGCGGGCATGGTTGGTGGCGGGGTTCGAGCTTGATCAGGACTTGGCAGACATCATTGCCAGGCTCAGTGGCAGCTCCATCATTTTCCGCACAAGCGCAGACAGCCCAAGTGGCTTCACCAGTTTTGCGGCATCATCGGATATCAACAGCGCCATGGACCCTGCATTGCTCCAATCGGCAGGTGGCCGCAATTTCATCGAAAGCGCTCGCTATTTTACACGCACACTCAATCTCGGTGCCTCCGGACAAGGTGCCTTTGAGGCTATCCTGATGATCAGCCGGGAAGCCAGCCTGCAGAATTACTACAGCCGGGCTCTTGAAATAGCTCTGCTGGTGGCGGCGATTATGGTGTTTGCCACCGTTCTTGCACTGCTGGTAGCACGCTATCTGGGCAGGCCGGTGTTGCAGCTTGCCCAGTACGCCCGCGCCGTGGGGCAGGGGCTAAACCCGCACGCGCCAAACATCCGAACCGGCGGTGAACTCCTGCAGCTACGGGATACCTTGAGGGATACCCTGGCCCAGCTCAGCCGGCGCGAAGCCGAAATCCGCCATGCTGCAACCCATGATGAAGTAACCGGGCTCGGGAACCGTAATGCCTTGATGCACATGGCGACGGAAGGCTTCCGGACAGGACAACCTTGTAGTCTGATAGGGCTGCGTGTGAACGATCTTTCAGACATCAACGATGCCCTCGGCATTGAATTCGGCGACAAAGTGCTACTTGGCCTGTCGCAACGGCTGCGGGACGAACTCTCCGATGCCCACCATATCGCACGAACCGGTGGCGGTGAATTTCTGGCATTGCTGCCAGCGTGCAGCCCGGAGGCTTTGGATCAAAGAGCGAAGGGCCTGCACGCCAGCGCGGAATCACCTCTGAATGTTGATAGCACGCCGTTTTCACTACGTACCACCCTGATATCCATGCAACTGCCCAACGACGCGTCTAATACAAATGAGCTGAGGCGCCGTGTGAACCTGACATTCGAGCAAGCCGTGCAACAGGGCAGCGCGATCACACGTTACGAACCAGGCCAGGACGAAAACCACCTGCGCGAGCTCAAATTGATTTCCGACCTGCACAGCGCCATCCGCAACAATGGCCTGCACATGAACTACCAGCCCAAGCTGGACAACCACACAGGCAAGTTGCTTCAGGTGGAAGCACTGGTGCGCTGGATACATCCGGAGCTGGGCTTTATCTCGCCGGAAGAATTCATCTTTCTGGCAGAACAGTCTGGCCAGATCCACGAGCTGACGGATCATATTTTACAACGGGTGGCCGATGAGGCCCGCGCCTGGTTCCACGGGGGCCTGGATGCGGGTGTGGCGATCAATCTTTCCGCAATGGATCTGACCAGGCCGGGGCTGGCCGAACGCGTAGCCCGAACCTTCGCAGACTGGCACCACAGCATGGATCGCATCACGCTTGAGGTCACAGAAAGCGCACTGATGGACGACCCGGTAGAAGCCATGGCAACGTTAAATCGCCTGCGGGATCTGGGCGTTACGCTGTCCGTTGACGATTTTGGCACCGGCTACTCTTCGCTGTCCCAGCTACGTAAACTGCCGGTTCAGGAGCTGAAAATCGACAAATCCTTTGTTTTGAAGCTGAATGCTGAACCTCAGGACCAGTTGATTGTGAAATCCACCATCGACATGGCCCACGGCCTTGGCTTGAAGGTGGTCGCAGAAGGTATCGAGAACCTGGAAACCTGGAAGCTGCTGCAGTCCTGGGGCTGCAACGTAGGCCAGGGCTTTTTCCTTAGCCGCCCGGTTTCCAGGGCTGACCTTATGCAGACAGCCGCTAGTCTTTTGGAGCGCCAGCACGAGCTGGCCGATATGTCTCAGGAGCATTCTTAATGACGCGCCTTGTTGCACAACCTATTAAAAAACTGTGGACCGGAACGCTTGTGCCGTTGATGGCTCTTGGGCTTCTGGTTTCTCCCGCGGTTATGGCCGATGTGGGTAGCCGCATCTGGGCAACCGGCGGCGTCACAACCATAGAAGGCAGCGCGGGCGGCGGCCTGGTGCCCTGGGCCATGCTTGGAAGCTACGCCAGTGACGAAGAGTGGGGCGGCACTCTGGCCCTCAGCCGCGCCGAGGTCGACGACTACAGCTTGGCTGTTACTGGTGCTGGCTTGAACTGGAACAATCGGGTTGAAGTAACCATCGCGCGCCAGACTCTGGATCTGGACAGCCTGGTATTCACCCTGAAAAACGGCTTCGGGCTGGAACAGGATGAACTAAACCAGGATATTTTTGGTGTGAAGGTGCGGTTGGCTGGCGATGTTCTCTACAGCCCCTGGGGGCAGTGGTCAGCGGGTGTACAACACAAGCGACAACGGGATTTCACCGTGCCAAACGCCATCGGCGCCCGGGACGACAACGGCACCGATGTGTACTTCTCTGGCTCCAAAGTATTTTTTGCCGCTGTATTTGGCCGTAACCTTCTGGTGAACGGCACTTTACGGGGCACCCGAGCCAATCAGGGCGGGTTGCTGGGTTTTGGCGGCGACTTGAACAACGGCTATGAAATAATGGCAGAAGCCGGTGTTGGCGTATTTATTAACCGACAATGGCTGGTGGGAGCCGAGTACCGACAAAAGCCCGACAACCTGAGCTTTGCCCGCGAAGACGACTGGTGGGATATGTTTATTGCCTGGGTGCCGGATCGCCGCCTGGCGGTCACAGCTGCATTTGTGAACCTTGGCGATATCGCCACCCTGGAAGACCAGCAGGGTATTTATCTGTCTTTGCAGGGGAGTTTCTGATCATGGGCCTGCGCATAACGAAGACAACCATTGCCGCACTTTTAATCACAACAGGGCTTGTTCTGGGCGGCTGCCAGAGCGTTCAGCACGAGCCGGATAACCGCCTTTATATGCAACTCGGTGAACGCTCCGGGATTGCCGATGTGGTAGAAGATTTGCTCTACCTGATTGTGGCTGACGAACGCATTAACCATCAGTTCAAAGGCATGAACGTTGCCCAGTTCCACCGCAACCTGACTGACCAGCTGTGTGAGCTCAGTGGCGGTCCTTGCACCTACACCGGGCGGGAAATGCGAGAGTTGCATGCGGATATGGGGGTCACAGCGACTCAGTTTAATGCGCTGGCAGAAAACCTTATTCTGGCTATGGAAAAAAACCGGATACCCACTGCTGCTCAAAATCAGCTGATTAAACGGCTTTTGCCAATGTACCCGGACATCAGGCATCTTTAACAACCACCAAGAGCCACTGCCACCATAGGGAAGAGCACAGAATGACTGAAAAAAAGATCGAGATCCGGCCTGGCCGCTACCGACACTATAAAGGCATGGATTACGAAGTAATCGATATTGCCCGTCACAGCGAAACCGAAGAGAAGCTGGTGGTTTATCGTTGCCTGTATGGCGACTACAGCCTGTGGGTGCGCCCGCTCAGCATGTTCCGGGAAACGGTAAACGTGGCGGGCGAGCAGGTTCCGCGTTTTGCCCGGATTGATAAGGACTGACGGTTACACAAGTCTTTTGACTCAGCTGGCCAATTACTGCACATTACCGCGTTTTCATAATGCCAGCCTTCGCGAGAGGGCCGGATAATCCACCACGCGTACTCGGAGTTTTCCCATGAATGCCGTCGTTGCCGCGGTGCTGATCATGCTCGTGCTGAGTTTGGCCCGCATCCACGTTGTTGTTGCCCTTATCGTAGGTGCCGTATCTGGCGGCCTGATTGCGGGACTGTCCCTTGAAGCCACCATTGCGGCCTTTAATAACGGGTTGGGCGGCGGTGCCACAGTTGCTCTTTCGTACGCCACCCTCGGTGCTTTTGCCGTTGCCATAGGCAAATCCGGCCTGGCCCACGCGCTGGCAGACAAAACCCTGGCCATGGTCGGCCAGCAGGAAAACAGCGCTGCGGCTAAAAGCGTGCGTTACATGATTATTGGCGTGCTGGTGCTGATTGCCCTGTCGTCACAGAACATCCTCCCGATCCACATCGCGTTCATTCCGCTGGTTGTACCACCCATGCTGTACGTGATGGCCAAACTCAAAATGGACCGTCGGCTTGTGGCCTGTGCGCTCACCTTCGGTTTGATCACGCCTTACATGTTCCTGCCCATCGGCTTCGGCGGCATTTACCTGAACGACATTCTGATGGCCAAAATCAGCACCAACGGCGGTGAAACTGAAGGCCTTAGCGTTATGCACGCCATGGCTCTACCTGCCCTGGGCATGCTCTGCGGCCTGCTGGTTGCGGTATTCTTCACCTACCGCGGCGACCGTGAATACGATCTGGAAGCTATCACTCGCACCGAACGCGTAAACGTATCCTACAGCTCCGGCACATTGTTCATGGCCGTTGTCGCCATTGTGGCGGCCTTCGTGGTTCAGCTTTGGCTGGAATCCATGATCCTCGGTGCTTTGGCGGGCTTCCTGCTGTTCAACCTTTCCGGCGTGGTTAAGTGGAAAGAAGCTGACGACCTGTTTACTGAAGGCATGAAAATGCTGGCCATGATCGGCTTTATCATGATCGCTGCGTCTGGTTTTGCGGAAGTAATGCGGGAAACCGGCGAAATCGCCACGCTGGTACAAAGCTCTGTAGACATCATCGGCAACAACAAGCCCATGGCCGCTCTGCTGATGCTGCTGGTAGGCCTGATGATCACCATGGGCATCGGTTCATCCTTCTCCACCATCCCCATCATCGCCGCTCTCTACGTGCCTCTGGCTCTGGAAATGGGCTTCAGCTCCCTAGCCATCGTTGCCCTGGTCGGCACCGCCGGCGCCCTGGGTGATGCCGGCTCCCCAGCCTCCGACTCAACCCTCGGCCCCACCGCCGGCCTGAACGTAGACGGCCAGCACAACCACATCTGGGATTCGGTAGTGCCCACGTTCTTGCACTACAACCTGCCGCTGCTTGGATTTGGGTGGTTGGCGGCTATGGTTCTTTAATTTTGGAGTTAGCCTTCCTTTCTCGTAGCCTGCTGGTTTTGGGGGCTACGAGGTCACGGTGGGTCTTTTCTTCTGGAAAAAAAGAACTCGCTGCGCTCAGACATTTTTTCCCGCCAGAAAAGACCCACCGCACCCTCTAGGCACACAGGACAGATATCGCTAGGGAAAAATGGAGAGAGGGGAAGCATTCCTGTCAGTATTTCTAGTGTTGCCAGCTCCGAATATGAGAAACCATAGTCTGGAATTTGAAATCTAGAATCTGAAATCCAAACCGTACCGAACGATTTGAACGTCCTTATCCTTTAACCCGAGTTGCCCTCGTAGTATGAACAAGAGGACGTGGGGAGATGTTTTTCTGCCGGGAAAAAAATGTCTGAGCGCAGCGAGTTCTTTTTTCCCAGAAGAAAAATATATCGCCGCGGCCTCGATCCCCGCTAAGCCAGCAGGCTACAAGTCTTAATCTTTAATCCCTAGTCCTCAGACCCAGCCTTAAAGAAAACAACCTGCTTAACCGTATGGTCATCCTGGTTATCCCGCTGATTAACCCGAGTCTCCAGTTCAGCATTCTCAGGCACCTCAACATCCGAGATGGCATCGGTAAAACCACAAGCCACGCACTCGCGAATCTGCTCGTCGTTGTCATCGGTGAACATCATGATCTTGTCCATCTCAGCACAGCGGGGGCACACCGCACCGGCTATAAAACGTTTGGGGGTCGCCATAACGTAACTCCAGAATAGGTCTCCGGTGGCTGTAACAACCACCGGAGAGAATTGGATCAGGCCGCTTCGTCTGTAATGCCGGTCTGCTTCAACAAGGCATCCACCTGCGGCTCACGGCCACGGAAGGCTTTGAACAGCTCCATTGGTTCCTGTGACCCGCCTTTTTCCAGAATGTTCTGCAAGAAAGCCCGTCCGGTTTCAGGATCGAAAATGCCGTTTTCCTCAAACAATGAGAAAGCATCGGCTGCCAGCACTTCCGCCCACTTGTAGCTGTAGTAACCCGCAGCATACCCGCCAGCGAAGATGTGGGAGAAGGCATTGGGGAAGCGGTTGAACTCCGGGGCTTCCACTACCGCAATCTCATCACGCACAGTACGGTGCATGTGCAGCGGGTTGGTGGGCGCCTCTTCTGTGAATTCCGCATGCAAGCGGAAATCAAACAGGGAGAACTCCAACTGCCGCACCATAGCCATGCCGGACTGGAAGTTTTTGGCCGCCAACAACTTCTGCAGCAAGTCTTCCGGTAAAGGCTCGCCGGTTTCGTGGTGGCTGGCAATCAAGGCCAGAGACTCAGGGTTCCAGCACCAGTTTTCCAGGAACTGACTGGGCAGCTCTACCGCATCCCAGGCGACGCCGTTGATGCCGGATACGTCCATGACTTCCACCTGCGTAAGCATGTGGTGCAGGCCATGGCCAAATTCGTGGAACAGGGTGGTTACTTCGTCGTGGGTGAGCAACGACGGTTTGCCGTTCACCGGTGGCGTAAAGTTGCAGGTGAGGAAAGCCACCGGCAATTGCAGTGCGCCGCGCTGATCGCGCCAGCGTACCCGGCAATCGGCCATCCAGGCGCCACCACGCTTGCCCTGGCGGGCAAACAGGTCAAAGTAGAACCAGGCGATGGGCTCACCGTTGCGGCTGATGCAGTAGGCGGTGGCATCTTCGTGCCAGGTTTCTACGTTCGGCTTGGCTTCAATCTGTATATCAAACAGCTTCTCCGCAACCCGGAACAAGCCTGGCACCACTTTATCCACAGGAAACCAGGGGCGAAGGGTTTCGGGGGAAATGTCATAGCGCTGCTGGCGAAGCTTTTCGCTGTAGTAGCCAATATCCCAAGCCTTCAGGTCATCCAGGCCGTGCT
Organism: Marinobacter xiaoshiensis; assembly: GCF_031631795.1. NCBI lineage: Bacteria > Pseudomonadati > Pseudomonadota > Gammaproteobacteria > Pseudomonadales > Marinobacteraceae > Marinobacter > Marinobacter xiaoshiensis. Next base: position 540,964 of record NZ_JAVMBO010000003.1, read on the forward strand.
CATCTTTGGCGAAGGCTTTCAGTTCCGCATAGTCTTTCTCTGCAACTGGCTTGGATTTGGCCGCCAGCTCATTAAGAAAGCCCAGAACTTCGTCGGTATCACGGGCCATCTTTTTGGCCAGTGACCGCTCGGCGTAGTTGTTGAAGCCCAATAGTTTGGCCAATGCGTGTCGGCGCTTGAGGATTTCGGCCATTACCTGGGTGTTGTCCCAGGTTCCGGCGTCCGGCCCTACGTCTGAGGCGCGGGTAACAAAGGCTTCGTAGACTTCGTGGCGCAGCTCGCGGTTGTCACAGTAGGTCATAACCGGGAAGAAGCTGGGGAAATCCAGGGTGATCACGTAGCCATCCAGTTCTTTCTGGCTGGCAGCCTGCTTGGCGCCTTCAAGGGCAGATTCCGGAATGCCGGCCAGTTCTTCTACATTGGTAATGTGTTTGAACCAGTTCTGGGTGGCATCCAGCACGTTGTCGCTGAAGCGGTTGGTCAGTTCCGACAGCTCGCGGGAAAGGTCCGCGTACTGCTTTTTCTGATCATCCGGCAGATCCACGCCGCCAAGGTGGAAGTCTCGCAGGGTGTTATCCACGGCTTTGCGTTGGGCTTCGCTCAGTTCGCTGAAATCATCCCGGGCTGCGAGCTTTTTGTAAGCTTCGCACAGGGCTGAGTTCTGGCTGACTTCGGTGCTGTATTCGGTGAGCTTTTCCAGGCAGTTTTTATAAACTTTGCGCAGGTCGTCGTTGTTCATCACGCTGTTGAGGTGCGAGATAACCGACCAGGCGTTGCTCAGCTTGTTTTCAAGTGATTGCATGGGCTGAACCAAGGTATCCCAGGAGGGATCTTCATTCTGAGCCAGGCTGGCGATTTTCACGCGGTTTTCGCTGAGTATCTGGTCAATGGCCGTTTCCATGTGCTCGGTGCGCACGTGGTCAAACTTTGGCAGTAAGTCGTCAGTCAGTAACGGGTTATTCATGGATCCCCTTCTCAGCTGTTCAAATGTGAGGTAGCTTCATTTAGATCTGTCTTCGGTGGCAGGCGCCTGCGTAGAGGCTTTGCCAAAACACGCCGTAAATACGTCCATGTAGGCTCGGCTCCGCCATCCATGGCTCCGCACGGTTTTGGCAAAGCCTCTACACAGGCGCCCCAGCTCCCGGATAAACGCAACTAAGGTATATGTAATGACCAATATACGTTCTCACAAGGGTACCACGCCAGATTTAGGAGAGCGCACTCTGGTAGACCCCAGTGCCGTGGTGATCGGTGATGTTAAAACCGGGAAGGATTGCTCCATCTGGCCGATGACCGTGGTGCGGGGTGATATGCACAAGATTCGCATTGGCGACCGTTGCAGCATTCAGGACGGCTCGGTACTGCACATTACCCATGCCAGCGACTTCAACCCCGGCGGCTGGCCACTCATTCTCGGGGACGATGTAACCGTGGGGCACAAGGCATTGTTGCACGGATGCACCATTGGCAACCGGGTGCTGGTGGGTATGGGCTGCATCATTATGGATGGTGCCGTGGTGGAGGATGAGGTGATTGTAGCCGCCGGCTGCCTGGTACCGCCGGGTAAAACCCTGGAATCCGGGCATCTTTACGTGGGCTCACCGTGCAAGAAAGCGCGGGCTTTGACGGACAAGGAACGAACGTTTTTTGCGTACACGGCAGCCAACTATGTGAAGCTCAAGGATGAGTATCTGGCTGACCTGGAATCTTGATCCTGATCAGTATTTAACCTCATGGGCGCTTGAAAAGTGACGAGCCATTCATATATTCCATAACAGCGGATGTTCACGGATATCCAAACGGCGATAGCCGGGTTGCAAGCAGTTCCGGGAACAAGGCTGATCTTTTTTATATGTGTTTATGTGAAAAGGAGGAAGTCCCCATGAGCAATCTTACTCGCTGGAATCCGATCAATGAGTTTGAAGATCTGATGAATCGCTATAACCGGATGTTTGGCTTGTCGCGCGCCGGTGGCGAGGGCAAGGATCTGTTCAACCGCAGTGATTGGGCGCCTGCTGTTGATATCAAGGAAACCGACCAGGCCTTCACCATAGAGGCTGAATTGCCGGGCATGGAACGAAAGGATGTAAAGGTGAGCGTGCATGAAGGTGTGCTGTCAATCGAAGGCGAGCGCAAGCACGAAGAAGAGTCCAAAGACAAGAAGCTGCACCGTATTGAGCGTTTCTACGGCAGCTTTGTGCGGCGTTTCACGCTGCCCGATAACGTAAACGAGGACAGTGTAAAAGCCAGCTTCAAAGACGGCCTTCTCACCCTGACTCTGCAGAAGTCGGAGCCCAAGGAGCCAAAGGCCATTGAGGTTGATATCGAGTAATCTGTGCTGTTCTTCTGAAGCTGAATGCTGCAGTCGGGGGTCAGCCCCCGGCCGCAGCATTTTTTTTGGCGCCGGCACTTTCCAGTGCCCGTGCATAGTCTGTGCCCTTGCGATGCTGTGACACAAGGTCCAGCAGGGTTTCTCCGGCCTCGTCTGTGGCATTGAGATTACCGCCGGCTTCCACAAAGAAACCCACAAAGCGCTCAAAATCTTCCGCTCTCATGGCCCGATACGCCTTCAGCAGGGCAGTGTAGTCCGAGCCCTCTTCGCTTGGCTGGCCTGGCAGGTAGGCTTTAACGCGCTCATCGCTCCACTCTTCACCGATGACCTTGGGTTTGTCAGGGCCGCTCATATTCACTCTCTCCTTACTACGTCAGTTATTGCTCAAGGCAGGATTTCTACCGGCAGATCGCCGGTCGAGATGGACTCGTCACATTCCGGGTCGCGGATGGCAATTTCCACCCGGCGGTTCAACGCCCGGTTCTCGGCGGTATCATTCGGGGCCAGGGGGTTGGTTTCCGCTCGGCCTGCGGCAACAACGCGCTCAGCAGGCACTTGTTTGCTCATCACCAGTTCGTGCACAACAGACACGGCACGGGCGGCGGAAAGGTCCCAGTTGGAGCGGTATCGGCTGCTGGAGATGGGCCGGTCGTCGGTGTAGCCGGAAACCAGTACATCCCCGGTGCAACCTGCCAACACATCCACCACACGCTCGATGATGGGGATCATATCAGGTTTTATGGCTGCCTGGCCGGAGCGGAAGGTGGCTTCCTCCGAGAAGCGGATAACCACTCTGTTCTTGTCGTAATTCACGCTCAGCGCCCCGGAAGCAACCTCGTTTTCCAGCTCCTGAATCATGCGGCTGGCCAGGTCTATCACGCCGCCGGAAATCACGGTGTCTGCGGTTTCCGGCGCCCGCTCATCGATAAATTCAGGTTCCCGGGATTCGGAGTCTGTGGGTTCCGGAAGGGAGACGGTATCGGACTCCACCAGGGTAATCGGTGAGCCGCCTACACCGTCACCCAGCACGTTGGCCGACCCAAAGGCCACAGACATGGAGTTGGCCATGGCTTTGTACTTTTCAATGTCCATTTCCGCAAACGACAGCAGCAGAATAAAAAACGTCAGCAGCAGAGTTGCGAGATCGGCAAAGGTGACGATCCACGCAGGGGTCTGGTTGCTCTGCCTGGGCTTTCTGGCCTTCCGGATAGATTGCAAAACCTCAGGCCTCCCGCTCCGGCACCAGCCCTTTGCGGTGTTCGGGCGTTACAAACGAGGAGAGTAGCTCTGTCATCACTCTGGGGTTTTCGCCACGCATAATGTTGCGTATGGAAGTGATGATCAGTATCTGGTTGCGGCTTTCATCTTCCGCCTTGAGCTGAAGTTTGTCGGCCAGAGGCAGGGCAATCAGCTGGGCAATAAACGCACCGTAAAGGGTTGTCAGCAAGGCAATGGCCATGGCCGGCCCAATGGAAGAAGGATCGTCCAGCGAGTTAAGCATCTGTACCAGCCCCACCAAGGTGCCCAGCATTCCAATGGCCGGTGCCGATTCGCCTATACCCCGGAATACTCTTTCTGCCACCTCGTAGCGTTCCGCCATTTGTTGGGATTCCTGAGCCAGGGCCTCTTCAACCAGCTCAGGCGGGTGGCCGTCTACACACAGGTAGATGGCTTTCTGCAGAAACTCGTTGCTAGTGCGATGATTTTCCAGGCCCAGAATACCTTCTTTACGCACAACCATGGCCAGCTCACCAGACTCGCGAATCAGGTCGGTAGGGCGTTCAACTTTGTCGGTAAAGGCGGCGCTCATGGCCAGGCGGAAAGCACTCATCACCGAAGACATGCGGAATTTTACGAGTGTGACCGCAAAGGTACCGCCAATGACAATGGCCAACCCCGGCAAATTGAGGAAGGTAAGAAGCGAGGCGTTGGCCAGCATCGCCAGAATCACAATCAGAATGCCGGCGACAAGCCCTACGAGGGTAAGAATGTCCATGCATAGCCCTTCATGGATAGCATTTATGGATAGCCCTTACGGGTTGCTGTCTTAGTCGTTTCGCAATACATCGATAACTGATGCTGTGTCTGGCTGCACGCCCCGCCATACACGGAAGGATTCAGCGGCCTGCTCAATCAACATGCCCAAACCATCGAATACCCGAACGGCTCCATTATCCAGAGCCCACTGGTTAAATGTGGTCGTCTGCAGAGAATACATCATGTCGTAAACAACCGTGCCTGCCGTAATCACATTTGTGCGAACGGGCGGCAAGTCTCCCTGCAAGCTGGCACTGGTGCCGTTGATAATAACGTCGAACGGCTGATCTGGCGCCTCGAACCCACAAGCGCTCAGTATGGTGGCGCCGGCATCTTCTGCAAACAGTGTAGCCAGTGCCTCAGCTTTGGCCACTGTGCGGTTTGCGATAGTCATACTGGCAGGTTTTTGTGCAAGCAGCGGCCCCAGTACGCCACGTACGGCACCCCCTGCACCCAGAACCAGTATGTTTGCGCCTTTAAGCTGAATACCATGATTGACGGTAAGGTCCTGCACCAGCCCCTGGCCGTCAGTATTGTCGGCTACCAATCGGCCCTCACTGTTCTGATACAACGTATTGGCCGCACCGGCTTTTTCAGCTCGTGCCGTGCGCTGGTCTGCCAGCTCCCACGCCTGTTCCTTGAAAGGAACTGTTACGTTTAAACCCTTGCCGCCACTTTCAAAAAACTGACGCACCGTATTCGCAAAGCCATCGAGGGGCGCCTGAATGGCGGTGTATTCCACGGGCTCGCCTGTCTGCTTTGCAAAAAGACTATGGATTCTTGGCGATTTGCTGTGATTGATCGGGTGGCCTACCACCGCGTAAAGCTCGTTGCTCATTGCTAACCTCGTTTACGTCGCGTTACCGGCAAGCCAATCGCGCCCGGTCAGAAAGTGCTCCGTCAGGCGTGCTTCTTCACTGCCCGGCTCCGGTACCCGGCTGTAATCCCAGCGCACCAGCGGTGGCAGCGACATCAGAATAGACTCTGTGCGCCCACCAGATTGCAAGCCAAACAAGGTGCCGCGGTCGTACACCAGGTTAAACTCCACATAGCGCCCGCGCCGGTAGAGTTGGAAATCCCGCTCGCGCTCACCGTAAGCCTGATCCATGCGGCGCCTTACGATAGGTTCATAAGCTTCAATATAGCTGTCGCCCACGGACTTCATCAGCCCGAAATCCTGCTCAAAATCGCCGGTGTTGTGGTCGTCGAAAAACAGGCCACCTACACCGCGAGGCTCGTCCCGGTGCTTCAGGTAAAAATAGTCATCGCACCAGTCTTTGTAGCGCTGATACGTATCGTCTCCGAAGTGCGCACAGGCGTCTTTGGCGGTTTTGTGCCAGTGTATACAGTCTTCATCAAAGCCGTAGTAGGGAGTCAAATCGTAACCACCGCCAAACCAGTAAACCGGCTCACCTTTCTCCGGCGTAGCGATAAAGAACCTTACGTTGGCGTGTGAGGTGGGCACGTAGGGATTGTTCGGATGAATTACCAGAGACACACCCATAGCCTCCCAGGGTGCACCTGCAAGATGAGGGCGATGGGCAGTGGCCGACGGAGGCATGGTCGCACCCATTACATGGGAGAAGTTAACCCCGCCCTTTTCAAAAATACGGCCGTCGCTGATGACTCGGCTCACACCGCCGCCGCCCTCCGGGCGATCCCAGGCATCACGTACAAACTCTGCACCACCTTCCAGTGCTTCCAGGCGCTGACAGATGGCATCCTGCAATTCAAGCAGATACTGCTTAACCGCGTTGCTATCGGGTTGCTGTGGCATGAATTCTCCTAACGAAGCTGTTTACCGCTAACAATATCAATAATTCGGCTGGGTTTCCGGTTACCGCCAAGGGCTCCCGGCACAATCTGATCAAGCTGATCTTTGAAGTAGTGGCCCACCTGCTCTGCATCTCGGGCTGGTTCTTCCCCGGCGGGATTGCAGGAGGTGGAAACCAGAGGCATATCCGCAGCTTCACACAAAGCTTTAACCACAGGGTGCTCGCTGACTCTCACTGCAATGGAGCTGTGACTGCCACGCACCCACTCTGGAATCTGTTGGTTCACGTCCGGCAGCAAACAGGTCACCGGGCCGGGCCAGTGGCTCAGTGCCGCCAATTGAAGAGGCTCGGGCAGAGGGTCCAGCAGGAACCGGATCTGTTCCACAGACGCCGCCACCAGAATCAGGCCTTTCTCAACCGGCCGGTTCTTGAGCTGAAGGATTCGGGTGACCGCCTGGAGATTCCAGGGATCACATCCAAGACCCCACACAGCCTCAGTGGGGTAGGCAATAACGCCACCTTGCAGGATTGTGCTGCAAGCAAGCTGTATCTGCTGATCGTTTAGCGGGTTGGGTGCAGCCATGCTGATGTTGTCAGACCAAAACGGGGTGAATCATCACACCGGGCTCAGGCGATTTTCTGGAAACCTCCGGGGGCGGAACTGACCAATCCTTCAAGCTCGAGAAGCAGAAGGGACTGGACAAGCTGATCTGCCGGAAGACCGGTAGCCATACACAGTGTATCGGTTGATTGTGGATCATACCCTAATGCCTCAAACACCGCGATTTCCCTGCTGTCCAGACCTGCCAGCAGGCTGGCAGCCGGTGCTTGCGAATGCTGTTCCAGCGGTTGCGCCCAGGAGGCACCCAGCTCCTCCAGAATATCGTCTACCTGTTCTACCAACCGGGCACCCTGTTTGATCAGATAATGGCACCCCCGTGCCACCGGACTGTGGATCGATCCGGGAATTGCAAACACCTCACGCCCTTGCTCCAACGCCAGGCGGGCGGTGATAAGAGAGCCGCTTTTAAGCCCGGCCTCGACCACAAGAATGCCCCGACTCAAACCACTGATAATGCGATTGCGCTGGGGAAAGTGTGCGGCCCTCGCCGGTGTACCCGGCGGGTATTCCGACACCAGCAGGCCATTCGCGATCACCCGCTCACCAAGCCGGCGGTGCTGGTTCGGGTATATGCGATCAAGGCCACAGCCAATAACAGCAATGGTGGGGTGCCCGGCATCCAGAGCGCCCGCATGGGCTGCACCATCAACCCCCAAGGCCAGCCCACTGGTTACCAGCAACCCCCGCCCACTCAGCTCTCCAGCAAATGAACGGGCGTGGTCAAGGCCTGCAGGCGTGGCGTTACGGCTGCCAATAATACCAATCTGTTCGCGGCTCAACAGGCTGGCATCACCTCGCGTGTATAGCACCAGAGGGGCATCGTGGATGTGCCGAAGGGCTTCCGGGTAGTCCGGGCTTTGCCAGCTCAGGATGCCGATGGCATGTCGTTCACAGGCCAACAGAACTTGCCGGGTAGTGCGAACACTGGCGTTGGTCTCGTCCTGCTGTTGCCACGCCAGAATTGCCGCCACGGTTTCAGTGTGCAAGCCAAGTGCCCGGAGTGTCGCAGCGTTTTTGGTGAGCAGTTCAACAAGGTTGGGAATGGTTGCGAGCATAGCTCGCCGGCGGGTACGCCCGAATTTAGGCAAACAGGTAAGAAACAGCCACTGCGCAGAGGGGAAGGTAAACACAACATCATCCTTGAAAACAACAAAGCCGGGCCATCCTGGCCCGGCTTTTAATTAACTGATCACTGAATCAGGGGTTGGTAACCTTATCGCCCACTGAAAGCGGACGGGTTGCCTGCAAAATTAGCCCGTAACTCATTTTTTCATAAACCTGGAACACCATCAGCAAGCCAGCTCGCTCGGAAGGCAGCTCAATGGTTTCGTTGGTAACCGGATCGCGGGCCAGATTACCACTCTTGAGAATGGCCATCACGTTGCCGGCTTCCAGCCCTTCGCGGGCACCACGGTTAATCGTAACCACGTTGTACTGGCCAATCTGGGTAACGCCACCGTCCACTGACATCATCTTGCCTTCAATCTCCTGAGCTGGAGAGCTGGGCACAAAGCTGGTGGTCAGGCGACGGTCTTCATTAACCAACAAGCGGTCGCCAATACGCACTTCTTCACTGGAGCGGGTCAGATCCAAAGTCAGAACTTCGCCGTTTTCTGCAGAGATATCACCACGGGCAATGCTGCGCGCTTCCAGGCCAAGAAACTCACCGGTATCCGGATCAACAAATTCCTGGCTGCGACGGAAAACGCCAACTTTATCAGCTGGCTTCTTGCCGCGGGCATAAACCCGATCGCCAGCACCGAGCACTATGCGTGCGTCTTTACCTTCGAGGATATACGGTGCCGCATCGATCTGCTCAGGGGTGACGACACGGGTGTCCGTCAGAAAGCTGCTGATTGCATCCAGAGGAATAGCCGGGATAGGTGTATCAATCCGCTCAGAGCGCACCTGCGGGGACAGTTTCACAACACCGTTGTTCGACGTTACCTTGGTGACGCGGGGTTTGCCGTCGATATAAACCAGAGCAAGCCGATCGCCCGGATAAATCAGATGCGGGTTGGCAACCTGGGGGTTAACGTGCCAAATTTCCGGCCAATACCACGGATTGCTCAGAAAACGCCCTGAAATATCCCAAAGAGTATCACCCTTCACAACAGTGTAACGCTCAGGATGATCAGACCGCAGTTCAGGTGCGGCGTGAGCCCAGGAGGTTAATAGCAGCGTAGTGGCTGCCAGAGCGTACAGCAGTTTCCTCATTGTCTAAGTCCTTGATCGCGTGCCTTGATTCTATGCATTCTGGTAAGGATGCAGCCAGTTTTCTGCAGCTTATTACGTTGTTATGCAACTTACTATAGAAGATGTCTCGCAAATTGTGATGTTATCTTTTGTTCCTCCAGTAAATTCTATGGGATTTACCGAAGATTTCAGCGATTACCTGGTCAGTTTGTACTCAATCGACAATATGGTGGATAATGTACCCATCAGAGGCAACGCGCTGCGTATCTTATAGTGTGAAGGGAACAATTTGCGCTCTACGCTGTCGCATTTCAGAGATCGCTTTCACACGGTTACAAAAGACAACGTTAAAAGTCAGCCAAAGCCGTTAGTCATTCAGAATGTCAGCCGAAATTCCTGACGTTCGTCATACAGGCCAAAAGTACGAGCATTATGATACTAGATATTCTTGAATACCCGGACCCCCGTCTGCGCACCATTGCCAAGCCGGTAGACGAACTGACAGACGCCGACCGCAAGCTGATCGACGACATGTTCGAGACCATGTACGATGCGCCCGGTATTGGCTTGGCCGCGACACAGGTCAACGTTCACAAGCAGATCATCGTTATGGATTTGTCTGAGGACAAAAGCGAGCCAATGGTGTTTATCAACCCACAGGTTGAAGTACTGGATGGCGAACTCGAAGCCATGCAGGAAGGTTGCCTCTCGGTTCCAGGCTTTTATGAGGATGTAGAGCGTATAGAGCACTGCATGATTCGCGCACTGGACCGTAACGGGAAGCCATTTGAGCTCGAAGCTCGCGGCCTGTTGGCGGTTTGCATCCAGCATGAGATGGACCATCTCAACGGCAAGCTCTTCGTAGATTATCTGAGCAACCTCAAGCGCAACCGCATTCGCAAGAAGCTGGAAAAGCTTCAAAAGCAAAGTGCGTGAATAGTGCCTGATGGCCGCGTGAGGATAGTGTAAAAGCTTCGACAGTATCGGACCGGGCCATGCCCGGTCTTTTCGTATTCAACGAGACAGAGACCCAACACCGTGCGACTCGTTTTTGCTGGCACTCCGGATTTCGCAGCAACCGCTTTGAGAGCGCTGCTGGGCAGCCACCACACCCTTGTAGGCGTATACTCCCAACCCGACCGACCCGCTGGCCGTGGCCGCAAACTCCAGCCCAGCCCAGTGAAGCAGGTTGCACTGGACAACAACATCCCGGTATTCCAGCCGGAAAGCCTGAAAACCCCGGAAGCCCAGCAGGAACTGGCCAATCTTCGGCCTGACGTAATGGTTGTGGCGGCTTACGGGCTAATCCTGCCCCAGGCCGTGCTGGACATTCCCGCCCACGGTTGCCTCAACATCCACGCATCTCTTTTGCCGCGCTGGCGTGGTGCGGCGCCGATACAGCGTGCCATTGCAGCTGGCGATGCAGAAACCGGCATTACCATCATGCAGATGGACAAAGGTCTCGATACTGGCGCCATGTTGCTGAAATCCGCAACGCCTATCGGAGCCAATGATACCGGGGGCAGCCTTCACGACCGCCTTGCCGAGCTAGGTGGCCAGGCGATCATCGAGGCTTTGGACCTGCTGGAAAAGGGCAGCCTCCAAGGCGAAGTGCAGGACAACGAACTGGCCTGTTACGCCCACAAACTGTCCAAGGAAGAAGGCCATATCGACTGGTCGTTGAGCGCTCTGGCCATTGAACGCCTGATTCGCGCCTTCAACCCCTGGCCGGGCACCTATACGGATTTTGAAGAGCAACGGCTGCGAATACACGAAGCTACTGCCATTGAAGAGCAAAGCGCCAAACCGGCCGGCACAGTGATAAGCCGTGAACGGGAAGGCATTGATATTGCCTGTGGTACCGGCACCTTGCGCATCACCCGCCTACAGCTGCCAGGGTCTCGCGCCCAGAGCGTGAATGACCTGATAAACGGGGGCAAACAACTGCTTTTACCCGGACAGGAGCTGCGCTGACATGAGCGACTACGACCAACCCCTGCGCGCCGTTGCGGCGGATGTTCTTCTGGCGGTGGAATGCGGTGAATCTTTGTCCCAGTGCCTGCCACCGGCACTGCAACGGGTTGCTCTCAACGAACGCCCAGCGCTTCAAGCCCTGTGCTACGGCACCTGCCGCTGGTTTCACCGCCTCGACAGTGAGCTGAATAGCCGGCTTAAAAAGCCTATTAAAAGCCAGGACCGTATTGTTCACCACCTGATGCTGGTCGCCCTTTTCCAGCTCCGCTTCAGCCAGCAAGCTTCCTACGCGGTTCTGAACGAATCGGTGGAAGCCTGCCGCGCCCTCGACAAGCCCCATCTTACTGGCCTGGTGAACGGTATTTTGCGATCCGCCGAACGCGAAGGGGCCCCGGAACCACAAGATGACGCCAGCCGTTTCAGCCATCCCGGCTGGATGGTCGAAAAGCTGCGCCATAACTGGCCCGATAGCTGGCAGGCGATTCTCGAAGCCAACAACGCCCAGGCACCCATGACACTCAGGGTTAACGCCCTGCGCTTCAGCCGGAATGAATATCTGGCCTTGCTGAACGAAGCAGGCATTGAGGCCAGTGCCACACGCTTTGCACCCCACGGCATCCAGCTTGGCCGGCCGGTGCAAGTGGATCAATTGCCCTGGTTTGCCGATGGCGCCGTGAGCGTACAGGACGAAGCTGCGCAGCTTTGCACCACCCTGCTGGATCTCGCACCGGGGCAACGGGTTCTTGATGCCTGTGCGGCTCCGGGTGGAAAAACCTGCGCCATCCTGGAAAGCCAGGCAGAACTTGCCGAAGTGGTCGCCATTGATGAATCCGCCGCGCGCTTGCCCAGGGTTCAGGAAAATCTGGACCGGCTGGATCTGCACGCCAGCCTGCTGGAGGCGGATGCCGCAGATATTGAGCAGTGGTGGGATGGCCAGGCTTTTGACCGCATTCTTCTCGACGTACCCTGCAGCGCCAGCGGCGTTATCCGCCGCCATCCGGACATCAAACTGCTGCGCCGTGAAACCGACATAGTGCCCTTGGCGAGCATACAGCTTGGGCTTCTGGAAGCCATGTGGAAGGTACTGAAGCCGGGAGGGCGATTGGTCTATGCCACCTGCTCCGTGTTCCCTCAGGAAAATCACCGTATAATCCAGAGGTTTATTAAACAGCAGAGCAGTGCCGTTCTTATTGAGCCGGAGGCTCAGTGGGGGACTGATATGGGCGCCGGGCGACAGCTTCTCCCCGATCCAATCAGCCATGACGGCTTCTTCTATGCCGTGCTGGAGAAACCTGAATCATGAAGATCCTGATCCTCGGTGCCGGGCAAGTGGGCGGCACACTGGCAGAAAACCTGGCCAGTGAAGCCAACGATATAACCGTTATCGACACAGACGCCGTGCGGCTTCGGGAGCTGCAGGATCGCCTTGATATTCGTACCGTACAGGGCATGGCCTCTTACCCTTCTGTTCTGAGCCAAGCCAACGCAGAAGATGCCGACATGCTGATTGCTGTGACCAACAGCGACGAGACCAATATGGTTGCCTGTCAGATTGCCTCCATTCTGTACAGCACGCCCAAACTGATCAGCCGCGTCCGCGCCAGCGCCTACCTGTCGAACAAAAAGCTGTTCGGGAGGGAGACCGGTTTCCCCATCGATGTGATGATCAGCCCGGAGCATCTTGTTACCCGGCACATTACGCGCCTGGTTGAGTACCCCGGCGCTCTGCAGGTACTGGAATTCTCCAAAGGGCTGGTTCGACTGGTTGCCATCCGCGCCACTGAAGGCGGGCCGCTGGTGGGCCGCGAGCTGTCTTACCTGCGCACGCACATGCCGAAAATCGAGACCCGGGTTGCCGCCATTTTCCGAAAGGATCGGGCGATTATGCCCAAGGGCGATACAGTGCTTGAAGATGGCGATGAGGTGTTTTTCATCGCCGGCGCCGATCACATACGCTCAGTGATGAGCGAGCTGCAACCGCTGGTAAAGAACTACAAACGGATCTTTATTTGCGGCGGTGGCAACATCGGCCAGCGCCTGGCCTATACCCTGGAAGATCGCTATCAGGTAAAGCTGCTTGAGCGAGATCATGATCGCTGTGTACTGCTTTCCGAAGGCTTGCGCAAGACAGTGGTTCTTGAAGGTAATGCGGCAGACAAGGACATACTGCTGGAAGAGAACATCGAAAATACCGATGTGTTCATTGCGGTGACCAACGATGATGAGGCCAACATTATGGCTTCCTTGCTGGCCAAGCGCCTGGGCGCCCGCAAAGTGTTCACCCTGATCAACAACCCCGACTATGTGGATCTGATCCAGGGTGGGGAGATTGATGTAGCAATCTCGCCTCAGCAAACCACCATTGGCAGCTTGCTTACCCATGTACGCCGTGGCGATGTTGTAAACGTTCACTCGCTACGCAGAGGCGCTGCAGAAGCCATCGAAGCAATTGCCCACGGAGATCATAGATCCTCCAAGGTGGTTGGCAGACGCCTGGATGAAATCAATCTGCCTCAAGGTGCGACCATTGGTGCGATTGTGCGCCACAACGAAGTACTCATCGCCCACGACCACTTGCGAGTACAACCGGACGACCATGTAATCCTGTTCCTGGTGGATAAATCCCGGGTACGGGAAGTTGAGAAGCTCTTTGCCGTAGGGCTGACCTTCTTCTAGTTCAAAATCAACAGCATGAAGACAACTTAGAAATACCGCTTTGGCGCGCGTATAATGCGCCTTTTTCCGAATGGTCCTCTTGTGAGCGGGCCACACACAGACCGAATCAGCAGGCATACGTTGTGACAGAGCAGGCGAAAAACAAGGCAACGATCAGCACCACTCCAGACATCAAGACGTTTCAGGGCTTGATTCTGGCGCTGCAGAACTTCTGGGCGCAGCATGGCTGCGTAGTACTTCAGCCCCTGGATATGGAAGTGGGCGCAGGAACCTTTCACCCGGCTACCTTCTTGCGGGCCATTGGGCCAGAAACCTGGAATGCGGCGTATGTGCAGCCAAGTCGCCGCCCCACAGACGGCCGCTATGGCGAGAACCCCAACCGTCTGCAGCACTACTACCAGTTTCAGGTAGTGCTCAAGCCTTCTCCAGACAACATTCAGGAACTGTACCTTGATTCGCTGCGCGCTCTGGGGCTCGATCCGCTGGTTCACGACATCCGTTTTGTAGAGGACAACTGGGAATCGCCTACGCTGGGCGCCTGGGGTCTGGGCTGGGAAATCTGGCTGAATGGTATGGAAGTCACCCAGTTTACCTATTTCCAGCAGGTGGGTGGCCTGGAATGCTATCCGGTTACCGGCGAGCTCACTTACGGTCTTGAGCGCATTGCCATGTATCTGCAGGGCGTAGACAGTGTTTATGACCTGGTGTGGACCGAAGGCCCGGACGGTGTGGTCACATACGGCGACGTGTTCCACCAGCAGGAAGTGGAAATGTCCACTTACAACTTTGAACACGCAGACGTCGAGTTTCTGTTCCAGAGCTTTGATGTTCACGAGCGCGAAAGTGCACGGCTGATTGAAGCTGGTCTGGCGCTGCCTGCCTACGAGCAGGTTTTGAAAGCATCTCATACATTCAACCTGCTGGATGCCCGCCACGCTATCTCAGTCACCGAGCGTCAGCGCTTCATCCTGCGCGTGCGCACTCTGGCCCGCGCCGTGGCCCAGGCGTACTTCGACAGCCGCCGCAAGCTCGGCTTTCCGCTAGCCCCGGAAGCCTTACGCCAGGAAGTATTGGCTATTGCCGATGCAGCCGATAACAAGGCCAACGGCAAGAAGGGTAAAAAAGCGAAGCAGGCACCACAGGCAGAGGGAAAGGCATAATCATGGCAAAGCAGGATTTTCTGGTCGAACTGGGCGTTGAAGAACTGCCCTCGAAATCACTCAAGCCACTGTCTGATGCATTCACTCAGGGTATTATCCAGGGCCTGGAGGCTGCCGGCATCGAATTCGGTAAGGTAGAAGCCTTTGCCACGCCCCGCCGCATGGCCGTGCGCATTCGCGATCTTTCTGATGCACAGCCCGACAAGCCGGTTGAAAAGCGCGGCCCGGCGGTAACAGCTGCGTTCGATGATTCCGGTAACCCCACTCGCGCACTCACCGGCTTTGCCACATCTCTGGGCGTAACTCCGGATCAGCTCGACACTCTGGAAACCGATAAAGGTGCCTGGCTGGTCTATCGCGCCGTAGAGAAGGGCAGGCCAACCGTCGATCTTATGTCCGGGCTGGTTGAGCAATCGCTGGCGTCCCTGCCTATTCCCAAGCGCATGCGCTGGGGTGCTCACCGCACAGAGTTTGTGCGTCCTGTTCATTGGCTGGTGATGCTGTACGGCAACAAGGTTATTGACACGCCTATCATGGAACTGACGCCCGGCAACAAAACCCTGGGCCACCGTTTCCATTGTCCGAAAGCGCTGATTATTCCAACGCCGGCAGACTACGAAATTGTCCTTGAGCAGGAAGGCTACGTGATTGCTGATTTCGCCAAACGCCGGGAAATGATCCGTGCTGGCGTCAGCGCCCTTGCCGAAGCTGAGGCGGGTGGCAAAGTGGTGATCAATGAAGATCTTCTGGATGAAGTTACCGGCCTGAACGAATGGCCTGTGCCGCTTATGGGCCGGTTTGACCAGCGCTTCCTGGAAGTTCCTGCGGAAGCCCTGATTTCCTCCATGGAAGAGCACCAGAAATACTTCCACGTAGTCGACAACAATGGCGACATGCTGCCCCTGTTTATTACCGTCGCCAACATTGAGAGCAAAGATCCCTCTCAGGTTGTCTCCGGTAACGAAAAAGTGATTCGTCCGCGCCTCGCCGACGCCGCCTTCTTCTACGAAAACGACCGGAAAATCCGCCTGGAAGATCGTGTAGAGCGGCTCAAACCGATTGTTTTCCAGGACAAGCTTGGCAGCATTTATGACAAATCCGTTCGGGTAGCTGCTCTGGCGAGTAAGATCGCTGCAGCGATTGGCAGTGACCCGGCTCTGGCCGAGCGCGCCGCCATGCTGGCGAAGACCGACCTGGTAACCGAGATGGTACTGGAGTTCAGCGATCTTCAGGGCATCATGGGTCAGTACTACGCAGCCGACGACGGCGAGCCGGCCGATGTGGCAAAAGCGATGAACGAGCAGTACATGCCGCGCTTTGCCAAAGACAGCCTGCCCACCACGCTCACCAGTTGCGCCCTTGCCATTGCTGATCGCCTGGATTCATTGGTAGGCCTGTTCGGCATTGGCCAGCCACCTTCCGGTACCCGTGATCCCTTCGCCCTGCGTCGCGCCTCTTTGGGCGTACTGCGCATCATCATTGAGCGGGAACTGCCTCTGGATCTGCAAACCTGCTGTGAATGGGCAGAAGAGAACTTCACCGGGTTGACCGAAGAAAATACCGCCGCCAACGTTGTTGATTACATGCTGGAACGGTTCCGGGCCTATTACGATGAGCGCGGCATTGGCGCAGAGGTATTCCTCGCCGTGCACGCACGTCGTCCCACGCGCCCGCTGGATTTCGACCGCCGGGTAAAAGCTGTGGAGGCCTTCCGTCAGCTGCCAGAAGCTCTGGCACTTGCCGGGGCGAACAAGCGGGTTTCCAACATTCTGTCCAAGCAGGGTGGTGAAAGCGTTGGTGAGACCGTCAACAACAGCCTGTTGCAAGACGCCGCCGAAAAAACCCTGGCAGACCAGCTGAATCATCAAGCCGAAAAGGTGCTCCCGCTATTTGAGAAAGGCGACTACGCCGGTGCGCTGCAATCCCTTGCAAGCCTGCATGATCCGGTAGACAACTTCTTCAACGAAGTGATGGTAATGGCTGATGACGAGGCCGTACGGGACAACCGCCTTGCGCTGCTTAACCGCCTGCACAACCTGTTCTTGCGGGTGGCTGATATCTCACTGCTCCCTGCTGCTGGCTAACCCATGCTGATCATCCTCGACCGGGACGGGGTCATCAACGAATACGATGGCAGCTACATTTGCACAGTAGATGACTGGCACCCGATTCCCGGCAGTATTGAGGCGATGGCACGGCTATACAAAGCCGGCCATCGCATCGCCATTGCCACCAATCAATCCGGCATAGCCCGGGGCTTTTACGGCACCGATATTCTGGATGGCATGCACGAAAAAATGACACGGTTACTGGCAGCCGAGGGCGGCCAAGTCGAGTTCATCGCCTACTGCCCGCATCATCCCGATGATGGCTGTAGTTGTCGAAAACCCCTTACCGGGTTACTGGAGCAGATCCAGAATCACCTGCAACTGGACACCCTCGAAGGCGCCATTATGGTAGGAGACAGCCGCAAGGATCTGGAAGCAGGCGCTGCCGAAAACTGCCAGCCTGTACTGGTTCGAACCGGCAATGGAAAAGACACAAAACGCAGTCTGAAAGCCCGCGCAATTCCCGGCGCAAGCGTTGCGATATACGATAATCTCAGTGCATTTGCGGATGCCCTGTTGTCTGGCTCAGGGCTAGAATTAGTCAATTGAATCCGTATAATACCGGCGGTTGATCGGCGTGTGGCGCAGCTTGGTAGCGCACTTCGTTCGGGACGAAGGGGTCGCAGGTTCGAATCCTGCCACGCCGACCATTTTCCCGCTTTACCCCAGCTATACTCCGCCCTGTTTTTCGTTTGAACCCTGTCCGCATGAATCCGCCGGATACAGGCCTCTAAACCGACAAATGCCGCCTGAACAGCGCCAACGCAGCACTGAAAAACACCACACCTATACCCGCCAGCGCCAGCATTTGTGGCCATATCACCTCCAGCCCCGCGCCACGGTACAGGATGGCTTGCGCCATGCTGACGAAGTGGGTGGTGGGCGCGGCCAGCATGATGTTCTGCACCAGGTCCGGCATGCTTTCCCTTGGTGTTATACCGCCTGAGAGCAACTGCAAGGGGATGATGGTGAGTATCAGCAACAGGCCAAACTGGGGCATGGTCCGCGCCACAGTGCCAATCAGAATGCCGATAGCGGTGGTGGAGAAGAGGTGGATTAGCGCCCCGAAAAAAAACAGCAGCAACGAGCCCTGTATCGGCACCGCAAGCACATTCTGAATAATCACCGTCACCGAAAAAATGGCGGCCAGCATCACAATAAGGCCGTTGGCCCACACCTTTGCCGCCATAATTTCAAAGGGCCGGATTGGCATCACCATCAGGTGTTCCACCGTGCCGTGTTCGCGCTCCCGAATCAGCGCCGCTCCCGACAGAATAATACTGATCATGGTGATCATGGTGATCAGTTCCATCACCCCACCAAACCAGGTGCCCTCCAGGTTAGGGTTGAAGCTCGCATGGATCACCAGGTTGATCGGCAGGACGGCGCTGTCGCTATCGCTGCGCAGGAATTCCGCCACCTCCATGGTGACCATTTGCTCAATGTAACGGGAACCGATGAAGGCCTGGGTCATGCGCGTGGCATCAATATTCAACTGAAGGCTGGTTACACGCCCGGTGCGCATATCGCGCTCAAAGCCCTCTGGAATCACCAGTGCGAAGGTGTGGCTGCCGCTGTCCAGCACGGTATCTATCTGGCCAAAGCTGATGTGATCGGGCTCAAGAAACCAGGGCTGCTGCAAGGAATCGATAATGTGGCCAGACAACGCGGTCTGGTCTTCATCCACAACTGCAACAGGCGTGTTGTTCAGCTCCATGGAACCAGCAGAGCCAGCGGTATAGACCATCAGGGTAAATGCCAGTACGACAAACACGAGCAGCACCTTATCGCTCCAGATGCTGCGCAGTTCTTTCATTCCCAGATTCCAGATATTGACGATTGATTCCATCATCAACGCCCCTGTTTACGAAGTAGGAACACAGACATCAGCGTAAGCACCGGAATAAACGCCGCCAGGATCAGGAAAGAATGCTGCAGATCAGCAAACGTAAGCCCCTTGGTAAACACACCACGGCTGATCTGCAAAAACCAGGTGGCGGGCCAGAACTGGCCGATAACCGCACCGGCACCCTCCAGTGATGACACCGGCTCTGTCATGCCGGAGAACTGAATGGTGGGCAGTATGGTAACGATGGCGGTGGCTGCCAGCGCGGCAACCTGGGTAGAGGCAAAGGCCGAGATAACCTGGCCCAGACCGGTGGTGGCCGTTACGAACAGCAGAGCGCCCAGGGTCAGGGTCAGCACGCCGCCTTTCACGGGCACATCAAACAGGAAGATCGCCAGCAACACCAGGCTGACATAGCTCAACATGCTGAACCCGATATAAGGCAGCTGTTTACCCAGCAGGAACTCCAGCCGGTTCACCGGTGTTACATACAAATTGGTGATCGAGCCCAGCTCCTTCTCCCGCACAATACCCAGGGCCATCAGGATGGCCGGTATGAACACCAGCAAAATCGGAATCACCGCCGGCACCATGGCGTCGAGGCTCCGGAAGTCCTGGTTATAGCGGTAACGGGATTCGATGGTTACCAGGCTCAGCGCTGGCACGGCGCCATAGGTGCGAAGCGCCAGATCTTTCAGATAGCTGAAGTGCAGCCCCTGGATGTATCCCTGAATGGTTTCGCCACGAAACGGCATGGCGCCATCTACCCACACGGCGATATCAGCGGGCCGGCCGCGCTTGAGATCCTTGCCGAAGCCCGGCGGTATGGCCAGCGCCAAACTGAGCTCGCCGGACTGCATTCGCCGTTCCAACTCTTCCACATTGGATAACGCGGGTTGCTCAATGAAATACCGGGAGCCGGACACAGCGGTTATGTAATCGCGGCTTTGGGGGCTCTGGTCCTGATCCAGAACCGCAAAAGGCAGATCTTCCACATCCAGCGTAATGCCGTAGCCCAGAATCATCATCAACAAGGCTGAACCGATGAACGCAAACGACATACGAATAGGGTCGCGCAGCAACTCGCGGGTTTCGCGCCGGGCGTATGCCAGCAACCTTTGCCAGCTGAAACGCCGGTGACGAGGCTGAGAGGCGTTGTCGGTGCCCAGTACCTTACCGTCGCCCTGACTTGTGGACGGATCGATGGCTGCCTCAAGCGTTTGCATGAAGGCGCCTTCCAGATTCTCTGCCCCGGCCTGCTCAATCAGTGCAGCAGGGGTATCGCAGGCCAGCACTTCGCCGGCGTGCATCAGAGAAATCCGGTCGCAACGCTCACCTTCATTCATGAAGTGTGTGGAAATAAAAATGGTGACACCGTCTTCGCGGGATAACCGCAGCAGCAGGCGCCAGAAATTGTTGCGGGCAGCTGGATCCACCCCGGAAGTAGGCTCATCGAGAATTAACAGCTCCGGCGAGTGCACCACCGCCACCGCCAATGACAACCGCTGGCGAACCCCCAGCGGCAGATCGCCGGCAAGCTCGTCCATCACATCGGCCAAATCAAACTCTTCAACCAGCTCATCTATCCTGGGCTGTATACGCTCCGGCGCTATATGGAACAACTTGGCGTGCAGCACCAGATTCTGACGCACCGTCAACTCACTGTAGAGCGAGAACGACTGGGACATGTAACCCACGCGCTGGCGAGTGCTCAGATCACGGGAGTCCAGAGGCGCACCAAACAGCGAGACCTCGCCCTCGGTTGGGGTTAGCAGGCCCGTCAGCATTTTCATGGTGGTGGTTTTGCCACAGCCGTTGGAACCCAGAAAACCGAATATTTCGCCCTTGGGAATGGTGAAGCTGACGTCTTTCACTGCGGTAAAGTCACCAAAGCGCAGGGTGAGGTTGTGGGCCTCTATGGCCGGGATGTCATCGGCTGAAACTACGGCCGGCGCTGCGGTTTTCGGGTTTGTGCCGGCGGTTTCCTGGCGGTCGTCCGGCAGCAAGGCAATAAAGGCCTCGTCGAGCGTGTCTGTGCCGGTTTTCTGCTTCAGCTCCTGGGGGGAGCCGGTATCCAGTATCGCGGCGCCGTCCATGGCAACCAGCCAGTCGAAGCGCTCGGCCTCTTCCATATAGGCGGTGGCCACCAGCACGCTCATGATGGGTTGCTGGGCGCGGATAGAGTCGATCAGATCCCAGAATTGTTTACGGGCAAGCGGATCTACGCCGGTGGTGGGCTCATCCAGAATCAACAATTCCGGATTGTGGATCAGTGCGCAGCACAAGCCCAGCTTCTGTTTCATACCACCGGAAAGCTTGCCGGCGGGCCGGTCGCGGAACTCCAGCAGGCCGGTAGCCGAAAGCAGTCGGTCAATTTGGCTGGCGCGGTTTTTTCCTCGCAAACCGAACAAGTCGGCAAAAAAGCCGATATTCTCATCGATGGTCAGGGTGTGATAGAGGTTTCCGCCAAGGCCCTGAGGCATATAGGCAATGCGCGGTGCAGCTTCGCTACGAAAGCGCGAATCGGCCATATCGCCACCCAGAACCTGCAAGCGCCCTTGCTGTAACTGGCGAGCGCCGGCGACCAGGCCCATCAATGTCGACTTGCCCACGCCATCGGGACCAATCAGGCCCACCATGCAGCCAGCGGGAAGCTCCAGACTAACGTTTTGCAGGGCGGTGCGACTGCCGTAGTAGTGGCTTATCGATTCCAGCCGGGCAACCGGCTTTGTATCCAAGGCGCCGGCATTACGCTCATTAACCATTGGGCAGGTTCACTTGCAGATGCTCCGGCCAGGGCTGGCTTTCATCCACACGTACATAGGCATCCCCCGGCACACCGGTTTTAACCCGGTCGCGGTAGGCTTCAAGCAGCTCTGCATTAATCCGTATGCGCACCCGGAACATAAGCTTCTCGCGCTCGCTGCGGGTTTCAACTGCCTTGGGCGTGAACTGGGCTTCGGCCGCCACAAAACTCACCTCAGCCGGCACCACGTAATCGGGCAAAGCATCCAGAACGATACGAGCTTCGGAACCAACCCGAACCTTGCCGGCCTGGGCGGTGGGCAGGAAAATGGTGAGGTACACATCCGTGACGTCGATCACCGTTGCCACTTTGCCTCCGGCCGCCAAAACCTCACCGGGTTCGGCCAGACGGTAGAGCACACGCCCGCCAATCGGGCTGATAAGGTGGCTGTCGTCAATGGTGGTTTGAACTTTACGAATACTGGCTCTCGCTGCTTCAATACCGGCAAGGGCAGAGGCTACCTGAACTCTTGATGCCTGTAGCGCAGCTTCACCGGTTTCAGCGGTGGTGCGGGCACGATCCAGCTGCTCGCGGGAGACATGGCCTTTGTCCACCAGTGCTTCCATCCGACTCAAGTCTGCACGCGCCAGGCGGAGTTCGCTTTCACGTTGAACGACCATTGCCTGGGCCAGGTTTTGGGCTTCTATTGCCTGATTCAGATTGGCCTGAGCCGCTGCCATGGTTGCCTGCAATTCGTCGGTGTCCATTTCGGCCACCGCGCTGCCGGCATCAATCAGCTCGCCCTCAGCCACAAAAAAGCTCTGCAAGCGGCCTGGAATACGGGTAGCAATGTCTACCTGAGTAGCTTCTATGCGGCCATTTCCGGAGGCAATGTGTTCTGGAAGCCGGCCGTTATCCGGCAAGAACTGCCAGGCGACTAAGGCAATCGCAGCAATCACAGCGAGAGTAATGAGAAGCTTCTGGCGAACTTTGGACTTTGAACCGGTCATTGTTCTTCCCTGGTGCAGGCGTCAATTATTACAGTTAAAGTTAGGCTGCTAACATCATAGCGAAAAATTCTTACGCCATAATGACGCGCATCAAAAAGCATAGGCTATGGTTACAACAAATGCTCAATCGGCAAAAACGAGAACACCGAAACCAGCATCCGTTTGAATAGCCCAGTCCCGGGATCGCGGCTGTGCCGGATCTCTTCCCCGCCATTACGTTCTATCCACTGCAAATCACCCGACTCATCCAGCACTACTTCATAAGCGGTAACCCGGGCTTGTTCTTCAAATTGGCTTTCCATCATCTGGGTCAGTTCCGGGCTTTCAATCACAAAGCCCAGCTCGGTGTTGATGTGAACCGACCTGGGGTCAAAATTGAACGAACCTACAAACAATCGCTTGCCATCTACCGCAAAGGTTTTGGCGTGCAGGCTGGAAGAGGAGCTGCCCATCAGGTTATCTTGTAGCTTGCGCTCTACTGGCTCTTCTCCGGGCACTTTGCGTAACTCGAAGAGTTGTACGCCAGCTTCCAGCAGCGGTTTGCGGTACTTGGCATAGCCGGCATGCACCATGGCGACGTCGTTGGCTTCCAGGGAGTTGGTGAGCACGCGCACATGAATGCCTTGTTGCTCCAGACTGCGAAATATCTCTACTCCGGCCTTGGTAGGTATGAAGTAAGGCGAAACCAGTGTTATCGAGTGCTCGGGGTTACCCATGGCTTCGGCCAACTGCCGGCTCATAGACCCATTCTTTGGCTTTTTCCCCAGCACCTTGGCAGGATCATCGCTGACCATGGATACCGGTGCCCAGGTGTACTCCAGGTTGCCCGCCAACAGGTTTCTCAGAAACTCTGACTCAGCCACCGCACACACATACCTGTTTGCCTCGGAACTGTTGCTGCATTCTCTGGCTGTTTCAACAAACCCCGCCAAATCCGTATCTGTTGGCACAGGCAGAATAGACGCGGCAGGGTAGGCAGAGGCACTTGACCAATACCGGTCAAAGTCATCAGAAAGCTCACTCACCACAGGTCCAATCGCCAATACATCAAGATCCGCAAACAATGCCCCCGTGCCAGCTCCGAAATATTCATCAGCAACATTGCGCCCGCCGATGATGGTGGCCTGATTATCGGCGGTAAATGATTTGTTGTGCATGCGGTGATTCAGGCGCGAAAAGCTGGTCAGAAAGCCTATCCATTTGGGACTGCGCACCACGAACGGATTAAACAGGCGCACTTCTATATTCGGATGGGTATCCAATGCGGCAAGCGTTTCATCAAGGCCAGAGATGCCATTGTCATCAAGCAAAAGACGCACGCGCACACCTCGCTCTGCGGCCCGGTAGAGCACGTCGAGCAACATGGTTCCGGTGATGTCGTATTGCCAGATGTAATACTGAACATCCAGGGTCGCTTCAGCGCCTTCCGCCAATAGCACTCGTGCAGCAAACGCGTCGTGGGCATTCTCGAGCATTACCACGCCACTTTTGCCCGGGTGCACCAGGGCCAGAGGAGCGATTGCGCGCCCCAGCCGGGTATCGGCAGTTTGATCACTGGGTACCGACCAACTTTCTGTACGATCCACCAAGGGTGGCAGGGCGCATCCGCTTATGGTCAGCAATATGGCAAGAAGGGACAAAAAGCCCGGATAATGCCGCCTGGGCCGGTTCAACAATGGATGCACTCCTTCTGAATTAGAGGGTTAAGTGTAGCAGCTCTCCTGCCACTATTTTGATCTCGATCAAACCTGTGATTATAAGCTTATTCCAACTCTTGAGACTTCCGCCCTGTCAGGGGTATGGTAAATGCTGCCCCTACTGTATTGCGACTTCAGGAGAAAACGCGATGAGGCTGTTATTAAGTGCACTTCTCATAACCTTCGGGCTGAGCTTTCATGCGTCAGCGGATGAAGCCCTCTCTCTTACTCCACAGGAAACCTACGACCTGGTTCAGACACAGGGCGACCAGATGCTGTTCATTGATGTGCGGGATCCGGTTGAAATCATGTTTATCGGCTTCACCGATGTGGCAGACAAAAACATTCCCTTCATGCTGGCCGATCGAAGCAAGTTTCTTTCTGACAAAGGCCGGTTTGCCATGCATCCCAACCCGGACTTTACCGCCAGTGTTGAGCAGGCACTTAAGGATAAGGGGCTCAGCAAGGATGCCCTGATTGTCACCATGTGCCGATCTGGTTCAACCCGTGGCAAGCCCAGTGCCGATTTTCTGCTTGAGCGCGGTTTCACCAACGTGAAATACATCGACCATGGTTTTCAGGGCAGCAGCTCAAAAGAAGGCAAAAAAGCCGGCATGAGAATTGTGAACGGTTGGCAGAACGATGGCTTGCCATGGTCCATGACGCTTAATCCGGAAAAGATATACCAGCCCTGACACTAGCTATACTCACAGGGCACGGGCGATTCCTTAGACTGATAACAACATGGAGGACGTCATGGCCAAGTTGATCATGGCTTACCCAGGTAAATACCTTGTGGTAAGCGCGTTGGCCGCCCTGCTGATGTTTGCAGGCACCCCCGGTTGGGCTGCGATTGAGCGCAGCCCTGCCACCGCCGATCACACCAAATTCAAATCCCTCAAAGGCCCGTTTGAAAACGCCAGCGAGGTAACTGAAGCCTGCCTGGAGTGCCACACCGAAGCGGCAGGGCAAATCAAGGAAACCACCCACTGGACCTGGCTTTATCAACATAAGGAAACCGGGCAAACCCTGGGTAAAAACAAGGTTATCAACAGCTTTTGCGGTATGGCTGTTACCAACGAGCCCCGGTGCACCTCCTGCCACGTAGGCTACGGCTGGAAGGATATGAATGAGCCGCCACCAGAGGCGGATTCTGCCGTGGACTGCCTGGTGTGCCACGACACCACCGGCGACTACTGGAAGTTCCCGACTCTCGCCGGCGACCCAACCTATATACCCAGAGAGTGGCCCAAAGGCAGCGGCAAGATGGTTCAGCCGCCAGACCTGCCCAACATCGCCCAGCATGTGGGCGCATCGGGCCGGGCTAACTGCGGTAGCTGCCACTTTTACGGTGGTGGAGGCGACGGTGTAAAACACGGCGACCTCGACTCCTCGCTAGTGTCACCTGACCGCTCTCTCGACGTACACATGTCACCAGATGGCGCCAACTTCAGTTGTTCCGACTGTCACTCAACCTGGGGCCACAGTGTTTCCGGAAGTCGCTATCAGGTAAACGCCAAAGATACCCTGGGTATTGATATCCCCGGCCACACCGATCTCAGCCGGGCGAGCTGCGAATCCTGCCATGGTCCGGCCCCCCATGAGAAAGAAAAACTGAACGATCACGTAAACAAAGTGGCATGCCAGACCTGCCACGTACCCGCTTTTGCCCGGGGTGGTGTGCCAACCAAAATGTGGTGGGACTGGTCCACTGCCGGCAAGCTCGATGAAAACAGCAAACCCATTACCACCTACGATGAAGATGGCCATGTGAGCTATCTGAGCGAGAAGGGCGACTTCCGCCACGGCGAAAATGTAATGCCTTACTACGCCTGGTTTGATGGCACCGTTGAATACACCATGGTAGATGAACAATTCGATATTGATAACCCGCCGCTGGAGATCAATCGGCTTGATGGTGAGCCAAACGACCCCGGCTCGCGCATCTGGCCGTTCAAGCTGATGCAGGGCAAACAGCCTTTTGATACCGAGTATAAAACCTTGTTGGCAACCCACGTATTTGGCGCTGATGACGCTTCACTATGGAGCAACTACGACTGGCCCAAGGCCCTGGAGTTTGCCAGCGAAAAATCCGGGTTGCCCTTTAGCGGTCACTTCGACTTTATTGAAACCCGAATGTACTGGCCCATAACCCACATGGTACCAACTGCAGATAAGGCTCTGCGCTGCAGCTCCTGCCATACCGCAGAAAGCCGCCTGGCAGGCATTGGTGGCATCTATATGCCGGGGCATAGCAGCAGCCCCTGGCTCGATAGAGTCGGCTGGCTAGTAGTGGCGTTGACCCTTGCCGGGGTTGTGATTCACGCCCTTGCCCGTGTGGTATTCAGCAGGAGGAAGCAATCATGAGCCGGGTAATGATTTTCAAGCGCTTTGAACGCTTCTGGCACTGGTTTCAGGCTTTGCTGATTTTCAGCTTGTTGATTACCGGCTTCGAAATCCACGGCAGTTATTCGCTTCTGGGCTTCGGTGACGCCACGCGGTTGCACACCATCGCGGCCTGGTCACTGATTGTGCTTTGGTTGTTTGCCATCTTCTGGCACATCACCACCGGTGAATGGCGCCAGTATGTGCCCACCCGCGATGGCCTGTTTGCGGTGATGCACTACTATCTGATTGGCACCTTTACCGGTGCCGAGCACCCTTACCGCAAAACCACCAAAGCCAAGCACAACCCGCTGCAGCGGCTGGCGTACCTGTTCTTCAAGCTGGTGATCTCACCCATCATCTGGTTAAGCGGCCTGTTGTATCTGTTTTACAACGATTGGCCTGCGGTAATTGCAGGCGCACTCAGCCTTGAAACTGTCGCACTGGTTCATACGGGTGCGGCCTTCGCCATGCTGGTGTTCATCATCGCCCACGTGTACATGACCACCATGGGGCATACCCTCACCAGCCACATCAAACCCATGGTGACTGGCTACGAGGATCTGGACGAGCCAGCAGAAAAGCACTGATACGCTGGCCGTTCACTAACCAGACAGCCACAAAAAAGCCGGCCCTTGAATTGAACAGAGCCGGCTTTTTTATGCCTTACCAAACTGTGGAAAGGTCTTAGAAAGTAAAGGTACGCATCGCCGGGTTCAGCATCTGGCCTGCCATTTCCGGTGGCATAGCCACACCCACTCCGTCAATCAGGTCGTTCTTGGTATAGTCACTGTTAGGCAGGTACAGCGCGCAAACGTTGGCAACACCGCCTTGCTTCAGCAGGCCACGCAGCATCTGGCCGGGGGTGAGATCTTTCGGCTTTAATGCCGGTGCTTCGTAGCTTTTCAGTGCCAGATCGCCCGCCTTGTCACACAGCAGCACGTTCACCTTGGCACCCTGCTGCGCCATGGTGTTGGAAAGCACCATCGCCATACCCTGGGTTTGCAGGGATTCGCTTGAAAGAATCACCAGTACTTCATCAACCATTTTCTCATCTCCTGCCTGAGTGCTGATGGGTGCCACCGCAAAAACGGCCGCTGCAACTAATACTTTGAGTGATTTGATCATGATGGAGTGCTCCTTTATGGGTTTTATCATCGGTATTCACCCAGACTAGACCCACCCTGCATTTTGTTCAGTGACAAAGTCACCTTCACTCGCACTATTACCCCCTACTGCTATTATCTTATATCAAGGTTTCACGCTCACCCGGTTCACTAAATGTCACAAAGTATCAAATCTCGATCTGTTAACATTTCATTCGCCGGCTTCTCCAAGGATCCTGAATGAACGTGACGGAAAATGAAAAAAGACGACTCGCAGCGGTTATACGGCTGGGGATCCTCGACACTCCGCCGGAAGAACGGTTTGAACGCCTTACCCGAATCGCCCGCCAGCACTACAGGGTCAGAACAGCGCTGTTCACGATACTGGATCACGACCGTCAGTGGTTCAAATCACATCAGGGGCTGGAAGTTACCGAAACGCCTCGCTCGGTAGCATTTTGCGATCACGCCATACGGCAGGATCATATTTTTGTTGTGGAAAATGCCTCCCTGGACCCACGGTTCCGAAACAATCCTTTTGTGGTGGGTAGCCCGCATATCCGCTTCTATGCAGGCGTGCCAGTGCGCGAGCCTGGCGGCTTCAAAGTCGGCACCTTGTGCATCATCGACGACAGGCCCCGGCAGTTCAGCGAGAAAGACCTGGATGTTCTCCGCACCCTGGCGACCATGGTGGAGGAGGAGCTGGAGCGCTCATACATTGAGTCGGATAAGAGCGAGTATGTACCTGTCTCCCAACTCAACCGGGCCATTCATCAGGCCCAGAGTGTATTCCTCACAAGCGACAATGAACGCTCGGCATTCAGCCAGATGCTCAATGACCTGCTCGCCCTCACGGGTAGCCAATTCGGGCTTATCGGCGAAGTACTGCATAAGAGCAACGGCGCACCGTTTCTCAAGGTAGGCGCTATTACCAACATCGCATGGAGCCCGGAAACCCAGGCCCTGTACCAGGACGTGGAACGCCGGGGCATGGTTTTTGATCGCCTGGACAATATTCTCGGGCTACCCATGGTGTCCGGCGAGACCATTATCTCCAACGATCTGTCCCAGGACTCCCGGCGCGGTGGCCTTCCTGCCGGGCACCCGACTATCAATACATACATAGGTATCCCGGTATTTTCCGGCGATACTCATCTTGGCATGATTGGCCTGGCTAACCGAGCCGAAGGATACTCCCAGAAGCTTGCAGACGAGCTGGCACCTCTGTCACAAACCCTCGGGAATCTGATCGAGCGTAAACGTCTGTACGAGGAGAAGGGCAGCCATAAAAGAGATCTTGAACTGGCCGCGAATTACGATGCGCTAACCGGTCTGCCCAATCGCCACCGGCTCACCGAATTATTTGAGCAGGAACTCTATGAAGCTGGCCAAAGAAATGGCCAGGTGTCTGTATGCTTTATTGATCTGGACGGATTCAAGAGCATCAACGACGAACATGGCCACGCTGTAGGGGATGCGGTTCTAAAATCCGTTGCCGAAAAGCTCAAGGCAACGGTACGCAGCCACGACATTGTGGCTCGCCTGGGCGGTGATGAGTTTGTGGCTATCCTGCGGGATGTAGGCGATGAACGGGTTTACGCACGCCTTCTGGATGCTATCCGGCAGCCCATCAACTTTCGGCACCATGTACTGCAGGTTTCCGGCAGTATGGGCGTTACGGTATACCCGGAAGATAACGTGGATTCTGATCTGCTCCTCCGTCATGCGGATCAGGCCATGTATGCGGCCAAGGAAACCGGCAAAAACTGCTACAAGATATTCGACCTTCAGTCGCACTCTTCCCGAAAAGAGCGGGTTCGGGTGCTGGAACAGATCGACACGGCCCTGCGCGAACAGCAGATGGAGCTGTACTACCAGCCCAAGATCTGTTTCCACCACCACTGTGTAAACGGGTTTGAAGCGCTCATTCGTTGGAACCACCCGAAAGAGGGTGTTCTTAGCCCTGCGCATTTCCTTGAGCATATTGAATACACGGAGCACGCACGCACCCTGGGGAATTTCGTCATCCGCGAGGCGGTAAAGCAGCTTATGGCCTTTGCCCGGCAAGATCTTCCATACACGCTGAGCGTGAACCTGAGCCCCTGCCACTTCCTGAGCGAAGAGTTCAAAGACGATTTGTCGAGTGCGCTGGAAGACTGCCCAATAGAGTTACGCAGCCGTCTCATTCTGGAAATTCTTGAAACCACCGCAATGGACGACACCGAAACCGCCCTCAGAAACCTGAAAGCCAGCCGTGAACTGGGTGTGGATATTTCTCTGGATGACTTCGGAACCGGGTATTCATCTCTGGACTATTTCCGGCGACTGCCTGCGCAAGAGATCAAAATTGACCGTTCGTTCGTAATGGACATGTTGAGCGACCCAGACGACAGTATGATTGTAAGTGCTATCGTAAGCCTCTCGAAAAGCTTCAAGAGAAGGCTGGTTGCCGAAGGCATTGAAAATGCCGACGTTGAACGCAAACTGATTGACCTTGGCTGCGATCTTGGCCAAGGCTTTTTCTACAGCAAGCCTCTACCACTTCCGGAAGCCCTGCATTGGGCAAAACATTTCCGGTGGGAAGACAGGCTAACCGCTTAACGCCAACCGCGCAGGTACAAAAGGCGCGATACAGGAGATTAGAACATGATTGGATACGTCACCATTGGTGTCAGTGATATGGAAAAGGCCAAGAAGTTCTACACCGAACTTCTGGGAGATATGGGCGCGAAGCTCCTGCTGGATATGGGCCGCATCGCATTTATTGGTGAAAGCATGAATTCCCCGATGCTGGCGGTTTGCACGCCCTTCGACGGCTCCCCGAACCACCCGGGCAACGGCAATATGCTGGCCTTGCAGCCAGGCTCGAAAGAAGCGGTTGATACCTACTACAAGAAGGCCATTGAACTGGGTGCAACCTGTGACGGCGAGCCCGGACAGCGTATTCCAAACCAGTTTTATGGTGCCTATGTGAAAGATCCTGACGGCAACAAGCTGGCGTTTTTCCAGTTCGGCTAATCTGCTCAGCCTCAAGACTGGGATAGCGTTATTCAGTTGTCTCAGTCTTGAACCACCACTCCGGTAACAACCCTCGAATCTGCGACTGCATAAAGCGGTCGTCAATCAGCCAGATCACCCCACGATCGTCCGGCGTGCGAATCACCCGGCCAGCGGCCTGAGCCACTTTCTGTAAACCCGGAATCATGTAGGTATAGTCATAGCCGGCACCAAAGCGCTTGTGCAGGCGGTGTTTGAGAATCTCATGCCAGGCATCAAACGGCGGCAGGCCCAGGGTAGCCACAAACGCGCCAATCAACTGCTCGCCCGGCAAATCGATACCTTCGCTGAACACGCCTCCGAGAACGGCAAACGCCACGCTACCGGATTCTTCCCGGAACCCTGCCAGAAACTCTTGTCGCTGCTGCGGGCTCATTCCCGAATGCTGCGAACGCTGGGGCACATCCGGCGCGAAGTAACTCAGTGCGTTGCTCACTTCATTCAGATATTTAAAGCTGCTGAAAAACGCCAAGTAGTGCCCCGGGCGATCCCGAAATTGCTTCGCGATCAGTTCTGAAATGGGCTCCACCGATGCCTCGCGGTGAGCCTGTCGAGTGCTGATATTTGGCGTGAATTGAACCCGTAGCTGATCTGCACTGAAGGGGCTGGGCAGAGAGATGAAACGGCTGTCCTCGGGCAAACCCAGCAAGTCCCTGTAATACACGCCGGGGCTGAGGGTGGCAGAGAACAGCAATACTGAGGCGGCGGCCTGAAATCGGTCCCGCAGAAAATCCGCCGGCACCAGATTCTGAATGGTAACGCTTGCCCGGCCCCGGCCTTCGCGGCGAAATTCGCACAGGGAATGATCACCAAAGGTGTCCGCCAGCTTCATAAAGGCAACGGATTCAAACAAGACTTCCTGCAGGGCCAGATCCGGCGGGTTGTCGGCCAGGTAATCTGACAGCCCGGATACCAACCCCTGCAGGCTGCCGGTCAATGCTGAAGGCAGGCTGTCGAGAAACACTGGCGTATCGCCATTTTCTGAATGATCACGAATAACCCCCTGCCAAGCCCGGGCGGTGCGATCCAGATGAGGCTTCAGAGCCTTGGGTGCGGTTTTTCTCACCTTCAGCAGCCGTTGTTGATCCAGCTGTACCGAATACATGCCACGGCCCCGATCCACCAGGTTATGGGCTTCATCCACGAGAACGGAGGTTTTCCAATTGTTCTGCCGGGTGAGTCCATGAAGCAGGGCAGACTGATCAAACATCCGGTTCACATCGCCAATGATGACATCACACCAGCGCGCCATTTCCTGCGCCAAAAAGTAAGGACAGATATTGTGACCGACGGCGATCCTGGCCAGCGCCTTCTGCGTTAACGTTGTGCCCACCTGAGCGGCTTCGGCGCGGGCATCCGGCAAGCGATCAAAGAAACCCTTGGCCAGTGGGCAGGAATCCCCATGGCAGGCTTTATCCGGGTGTTCACAGGCATCGGTCTTGGCCACCAGTTCCAGAGTGCGGAGGGGCCAGATATGTGGGTCATCCTGTGCCGCCCGCAAGCGCTCTACCGCATCCACCGCCAACTGCCTGGCGGTGTTTCGGCAGGTGAGGTAAGCCAGCCGGTCGTGTTTGGCTGTGGGCATGGCCATCAGCGCGGGGAACAGGGTGCCCAGAGTTTTACCCAAGCCTGTGGGTGCTTCCAGCAGCAGGGTTTCACCTTTTACGGTGTTTTTGTAGACGGTTTCAGCAAGCTGTCGCTGGCGAGGGCGAAACTGTTTGAACGGGAAACGCAGAGCACCAAGGCGAATGTCCCGCTGCTCCCGATGGTGGGCTTCCTGCTCTGCCCATAACCGATAACGTCCGCACAGGATTTCCAGTTCTTGCCATAGCTCCTTGGCAGTGGCAGTTTCAGCCACCGATGTTTCCCGGTTGTTGCCGATATTGAAATACACCAGCGACAGCTTCAGGCTTTTACGGCTTTCCTGCTTGCAGAGCAGGGCACCGTAGGCTCTTAGTTGGGCCCGATGCAAAGCCCTTTGGTGGGGCCGGATTCTGGATAAGTCGCCACGGTGGGTTTTGATTTCTTCCAGCAGGCCAGAGTGTGGATTATACACATCCGCCCGGCCATAAAGCTCCAGCCCCATGCATTCACCCGTAAGTGAATACTCGCTTTTGTAGCCATACCCACGTTTTCCCTGAATGGCTTGGTGGCCAAGAATGCCCTCTTCAGCACTGGGTGCCGGGGTATAGCGAAAATCCAGATCGCCCTCACGAGCGGCAAATTCGCAGAGGGTTCTGACTGCAACCTTCACGGCGTTGCCTCGGAGTCTTGCCAGCGCAGGTAACACACGCTGGCGGCAATGCCCTTGCGGGCAAAGAAGTGCAGCCAGCGGACCTGGTGATCCTGTAGTCGGTCGCCCGGGCCTTTTACTTCGATCATTTCATAACGGGGCTTATTTTCGTCGATCTCCATGGAAAACTTAATAAGATCTGGGAACCCGCTACGATGTTCGCGAATATTAAATAAGATCCGTTCAAACATAATCTGCAAGTCTGCGGCGGGAATTCTATCCAGTGCCAGGTTCAGCAATTCTTCATCCAGCGCTGGCCAGGCAACAAAAGGATTATTGATGCCCTGTTTGGCGGCGTAGGTATCCAGAATTTTCTGGCGATAGCTGCCATTCTTCAGCGCCGCAAAACACTCATCAAACGCTGCTTGCCGGCGACTCACAAAATCCTCCCGCACCAGATCCGCAGGCCCGGTATGAAAGGGGTGAAAGAAAGCACCGGGAATGGCTTTGAATATGGTGTGCCAGCACAGCAAGCCGAACAGGCCGTTGATCAGGGTATTTTCCACATAGAATACAGGCGCTTCCGGCGTGGAAAGACGATCCCGAACCACTATTTCAACCGAGCCACCGGTTTGTGGCAGGGTCAGCGTGAACTCCCGGATTTCAGGATTTGCCGGCGCGGACGGAACCGGCTCGCCTACCTTTTTCGCCAGCCGCTTAATAATACGAGCCAAACCCTGAGCTTCGGCATCGCTTAACTCTCCATTTCCCCACTGAGCGGCGATAGCCCAGGCTTCCTCAAAGCGTTTCATTCGCTCCAAAAGGCGCAACCGCTTTAATCCTGCTTCCCGGTGACCACTGCAGGCCAATGCCTGCAGAGCCAGCTCCCGATCATTCTGGCGCTCCGCGTGCCCCCCCAACTCAAGCAATAAACGATCACGACGGCTGGTCAGCCAGGAGTTGTCTGTGGCTGCCGGAATATTAGCCCAAACCTCAACAGCGGGTACGCCAGCATCAAGGCTCTCCCGGCAATGATGCATAGCCAGGTAAGTATCCACTTCGCTGCGCTGAGAGAACGCCCGTGCTTCGGGGGTAAACTCCACCTGCTCATAGCGGTGATGGCCTAGCTCAACCAACACAAAATCGGACCAGCTCTGGCGTAGGTTGCCGAAGAACATCAGGCGAATGCGATCAAACAAAGCCATGTAACTGACCTGCACCACAGGGGAAACCGCGTCATCAAACCACTCCTCCAGCCTGCGAGCATCACTATAGGTTTCCTGCAGGACTTCCTTCATTCGGGCTTTGGAAAGATTTTTGGCAAATCCGGCTTGCTCCAGTATTGGTGCAAAAGCCGTGCGCAATTCAGCCAGAGTGAACAGACGGAAAATGTCATCCAGAGCCAGCAGGGGATCGGCATCCAGCCAACCACCAGCAATCAACTCATCAAGCGCCTCCGCTTCCGGGCACCCCAACTCCGAATAATTCAGCTTATCAGCGCGAAACAAATCCCCTGTGCGCATCACCATGCGAGTCAGCAAGGCACGGGCAGCGCGAGACAACTCAAAAAAATCGCGCAAACAGCCTCGCTCCGGCTCCAGCAGCAGATCCGAGTGATGGTTTGCCACCCAGGCGACTACCGTTTCCATGTTTTGCAGGTAGTACAGGGGGTTTTCCAGATCGGCGGCGGCAGGCCGAAGATGCTTACTCATAAAACCAAAGCCTATTAGAACGACACAACCTGTCGCTACCCTCTATTATATTGTCCACTGCACCTGGTCTGATTCTTATACCAGTTGCGGTACTCTTTACTAGTTAGCGCCAGCACAATGCCCTGATCACGGTTGATACGATAATCCGATAAGGAAAAGCATGCCCGAACATTCTGCCATCACCCCCGGCTTTCACGCCGTTCACGCCAACCATCTGGAAGACCTGCGCCGGGCTGTGGTGTTTATCTGCCAGCAGAACCCGCTGCCGCCGCTACAGAGCGAGACCTTTCTGGTGCAGAGTAATGGTATTGCCCAGTGGTTGAAGCTGGCACTGGCGGAGAAGCGTTCGGAAGATGGCAGTGAAGGTGGGCTCGGAATCGCTGCTGGTATGGATTTTCTGTTCCCGGCACGATTTATCTGGCAGGCCTATCGAGCTGTGCTGCCGGATGGCGAAGTGCCGGAGCAATCTCCCTTTGATAAACGTCGATTGGTGTGGCGGCTGTACCGGCTACTGCCTGAACTGGTTCATACCGATGAAGTGTTTAATCCGCTGGCGCGCTTTCTGGAAGGCAGTGATCCGGATTTACGAGCATTCCAGTTGGCCGAGAAGGTAGCGGATTTGTTCGACCAGTATCAGGTGTTCCGTGCCGATTGGCTGGCCGCCTGGGAGCAGGGTCGGAATGTGGTGATCACTGCCCGCAGCGAAGAAAAGCCGGTTGAGGAAGACACTCTTTGGCAGCCGATGCTCTGGCGTAAGCTGGTGGAGGATACAGGCGCTGAAGCCCACACCAGCCGTTCGCAGATTCACACGCGGTTTATGACCGAAGGCCAGCGTATCACTGCGCCCGCTCACCCAAGCCGCTTGCCCAAACGCATTGTGGTATTCGGGGTATCCTCGCTGCCGCGTCAGGCACTGGAAGCTCTCTACGTGCTTAGTCGTTTCAGCCAGGTGGTGCTGTGCGTACACAACCCGTCGCAGTTCTACTGGGCGGATATTGTCAGCGACCGCGAGCTACTGAAAGCGGAGCGCAAGCGGGGCAAGGTTCACCAAACTCTGTCGAAGATTGAAGATGCTGACCAGCTGCACCAGCACGCCAATCCGCTGCTGGCCGCCTGGGGTAAACAGGGCCGGGATTACATTCGTTTGCTGGATGAATTCGACAATCCCGACGAGTACCGCGCCAGTTTCCAGACCCCGGATCAGAAGATCGATATCTTCTCCGAGCATGGCTCTGCGCAGGCGCCATGTTTGCTGCATCAGCTCCAGAACGACATCTACAACCTGACGCCGCTTCAGGAAATCCGGGACGAACAGCGCCAACTCGATCTGGCCCACGACCACTCCATCGCCTTCCACGATGCCCATAGCCCGCAAAGGGAAGTGGAGATTCTGCACGATCAGCTGCTGGCTGCCTTCAATGCAGATGCCACGCTGCGGCCCCGGGATGTGATGGTGATGGTGCCGGACATCAACATCTACGCGCCCCATATCCAAGCGGTGTTTGGTCGCTACACATCAGGCCTCAAGCGCCACATTCCCTTCACCATTTCCGATCAGGGCCAACGCCACCACGAGCCGGTGCTGATTGCCCTGGAAACGCTCATGTCGTTGCCCCGCAGCCGTTTCGGGGTGAGTGGGATTATCAGCCTGCTGGAAGTGCCGGGAATTCGCGATCGCTTTGAGATTGCAGAAGAGGAAATTCCGTTGGCGCGGCGCTGGGTTGAAGGCGCCAACATTCGCTGGGGTCTGCACGGTGCCCACCGGGAAAGTCTGGAGCTCCCAGCCGGTCTGGATCGCAACACCTGGCAGGCTGGCCTGCGCTCCATGCTGCTGGGATACGGCATGGGTGACGATGAACCCTGGGCAGGAGTTCAGCCCTACGGGGAAATCGGCGGGCTGCAAGCCAGCCTGGCAGGGCGTCTTGGCGAGTTTGTGTATCGTCTGGAAACCCTGTGGCAAGAACTGCAGGCAAGCCGTGCACCTCAGCAATGGGAAGAACTCTTCTCGTCCATGCTGGAGCAGTTTTTCCACAAGGTGGAAGGGCATGACCTGTTGCTGCTGAACCGCTTTCGTCGGCAACTGGAACAGTGGCTGGAAGACACGCATGCCGCAGGGCTGGACGAGCAATCGTTACCGCTGAATATAGTGAAGGACGTATTGCTGGAAGGCCTGGACGAAGGCGGTCTGAACCAGCGTTTCCTGGCTGGCAAGGTAAATTTCGCCACACTCATGCCCATGCGAGCGATTCCCTTTCGCAAGGTGTGCCTGCTGGGCATGAACGACGGCGACTACCCCCGCTCACGGCCACCGGTGGATTTTGATCTGATGGCTCAGGATTACCGCCCGGGCGACCGCTCCCGCCGGGAAGACGACCGGTACCTGTTTCTCGAAGCCATGCTCTCCGCTCGCGAACAGCTTTATATCAGTTGGGTAGGGCGCAGCATCAAGGACGATTCGGAACGGCCACCGTCTGTGCTTGTGGGCCAGCTTCAGGATCACCTGAATAGCCTGTGGCAGGTGCCAGGTCAGCCGGAGATAACCGTAACCGCCGCACTGACCACCAGCCACCCGCTGCAACCGTTCAGCCGCGACTATTTTCCCGAGGCCCAACACGCCCGCAGCCTGTTCACCTACGAACACGAATGGCGCGGTGCCCATGGGAACGAGGCGGAAGAAAATCGTGAGCAGCAAACCGCCCTGCCGTATCAACAGCCCGAGGAACCCATCACCCTCAACGATTTGGCCGGTTTCCTGAAAAAGCCTGTGGATACATTTTATCAGCGCCGTTTGCAGGTGCGCTTCGAGGATGTGGAAGACGACGACACAGATAACGAAAACTTTGATCTGAACGGTCTCGACCGCTGGCGTCTGGATACAGAGCTGATTGAGCAGGGCCTGCTGAAAGCCGGTAACGAAGAAGACC
The DNA here is from genome assembly GCF_031631795.1 of Marinobacter xiaoshiensis. Lineage (NCBI taxonomy): Bacteria > Pseudomonadati > Pseudomonadota > Gammaproteobacteria > Pseudomonadales > Marinobacteraceae > Marinobacter > Marinobacter xiaoshiensis. The sequence continues at coordinate 578,560 of NZ_JAVMBO010000003.1, forward strand.
TGCACGAACGCTTGGAAAGCACACTGGATCGCATGGCGCGACGTGGCGACCTGGGTATGGGCGTCACCGAACACAGATTGCGTAGCGACCTCTCCGGCCGTTTGCCAGATCTGTTCCAGCGCTATCAGAGCGCTCTGGCCGAGTGGCCCGAGACGATCAACGAGCCACTACCGTTTGAGCACAGGCTGGCCAACAGCACCGGCTCCGTAGAGGTGCTGGATTTGATCAACAACCTGCGCCGCAACCACGAAGGCAAAACCTGCCGCCTGGTTATCGCCGGTTCCAGCCTGCTCACCGGCAGCGGTAGCAGCAAGAAGCTCCGCTACGCCAATCTGATGCGGGACTGGGTAATTCACTTGGCAGGGCAACTGACCGCACAACCGTTTGAAACCCTGATTCTGGGCAAGGAAGAAGGCCGCAAAGTCCGCTTTGCACCCCTGCCCAAGGAAATCGCCGCCGATCATCTGGACGCCATACTGGCCCATTGGATAGAAGCCAGCACCCGCGCCTTGCCGCTGCACTGTGAAGCCGGTTTCGCCTGGATTTACAGCTTCTACCAGAGCAAGAAATTTCTCGGTGATCACGAACGCGCCATCAGCGATGCCCAACAGGCCTACACCACAGCCCTGGAGCGCGACACAGGCTATCTGCGCGGTGCCTTTGAAAATCCTGAAGCCCTGATGGAAAGCGGCGAATTTGAAGCCATGCTGCACGCGCTTTATGTGCCCCTTTGGGAGGCCGAACAGGATAAATCCGCCGCTGGTCAGATTGAGGGCAAGCTATGACGGCTACAACCGTGACAAAAAACCCGAACCTCGATCCACTGGCGCTGTCCCTGAACGGCAGCAGCCTGATCGAAGCTAGTGCCGGCACTGGAAAAACCTTTACCATCGCCATTCTTTACGTGCGTTTTGTGCTCGGCCACGGACAACCCGAGAGCAGCCCTCTGGCTGCTGGCATGCTGCCGCCCAACCTGCTGGTGGTCACCTTCACCGACGCCGCCACCAAGGAACTGCGTGATCGCATTCGTACCCGGCTTACGCAGGCCGCCGAGGTATTTTCCAGCAACGGGGGGAGCATTCAGTCCACGCCGGAAACCGCACTGATCCATCAGCTCCGGGATGACAGCTACCCAGACCCGGCAACCTGGCCGGACTGCCGCAAAAAACTCCTGCTGGCCGCCGAGTGGATGGACGAAGCTGCGGTGTCCACCATTCACGCTTGGTGTAACCGGATGCTCACTGAGCATGCGTTCGACAGCGGCAGCCTGTTCCGCCTTTCTCTGGAAACCGATCAGAGTGAACTGCTCGATGAAGTCGCACGGGACTACTGGCGTACCTTTATCTACCCGCTGTCGCCGGTACTGATGGACGAAGTACTGAGCCACTGGAAAACCCCGGACAACCTGCGCGCCTCTGTGCATAACCTGCTCGGCGATGCCGATTCCTTTGAAGTTGCCACCGACGATGTAAAGCAGGCCATCGAAGCCACTGTGCAAAAGCGCATGGAACTGGCTCAGGCTTTGAAAGAATACCCTTGGGCAGACTGGAAGCCTGAAGTCACCGACATGCTGATTGCCCTCAACAAGAGCAAACGTCTACACGGTGGCAGCATGAAGCCGATGATTGCCGCTTGGGACAAACTGCTGGATTGGGTCGCTTCCGATGAGCTTTACCCGGAGGGTCTGGACAAAGCCGGCTTCCAGAACCAAACACCGGACATACTCCCGACAAAACTCAAAGGTGAGGGCGATGTACCCCATCACCCCGCCTTTGATGCCATTGAAGAGCTGATCGAATTCAGCCTGAACCTGCCCAGCGCCGAGGCCGACATTCTCCGGCATGCCAGCCGCTGGATTGCAGCGCGGCTGGAATCGGAAAAGCAAAAGCGCTCGGAAATGGGCTTTGACGACCTGCTCACACGGCTGGACGACGCCCTGCATGGCCCCCGTGGCGATCAACTGGCAGCCACCATTCGTCGCCAATTCCCGGTGGCGCTGATCGACGAATTTCAGGACACAGATCCGGGGCAATACCGCATTTTCAACCGCATTTACCGGGTTGCAGAGAATCACCCGGATACCTGCCTGCTGATGATTGGCGATCCGAAGCAGGCCATTTACGGCTTCCGCGGCGCCGACATCTACACCTATCTGGACGCCCGCACCGGCGCCCGCGACCGCACCTGGACACTGCGCCGCAACTTCCGTTCGTCCAAACCCATGGTGAAAGCGGTCAACCGGGTGTTTGAACATGGCGACCTCAACAGCCCGGAAGGTGCCTTCCTCTTCGGCAAAGGCGATACCTCACCCCTGCCATTTCAGGGGGTAGACGCCAACGGCACCAAGCGCCTGTGGTCGGTGAATGGCGAGGTACAGCCCAGCCTCACCCTGTGGTCACTGGAAAGCGATCAGGTAGACAAAAATGGCAATCGTAAAGGTCTCGCGAAAGGCGCCACCACAACGGATATGGCCGAAACCTGCGCCAGCGAAATCGCCCGACTGCTGACACTTGGCCAACAAGGGCTGGCAGGATTTGCTCTGGAAGAGAACAAAGGCGACCTGGAGCCGGTTGAACCCAAAGACATAGCCATTCTGGTGAATAACCGCAACGAAGCCGCTGCTGTGCGAGATGCGCTGGGCCAAAGGCGCATTAAAAGTGTGTACCTGTCTGACCGGGATTCGGTGCTTACCTCGCAAGAGGCAAAAGAAGTGCTGTGCTGGCTCAAAGCTTTTGCCGAGCCGCGGCAACTGGCCTACGCCCGCGCGGCGCTGGCCACGCCCACGCTCGGCTTACCCTGGCGCTATCTCGACCAACTGTTGACCGACGAGATGGCGCTGGAGCGGGAGATTGATCGCTTTATGGGCTATCAGAGGCAATGGCAAAGCCAGGGTGTACTGCCCATGCTGCGCAGCTTCCTGATGGACTTTGATGTACCCGGCCGTCTGCTACAGCGCCCGGAAGGCGAACGCCGTCTCACCGACATTCTGCACATTGCCGAACTCTTGCAACAAGACAGCCTGCAACTGGATGGCGAACACGCCCTGGTACACCACTACACCCAGATTCTGCGGGCGGCGGACGAAGAAGACGAACACCGCACCCTGCGCCTCGAAAGCGATGCCGGCCTGGTGAAGGTGATTACCGTGCACAAATCCAAAGGTCTGGAATACCCCCTGGTGTTCCTGCCCTTTGGCACAGCCTTCCGCGCTCAAAGTGAAAGACAATCCTTTGTTCGTTATCACGATGACAACGCAAAGCTGATCACTGTGTTCGACCCCACACCGGAAGACGTTGCCCGAGCAGATCAGGAGCGGTTGGGCGAGGATATCCGCAAACTCTACGTGGCCCTTACTCGCGCCCGTTTCGCTACTTGGGTCGGCGTCGCCGAGATTGATAACTGGCATCTCAGCGGTCTGGGTTATCTGCTGGGTGGAGAGCCTGCTGTGCAACACCCGCTGAGTGACGCGCTGAAGCATCTGGTTGATGGCCACACAGAGTTATGTACAGAGGCTCTGCCAGAAGCTACCGGGTTACGTTATGCAGAAGAAGCGCCCGCAGCACTCGGGCCAGCGCTGATCTCAACCCGCGAAGCCCGGGAAGACTGGTGGATTGCCAGCTACTCCTCACTGGAATACACCGGGCTTTCCGGCACAGGTATAGCCTTCGCCGGTGAGGTAGAAGACGCCGAAACCCAGAACCTGCTGGAAGAGGGCGCCCACAACCCTGAGGATGAGGACGCAAGCATTTCACTCAGCCACAGCCTGCACAGCTTCCCGAAAGGCGCAGGCCCCGGAACCTTTCTGCACGATCTACTGGAGTGGTGCGTACAACAGGGCCTGCAACACATTGTGGATAACCCCGAACACTTGCGTGAGCAGCTCACCCGCCGTTGCAGCACGCGAGGCTGGACTGATTGGGTAGATACGCTTGAACACTGGATACTTGCGCTCATTCGCCAGCCACTGCTGTTGAACCGCAGCGGTGGTGAAAGCGTCAGTCTGGCGAGCCTGGGCACCCTGCGCCCGGAACTGGAGTTCTGGTTTGAGAGCCGTAACGTAAGCACCCGGGCCATGGACAAACTGGTGACCCAACACACCCTCAACGGCGCGGACCGACCGCGAGTGGACGACGGGCGCTTCAACGGCATGTTGAAAGGCTTTATTGATCTGGTGTTTGAACACAACGGGCAATATTACGTGCTGGACTACAAATCCAACTATCTTGGCGATAACGACAGCGCCTACACAGATCAGGCCATGGGCGAGGCGATTCTGGAGAAGCGCTACGACCTGCAATACATCCTCTATCTGCTGGCCCTGCACCGTTTGCTGAAAGCCCGCCTGCCGGATTACGACTACGACCAGCACTTAGGTGGCGCGGTGTATCTGTTTTTGCGCGGCGTGAACGCGCCCGGGGCTGGGGCGTTTACCGACAAACCACCCAGAGAGTTGATTGAACAACTGGATGCCATGTTCGACGGCAAGGCAGTCCCCGGGGAGGTGGCGGCATGAGCAAAACTCGGAATACCGATAATCAATTTGCCTTTGATCTGGATGGAGCCATTGATGCGGTTAAGACACCGCCAACATCTCCCAGCAAGGACACTCGCCTTGCTTTAGACCAAACCGAAAATGTTCTGGAGCTTCTGGATAGCTGGCAGCAAGCTGGCTGGATTCGCCCGCTGGACGTGCGCTTTGCCCGAGTGATTCAGGATCTTTCAGAAGAGCAGGGTGAAGCACCGCAACCGCTGGTTTTGCTACTCGCCGCACTGACATCCCATCAGGTTGGCCGGGGCCATGTATGTGTGGATCTGGCCGACCTGATAGCTGATGCGAACAGTACTCTCTCCCTCCCAACGGAGGAGCAAGAAAACGCGGATAGCAACCTCAATGGCCCCGAAGAAGTACTGGCTCGCGTATCCACGGAACAATGCCTGGACGCTCTGGGTATGGCGCTGGCGGTAAGTGATGGCTCACACACCACACCCCTTGTATTGAGTGGTACTCGCCTCTACTTGCGCCGATTCTGGCGTTACGAACAGAAAATTGCCGCCGGTATTCTGCAGCGTCTGGCGCAGCCATCTACCCTGACTGACCCGTCTTCACTGGCTGCAAAAACACTTAGCAATGCCTTGAACGTTCTGTTCAAACCACAGGGTTCTGCGGGCTATTCGGTTGACTATCAAAAGCTCGCCTGTGCCCTGGCGGCCCGTAATCGGTTTGCTGTTATTACTGGTGGCCCCGGCACCGGAAAAACCACCACAGTAGTAAATTTACTGGCCGCCCTGCAGTCCGTCGCAGGTGAATCTGCCGAGCGCGAGGGGCGCAAATACCGTATTCGCCTGGCAGCACCCACAGGCAAAGCCGCGGCCCGGCTCAACGAATCCATCGGCGGTGCCGTCAGCCGTCTGCCCCTGGCGCAGTTACCGGGGCAGGTCTCTCTGGCGGACATTCCCACCAAAGTAACCACGCTCCATAGACTGTTAGGTAGTCGCCCGGACACCCGCAAATTCCGCCACAACCGCGACAACCCGCTGCTGGTGGACATTCTGGTGATTGATGAAGCCTCCATGGTGGATCTGGACATGATGGCGTCGGTGTTCGACGCCCTGCCCGCTAACGCCCAACTCATTCTGCTGGGCGATAAAGACCAACTGGCCTCGGTAGACGCCGGCGCTGTGTTGGGTGAATTGTGCCAGCGCGCGCCAGACGGACACTATCTGCCAGAAACTGTGCAGTGGCTGAAAGCCATAACCGGCACCGACATCCCGGCAAGCCTACAAAACTCTGAAGGCCAGCCGCTGGATCAGGCCGTGGCCATGTTGCGCAAGAGTTACCGCTTTGCCGAAGGCAGTGGCATTCGCCAACTGGCCGAAGCGGTCAACACCAACACCTTGAACGACAGCATGCTTCAGCAGGCCCGCAGCGCCGGTTTTGAGGATGTGGTGTGGCTGAATGGCGGTACCAACAAACCCTCTCTGGAAGACGCTCAGGTGCTCATCTGCCGCCATGCGGTCAGTGGTAGCCCAGAAGCTTTCCACAATAACGGGGAAGGGCGAATCGATGGCAACAGCCAGCCCCTGCCACCACCAGTAGGCTATCGTCACTACTTGTCGCTAATGCAGGATCACTGCCTGGACAGCAACAGCACAACTGCGAAGTGGGATGAACTGGCAAGATCGGTATTACAGGCCTTCAGCGATTTCCAGGTGCTCTGCGCCCTGCGCCGCGGCCCTTGGGGCGTGGAAGGGCTCAACGAGCTGATCGCCGACCACCTGCTCAAACAAAGGCTCATTCCCCGCGCCGAAGGTTGGTACGCCGGGCGTCCGGTGCTGATTACCGGCAACGATTACAACTTGGGCCTGATGAACGGCGATGTAGGCATTACCTTCAGCCTGCCCTGGGGCACCGACGATCAGAACAATGACGCACAACCTCAGCCAGTATTGCGCGTGGCCTTTCCAAGCAGCGATGGCAGCGGCGATATCCGCTGGATATCACCCAGCCGACTGCAGCAACTGGAAACCGTGTACGCCATGACGGTTCACAAATCCCAGGGCTCAGAATTCAATCACACCTGCCTGGTGCTTCCCGACCGCCTAAGCCCCGTGCTCACGCGGGAGTTGGTGTATACCGGCATCACCCGTGCAAGAAATTGGTTCAGCCTGATAACCGGTGATGCCAGCGTGTTCTCGGAAAGTGTGGAGCAGCGGGTGGTTCGGGCTTCGGGGTTGGCTTCGGTTTTGTCTCGGTGATTTCCTGTTTCGAAAAATCATGATGTAACACATTTGTTCGGGCGAGCCTCCGGAAGCGACCTACGAAAACCTGGAGCGCCAGGGATGGCGCGACGGAGCCCTACAGGGACGTATTTACGGGCGTTTTTCGTAGGTCGCTTCCAGAGGCTGGCTTGCACCAAATCTGATCCCAGGGAAAATCAGTCTCACGTGGGATTATCATCCTCACTGTGCTGTTGTTGCAGCCACAATCTGGCGTAGTAGCCATTCTGTGCCAGCAACTCGCTGTGCCCTCCGCTCTCCACAATCTGGCCATGATCCATTACGAGAATGGTATCGGCATCACGCACTGTGGAAAGGCGGTGGGCGATGACCAGCGTAGTGCGCTGACGGCTGACTTCGTTGAGGGCATCCAGGATTGCCTGTTCGGAGATGGAATCCAGTGATGAGGTGGCTTCGTCGAGAATCAACAACGGCGGGTTTTTCAACAGCACGCGGGCAATGGCAACGCGCTGCTTTTCGCCGCCGGAGAGTTTCAGGCCGCGCTCGCCCACTTTGGTGTCGTATCCTTCTGGCAGGCTGCGGATGAAGTCTTCCAGGCGCGCCTGCTTTGCAGCATGGTGTACCTCCGCTTCGGTAGCCTCCGGCCTGCCGTATGCGAGGTTACTGTACAGGGTGTCGTTGAACAGAACGGTGTCTTGCGGAACCACTCCGATTGCTGAGCGCAGGCTGTCCTGGCTAACCTCGCGAATGTCCTGGCCATCAATGGTGATGCTGCCCTTATCCACGTCAAAGAATCGGAACAGCAGGCGGGCGAGGGTGGATTTACCTGCTCCGCTGGCGCCCACAACTGCCAGTGTGTGTCCGGCTGGTATAGTGAAGTTCACATCCTGCAGAATCTGTCGATCTGAACGGTAGGCAAAATGCACGTGATGAAAGCCTACCTCGCCTTTATCAACTGTGAGCGCGGGAGCCCCTGGGGCATTTTCAATGGCCGGTGCCTCGCCGAGCAAGCCAAACAGCCGCTCCACATTTACCAAAGACTGACGAATTTCCCGATAGACAAAACCCAAGGCATTCAGCGGAATAAACAGTTGGAGCAGGTAGGCGTTGATCATGGTGAAATCACCAAGGGTAATCACACCGCTGGCGACTTCCCTTACGGCCATCACCATCATGGCTATCATGGCCAAACCAATAATGAGCGCCTGGCCGGAATTGAGTGCAGCCAGGGACAGGCGGTTTTTCAGGCGTGCTTTCTCCCAGCCTTCCAGATTCTCGTCGTAAAGCTCGGCTTCGAATTTTTCGTTATTAAAGTATTTAACGGTTTCGTAGTTGAGCAGGCTGTCGATGGCGCGGGAGTTGGACTGATTATCCCGGGCGTTGGCCTCACGAACGAACTTGGTTCGCCACTCGGTGACTCTGATAGAGAAAACCACATACACCACTACTGCGATGAGGATGGCAAACACATAGCTGGCGTTGAACGCCACAAACAAAATGCCTGCCACCATCAGAATTTCCAGCAGGGTAGGCACTATATTGAACAGGGTAAAACGTAGCAGGAAGCTGATACCCGTAGTGCCTCGCTCTATGTCTCGGGCCAGCCCTCCGGTTTTGCGATCGAGATGGAATGCCAATTCCCGGTCGTGCAGATGACGGAACACCCGCAGCGACACCCGCCGCATGGCGCGCTCAGCAACCCGCGCAAACACAGCATCCCGAAGCTCACCGAACAGCGTGCTGCTAAACCTCAAGGTTCCGTAGGCAACCACCAGCACGATGGGAATCCACAGCAACAGCTCAGCCTCGCGGCCCTGATCCAGATAATCCACAATGTATTTCAAGGCCACAGGTGTTGCCACCGTTGCCAGTTTTGCCAAAATCAGGAAGGCGACAGACAGCGCTACTCTCCCACGGAACTCGGCAAGATAGGGCCAAAGCCCGGCAATCACTTTCCAGTTCGGTTTATGGTTGGCGGGGTAATCACTGTCAGCATAAGCGCGCACGGGACTTCCTTCATTTTTACGGAGAGGACAAGCGTATGATAGGGCTTGTGGATATTACTGCACCTCAACTTCAGGAGTCACATCATTAACACACGTCATCGGCAGGCCCTGAAACTGATAATCGGCTTTATTCTTCCCTATCGCAAAGCGGTTGCCGGCGCTTTGGTGGCACTGGTCATTACTGCAGGTATCACGCTCGGTTTGGGGCAGGGCCTCAAGATTCTGGTGGATCAAGGCCTGGCTACGGAATCCCCGGCTAACCTGGCCCGGGCTGTTGGTCTGTTTTTTATGCTGGTGTTGGGGTTAGCCTTTGGTTCTTTCGCGCGCTTTTATCTGGTTTCCTGGATTGGCGAAAGGGTGGTGGCGGATATCCGCAAGCAGGTATTCAATCATCTGATTGATCTGCACCCCGGGTTTTTTGAGCAGAACCGTGCTCTGGAAATACAGTCACGATTTACCGCCGACACCACAGTGCTGCAATCGGTCATCGGCTCAACCGTCTCCATTGCCCTGCGCAATGCTCTCATGCTGGTGGGCGGCCTGGTTTTGCTGTTCATCACCAATGCCAAGCTGGCCGGGATTATCCTGCTGGGGTTTCCTCTGATTATCGCGCCTATCCTGTTTTTCGGTCGACGCGTTCGGCAGTTGTCGCGGCTAAGTCAGGACAGAGTTGCAGATGTGGGCAGCTACGTGGGTGAAAACCTCACGCAGATCAAAACCGTTCAGGCCTTCAACCACCAACCCCATGACCGACAGTTTTTTTCCGAGGTTTCCGAACGGGCTTTCGACATCGCCCGCGCCCGCATAAAACAGCGTGCCTGGTTAACCACCTTGGCCATTTCTCTGGTGATGGGCGCTGTCGGTGTTGTCATCTGGATTGGCGGTCTGGATGTTATCCACGGCCGCATTACCCCGGGAGAGTTGGCCGCATTTCTGTTTTACAGTTTGTTGGTGGGCGTAGCGGCAGGCGCAATCAGCGAAGTCATTGGTGAGCTGCAACGGGCTGCAGGCTCCGCTGCACGTTTGTTTGAACTGCTCCAGACAAAACCGGCATTCATCCGGCCGGCAGAACAAGCAAACGAGTTCCCCGGGGCCATTACCGGCGAAATTTCCATCGAGGGCCTTAATTTCAGCTACCCCGGCCGGAGCGAACACCCGGCACTGACCGATATCTGTCTGCACGTTCGTGCCGGTGAAACCCTGGCGCTGGTTGGGCCTTCCGGTGCAGGAAAGTCCACCTTGTTTGATCTGCTGTTGCACTTCTATCAGCCCGACAGCGGTACCATTCACATTGACGGAACAGACAGCGCCACAGTTTCCCTTGAAGCGCTACGCAGCTGCTTTTCGCTGGTACCCCAGAACCCCGCACTGTTCCATGGCACCGTGGCCGACAACATCCGCTACGCACGCCCGGATGCCAGCCAGGCGGACGTTGAAAAGGCTGCACGCATTGCCCACGCCCATGAATTCATCGAGAAGCTGCCTGAAGGCTACAGCACGCAACTGGGCGATGCAGGGCTAGGGCTATCTGGTGGCCAAAAGCAACGGCTGGCTATTGCCCGTGCGCTGCTTGCTGATGCCCCAATACTGCTGCTTGATGAAGCGACGAGCGCGCTTGATGCTGAGAGCGAGAGCCTGATTCAGCAAGCCATGCCGGCCCTGACATCCGGAAGAACTACACTGGTGATTGCCCACAGGCTTGCCACCGTGCGTGATGCTGACCGTATTGCCGTACTGGAACAGGGGCGCCTTCTAGCCGTCGGCACCCATGATGAGTTGATGCAAGGGAATGAACTTTACCGGCGTCTGGCCGATTTGCAGTTCCGGGAGCAACCGGTGGATTAATTTATTCCTTGCTGTCAGTTTGTGTCATTCCGTTCTACTCCCTACACTGAGGAACGAGATTGTTACTATCAGAGACACAGGGAGAATGGCAAAGTGAGCAACAAAGAACTTCAGGCACTCAAAGAACGCTATGTTGCAGCAGGCGTTGCGAGCCCAAATGAGCAATTTGCTGACCACGCAACCAACGCAGAACTGTGGGACGCTGACGGCAAACGTATGATCGATTTTGCCGGTGGTATTGGTGTTCTCAACATCGGCCACCGCCACCCGAAAGTAGTGGCAGCGATCAAAGCCCAACTCGATAAGCTGATGCATGCCTGCCAAACGGTTATGCCCTATGAGGGCTATGTGCGCCTGGCGCAGAAGCTGAGCGAAGTCACTCCGGTTAAAGGCCATGCCAAAGTAATGCTGGCCAACTCCGGTGCGGAAGCACTGGAAAACGCCCTCAAGATTGCCCGAGCGGCCACTGGTCGCACCAACGTCATCTGCTTCAACGGCGGTTATCACGGCCGCACCTTTATGACCATGGCAATGAATGGCAAGGCAGCACCTTACCAGACCGACTTTGGCCCCATGCCAGGAAGCGTATTCCGCGCACCTTATCCTGTTCCGTATCACGGGGTTACAGAGGAAGAAGCACTGCGTGGCCTGCAGATGACTATGAAAGCCGACTCTCCGGCAAACCAGACTGCTGCCATCGTGCTCGAACCGGTACTGGGCGAGGGTGGCTTTTACGCAGCGCCCACCAGTTTCCTTAAAGCACTACGGAAAATTTGTGACGATAACGGCATCCTGCTGATTGTGGACGAAGTTCAGAGTGGCTTTGGCCGTACCGGCAAGATGTTTGCGCTTGAGCACAGTGGTGTTGAAGCTGACATCATTACCATGGCGAAAAGTATGGCTGACGGTATGCCAATCTCAGCAATTGTTGGTACCGACAAAGTCATGGACTCGTCCGGGCCCAACTCGTTGGGCGGCACCTATACCGGCAGCCCGACTGCCTGCGCGGCTGCCCTTGCTGTATTCGAGGTATTCAAGGAAGAGGATATCCTGGGCAAGAGCATACGCCTTGGCGAAAAGCTGAATCAGCGCTTTACCCAGTGGCAGGAGCAGTTTACCCATGTGGACAACGTACGTGGGCTGGGGCCCATGGCCGCATTCGAAATGGTTGAAAGCAAGGAAAGCCGTAAACCAATGCCCGAAATGGCTGCAGCAATTACCAAGAAAGCCCAAGAGAAGGGACTGATCCTTCTTAGCTGTGGCATGTTTGGGAATACCCTGCGTTTCCTCATGCCGGTAACGATCGAGGACAGTATCCTTGAAGAAGGCTTGGCGATCGTTGAAGAGTGCCTGAAAGAAGTCGGCGCTTGATACCTTTTGTTTGATCCATTTGTGAAACAAGCCGAACCTCCGGGTTCGGTTTTTTTATGGCGTTCGTCGTATACTGGCCCGAGCAGTTTCACTAATCAGGCAGAGCCATGACCGCATCAAATACTACCGCCGTGCCCGACCACAAACCCAGACCTTGGGTCGATCTTCTGGTCAGCATTATCATTCCATCCGTTATCCTGATGAAGTTCAGTGGCGACCAGCATCTTGGCAGTGTCAACGCCCTGATCCTGGGCCTGGCCTTTCCACTAGGGTGGGGCCTTTTCGAGCTGATTCGTTACAACAAAAAGAACTTTATAGCCTTGCTGGGCCTGGTAAGCGTGGGTCTAACAGGTGGTATCGGCTTGCTGGAACTGGATGCCGGCTGGCTCGCCATAAAGGAAGCAGCTATTCCCGCAATCATTGGTCTAGCGGTGCTTGCCTCAACACGCACGAAATACCCCCTGGTTCGCACGCTCCTCTACAATCCTAATGTGCTCGATGTCGATAAAATTCAGAAGACCCTGGAAGAAAAGGACCAGGTAGAAGAATTCGAAGGGCGCCTGCTCAATGCCAGCTACTTTTTTGCCGGCACCTTTCTGTTTTCTTCCATCATGAACTACGTTCTCGCCCGCTGGATTGTCGTCAGCCCGTCCGGTACCCAAGCGTTCAATGAAGAGCTTGGAAGGATGACTCTGGTGAGCTATCCGATGATTGCCATCCCCTCTATGGTGATGATGATGCTCATTTTCTATTATCTTTGGAGAACCATCCGCAGGCTTACGGGCTACACTCTGGAAGAAGTCATGGCGCCTCATTTGGCGGAGAAGGAAAAAGCCAGGTAATCAGCTTCGTATGACGGAAGATAATGCAGTAATCCAGTGAGGCACCCGGTTTTCAGGTATAAAAAAAGCGGCCACAGTGGGCCGCTTTTTTGTACCTGCTTAAAACCCCATTAAATGTCGAGGTTGTGCACTTCCAAAGCGTGAGCCTGGATAAAGTCACGACGGGGCTCTACATCATCACCCATCAATGTTGTAAAGATCTGGTCTGCTGCAACAGCATCATCAATCTTCACTTTCATCATGCGGCGGCTATCGGGGTCCATGGTGGTTTCCCAGAGCTGATCCGGGTTCATCTCGCCCAAACCCTTATAGCGCTGAATGGTCAGGCCACGCTGCGCTTCCTTCATCAACCAATTCAGTGCGCCCTCAAACGACAACACAGCCTGCTTACGCTCACCACGCTGTATGTAGGCTCCGTCTTCAACAAGGCCATTCAGGGTCTCGCCAAGGCGTGCAATTGAAGCGTAGGACGGTGAGTCGAAGAAGTCATGGTTAAACACGTACTCCGTAGGAATACCGTGTACATGAATGGTTACCATGGGCAGGAACAGGCCCCGCTCAGAATCCTTTTTGACGGAGAAGGTAAATTTGGTTCCGGTGCGGGTGTCCAATTCCAGACCATCACCCAGACGACTTGCCCAAGCAGCTACTGCTTGCTCATCCTTCAGATCCTCTGCTTTCAGAGTATCGTTGTGCAGCATTTGCTCCAGCACCATCGCAGGATACGCGCGGGACAGGCGCTCAATCATCGCCATAACCGCCTGATAATCCTTCACCATGGTCTCAAGGGCAGAGTCCTTGATAGGTGGCGCTTCCGGGTTCACATACAGTTGTGCACCTTCCAGAGATGTCTGGGTGAGGTAGGCCTCCATTGCCTTCTCATCCTTCAGGTACTGCTCCTGCTTGCCACGCTTGACCTTATATAAGGGAGGCATAGCAATAAATACGTGGCCACGTTCGATAATTTCGCGCATTTGGCGGAATAGGAACGTGAGTAGCAGCGTGCGGATGTGAGAACCATCCACATCGGCGTCCGTCATGATAATGATGGAGTGATAGCGAAGCTTGTCAGGGTTGAACTCTTCCCGACCAATGCCACACCCCAAAGCCGTAATGAGAGTACCCACTTCAGCAGAGGACAGCATCTTGTCAAAACGTGCTTTCTCCACGTTCAGGATCTTACCTTTCAGCGGCAGGATAGCCTGGGTTTTGCGGTCTCGGCCCTGTTTGGCGCTACCGCCGGCCGAGTCACCCTCCACTATGAACAGTTCGGATAGAGCGGGGTCTTTCTCCTGGCAGTCTGCCAGCTTGCCGGGTAGGCCGGCGATATCCAGAGCACCTTTGCGACGGGTCATGTCCCGAGCTTTACGCGCTGCTTCACGGGCACGCGCTGCTTCAATCATCTTGTTAACGATCAGTTTGGCTTCGTTAGGCTGCTCTTGCAGGTATTCGGCAAAGCTCTGGTAGAGCTCCTGCTCAACGGCCGTTTTTACTTCCGAAGAAACCAGTTTGTCTTTTGTTTGCGAAGAGAACTTGGGATCAGGAACTTTCACACTGATGATAGCCGTCAGACCTTCGCGGGCGTCGTCACCGGAGGTGCTTACCTTTGCCTTTTTACCCAGACCTTCCTGTTCAATGTAGTTGTTCAGGGAGCGGGTAAGTGCTGAACGGAAACCTGCCAGGTGAGTACCACCATCCCGCTGGGGAATATTGTTAGTGAAGCAGTAGATGTTTTCCTGGAAGGCATCATTCCATTGCATGGCAACTTCAACCACGATGCCGTCTTCCCGTTCCCGGGTAAAATGGAAAACCCGGTTTATAGGCGTTTTATTGGTATTGAGATGCTCAACAAACGCTCTCAATCCGCCTTCGTACTCAAAAATTTCTTCCTTTCCACTGCGCTCATCCGTCAGACGAATGCGAACGCCACTGTTCAGAAACGCCAGTTCCCTGATGCGTTTTGCCAGAATTTCGTAGTGGAACTCAATAGTAGAAAAGGTTTCCGGAGACGGTATGAAATGTACCCGGGTACCAGAAGCTTCCGTATCGCCAACAGGTGCCAGGGGCGCAACGGGCACACCGTGTGTGTACACCTGTTCATACACCTTGCCATCGCGACGGATAGTCAGGGTGAGGGTAGAGGACAACGCATTTACAACCGAAACGCCTACACCATGAAGGCCACCAGAAACCTTGTAGGAATTATCATCAAACTTACCCCCGGCATGCAGCACCGTCATGATAACTTCGGCAGCGGATACGCCTTCTTCCTCGTGGATATCCACAGGAATTCCCCGGCCATTATCCTGAACGCTTACCGACTCATCCGGGTGAATAATGATGCCTATCTCGGAGCAGTGTCCTGCCAAAGCTTCATCGATGGAGTTATCCACCAGTTCAAAGACCATATGATGCAGGCCGGTTCCATCATCGGTATCGCCAATATACATCCCTGGCCGTTTTCGTACCGCATCCAGCCCCTTCAGGACTTTGATATTGGCGGAACTGTAGCTCGATTCACTCATTAGGAAACTCCTGAAGCTTAAGGGCCGGCGCAATCCTGAAGCAGCATTTTGTGCGGCTAAAAGGTCGGTAGGCCGGTTTTATTCTTCCTTCAATTTGCCATGTTCCACGTGGAACATTCGGTAATCAGGTATTTGGTTATTCTGCCACAACGACTCCGGATCAGGATGTTCAATGGCGGTAATAAATACCTGGCAACGTAACTGCTGTAACTTCCGAGCCAGCATGGTTCTGTGGCTCTCATCCAGCTCGGCGTTAATATCGTCAACCAAAAAGCTTACCTGCTTTCCAAGATCGTTTAACACCATGCTCTGGGCAATCTTCATCAGAATGACGAGGGTCTTTTGCTGGCCGCGAGAAAAGGTTTCCGCCACCGGTCGTCCCTGAAACCTGATGCGGATGTCTGCACGGTTTGGCCCATAAAGGGTATGCCCCATGCGGGCTTCCTGCTCCCTGTGACGTACCAACACATCAGCCAGAGACTGACTCGTGTCCCATCCAGGGTAGAATTCAAGTTTCAGCCCGTCTGTCCAACTCACATCCACTTCGTGAACCAGGCTGTCGAACGCCCTTTTGAACTGATCAAAGGCGGTCTTTCGGGCATCGCTTATTCGTTCGCTCAGTGCCACGTACTGGGTATCCCAGATACGCAACATGGATTCGTCTAGTCTACCATTTCTCAGCGTTTGATTCCGCTGTGATGTGACTCTCTGGCACTGTTGCCAGCTTGAAGCGAAAGAAGGTTCCACGTGGAACACTGCCCAATCGAGAAATTGCCGACGTTTTCCGGGACCTCCCGCGACAATGTCAAACACGCCCGGATCGATTACCGAAACTGGCAAATGCATCGCGAGCGAAGATAAGCTGCGTACACTTTCTCCATCGACCCGCAACGTCGTTTCTTTTTGCGCAACATCCCGGGAGATCCCCAGGCGATGGGCAAGAGCCCCTTCACCAGGATTATTACGATGGCTGTCAAACCCATGGTCCAGGCCACCAAACACGGTGAAACGCTGCTGGCCATGCTGCACAACTGCCTGATGTCTACTCACCCGGAAGGATCGGCCCAAACCCAGATAACCAATTGCTTCGAGCACGCTGGTTTTGCCACTACCGTTCGCACCGTGAAGAAAGTTGAAAGACGGTGAGAAGGAAACAGGTTCAGTAGAAGACAGGTTGCGAAAAAACTCGGTATGAAGTTTAACCAGCGCCATAGGAAGCAAAGCTCGTCGCGGCAGCAAGAGGAATGGAACGAATCCACGAAAAAAGGCAGCAACTCGCGAATCACACGAATTGCTGCCTTAGTGTACAAAACCAGGCTTGCGAAGGCGACTGCCTTCAGTGAAGCATATTCAGGCGGTCGTCCATAAACACATCCATTTCCGGCGCGAGAATATGTACGTATCGATCAAAATACAGGAATTGTTTCAGAAGCAGAGCGAACTCCCTCGGAAAGTGCAGGCCGTGGCTTTCACCGACCTTCACCATATCCATAAGGATGCTATTCACGTCGTCCTCAGCCTGGTCCGCCTGATAAGGGACATGATCGGGCACCATTTTATCCATTTGCTGGTAAAGTTTGCGCAAATCTGCAGCAAGATCGTGTACCTTCACGGTATGCTTGGTAATCCCGATACGGATCATGGCATCTGCCATGCCCTCGAAATTCCCAACCATCACTGCCGATATAAAATCACTGACCGCTTCCCAGGTGTCTGGGCGAATACGTCCAACAATACCAAAATCAATAAACCCTACGCGCCCATCCTTCAACACCATCAAATTGCCTGCGTGGACATCCGCATGGAAAAACTCGCACTTCGTAAGGCTGGCAAACCAGGTGTTCATGGCCGTGATCAGCGTTCGTTCCGGATCCTTTGCATAACCGCGGATGCTTTCCAGGTCCGTTAAGGGTACACCGTGGAACCGCTCCATCGTCAGGATCCGGCGAGTACTAGCATGCTCATATACCGCTGGGACTGTTGCATCTTCATTATGGGTATCATGAAGGAACTTCCGGAAAACCTTGAGGTTGTTCGCCTCTTTAATGAAGTCACACTCCTCCATCATAGTGCGTTGAATTTCTTCAACGATACCTGAGAGAGACGTCCAGGAGAGCTTGGGTGCGAGGGTTTCCAGGATACGTGCCGATAGGTACAGGAAGTTCAGGTCGGTCAGCAGGATATTTTCAACACCTGGCTTTTGGACTTTGATGACCACGTCTTCGCCGGTCACCAGGCGCGCCGCATGCACCTGGGCAATGGAGGCGGAGGCCAGAGCTACCGGATCAATCTCGGAGAACACTTGATCAATCGGCCGATTCAGCTCTTTACTGATAATTCCTTTTATAACACCGAACGGCAAATTAGGCGTACGATCAAGACAGTACTGAAATTCCTCCACATACTCTTTCGGGAAGAAGGTCGGTGAACTGGCGATGAACTGCCCGAGTTTAATGTAGGTTGCGCCCAGTGATTCGAAAGTCTGGCGCAGCATACGCGGAGCAGGGGGGCGCTCCCCCCTGACCCAATTGACACCGGTTCGGCCGAGTACAGAAAGTGTTTGCCCTATTCTGAATACGCCTTTGATTCCGTTCGTTACGGTGCCCATTTCTTATCTCCTATAGCCTCATCGGCATAACCACATAAAGGCAGCGGTTATCAGTTTGCGATTCGATCAATGCACTGCTGTTGGGATTCGACAGGGTGATCTTTACCTGCTCATCATCCAGCGCATTCATTACATCTATCAGGTAGCCTACATTAAAACCGATCTGTAGTGATTCGCCCTGATAATCCACTGGCAGCGCGTCTTCGGCCTGTTCCTGATCCGGATTGTTTGCAAACACCTGCAATTCGTTTGTGGCCAGGTTCAGCCGAACACCGCGAATATTCTCATGGGACAATATTCCGGCGCGCTGAAGGGTGTTTTTAAGCGTGCCACGATCTGCCAGGACAATCTTGTCGCCGCCGCGGGGAATTACCCGGTTATAGTCCGGGAACTTGCCTTCAATCAGCTTGGAGGTAAACGTGTACGACCCAACCGTAGCTCGCAGATGGTTATCACCAATAACCAGAGTAACGGGTGTTTCTACATCATCCAGCAGGCGCGACAACTCAAGCACGCCTTTACGAGGCACAATTACCTGCCGAGGTTCGGCACAACCGGTGTTCAACTGAACGTGGGCCATAGCCAACCGGTGACCATCGGTAGCAACCGTGCGCACGTGGTCCTTATCTACTTCAAGCAATAAACCGTTGAGATAGTAACGCACATCCTGCTGGGCCATAGCGAAGGCAGTTGCGTCGAACATACGCCTCAGTTCTTTCTGCGGCAGCTCCAGCCGGAAACTCTCAGGCTCATCTTCCACATTGGGAAAATGCTCAGCAGGCAGGGTAGACAGGGTAAAATGACTTGCACCACATCGTACATGCAAACGATCGCCTTCAAGCACAAGCTCGATTGGCGCTTCGTCTCCTAGAGACCGACAGATATCTGAAAGCTTGCGGGCAGGGACGGTGATACGCCCTGGATGGTCAACATGGACAGGTGTTACCCGGCCGACCAGCTCAACTTCCATATTTGTCCCGGTCAGAACCAGGGTGTTGTCTTCGGCTACCAGCAATACGTTGGACAGTACCGGCATGGTCTGCTTTTTTTCAACAACACCGGCAATGCTTTGCAAAGGTATGAGCAGGGATTCACGGCTGATCGTCAGTTTCATGTCACTCAGCTTTCTATTGTTGGAAGGATGAATGTAATTTTTGCTTGAGGCTTCACACATCTTCTGCACAGAAGTCAGGTGGTCAGCAATCTCATAAAGTTCTGATAGTCCTCGCGGATACCAGGATCTGTTTCCTGAAGCTCCACAATTTTCTTGCACGCATGCAAAACGGTGGTGTGATCTCGACCACCAAACGCATCGCCAATTTCCGGCAAGCTGTGATTCGTCAGCTCTTTGGACAACGCCATGGCGACTTGGCGGGGCCGGGTTATCACACGAGTGCGCCGCTTGGAATGAAGATCCGCAACTTTGATTTTATAGTACTCAGCCACCGTACGCTGAATGTTATCTATGCTTACTTGCTTCTCATGCAGGGCAAGCAAGTCTTTCAGGCTTTCCCGAATAAACGGCGGCGTAATTTCCGAGCCGGTGAAGTGAGCATTCGCTATCACCAAACGAAGCGCGCCTTCGAGCTCTCGCACGTTTGATCGTATTTTCTGGGCGATAAAAAAAGCGGCTTCGCTGCTTAATTTAACATTGGTTTGCTCAGCCTTTTTCATCAGAATCGCAACCCGCGTTTCCAGCTCAGGGGGCTCAACCATCACTGTAAGCCCCCAGCCAAAGCGGGACTTTAGACGCTCTTCCATATCCACGATTTCTTTCGGAAACCGGTCACAGGTTACGATGACCTGCTGCCCACCTTCCAGCAACGCATTAAAGGTATGAAAGAACTCTTCTTGTGAGCGCTCTTTACGGGCAAAAAACTGGATATCATCAATCAGCAAGGCATCGACTGACCGGTAATACCGCTTGAATTCATTGATGGCGTTCAGCTGCAATGCCTTGACCATATCGGCAACAAATCGCTCAGACCGCAAGTAAGCAACCTTTGCGTTAGGGTTGCGGCGAACAATGTCGTTCCCGATTGCGTGCATAAGGTGGGTCTTACCCAAACCCACACCGCCATATAAGAACAGCGGGTTGTATGCACCACCGGGGTTCTCGGCAACCTGCATGGAGGCGGCTCGTGCGAGTTGGTTCGACTTGCCCTCTACAAAAGTGTCAAACGTAAAGCCCTCGTTCAGAAAGCTCTGGTGCTTGATATCACCCTCTACCTGAACCGGCCTGCGCCCACCGTTGGATGTGTACTCATTAAGCTGTGCTTGCCGATTACCGCCTGAAGTTGCTGCAACAACCTTTTCTTCTTCAGTCACCCTGCCACCGGACTCTTCCTGAATCCGCTTGCCGGTATCCTGCTTAACCAGCTCGGAGCGCACAACCGGCTCACTTTCCCGGGGAGCTGAGCCTACTTTCATTCCTACTCGTGGAGCCTGGCCACCGTTTAAATCCTTCAGCACTTCTTCTATACGACGGAGGTACTTCTCATGGACCCAGTCCATCACAAAACGGTTAGGGGCAAACAACATCAGTTGCCCTTCCCGATGATCAGACTGAAGAGGCCTGAGCCAGGTATTGAACTGTTGTGCGGGAAACTCATCCCGGAGTACTTCAAGACATTGATGCCACAGTCTGTTCGGCACGACAGCCAGCTCCCGATAACCCATAATTTTCTCGGACCTGACAACAACTGTCCGATCCCGAAAGATGACCACGGATTCTAACCCGCCAGACCCTTCAGTGAAAGAGCAAAAGGCTCTTCATGAACACCCTGTGGAAATTTATCTACCGATTTATCAATATTTTACAGACTTGTGTACAACCTTGTGTACAGAAAATTCCTGACTGAATAGTTACACACAACCCTGTGTGTACAACCGATCCTCAGCTCTGTGCACAATCACCTTGTCTTTCGGTGGATAACTAAAACCTCTTCCCTCATCCCTACTTGTCCACAATCCGTTATGAACTCATCCACAGGGCTTAGGGCCACTTTTACGATCCTTTATCAATGATCCAATTATATGATTTTATTAGTATAATTTCAGTTCTCCACAGAAAACAGCCCCTGTAATAACAGTAATAATAGAATTCTTTAAAGAATATTAAAAAGACCTATAACTACTATTATTCTGCTGATCACCTCCAGGTGGCTGGTTTGTTTTCCAACCTCCCCGAACATACAATCCGGCATCGGCATAAGCCCCTACCAATAAACATTGAACCCTCAGCAGAATTTGCATAGAATGCCGCTCCTGTTTTGGCTATTAATTTTTTAAGCCATTTCCTGAATGTCCAACACACGAATTGTGAGATAGTCACCATGAAAAGAACGTTTCAACCAAGCGTACTGAAGCGTAAGCGCGTTCACGGATTCCGTGCCCGTATGGCAACTGCCAACGGCCGCAAGGTAATTTCCCGTCGTCGTGCCAAAGGCCGTGCACGTCTGTCTGCGTAATCTGTCGTTCGCCTCATGAAGGCTTTGAATTTTCCGAAATCACATCGCCTGCTACGGCCAGCTGATTACGGCAAAGTCTTCAACGACGTACAGCTGAAGGTTCCGCACAGGAATTTTCTGATCCTGGCTACTCCGAATAATCTCGGACATGCCAGGATCGGTCTTGTATTTGCGAAAAAGAACCTGAAACTGTCTGTTCAGCGAAACCGGATCAAGCGCCAGGTACGGGAAACCTTTCGTAACCAGCCTGAACTTCCCGGAATGGATATCATCGTTCTTGGACGCCAAGGGCTAGCAGCAATGGACAATCACGCCGTCCGTGCTTCTCTCGATGGTCTCTGGCATCGGTTATCGAAAAAATACTATCAGCTACCGCCATCTCGGCCAGCAGAAACCACTTCTGCCGGTGAGGGAACAGGTTAATGCGAAAGTTGCTTCTTTTTCCCATCCGCTTCTACCAGTATGCCATCAGCCCGCTAATGGCCAGCCATTGCCGCCATTATCCAACCTGCTCACAATATGCTGTGGAAGCTATTTCTCATCACGGTTCACTGAAAGGTCTCTATCTGTCAGTTAAACGCCTGCTGAGATGCCACCCTTGGGCCGAAGGCGGTTACGATCCAGTACCTGGCACTGTAAACTCTGCTCCAGAAGAAACGACCTCCTGTTGCCCTCGGGCTGACCATTCCCCAATAACAACCCAGACCAGACAGTAACTCTATGGATATTCAACGCATCGTATTATTTGCCGGCCTGGCTATTGTCAGTTATCTGATGGTACTTGCCTGGAACGAAGATTATCACCAGCCGGTTCCTACTGAGCAGGTTGCAGAATCCGGGCGTATCCAGTCCGATAACAGTTCGGCTGATGCCATGGTACTTCCAGGCGAGGTCTCCCAGGGGAGCACAACCGCAAATCGTGCAAACGAAGAATTTACAACACCGGAAACTGGCCAATCCGTATCCAGTCCTGCTTCTTCCGGTGTAAGCGTAAGTGATCAATACATCACAATCCGCACCGATGTACTGGATCTGGTTGTTGATCGTGTTAGTGGCAACCTCGTCAAAAGCTCTCTACTTAGCTATAACAAGTCGCTGAATAGTGAAGAACCTCTCACGCTTCTCAACAACACTGAAAACCGTTTTTATGTGCTTGAAAGCGGTTTGATTGGCCAAAATGGCCCGGATAGTGCCAAGAACGGACAAGCTCCCGTATACACCACAGATGCCACCAGCTATGAACTTGCGGAAGGCGAAAACGAACTGACCGTTAATCTCGTTCACACCATGGATAACGGTGTTCAAATCACCAAGCTCTATCAGTTCGCCCGTGACAGCTATGAGATTCGCGTTCGTTATCTGATTGATAACCGTTCCAGTGAGAACTGGCAGGGTAACTTTACCGGCAAGATTGTTCGTGACCAGTCACCAGATCCTACGTCTGGCCCCAGCATGGGTATCAAGGCGTTTCTGGGACTGGTGACCAGTTCACCTGAAGACCCTTACGAAAAATATGACTTTGGTGATCTGGAAGACAAGCGCATTAACGAAACAGTCACTAACGGCTGGATGGCATTTTTGCAGCACTACTTCCTTGCTGCCTGGGTCCCTGATCGGGACCAACCCGCACAATTCCAGACCACTCGCCGTGGTCCCCTGCATGTAATGGGTTTTGTATACCCGGCAACAACAGTCGCACCTGGTGAAACAACAGAAATTGGCGCCAGTGCCTATGTAGGGCCGAAGATTATCGATCGCCTTGAAGCCGTTGCGCCCAGCCTCGACCGTACTGTCGATTTCGGTTGGCTGTTCTTCATCTCCTTGCCGCTGTTCATCATCATGGAATGGTTTCACAGCTGGGTAGGAAACTGGGGTGTATCCATTATTTTGCTGACCGTTCTGGTTAAAGCTGTGTTCTTCAAACTATCAGCAACCAGCTATCGTTCAATGGGGCGTATGCGGGCAGTTGCACCACAGCTTACCCGTCTGAAAGAACTGTACGGCGATGACCGCCAGCGCATGTCTCAGGAAATGATGGCGCTGTACAAGAAAGAAAAGATCAATCCGCTGGGTGGCTGCCTGCCAATTCTGGTGCAGATGCCAGTGTTTATCTCCCTGTACTGGGTACTGTTCGAAAGCGTACAACTGCGCCATGCGCCATTTATGCTCTGGATCCACGACCTTTCGGTAATGGACCCTTACTTCATTCTGCCGATCCTTATGGGCGCCAGCATGATGTTACAGATGAGCCTGAACCCGACGCCTCCCGATCCCATGCAGGCGAAGATCATGAAGCTGATGCCAGTAGTATTTACCATCTTCTTCCTGTGGTTCCCGGCAGGTCTGGTACTCTACTGGTTGGTAAACAACATTCTTTCGATCAGCCAGCAGTGGTACATTACTCGCAAAATCGAAGCAGAAATGGCCACAAAAAAGCACTGATCCTGTGACCGTTTGATTGTTCAGTAGAGGCTCCGCAAAGGGGCCTTTACTGTTTCAGGAATGCACAAAATTGCTGTGGAAGAGGCATTACCCATGAACCAGAACCCTGGAATCTCCAATACGCCCGACACCATAACAGCCATAGCCACAGCACCTGGCCAGGCTGGCGTAGGAATTGTTCGAGTATCTGGGCCACTGGCAAAGGACATTGCCACCGCAATGCTGGGGTATTCGCCAAAGCCCAGATACGCCCATTACGGGCCTTTTCTGGATAAGAACAGCGAGTTGATAGATGAAGGCATCGGGTTGTTTTTCCCGAATCCGCACTCGTTTACCGGGGAAGACGTTTTTGAGTTGCAGGGCCATGGTGGCACCATCATTCTGGATCTTCTTTTGCGGGAAGTCCGTCGACTCGGGGCCAGGCTGGCTCGCCCTGGGGAGTTCTCCGAGCGTGCATTCCTTAACGACAAACTGGATCTTGCCCAGGCCGAAGCCATTGCCGATCTCATTGAAAGCAGTTCAGAGCAGGCGGCTCGCTGTGCAGTAAGATCCATGCAAGGAGTGTTTTCACGGCGGATCGAAACATTGGTTGAGGCTGTTACACACCTGCGGATTTATGTAGAAGCTGCCATCGACTTTCCGGAAGAAGAAATCGATTTTTTGGCCGATGGCAAGGTAGCCACTGATCTGCAGGCGTTGCTTGCACAACTCGAGGATATTCTGGGCGAAGCCCAGCAAGGCACCATTCTGCGTGATGGCATGAAGGTTGTAATTGCAGGGCGCCCCAACGCCGGAAAATCCAGCCTGCTCAATGCCCTGGCCGGTCGCGAAGCGGCTATTGTAACTGCCATTGAAGGCACTACACGGGATGTGCTGAGGGAACACATCCACATTGATGGTATGCCTCTACATATTGTCGATACCGCTGGTCTGCGGGACAGCCCGGATGAAGTGGAGCAAATAGGTATTGCTCGTGCCTGGGATGAAATACGTCAGGCAGATCGAATTCTGTTAATGGTGGATGCGACCACCACTGAGAAAACCGCACCCCATGAAATCTGGCCAGATTTTATCGACCAGCTACCCGCGGCTGCACCGGTTACAGTAATCCGGAATAAAGTTGATCTGAGTGGCGAAAGCGTAGGGCTTTCAGAGGTATCTGGCGACGGTACACCAGTGATTCGACTGGCAGCCAAGTCCACCGATGGTCTGGACGTGCTCAGGGACCATCTTAAGCAATGCATGGGCTTTGCCAGCACCACCGAAGGTGGCTTTCTGGCCCGTCGCCGGCATCTGGATGCGCTGGAGCGTGCAAAGGACTTTCTTGTACAAGGCCAGGCGCAGCTGGAAGGCTATGGTGCTGGTGAGTTGTTGGCTGAAGATTTACGGGCAGCCCAGGATGCCTTGGGAGAAATCACAGGGCAGATTACGCCGGATGATTTGCTTGGAAAGATTTTTGGTTCGTTTTGCATTGGGAAGTAGAAATATCAACCACACCAGTGGACTGTATGGAACACCCATCAGAGATGAGTGGTTTTGATAAGTGTTTCCTGGTGAGCTTATTTGACAGATCCCAACCCCCTGCCTATATGGATACAGTAACCGTATCCGCTGGATATTGGTTCGGCTGAACGGAAAACTCCACCCACGGGGGTGTCTCAGCCATGGATATTTTTAATAGCAGAAACGTCTTTTTTAGCCCATCTATTCGCCCGAGTGGCGCCTTTCCAAGAGTATTTCTTTGGCTAACGCTGATCATGGTGCCGTTACTGGCGTCCTGTGGCGGGGACAACGATAACAGTAATAATACAGCTCCCGCGGCGCTCTCGATTAGCTCCCAGCCAACCAGTCAAACTGTAACAGAAGGTTCGGCTGCCCTGTTTTCCGTAGCGGCTAAAGGGACCGGGACACTAAGCTACCAGTGGCGTCGAAACGGCAGTGATATTGCCGGCGCGCAAGGGAGCAGCTACACCTTGGCGACTGCAGCATTGGCAGACACGGGTGCCAGCTTTACGGTGCGGGTGTCCGATGACAACGGATCTGTTGATAGCGCTGCGGCCATCTTGACGGTAAATGCCGCATTGGCTGCGCCGACAATTACAACCCAGCCTTTGGCGCAGTCAGTTGAACAAGGCCAAAAGGCCACTTTCACAGTGACTGCAGGGGGCACTGCTCCATTAAGCTATCAGTGGCAACGGGACAATATAGATATTGCAGGTGCCAACGCCGCCAGCTATACCACTCCCGTGCTCACCCTCGCAGCGGACGACGGCGCTGTTTACAGAGTGATTGTGACCAACCCGGTGAATAGCGTTACCAGCAGCGATGCCGTAATTACAGTTACCCAAACACTTTTGGCCTGTTCGGGCGGTGCGCAAGCTGGCTGGTGCTGGATAGAACCCAAACCCCATGGCAATACCCTCCGAGATGTTGAATATCTGGGCGCAGATGTGTTCGTGGCGGCCGGTGGCGGTGGCGTATTCATGCGCTCCACTGACGGCGGTGCCACATGGAGCACCAGTTTTGCCATCGGTAGCAGTGTTAACGCCATGCATTTTGTCAGCAGCACCTTAGGATATGTAGTGGGTGATAGGGGTTTTATCGCTCGTACTGATGATGGCGGGCAGACCTGGTTGCCTCAGATAAGCACCGTAGAAACCACACTGCACGAAGTACACTTCTTTGACGCGAACCTGGGCCTCGCCGTTGGCGACTCCGGGACTATTCTTCATACCACAGACGGTGGCGGCACCTGGACACCGATCACAGTGCCGGCGTTCGGACACGCTTTTGGAGTGAGTTTTGCTGATGCCGATGTTGCCATAATTGTGGGTTCAGGCGGTGCCCGCCTGCGTTCTGTCGACGGTGGCGCCAGCTGGAACCGGATTGATACACCGGCTGGCTGTCAGACCTGCACTCTGATAAGCGTCACTTTCACCAGCGCCACCACCGGTTTTGCCGTTGGTGATATATCGAACTCATTGATGCGCACTGACGATGCCGGCCAAACCTGGACGAAGGTGCCGGGAATTAATGCTGCAGGAGGGAGTGCCGATTGCAGATTGGAAGATATCAGATTTTCAGGTACCAATGCCCTGGCTGTATCCACCTGCGGTTCTGTTACACGTTCCACGGATGGAGGGATAACCTGGACCAAATTCCCGGCGGGCGGTAGCAGGTTGGAAACCACCACTTTCGGCGTCGCGTTCGGTACGGGTTCCGCCATGGCAGTGGCAGTGGGGGGTGAAGGTCAGATCTACCGCACCACCAATGGGGGAACAAGCTGGACCAGTATCTTCCCTGAACGTGTGCCACAGGACTTCTATAACGTGTATTACAAAAATGCCAGTACGGCTTACATTCTGGGCAGCACAAGCTATAAGTCAACCGATAGCGGGCTCACATGGGTTGAGGATTCATCGCTACCTAGCGGGCAGAGAGCGATGGCTTCAACCAATGCGGGACTGTTTACTGCGGGGGGCAGTCAAAGTATCTTCCAATCGGACGATGGGGGACTTAACTGGAGCCGCGTTCTTGCTGTGCCGTCTGGTTCCGATCTTTTCACCAATTTTTACTTTTTCAACTCCATGATTGGTTACGCCTATGGTGACGGGGCAACTGTTAAAACAATAGATGGGGGTCTTACCTGGACTTATGTGTTTGGTGGAAGAAACCCCATCGTCGGAATCCATTTTTATACCAACCAGGTTGGTGTGATGGTGAACATTAGAGGCATTTATCGCACCGTAAACGGGGGAGCAAGCTGGTCCGAAGTCCAACGCTCCCTGAAGCGCCTTGCAGGTGCTGCATTCTCGGGTAATCGTGGGGTTGTTGTTGTCTCTAATGGCACCGTGTACAGATCATCTGATCAAGGAGCAACGTGGATTGAGGCTACCGGAGTGACTACCGAAATCTTCAGAGGGGTAGGAAGTAACCCATCCGGCACTTTATCTATCGCCTACACCGAGTCGGGCAACATGCTGAAGAGTGTGGATGGCAGCAGCTGGAGCAAACTTGCATCGCCAGTGGGTGGCCGGATCAACATGCTCAGTTACTATAACGACTCGTTAGGCCTTGCAGTTGGTGATGATGGGGTTATCTTGCGCACAACGACCGGAGGGGAATAAACGAACCCTCTACAAACAACACACCTTGAACTTCCTGCCGCTACCACAAGGGCAGGGTTCATTGCGCCCGGGTTTCAGAATACCTTCATCCGGTTGGCCTTTGAGGTAGTACCAGCGCCCATCTTCCCGCACAAACACGGAATTCTCCTGCAAATATCCCCAGCCCGACCCCATGCGATAAATAGCCTGAAAGTGCACATGGCCTGTATCGCCTGTTTTTCCACTATCCATAATTCGTAGCGATACCCAGTCTGGTGAATCGTCCAGATTCAGCCTGGTTGGTCGCGTGCTTTGGTGCCAACTGGATCGCAAATAATCTTCCAGCTTCAGAGCAAAACCGGTGAAGCGTGAGCGCATGAGCGCTTCAGGGGTTGGGGCAATGTCTCCATCATGGTAGCGCTGACAGCAGTCCGCATAGTTACGCTGGCTGCCACAGGGACAATATGAGATATTGGTTTGATCAGGCATAAGGTTATAACCATTGTGCTTAGGGCTTATGCAGGCAAGTATACCAGCCCGATCTGGAGGCTGATTTCAGCTTTTTTGGTTGAGTGCCTGGGCAGTATCAATTTAGAGGTGATGACTATGTCTATTGAGCGTCTTGTGTTTGCCATTGCAGGAGCGTTCGTTCTCCTCAGTGTTGTTTTGTCGCAATTGCATTCTGTTTATTGGCTTTGGTTCACCGCATTTGTGGGCGCAAATATGCTGCAGGCAGCTTTTACCGGGTTCTGCCCTCTGGCGAAGATTTTGAAGGCGCTGGGTAAGCAGTCAGGAACTGCCTTTAATTGAAGAGGTTGTTGGTAACAGAGCTGAATTGAACATGCATTTCAATGCCGGGTTATAACTTGGCTGTATAATCCGGCATTTAAAAATTTAAAGTAATTTAGATATATTTTATTATTGCTTGCTGTAATAAGCAGCCATGTCCGCAATATCTTCATCGGTCAGATTCCTCGCCTGCGGTGTCATAACCGCCGACATTCCTCCGTTGCGTTCGCCGGCACGATAAGCCTTAAGGGCCATCTCAAGATATGCCGGTGCCTGGCCAGCAAGGTTGGGGTAGATCGGGGCTGTGGATTGGCCGTCAACACCGTGGCAGGCAACACACGTGGTGATTTTTTTTGTAATTGCTTCAGCATCTGCTGCGATTGCCGGCAGAGCAAAGGTGCCAAGGATAATGCCAGTCAGCGCGTGCTTTCTCAGTACCGTTTTCATATCGATCTCCAGAGTCTGAACCATTCCACAGGCTTTCATGTTTGTAAAAGTAAGCGTTAGGACATGCCTTTTTGCAAGGAAGTGCTGAGTATGTGCTTGCTCATATTTGACGTGTATCAAGATTTACCAGGAGATTCTCAGTAATAGGTATATTACGACAACTTCGAAAAAATAACCTATGATAATTTTAAAGGAGTTGCCGATGAAGAAAGCGCACTGATAGTTTATAACATTGTTTCTTATATGATAATTAATGTCATTAACGCTGCTTTCCTTCGCAAGACTGCACATCGGGCAACCCATTAATTTTAAGCGTGACGAACAGGTCATAAACAAGCTGCGGCCGGCCCTGATCGGCACAAAGCGGCAATTGTCGATGAGGAGAGAGTCATGGGAATGTGGAAGCTTAAGCGCCGCGATTTCCTCAAGGGTTTGGGCGCAACGGGTACTGGGGTCATGCTCAGTGGCAATGTTTGGGCGTTGAACCGGCTACAGCCAATAGAAGACACCCTGGCCACAGAATACCCGTACCGTGACTGGGAAGACCTGTACCGCAATGAGTGGACATGGGACAGCGTTGGCCACGCGGCACACTGCATTAACTGTATGGGTAACTGCGCCTGGGACGTGTACGTTAAAGACGGCATCGTTATCCGCGAAGAGCAGATCGCCAAATACCCACAGGTTCACGAGAACATCCCCGATGCCAACCCCCGCGGTTGCCAGAAAGGCGCGATTCACTCCACCTCCATGTACGAAGCGGACCGCCTGCGCTATCCGTTGAAGCGTGCCGGTGAGCGCGGCGAGGGTAAATGGCAGCGTATTTCCTGGGATCAAGCCACGGAAGAAGTGGCGGACAAGATTATCGATATTTTTGTGAAACACGGCCCCGGCAAACTCAAGACTCACCAGGGTTCCGGCAACCAGACCATGGTTCGCCAGTCTGGCCCCGCGCGTTTCGCAGCTCTGGTGGGTGGTATCCAGCTCGACGGCTTTACCGTGGTGGGCGATCTGTTGACTGGTGCGCACCTCGCCTACGGCAACCCGCTGGAGAGTTTCACCTCGGATGCCTGGTTTGACGCCGATTACATTATGCTCGGCATGATCAACCCCAATGCCACCCGTATTCCGGATGCCCACTATATATGGGAAGCCAAGTACAACGGCGCACGCATCACCAGTACCTCACCGGATTACAACCCCAGTGCCATTCACACCGACTTGTGGATGCCCATTGAGCAAGGTTCCGATCCCTTCCTGGCCATGTCCTTTGTTAACGTGATCCTGGAAGAGGGGCTGTATAAATCTGACTTCATTAAAGAGCAGACCGACCTGCCCATGCTGGTGCGCCGGGATACCGGCAATCTGTTGCGGGAATCAGATCTGGTGGAAGGGGGTTCCGATGAAGTGTTTTACCACTGGGATCTGAACACTAACAAGGCCGTAAAAGCCAAAGGCTCCATGGGTGACGATGACAAAACCCTGAAGCTCGACAATGTGGACCCGGCCCTTGAAGGCACCTTTACGGTAGAGCAAGGCCTCAAGGTCACCACGGTATTTGAGCAGGTCAAGCAGGAAGCGGCGAAGTTCACACCGGAAAAGACCCGGGAACATACTGGCATTCACCCGGATATCGTGCGCCAGGAAGCACGCCTGCTGGCCAAGTCAAAAAAAGCCATCATCATGCTGGGCTACATCACCTCCAGCTACTCCAACTGCCTCTACACCTGCTGGGGCTACGCCCTCACGCTGGCCTTAACCGGCCATGGTGGTCGTACCGGTGGCCTGGATACCTCATGGGTTGTGTGGAATCATCCCCGCTGGAGCGAACTGGCAGGCTTTGAAGGCAAAAAATCAGCCCGTCTGGAAGCCGGTGGTTTGGGTGAATTCCTGCGTGGCGGCATGATGGAAGGTGCTCGCAAGCACTTTGACAACAAAAAGCTGAAAAAACGCGTTGGCTTCGATCTCGATGAGATGGAAGAGATGATGAACGAGTCCATGGAAAAGGGCTGGATGCCGTATTACGGTGAAATCAAAGGCATGATTTCCATTGCCGACAACACCTTCCGCCGCAACAAGATGAGTAAAAAGTACCGCGAAGAACACCTGCGCCAGGCGGAAGAGCTGTATGTGAATATCAACGTGCGCATGGACTCCACCGCCGAGTGGGCCGACTATGTGCTGCCAGCAGCCAGCCACTATGAAGCCTGGGATATCCGTACCCAGGGTTATCACCGCTTTGCCAACATCTTTACCCGTTCGGTTGAGCCGGTGGGCGAGTCCAAGCCCGACTGGGAAATCATGGCGCTGCTCACCAAGAAGATTCAGGAACGCGCCATCGCCCGCGGTATTGGCCCGATCCAGGATGGTGATGTAACCCGTGATCTGCACACCATTCACGACGACTTTACCCGCCAGGGCACACTGAACACCGACTACGATGTGCTCAAACACATCATTGAAGACTCCCCGGAATTTGGTGGCGTCACCATTGAAGAAGCCGCCGAGAAGGGCTTCATCGTGATGAATGAGCACGCCGGCCTGAACCAGCCCCTGAAGCCGGATGAAGGCTATAACCCCTTCACCGCGCAAACCGATGGCAAGAAGCCCTATGAAACCCTGACCGGTCGTATCACCTTTTTCTGTGACCACCCCTGGTTCAAGAAGTTGAACTCCACTGTACCCACTGCGCGTTTGCATGCGGGGCCCAAGGCGTCCAACTACCCATTGGAATTCTATTCGCCTCACGCCCGCTGGGGTATTCACTCCAACTGGCGCAGTAACAAGTACCTTCTGCGTTTGCAGCGGGGCGAACCGAACATCTACATCAATCCGCAGCTGGCTGAGCAGCGGGGCATCAAGGACGGCGACACGGTGCGGCTGTTCAATGCCAACGGCGACTTTTACGCCCAGGCCAAGTTCTACCCGAGCATTCCGGTGAACTCCATCATGATGGAGCACGGCTGGGAACCGCATCAGTACATCCAGCGCAAGAACATGAACATGTCCAATGCCGTGTTCCTGCAGCCGCTGGAATTGGCGGGCGGCTGGGGTCATCTGCAGTTTATTTACGCCAAATGGAACGCTAACCAGCATATCCATGAGAGCTGCTACGACATTGAGCTGGCAAAGCACGAAGACATCACCGACCCACGAGCCGTTTAAGAGGAGATAATCATGACTGTTAAACGCCAACTCAGCATGGTCCTGGATCTGAACAAATGCATCGGCTGCCAGACCTGCACCGCAGCCTGCAAACTTATGTGGACCAACCGCAACGGCCGTGAGTTCATGTACTGGAACAACGTGGAATCCCAGCCGGGTAAAGGCTACCCGCGGGATTACGAAAACATGGGCGGCGGTTTTGATGCCGACGGCGCGTTGCGTCTGGGCCGCCAGCCCAGCCAGGAAGACTATGGTATTCCGTGGGAGTACAACTACGAAGACGCCCTGATGACCGGCACTGACCCCTGGCTGCGCCCCAACGTGAAGCCTACCTGGGGTGCCAACTGGGACGAAGACGAAGGTTTGGGTGATTACCCCAACAGTTACTATTTCTACCTGCCGCGCCTGTGCAACCACTGCGCCAACCCGGCGTGCCTGGCGGCCTGTACCCGCAACGCCATCTACAAGCGCCAGGAAGACGGCATTGTGCTGGTGGATCAGGAACGCTGCCGTGGCTATCGCTACTGTGTAAATGCCTGCCCGTACAAGAAGATCTACTTCAACGAGGAGATTTCCAAATCCGAGAAGTGCATTTTCTGTTACCCGCGGATTGAAAAAGGCCTGCCCACCGCCTGTGCACAACAGTGTGTAGGGCGCATCCGCTGGATAGGTTATCGCGACGATGAAGACGGCCCGATTCACAAGCTGGTGGAGAAATACAAAGTGGCCTTGCCGCTGCACGCGGAGTGGGGCACTGAGCCCAACGTGTTTTACGTGCCCCCTCTGTCGCCGCCCAAGTTTGGCGAAAATGGCGAGCAACTGGATGAGTCCCGTATACCCCTGTCGTATCTGGAAAGCCTGTTTGGGCCTCGCACTGGAGAGGTTCTGGACACGCTGCAAGATGCGCGTCAGGCCAAAGCCGATGGGGAAGACAGCGAACTCATGGATATCCTGATTGGCTACAAACACGCTGAAATGTTCAAACTGAGCTGACGCCGGGAGGCATGCAATGACGCAATTAGCAGCGCCCGCTGTCCGGCAGCATGAACGGGAGTTCGCCGAGGCGCGCGGGGCTATCTATCGGCTTGCCGCCGTGGCCCTGAGCTATCCCATGGAAGAAACCTGGGAAGCTCTCACCGATGGACGCCTGCAAGAGGCGCTCAACGAAGCCTGGCAAACGCTGGGTGGCGAACCCTGGCCCAGGTTTGAATCAAGCCCGACTTCGCAAGATCTGCAAGTGGGTTACATGGCCACGTTTGTGCACGGTAAGCGGGGTAAACCCAGAGTGCCATTGGTGGCCAGTGCCTACGACAGCCTGGTAGGCGGTCTGACACCTGGCGCCTATCTACTGAATGTTCAGGCATTTTATACCCACTTTGGGCTAACAGCGGCAGTGGACGACGAAGGTCACAAAGATCAGCCTGATCACCTTATAGCGATGCTGGAGTTCTGCGCACTGCTGTGCCATCTGGAGGTTCAGGCACTGGAAAACCAGCGGGATGCTGCGCCTTACCGTCGTGCTCAACGGGATTTTCTGGTGCGATACCTCAGGCCCCTCCTGCAAACCATTCGCGCAAAATACGCCCATGAAAATCAGCACGGTCTGGATGCCAATCTGGCTCATTTGGTGAAGGTGCTCCCGGACTGGACCCGCACCCAACAGCTGGCGCTGGAAAATCAGGTAGGGCCATGCCCCGAAGAAGGGGCACGAAAAGCAGGCCCCGAAACCACCAGCCAGCCCATGTGGGACTGAACCCAACCGATTAGCATGAGGAACCATGCCATGACATCGAAAAACATCGAAAACGGTCGCCTGGCAAAGAGTATTGGCCGGCTAACCGGCACGCTAACCCTGGCGGCCTGCATCCTGGCAAGCAGCAACCTACTGGCTGATCACACCGATAGGAACCCGAACGTGAGTGAGGTAAAAGCCTGGGATACGGTGAAAGTTTCTCGCATTCCTGATGGCATTTACTTGCGCACCCAAAACGACCCGGACGACCTGATTTGGGATCGCTTACCAAAGTATCGAACCAACCTGTTACCGGCACCCCCGGTACATCAGTCGGTTGGCCTGCGTTTCGACGAAGGCTCCACACGTGGCAAGCATGTGTATTTCCAGATAGCCCGTTCGGATGAGCGTTTATACATTCGCCTGCATTGGAAAGATGCCAGCGAAGACCGAGCCACCACCGTAGACACATTTAGTGATGGTGTGGCGGTGCAGTTTGCACTGAAGGATGTGGATACCTCATACATGATGGGGACTGATCACGAGAACCCTGTAAACATCTGGTATTGGCGCGCCGATACGGACAAAGTGGAGAATCTGGCCGCGGGTGGCTATGGCAGCACCACCACCTTGCCCCAACAGAGCGTGAAAGGCGCCAGCGCCTACGTGACCAGCGACGTTCCGCAAAAGAGGGAGTGGCAAGTGGTGATGTCGCGGCCGTTCAAATCTGATGGCGAGTACGATGTGGATTTTGATCGTGAAACCATACCTATGGGCTTTGCTGTATGGCAGGGTAACGACAGCGAACGCGATGGCAACAAACGCGTAACCCACACCTGGATCCTGCTGGACACAAGCCTGAATGGCAGTACCAAGAACTAAGGAGCCTTAGATGGCGGTTTCCCATTTTCCCGGTCGTGACCCACTGGCTCTGGTACCGGAAGATTGCGGCCGTGGCCATGCCTGCCAGTTCTGCCCAGAAGAAGAGCAGTGCAAGCTGGACAAGGGGCAGCACGAAAAACGTCTGATTGAATCACGCCTTGCGCAGATTGGCCAGATCATTATGGTCATGGCCAACAAAGGCGGCGTGGGTAAAAGCACCGTGTCGGCCAACGTAGCTGCAGGGCTTGCAGCTCAAGGATACCGGGTAGGAGTGGCGGATGCCGACATCCATGGCCCCAACCAAAGCCGGTTTTTCGGTTTTGTGGGCCAGCGCGTGCGCCTGGGCAAACAGGGTTTGCCACCAAAGGATTTTGAGTTTTTTGGTCTGGAGCACCCGGTAAAGGTTGGTTCTTTGGCCTTTATGATGGAAAGGGACGACACCCCCATTGTCTGGCGGGATGCTTACAAGCACGACTTCATGCACCACCTGATTGGCTCATTCGATTGGGGACCGCTGGATTTTCTGGTAATCGACATGCCGCCGGGCACAGGCAACGAACTGATTACCCTGGCAGATATGCTTGAAGGCCATGATGTAGCCGCATTACTGGCCACGACACCCCAGGAAGTGGCGTTGATGGACAGCCTCAAAGCCGTGCGTTTTTGCCAGGAGCGTGGCATGCCAATGATTGGCGTGGTGGAAAATATGGCGGGCGTAACCTGCCCCCACTGCAGTGGGCATTTTCATGTATTCCCCCGCTCTCATCTGGCGGATGCTCTGGCAGCAGCCGATGTGGCATCTGTGGCACAAATCCCCTTGTCGCTGGCATTGTCCAGTGGCTCTGATACCGGAATACCAATTGTGCTTTCAGAACCTGAA
Organism: Marinobacter xiaoshiensis; assembly: GCF_031631795.1. Taxonomy (NCBI): domain Bacteria; kingdom Pseudomonadati; phylum Pseudomonadota; class Gammaproteobacteria; order Pseudomonadales; family Marinobacteraceae; genus Marinobacter; species Marinobacter xiaoshiensis. The sequence goes on from NZ_JAVMBO010000003.1 coordinate 614,408, forward strand.
GGCCCGGAAGCACAAGCATTCGCACCGGCCGTCGACGCTTGTGTAGCACACGCCAAGGCGGGTTTTGCTGACGCCGCAAAGCAATCCCTGCATGGGCTTGCACAGGCCAGCCTGGAAAGCGACGAACTTGAGCAGGCGCTGGGAGCCGTTCCACCAGAACAACGAGACGCCCTGCGCCAACAACTGGAATCCTTGCTGGGTAACAGTAACGAGCCTTCCTGACCCACTCATATTCGAGAGAATTGCCATGACTGACACTCGCGCGCCGGAACGCCGTCGTTTTTTTCGCCAGCTTTTAGGCACAGATAATGCCAGTCAACCCGGCCGCGCTCCCTGGCACCGGGTACCGGAAGTCGGTGCCGGCGATGGCGACGTGCTCTGGTCGGGCTGGACCGGCAATGGCGAGCTGTTTGTTGTGGGCGATGAAGGCATGGTATTGCGCTATACCAGCAGCGCCGATGCCGGCGGCGCGCAATGGCAGCACATGGCAGTGCCAACGCGCCTGCCGTTGCACGGTATTTGGGGGCCTGCGGCTAATAATCTTTATGCCGTGGGCTGGATGGGCGCTCTGTTGCACTTCGATGGCGCACAATGGCAGCTGCTGCGGGGTGGGGTGATAGATGAAAAGGGTGGCCGATTTGCTGCCTGTAAAGAAAACACGCCCCTGTTTGCCATCGACGGTAACGATCAGGGCATGGCTTGGGCCGTGGGTGACGATGGCGTAATTCTGCATTTTGACGGTGCCAACTGGCAGTCCGAGCAGAGTCCAACCCAGGTTAATCTGCGGGCAGTCGCCTGTGGACCCAATAACACCGTTTACGCCGCTGGTGGCGAAGGCACTGTGCTCCACCGTGACAGCGAAGGGTTGTGGACAAAACTCGATTGCCCCTTGGGTTCCGGATTTCATGCCTTGCTGGTAATGGACGATGGTAGCTTGCTGTTAGGCGGTGGTCGGTATTTTGTTAATCAGGGCGGCTTTCGTGGAGAACTGGTGCGTTATCAGAACGGCCAGTTTCAGGCTCTCAAATTTGATGAGCCCATGCCGCGCCTGAGATCGCTCAAAGCCTATAAAGGCGGTGTGCTGATTGTTGGCGACCAGGGTCATTTGTACTACTTCAAGGATTTGCGCCTCGACAAGCTGGAGAGCAACAGCCATCACGATCTGATGGATATTATCCTGCTGTCTACAGGCGAGGCACTGGTGGTCGGTGATTTCGGCACCATCATGACGGCTGCCGAAGATTTCACCCAGGCACTGGCACCGCCGCCCATGGCCGCCGCGGCCAGCCCCTGGCAAACCATGGTTGTGCCCACCGAAAACCAACTCTGGGGCATTACCGAAGGCCCGGACGGCACCTGTTATGCCTGTGGCGAAGCCGGCACAGTGATACGCCTGCGAGGTGGCAGCTGGGAGTTGTTACCGGCCCCCAGCGAATTGGCGGTGCATTGTTTGTGGGATACCGGGGCAGGGCTGTTTGCCGCCGGACAACTGGGGCGTATCTATCGCTTCGATGGCCAGCAGTGGGCATTGCACTATGATCTGAATCTGGATCTCACCATTCTTGGCATGTGGGGCAGCAGCCCTGAATCTCTTTATGCCGTGGGCGATGAAGGTCTGATTCTGCATTTCGACGGCTTGCGCTGGCAGCGGATGCCCAGTGGCACTCAGTCTGCCCTGTACAGTCTATGGGCCATGGATGACGAGCACATGCTGGCCCCCGGCGACTTCGGGCTGGTGTTGAGACACAACGGCAAAGACTGGAGTGAGTTCAATGTGGGCACCGAGAATTTCCTTTATGGAATCTGGGGCGACAGCTTGAGCAATATCTACGCCGTTGGGCTGTCGGGCACCCTGGCACATTTCAATGGCCAGCGTTGGCAGCAAATGGCTACGCGCCTGCGGGAAGACCTGCTGGCGATATCCGGTTCAGATGCCGCAGGGGCTTTCGCTGTGGGTACCCGGGGCTGTGTCCTGCGACTCGATCGTGATCAGTGGGTAACAGAGGTAAGTGGCAGCGATGCCGGTTTACGGGCGGTTTGTGCTACCCGCAGTGGAGCAGTTTATGCAGTAGGTGATCGGGGAACTGTGTTGTGCCGCAACGGAAAAACGGGGCATTAAGGGATTTATTCACATAAGTATTATTGCTATTTGTAAATGAGAAGTAATATCATTCTCACCTTTATGACATCGTCAAAAGGAGGAATGGTATGTTGTTTTATCGGATAGCCATGGGTGCGGCCTGCAGCGCGCTTGTTTTCAATACGGCGGCACAAGCGCAACCTGCGGAGCTGAATGAGCTGGTGGTAACCGCCTCCGGCTTTGAACAAAGCCAGTCTGCTGCGCCTGCCAGTATTACTGTTATTTCCGGTGAAGAGATCCGTAGCAAACAAGCGTTCAGTCTTACGGATATTCTGGATGACGTGGAAGGCCTGGATGTCAGTGGCTCTGCCGGTAAAACTGGCGGTTTCGATATACGCATGCGTGGCATGCCCTCAGAATACACCTTGATTCTGATTGATGGTCGCAGGCAGAACACCGCTGGCAGCGTAACCCCTAATGGTTTTGGCCAGACCGCAACAAGCTTCCTGCCGCCCCCTTCCGCAATTGAACGCATTGAAGTTGTACGTGGTCCCATGTCGACCCTTTACGGATCTGACGCCATGGGTGGTGTTATCAACATCATCACCCGCAAAGTTGGCCCGGAATGGGCATCTACCCTCACAGCAGAAACGACACTCAACCAGGACAGTGATTTTGGTAACAGCCGAGCCTATAGCGCCTATACCAATGGACCGCTGGTGGACGACCTGATTGGCTTTCAGCTGCGTGGTCGCTGGTTTGAGAGGGATGAGTCCAAACTGGAATATCTGGACTTGAACGGCGATCCGATTGAAGTCAGCACCCGAGGGCCGAGCCCGGTTGAGTCTGAACAGTATACGGTTGGTGGTCGCTTTACTGTAACGCCCGGAGAGTCGAATGACCTTTGGTTGGATATCGAAAGCAGCAAACAGGATTACGATAACTCAGAAGGGCAATTGGGTACCTTGGGCGTAAAAGGTTACAAACCGGAGCTGGAGTTCGATCGTGACCAGTTTGCTGTGGGCCACACTGGTCGGTTCGATATCGGCACGCTGGAAACCAGCATCATGAGAAATGTGACGGAAACCATCGGCCGGGTTATTCCCGAAGGTGTGCCCGGGAAGACGCCGGGGTCTGACCGGGAACTGAAAACGGAAAACCGTGTAATCGACAGTAAGTTGGTAATGCCATTAGCCAATCACGTGGTGACAGTCGGCGGTCAGTGGCTTGATGCACGGATGATCGATGGCGTCGCAACGGACGAATTCAAGCAGAAAACCCAAGCCCTGTTCGTAGAAGACGAGTGGTTCCTGGCCGAGGATCTCGCCCTGACTCTGGGTGGCCGGTATGACCACCATGATTCGTTTGGTGGCCAGTTCAGCCCACGAGCCTATCTTGTGTGGAACTCTACACCCGAGCTAACGGTTAAAGGTGGCGTAAGCCGAGGTTACAAAACACCAGGCCTTGAGCAGTTGGCCCCCGGCGTTATCGGTTTTACCGGGCAGGGCACCATCCCACTGTTCGGGAACCCGGATTTGAAACCCGAGAAATCAACATCAACGGAACTGGCAGTGATCTACGAAAAGCCGGCGGGCTACCGGGTGGGTGCAACGGTGTTCTACAACGAGTTCACTGACAAAATTGCAGAAGGCCCCGACCTGCTGAACTGCAGTTATGCACAAGATCCAAACCGACCCGGCTGTGTTGATAGGGGTAACTGGCCTCTGGCGGATGTGTTTGGCCAGGACCTGAACATTGATGAAGCCATTACCCAGGGCGTGGAGCTGCATGGCTCAGTGCCGTTCGCGCAGGATTGGCGTCTGGGTGCAAACTACACATACACCGACAGCGAGCAAAAATCCGGAGAGAATAAAGGCGAGCCGCTTACTGATACACCGGAGCATATGGCGAATATTTCCTTGCGCTGGGTGCCTTCCGTTCGCTGGTCAGCCTTTGTGAAGGCCCAGTACGAAAGCGAGCGTTACCGTGCGCGGGACAGGATCAGAGGGGCTGCTTCGTATGCAGACCTGGGTGATTTCAAATCCGTTACCCTTGTGCACCTGGGTGGCCAGTATCAGGCTTCAGAAAACCTGGGTTTCAGTGCCACCATATATAACCTTCTGGATGAAGACTTTATCGAGTATCAGGCCTATGACAACGGCGCCCAATACGGAAACCTCTACGCCAACTCGGAAGAAGGTCGGCGTTTGTGGGTGTCTGCAACCTACTCATTCTGAGACACATCAATCGCCGATATGAGAATTTGACGGTCGTCAATTTTGCTGCCGGTAATTGTGCCGGCAGCTTTCAAATTATTTACAAAAATTAACCTTCTGCTAGCTTGGTAACAGTAAATCCTGTTAATGAGAGAGCAGAAAGATGAAACGGCAAACACTGAAGCTTGCTATCGCTGTCAGCCTTGGCCTTACCGCAGGAGCAGCCATGGCTGCCGACTTGCAGGAGCGTGCGCGGGACATGTTTTCGGCGATACCCCAGTACCCACCGGTTATCGATGGCAACGAACTGACGGAAGCGAAAGTTGAGCTTGGCAAGATGTTGTTTTTTGAGCCCCGTCTGTCCGCAAGCCATCTGATCAGCTGCAATACCTGCCACAACGTGGGTATGGGTGGACACGATTACCTTCCTGTCTCTATTGGCCACGGTTGGCAGAAAGGGCCACGCAACTCGCCTACAGTCTTTAATGCTGTCTTCAACGCCGCCCAGTTCTGGGATGGCCGCGCGGCGGACCTCGCGGAGCAGGCTAAAGGGCCGGTTCAGGCGGGCGTTGAGATGAGCAGCACGCCAGAGCGCGTTGTGAAGACATTGACCAGCATGCCAGCCTATGTTGAGAAGTTTGGTCAAGCCTTTCCCGGTGAGGATGATCCGGTAACCTTTAACAACATGGCGATTGCGATCGAAGCGTATGAAGCCACGCTGATTACGCCAGATGCCGATTTTGACAAGTTCCTGCGCGGCGATAAAACAGCCTTGAACGAGCAGGAGCAAGAAGGTTTGGCACTGTTCATGGATAAGGGCTGTGTGGCCTGCCATGCGGGCGTTAACCTTGGCGGCCAGGAATACTATCCGTTTGGCCTGGTAACCAAGCCTGGTGCCGATATTCTGCCCACCGGTGACAAAGGCCGGTTTGCGGTTACCGAGACGGCCTCGGATGAGTACGTATTCCGTGCTTCACCCTTGCGAAATATTGAGCTCACAGCCCCTTATTTTCACTCAGGCGCCGTTTGGAGCCTGGAAGAGGCGGTTGCAGTTATGGGTACCGCTCAGTTGGGAGCAGAGCTGAATGATGATGAAGTAAAATCTATCACCGCTTTCCTGAAAACCCTGACCGGCAAAATACCGGAAGTGCGCTACCCGGAGTTGCCGCCAAGCACAGACAGCACCCCGAAACCAGAATCAATGGTGCTGGCTCAGTAATCTGCAAGTCCTTGGCCCTGTTACTCCCTCATGTGATTTTCGGGGTAACAGAGCCACAGGTATTTAACGTCCTTTCCTGAAGGCTGCGGGTGTTTTTTGGCCGCCTTTAACTCATGTGGGTTTTACGAAAACACACATTTTACTTCTGAAATAGTCATTATCATTGCGGTAAGCTAGCAGTACTCAGGCTTGAGTACTCGTTTGAGCCCGTTGCAAGGTAGTGCTTGGGTCGAACCTATTGAAGATAAAAGGAGAGTTTCTGTGAGGAAGAGCGTTCGTCACATAGTGCTACTAATGGTGGCAATGATAGGAAGCATGGCGTCGGGGCAGGGTTATGCATCGGATAAGCTGTTTCTTTATACGGAGAACTTTCCGCCTTATAACATGAGTTCCTCCGGGCGGGCTTTTGAGCACAATGGAAATAGTATCGACGGTATTTGCACTGAAATGGTGAAAGCCATTCTGCAAAACACCGATCTGGATTACGTGATCAAATTACGTAACTGGGATTATGGCTACAATCGAGCCCTGGATAAGCAGAATCATGGTATTTTCTGCACAACCTTCACTGAAGAGCGTGAGAACCTGTTTAAGTGGGTAGGCCCACTGACCAAAAACCTTTGGACAATCTTCGCCGGCAGCGGGACTAACCTGAAGATTGATAAGCTGGAAGATACCAAAGGCATGCTTTATGCGGGATACCGCAATGACGTCATGACCACGTATTTGCTGGATCGCGGTTACAAGGTGTCTGCTATGGAGAGTGACGACATCAACCCGAAACGTCTTGAGCTCGGTCAGGTAGATCTGTGGATTGCTGACCGGCTGGCTGGTCCTTACTTCGCATCCCAGCAGGATGTAGAAGGGCTTGAACCGGTCTTTTCGTTTAACGAGACTGAATTGTACCTGGCCATGAACCTGGATACTTCTGAAAAAATCATGCAAAAACTGCAGGAAGGTCTCAGAAAGATCAGGAGCAATGGCATGTACGAGGCTATAGAGACCAAGTACGGACTTTAAGCACAGAAAGTTATGCAAAAAAACCCGGGTAGGTTCCTACCCGGGATAAAGTATCACCGGTTGATCTATCCGGTGAAGGCCATATCTTCCGCACCTATCTGCATCAGGTTTTTGCTGGGGCTCAGCATGCTACTTGCGTGAGCCTGGGATCTGGGAAGCAGTCGCTCGTAATAGAATTCTGCAGTTGCCAGTTTGGTGGCATAGAAAGCCTCAGAGTCATCGCCGCCGTTATCCAGGCGATCTACCGCTGCTACCGCCTGTCGTGCCCACATGTAAGCCATGGATACGTAACCGCTGTACATAAGAAAGTCGTAGGATGCAGAGCTAACCACATCGCGATCCTTTCGCGCGGCAAGCATGATCCGCACGGTAAGCAAATTCCATTGTGCCGTAAGCTTCAGCAGCTCCACTGCAAATGGGCGCACACGGCTGTCGGTCAAATGCTTACGGGCAAAGTTTGCAATCCGGGCGGTGAATTCACGAACTGCGCCGCCTTTGGTGGTTAGCAGTACCTTACGGCCCAGCAGATCCAGTGCCTGAATACCGGTGGTGCCTTCATACAAGGTGGCAATCCGGGTATCCCGGGCAATCTGTTCCATGCCGTGTTCACGAATGTAACCGTGGCCACCAAATACCTGCATACCAAGGTTTGCTGCCTCGTTCCCAAGTTCCGTCAGGAAACCTTTAAGAATCGGGGTCAGAAAGCCCAGTTTGTCATCGTATTTTGCTGCCTTTTCATCATCACCGGCGGCGTAGCCTTCAACCATATGATCGGCCAGGCGGGCGGCGTCATAGAGCATGGCGCGGCCACCTTCAGCGATAGCTTTCTGGGTCAGTAGCATGCGGCGAACATCGGCGTGGTGAATCAGGCTGTCAGCGACATGTTCGGGGTCTTTCTTACCGGAAAGCGCACGCATGGAGCGGCGCTCTTTGGCGTAGTCCAGAGCCCATTGGTATGACAACTCAGCGGGCCCGACACCTTGAATGGCGGTACCGATACGAGCCGTGTTCATAAAAGTGAACATGCACTCCAGGCCTTCGTTCTCAGGACCGATCAGGTAGCCGGTTGCGCCATCAAAGTTCATAACGCAGGTAGCAGAGGCCTTTATGCCCATTTTCTTCTCGAGGCTGCCACAAACTACGGCGTTGCGCTCACCTGCGCCACCTTCGGCTGTGGGTACAAACTTCGGCACGATAAACAGGCTGATGCCACGGGTGCCCTTGGGTGCGCCCGGCAGACGAGCCAGAACAATATGGATAATGTTCTCGGTAAGATCGTGATCACCGGAGGAGATAAAGATTTTGGTACCCGTTACTTTGTAAGTACCATCAGCCTGCGGCTCGGCTTTGGTTTTTACCTGGCCCAGGTCCGTCCCGCACTGGGGTTCGGTGAGGCACATGGTGCCGGCCCAGCGGCCTTCTGTCATAGGCAGCAGGTAGGTGGCTTTCTGGTCGTCAGAACCGTGCAAATAGATGGTGTTCATGGCACCCATGGACAAGCCCGGATACATGGAGAACGACCAGTTCGCTGTACCCATCATTTCCTGCTTCAGCAGGCCCATGGAAGCGGGCAGACCTTGGCCGCCGTATTCCTCCGGGGCAGAAAGCCCCTGCCAGCCACCCATCACATATTGATCGTAAGCTTCTTTGTAGCCTTTCGGGGTGGTTACCTCGCCATCTTTCAGCGTACAGCCTTCTTCATCACCTGGCTGGTATAGGGGGCTTAGCTGCTCCTCACTGAAGCGAGCGCATTCGGCGAGGATAGCGTCCACGATATCCGGAGTTGCGTTCTCTCCGCTGGCCAATGTGGCGTAGTGCTTTGGGTAATCAAACACTTCATTCAGCAGAAACTTCATGTCACGCAAAGGCGCCTTGTATACCGGCATAATCAATCCTCTGTACTGGTCTGAAAATCTACGAGCGGGGATTATTCACCGCCAGGTTGCGTGCAGTTTTACGGCATAGTGTGGGGGATTCCATTGACGAAAAGCGCTCATGGCGGTGTCAGCAAAGACAGTCCTTGATTTTTCCACAGGCCATCCGCTGATCGAAGAGCTCTCCCGGGGCGTATTTCAGGTATCAGGCAATGAGGCGTTAATCCTGATCGCAAGACTGAATGGAAATACCCGTTGGAGAGGTTTATGAAGAGTGTAAAAAAAGTGCAAAACCTGTGTTCTGTGATACCCAAAATCGGGCGGCGCTCTATACTCGTGTTAACCGCCATTTTGGCGCTTTTGGGGGGCTGCTCTGGTCCGGCGCTGACGGATTATTCAGAACGTGAGCCCAAGCTCGTTCCTGAAGATTTCTTTAACGGTGAACTAAGCGCCCGTGGCGTGGTCAAGGACATGTCCGGTGAAGTGATTCGCACGTTCGATGCGGATATCTCCGCATCCTGGGACCAATCTGGTGTGGGTACCCTGGATGAAGAATTCCGTTTTGATGATGGCGAAGTGCAAACCAGGATCTGGACGTTAACACCATCGGCAACCGGCGACAGCTTTCATGCCGAAGCGGGCGATGTGACGGAGCCCGGAACCATGCGCTGGAGCGGTAACAGCATAAACATGAATTACGTGCTTCGGATAGCCTATGGCGATGGAACCCTGGATGTACGAATGGACGACTGGATGTATCTGGTAACGCCCGACACATTGATTAACCAGACCACCATGAGCAAATGGGGGGTTGATGTCGGTGAACTTGTGCTTGTGATACAGAAAAAATAATGCCCGGCAGTGGCCGGTCTGTCTGCTGAGAGACTCTATGTTGAAACAATGGCTGATCGGTTTGCTGCTGGTCGTATTGGCACTGGGTGCTGCGTTTATTTATCAGGGCCTGGATGACTCGTCTCAAGCCCAGGATGATTCTGAGCGCCCCCCCAGTGCAGTAAATACAGTACTTCCCATAATCGACACGGTGCAGGATCAGGTCAGGGCAGTTGGCAGCCTGAAAGCCGTAAGTGCCGTTAAGCTGACCACAGAAACCAGCGGCCGCGTGGTAGGTATCAACCTGAAATCCGGTCGCCCGGTAAAACAGGGCGACCTGTTGTTGCGGCTTGATGATCGGCAGGCAAGGGCAGATCTGGGTGTGATTGAAGCGCAGTTGGCAGATGCCCGGCGTCAGTACGAACGCGCCAGAAGCCTGCGTGACAACAACAGTATCTCCCAATCTTTCGTAGATGAGCTGAGAACCGCTGTAGAGGTGTCCGAAGCTCAGCGCACTGCGGCCCAGGTTCGGCTTGAAAACCATCGCATTGAAGCGCCGTTCTCCGGCGTGGCGGGCCTGAGCGATATCAGTATCGGCGCTTATATTACCGCAGGCACCACAATAACCACTTTGGACGCTACATCCCCCATGGAGCTGAATTTCTCCATTCCCGAGCGCTTTCTTGGCCAGATCAATCCGGGCCAGAAGGTGCAGGGCAGCTCCCCGGCTTACCCTGATCAGGCATTTATTGGCGAACTCGTTGAATTGGGTTCCCGCATTGACGAGCTTAGCCGCTCCTTGCCGGTTCGGGCCCTGATTGATAACACTGAGGGGCGATTGCGCCCTGGCCAGTTCATGTCCGTTAGCCTGACCTTGCGTGAACGCCAGGCTCTGGTTATTCCGGAGCAGGCGGTGATGGTTCGTGGTGCTGAACAATATGTATTTGTGGCAGAAGACGGTATTGCACGGCGTGTGCCCGTAACGGTTGGCTCACGCATGCCCGGGCGCGTGGAAATTGCGAAAGGACTGACAGCAGAAGATCAGGTAGTGGTGACCGGCCAGGACCGTCTGAGCAGTGGTGAGCGCATCCGGGTGACAGATGATGAAAACGCGATTCCAGACAACCGGTTTACCAGTGCTGTGGGGTCGTAAGCGGTGATTCTTTCAGATATTTCCATCAAACGCCCGGTATTTGCCACGGTTCTCAGCCTGTTGATTGTCGTGTTTGGTTTGGCCGCTTTGTTTGGCCTGCCCGTGCGTGAATACCCCGACATTGACCCACCCGTGGTATCCGTTTCGACCAACTATACGGGTGCGGCCGCTGAGGTGGTTGATACCCAGATTACTCAGATCATCGAAGGTGCCATCAGCGGTATAGAAGGAATTCGTTCTATCCAGTCGTCCACCCGCCAGGGTGGGTCTTATACCACTATTGAGTTTTCCCCCAGCCGGGATGTGGACATTGCCGCCAACGATGTGCGCGATGCAATTTCGCGAGTAAACAACCAGTTGCCGGATGAAGCAGATCCACCCGTGGTGCGCAAAGCGGATTCCGATGCCCGACCCATGATGTGGGTGACCCTGCGCAGCGATGTTTGGGATTCAGCCCAGATGAGTGATTACGCCGACCGGGTTCTGGCAGACCGGTTGGCCGTGGTCGATGGCGTTGCCGATGTGCGAATTGGTGGTGAGCGCCGTTATGCCATTCGCGTGTGGCTCGACCGGGAACGCCTGGCGGCTCGCGATATCACTGTGGCCGAGGTAGAGCGTGCCTTGCGCGCTAACAACGTAGAACTACCCGCCGGTTCGGTAGATTCCTCCACACGTAACTTTACCGTGCGGGCTGAAGGCAGGCTGGCGACGGTTGAAGAATTCCGCGAATTAGTGGTTCGGCGAGATGGCAATCAACTGCTGCGCCTCGGAGAGGTCGCCGATGTGGTTATGGGTGTAGAATCCGATATCGGGCGCTTGCGGGCCAACGGCCAAACAGCCATTGGCATGGGTATTATTCGTCAGTCCAAGGCCAATACCGTGGCAGTATCAGATGCTGTCCGGGGCGAGCTGGATAAAATACGGGAAACCCTGCCACCGGAAATAAGCATCACTGAAAGCTACGACGAATCTGTTTTTATTCGCGCCTCCATTCGCGAGGTAATGATCACCCTGGCGATTGCCGTGTCGTTGGTCATCCTGGTGATATTCCTGTTCCTGCGCTCCTGGCGCGCTACGCTGATTCCGGCAGTAACTATTCCGGTAGCGGTAATCGGTGCCTTTATCGGCCTCGGCTTTTTGGGCTTCTCCATCAACGTGCTCACCTTGCTGGCAGTTATACTCGCCATTGGCCTGGTGGTGGACGACGCCATAGTAATGCTTGAAAACATCCAGCGCCGAATTGATAAAGGCGAGCCACCACTGCTGGCGGCCTATCGCGGTGCCAGGCAAGTAGCCTTTGCGGTAATTGCCACCACACTGACTCTGGTTGCCGTGTTTGTACCCATTTCGTTTATGGGCGGCAACATAGGCCGGCTGTTTGCGGAGTTTGGTTTCACTCTTGCGGCGGCAGTTGTTGTGTCCAGTTTGGTGGCACTGACTCTGGCACCCATGCTTTGCTCCAAATGGTTAAAGCCCAGCCCGGAAAGTGGGGAAGGGCGTGGTTTTTGGGCCATCATCGAGAAGGTGCTTAACGGACTCACCAGTGGATATGAGCGGCTGCTGAAGTTTTCACTCAATCAAGCGGGCCTGGTGCTGGGCATTGGTCTGGTGGGTTTGGTTGTGGCAGTTGTGATATTTCCGAAACTGCCTCAGGAACTGGCACCTATTGAGGACAGGGGCACGATTATTATGCCCGCCAATGCGCCTCGGGGTGCTACCGTTCAGTACACCGATCACTATGTAAAGCAGGCAGAAGAAAAGCTGATGCCTTTTCTGGAAGATGGACCGGCCAGCCGCATGTTGTCCATTGTCGGCTTCCGCGAGCGGGAAGACAGCGCGTTTATTATTATGGGGTTGGCCCCTTGGGACGAGCGGGAGGTCAAGCAGCAGCAGGTTACCAGCGAGATTCGAAAAAAGTTTGATGATATTTCCGGTATTCGCATGGTGGCCATTAATCCGCCAGGGCTGGGGCAGCGTGGCTTTAGCCAACCGGTAGAGTTCGTGGTTGCCGGGCCGGACTATGAATCCGTACAAGCCTGGAGTGACGAACTGGTAGAGCGGGCCAAGGAAAACCCCAACCTGTTGAACCTGCAAACCGATTTTGAACTCACCCGGCCGGAGCTCAGTGTTGCCATTGATCGCGAACGAGCAGCAGATCTGGACATTACCATTGAAGATGTGGGCCTTACACTGCAAACCATGTTGGCGTCACGGAAGGTAACCACCTATCTGGAACGTGGCCGCGAGTACGATGTCATAATGCAGGCAGATGATGCCAGCCGTGCCACCCCATCGGATCTGGGCCAGATATTCTTGCGCCCCAGAGAAGGTGGCGACCTGATTCCACTGCAGGCACTGGTTTCAATCACCGAGAAAGGGGCTAACCCCGATCTTCGGCGCATAGATCGCCTGCCTGCCGTGGTTATCAGCGGATCTCTGGCAGATGGCTACGATCTTGGCTCCGCACTGACCTATCTGAACACCTTGGCGGTAGACAGCCTGCCTTCAGAGGCCAGGTTGAGCTACCAGGGGTTGAGCCGGGAGTTTCAGGAATCCTCTTCAGCGATTTATGTCACCTTTGGTTTGGCCTTCATTATCGTGTTCCTCGTGCTGGCGGCCCAGTTTGAAAGCTGGATTCATCCGCTGATCATCATGCTCCCTGTGCCATTGGCAGTAACCGGCGCGCTGCTGGCATTGTGGTGGAGCGGCATCAGCCTGAACATATATAGCCAGATCGGGATCATTATGCTGCTGGGGCTGATGTCGAAGAACGGCATATTGATTGTGGAGTTTGCCAACCAGCTGCGAGATGAAGGCTACGCGGTTAAAGAGGCAATTCTGGCGGGAGCATCCTTGCGCTTCCGCCCGGTATTGATGACCACTATATCCACAGTCTTCGGTGCAGTGCCTCTGGTGGTTGCCACGGGCGCAGGCGCAGAAAGCCGTGCAGCAATTGGTATGGTGATTCTGGGTGGGCTGATTTTTGCGACCACGCTTACGTTGTTTATCATTCCGGTGCTATACAATCTGCTGGCCGGCTTTGCGAAATCCGCCAATGCGATTGAACATGAGCTGGAGCGTCAGGCATCTTTATCCCAAGCCAGTTCGATCGATTAATGAGCGGGCTGGCATGACCCTACAATCCGGATGTTTTCATGGCCATATCCAGCCAGTTCCGCCTACTGGGACAGCGTCGATTTTTGCCGTTTTACCTCACTCAGTTTTCCGGGGCGTTTAACGACAACCTCTATAAAAACGCACTCCTGTTGCTGATTGCCTACAAGACCACGGGCTTGATGGGGCTATCTGTGAACACGGTAATCAATCTGGCTGCGTTTCTGTTTATTTTGCCGTTCTTTCTGTTTTCCGGCATTGCCGGGCAGATGGCGGATAGCTATGAAAAAGCCGCCATAATCCGCAAGGTAAAACTGGCTGAGATAGCCATTATGGTACTGGCCACCCTGGCACTCTGGATTGGTTGGTACGAAGGGCTCCTGGTGTTGCTGTTCCTGATGGGGGCCCAATCTACGTTTTTCGGGCCGGTGAAGTACGCCATTTTGCCCCAGGTGCTTGGGGATGATGAACTGGTGGGCGGCAATGGCCTTGTGAGCATGGGCACCTTCGTGGCGATTTTGCTCGGCACCATAGCAGCCGGTTTGCTTATGGGGCTTGAGGGGGCCGCAAAGCTGACGGCCACAAGCGTACTGGTGATGGCGGTTCTGGGCTATATTGCCGCAAGACAAGTGCCAGACACCGGAGTTGTCAGCAACGGGCAGGCAGTTCGCTTCCGCCCTGTTTTGGAAACCTGGAACCTCATGAGTGTGGCCGCCGAGCGCAAGCCGGTACTCTGGGCGATTCTCGCCATTTCCTGGTTCTGGTTTCTTGGTGCAGCCTATCTCACCCAGTTTCCCAATTTTGCCCTGAGTAATCTGCGGGGTGATGAAACTGTGGTCACACTTCTGCTATCCATGTTTATTGTGGGCATATCGATCGGATCGATGATGTGTGAGCGCCTTACGCGACATCGCATCACTCTTGCCCCTGTTCCCTGGGGCGCACTTGGCCTGACTCTGTTAGGGATAGATCTGTTCTTTGCAGTACCGGCAAGCCCGGAGCCTTCTACCTGGTGGACTCTGGTGACCGACCCGGCTTACATCCGGGTATTGCTCGATCTGGTGGGCATCGGGGTTTGTGGCGGGTTGTTCATTGTGCCCCTTTACGCATTTATCCAGCATGAAACCCCTCAAAATAAACGGGCGCAAATCATTGCGGCTCTCAATGTAATCAATGCGCTGTTCATGGTTGCGAGCGCGCTCACAGGTATCCTTGTTCTCGGGGTTCTGGATGTAAGCATTCCGGGCTTCTTCTTGCTGTTGTCATCGGCTAATGGGCTGGTGCTTATCGCGGTGTGGCGGTTGAGACGGCGGACAGGATAAGAGCCTGTGGATAATTAATTGGATAAGCTGCGGACAAGCTTTGGATAGTTTTTATTAATACCTTTTAAAACAACGGGTTGCTTGTCAATACAAGGCTCTTGATAAGCAACAGATTTGTGGATAACTTTATTGAAAACTATTTGAGGAGAGCTGCCCAAGCCTATGAAAACCTGATGATTTCGGTTTTCCACTTCATTGGAAGGGTAGCTGAACAGTTATTTTTCGGGTGTTGGCTGCCATCTGTAGGTGCTTCTGGTTAAAATTTGCACATTCTGACTGCATTTTTCCGGGTGAAACGTTATACTCCTGGCCCTGTTTTTATCCCCCGATTTCCGAGGTGAGCTGTGGATTTTCCGACCCGTTTCGATGTAATTGTCATTGGTGGTGGCCATGCCGGTACCGAAGCTGCGCTTGCGGCCGCGCGCATGGGCTCGCAAACCCTGCTGCTGACCCACAACATTGAAACACTCGGGCAGATGTCCTGTAACCCGGCCATCGGTGGCATTGGCAAAAGCCATCTGGTGAAGGAAATTGATGCCCTTGGCGGCGCTATGGCACAGGCCACGGATCTGGCGGGCATACAGTTCCGGGTACTCAATAGCCGCAAAGGCCCGGCTGTACGGGCTACCCGTGCTCAGGCTGACCGGGTTCTGTATAAGGCAGCCATTCGCCAGGTTCTCGAAAGCGAGCCAAACCTCACCTTGTTTCAGCAGGCTGCAGATGACCTGATTGTGGAAAACGATCAGGTAACCGGCGTGGTGACCCAGACAGGCATCCGGTTTAACGCCAAAACCGTTGTGCTGACAACCGGCACCTTTCTCGGCGGCGTTATCCACATTGGCATGCAGCAGCATTCCGGCGGCCGTGCCGGCGATGCTCCAGCCAACGCGCTGGCTCAGCGGTTGCGGGAATTGCCGTTTAACGTGGGCCGCCTGAAAACCGGCACACCACCGCGTATTGATGCTCGCAGTGTTGATTTTTCGGTTATGCAGGAGCAGTGGGGCGACAACCCAGCACCAGTGATGTCGTTTATTGGCAACCGGGACCAGCATCCTGAGCAGGTGTGCTGCTACGTTACCCGCACCACCGAGCAGACCCACGATATTATTCGCAGCGGCTTTGATCGCTCGCCCATGTTTGCCGGCAACATTGAAGGTGTCGGGCCGCGCTATTGCCCGTCGATTGAAGACAAGGTTAACCGCTTTGCCGACAAGGACTCGCATCAGATTTTTGTAGAGCCAGAAGGCCTGACCACCAACGAACTATACCCGAATGGCATATCCACCAGCTTGCCATTTGATATTCAGCTGGCGGCAGTGCGTTCCATTCCGGGTTTCGAAAACGCCCATATCACGCGACCCGGTTATGCCATTGAATACGACTATCTGAACCCCCAGGATCTGCGCCACACTCTGGAAACCAAGTTTATCCAGGGCCTCTATTTCGCTGGCCAGATCAACGGTACCACCGGCTATGAAGAAGCCGGTGCCCAGGGTTTGCTGGCGGGTATCAACGCCGCCCTGCGGGCGCAGGAAAAGAGCGAATGGTATCCGCGCCGCGATGAAGCCTATCTCGGGGTGCTGGTGGACGACCTGATCACCATGGGGACCAAAGAGCCTTACCGCATGTTCACCAGCCGCGCGGAATACCGGCTTATCCTCCGTGAAGACAATGCTGATCTGCGTCTCACCGAAACTGGCCGCAAGCTGGGCCTGGTGAACGACGAGCGTTGGCAAAAATTCAATGCCAAGTTTGAGGCCATTGCGACAGAGCGCAAGCGTCTGGAGACCACCAGGATACACCCTGCAACTGAAGCGGGTGAACGTGCCAATAACTTTCTCAAGCAACCCATGACCCGGGACCACACCCTGGCTGAGTTGCTTCGCCGCCCGGAAATTGCCTACAGCCACGTAGCGGAGATTGGGGCCGCGCAATCGGAAGACCCGGTTGTGGCGGAACAGGTGGAAATCGAGATCAAGTACGAAGGCTACATTTCGCGCCAGACCGATGAAATCGAGCGTTTACGCCGGAATGAGAACACGGCGCTGCCTATCGACCTTGATTACGATGTCATCGGCGGGCTGTCGAATGAGATCAAGCAGAAACTGAAAGAGGTTCGACCGGAAACCGTTGCCCAGGCATCGCGAATCCAGGGTGTAACGCCGGCTGCGATCTCGCAGATTCTGGTAAACCTGAAAAAGCGCGAGTTATTGCGCAAGCAGAGCGCCTGAATGCTGCCATGACTCAAACTCTCTGGCAGCGCCAACTCCGGGAAGGGCTGGGGCACATGCAGCTCTCCCTCGATGACCACAAGCAACAACAGCTGTTGGCATTTCTTGCTCTGCTTAACAAGTGGAACAAGGCATACAACCTCACGGCTGTGCGCAACGAGGGGGAGATGGTTTCCCGCCAGTTGCTCGACAGCCTCAGTATTCTGCCTTGGGTAACCACGGAACATCTTCTCGATGTGGGTGCCGGCGGTGGCCTGCCGGGAATTCCGTTGGCTATTGTGATGCCGGAAACGCGCTTCACCCTGCTGGACAGCAACGGCAAGAAAACCCGCTTTCTGAATCAGTGTGTACTGGAGCTGGGCCTCAAAAACGTGGATGTTATCCATGGCCGTGCCGAAGACTGCAAGCCGGAGCAGCCATATAGCCAGATCAGCAGCCGTGCGTTTACCGCCTTGGATAACCTGGTGGCCTGGTGTGGCGACCTGCTGGCGCACAATGGCAGCTTCCTTGCCATGAAAGGCCAGTATCCGGATGATGAGGTGGCTGCCCTTCCAGCGGGTTGGCAGGTATCATCCACGCATACTCTTGGCGTTCCCGGCGCTGGCGGCGAGAGACACCTGCTGGTCCTGGGTCGGTCAGAGCAACTCTAACCAGAAAAAACCCAGTACTCGCAACAGTATTCGGCAGCGGTATTCATTAACAAGGAGGCGAGACATGGCGCGCGTGATTGCAGTGACCAATCAAAAAGGTGGTGTGGGCAAAACCACTACCTGCGTCAATCTTGCAGCCTCACTGGCCGCCACCAGGCGCCGGGTTCTGCTGGTGGATATGGACCCCCAGGGCAACGCCACCATGGGCAGTGGTGTTGACAAAAGCTCCCTGGAACTATCGGGTTACGACTTGCTTACCAAGCGTGCGACCGCTGCCGAGGTGATTATTCCTGCAGAGGCCTCCGGCTATGACATCATGCCGTCCAATGGCGATCTGACCGCCGCTGAAGTTGAGCTGATGAACGAGATTGGCCGGGAGCATCGGCTCAGGCTTGCCATCAATGGCGTTCGAGACAACTACGATTACATTCTGATCGATTGCCCGCCCTCACTCAGCCTGTTAACGGTGAACGCTCTGTCTGCCGCTGATTCAGTACTTATTCCCATGCAGTGTGAGTACTACGCTCTGGAAGGTCTGGCTGCACTGATGAATACCGTGGAGCAGATCAAGGAGACGGTTAACCCGAATCTGGAGATCGAGGGCATCCTCAGGACCATGTACGACCCCCGGAATAGTCTCACGCTGGATGTGTCTGGCCAGCTTACAGAGTATTTCGGAGACAAGGTGTACCGTGCGGTAATTCCCCGTAACGTGCGTCTTGCGGAGGCGCCCAGCTATGGCATGCCCGCATTAAAGTATGACAAAACCTCCAAGGGTGCGATTGCTTACCTGGCGCTGGCCGGTGAAATGGTGCGTCGCCACGGGGTGAAAAAGACATCGGCTCCGGTTGCGGTGTAACATAGTGGCTGGTCTCTCTTAATAAAGAAGCACAACGACTATCAACGGGAAGAATGACTGACACCATGGCGGCGAAGAAACGAGGATTGGGCGAGCGCGGGCTGGGAGCCCTGCTGGCCGGCTCCAGGGTGAACCTGGATCAGGAACTGAAAAACCATGACGGTGAGTTGCGGCAGGTTCCTATCGATCTGATCCAGCGCGGCCGTTTTCAGCCACGCCGTGACATGGACCCAGCCGCTCTGCAGGAGCTGGCAGACTCCATTCGCCAGCAAGGGGTGATGCAGCCCGTTGTTATTCGTCCCATTGCGGAAGGCCGCTACGAGCTGATTGCCGGTGAGCGCCGCTGGCGGGCTACCCAAATGGCGGAGCTCGACAGCATCCCTGCCATCATCCGGGATGTTCCCGACGAAGCCGCCATTGCCATGGCGCTCATCGAGAACATTCAGCGTGAAAACCTCAATCCTATAGAAGAGGCCTTCGCGCTCCAGCGTTTGCAGGACGAGTTCGGCCTGACTCAGGCCCAGGTGGCGGAAGCTGTGGGTAAATCCCGCTCCACCATCACCAATCTTCTGCGACTGATTGGGCTAACCGAAGATGTGCGCTTGATGCTGGAGCATGGCGATCTGGAGATGGGCCATGGCCGAGCCATGCTGACGCTCACGCCGGAGCAGCAGATGCAGGTGGCGAAGCAGGTTGTCGCCAAATCCTTGTCAGTACGCCAGACAGAAGCCCTTGTCCGCCGGATGCAGCAGGAAACCGTTGCTGGGAAACCCACAAAGTCGGGCGCCATTGATCCCAATATACGTGCCCTGCAAGATGATCTTGCTGAGCGCCTGGGGGCAAAAGTATCCATTGCCCATGGTCAGCGCGGCAAAGGCAAATTGGTTATTGAGTACAGTTCGCTGGATGAGTTGGACGGTATTCTGGGCCATATCCGCTAATTGAAAATAAATTCGACATTCAGGCCGAAGTCCAGCAACCACCAGATGTCGTGACCGCAAAGGCGGCTACCCACTAGCTGTGTGATAAATGGCGGTTCACAATCCCGATATGACGAAAAAACAGCCAGGTTTAGTGCAGAGTCTGGTTGAACAACAAGTGCTTAAAACATATAATTTCGCGCGATTGGAATTATGGCGGTGATATGAAACCTCGGCAATCTCGAATCACCCAGGTTCCTTTGGCCCGTTGGCTGATCATTGAGTTTACCGGGTTGAGCATTTTCAGCCTGTTGTGGTGGCTTCACAGTCCTTTGGCCAGTTATTCCGCGTTTATCGGCGGTCTTATATTTATAGTGCCAAATGCCTGGTTTGTACACCGGGTTTATCGTTACCAGGGCGCCCGTAATGCGCACCTGATGGTGGGGAATTTGTTCCGGGCGGAATCCACTAAAATCGCCCTTACCGCAGTTTTTTTCGCGGCCGTTTTCACTTTAATGGAGCCGGTACATGTACCGGCTCTGTTATTCACTTTTGCTGTGATGGTCCTGGCAGGCGGCGCATTGCGCTGGCTGATACGGCCTCAACCACGGCGATGACTGGACGAGAGCAGAATGGCTGATACCCCAGTAGAGTATATAAAGCACCACCTCCAGAATCTGACCTATGGCAAGCTTGAGGCTGGCTATGAGCGATTTGACGGCAGCTTGATGAGCGAGTCCGCATGGACCTTCGCCCGCACCGCGCAGGAAGCCTCCGATATGGGGTTCATGGCTGTCCATGTGGACACTTTGGGCTGGTCCATTGCAATGGGTCTCCTGTTTCTGGGACTTTTCCGCTATGTCGCAACGCGTGTCACTACAGGTGTGCCGGGCGCTTTGCAGAATCTGGTGGAAGTCACTGTAGAATTTATCGAAAACCTGGTGCGCGATGGCTTCCATGCCCGTAACCCGATGATTGCACCACTGGCGCTGACCATTTTTGTGTGGATTTTGCTGATGAACATGCTCAAGTTCATCCCGGTAGACTACGTGCCCATGCTGGCTTCGGCTATGGGTCTTGAGTACTTCAAGATTGTCCCGACAACCGATCCCAACGCCACCTTTGGTATTTCCATAGGCGTTTTCCTGCTAATCATCTTCTACAGCCTGAAAGTGAAAGGTATTACCGGTTTCGCCAAAGAGCTGAGCATGCAGCCTTTTAATCACTGGGCTCTGATTCCTGTAAACCTGGTATTGGAAGTTCTGGTTCTGGTAGTGAAGCCCATCAGTCTGGCACTGCGTCTGTTCGGTAACATGTATGCTGGCGAAGTAGTGTTTATCCTGATCGCACTGTTGCCGTTCTGGGCACAGTGGACACTGAACCTGCCCTGGGCAATTTTCCATATTCTGGTAATTCCGCTGCAGGCATTTATTTTCACAATGCTGACAATAGTTTATCTTGCAGCGGCGCACGAAGATCACTGATTTACCCGTTAAAAAGCAAACCCTTAACTATCTGAAAAACTGAGGAGTTCTCAATGGAAATGGTATATATTGCAGCAGCGATCATCATCGGTATGGGCGCACTGGCCACCGGTATTGGCTTCGGTATTCTGGGCGGCAAACTGCTTGAAGCTACAGCCCGTCAGCCAGAAATGGCTAACCAGCTGCAGGTTAAAACCTTCATCATGGCTGGTCTGCTGGACGCCGTTCCAATGATCGGTGTTGGTATCGCGATGTACCTGATCTTCGTTGTTGCTGGCTAATCAGCCCAATAATGCGGGCGCTGTTCTGGTAATCAGAGCTCGGCGCCCGGTATTTTGGTCTCCAGCACGCAACGAATAGCAAGAGGTATATTGCCGTGAATATAAACCTTACGTTGATAGGGCAATCGATTGCCTTCGCTATTTTCGTCTGGTTCTGCGTGAAATATGTTTGGCCGCCGATTACGGCTGCTATGCAAGCGCGCCAGAAGAAGATTGCTGATGGTCTTTCCGCTGCTGACCGGGCTTCACTGGATCTTGAGCTAGCTCAGGAAAAAGCCGCCCAGCAAATGCAGCAAGCCAAAGAAGAAGCTTCCGTTCTGATTGATCAGGCCAACAAGCGTGCCGCTCAGATTGTGGAAGCGTCCAAAGACGATGCCCGCAAAGAAGGCGAAAAGCTCATAGAGCAAGCCCGAGCGGAAATTCAACAGGAGCGTGTTCAGGCTCGCGACGCACTAAGAACTGAAGTGGCATTGCTTGCCATTGCCGGTGCCGAGAAGATTCTGGAAACCTCTGTCGATGCCAAAGCTCACAGCGAGATGCTGGACAAGCTGGCAGCACAACTCTAAGCGAGGGTCCCATGGCAGAACTGACTACGTTAGCCCGGCCCTACGCAAAAGCCGTTTTTGAAGCCGCGAAAGAGCGAGACGCCGTTGGATCTTGGGATCAGGCTCTTGCTCTTGTTGGTATGCTGGCAGCGGACGGCGCTGTGAAGAAAATTCTGGCCAATCCTGGCCTGTCTGAGCAACGCAAGGCAGAGCTGTTTTTCGATACTGCTGAAGAACAGATGCCCGAAGCGCTCAGAAACTTCCTGTTGATTCTTGCTGAAAACAAGCGCCTGGCGTTGCTGCCGGAAATTTCAACCCTGTTCACCTTCTACCGCGCAGAACTTGAGCGCACGGTAAACATGAAGGTAAGTACTGCGTTTGAAATGACTCCGGAAGAGCAGCAAAAGCTGGCAGAAGCATTGTCCAGGAAACTGGAGCGTAAAGTCGCCCTGGAAACCGCTGTTGATCGTTCGTTGATTGGCGGCGTGGTGGTAAATACCGGCGATTTGGTTATTGACGCTTCAGTCCGTGGCAAGCTGGCCAAAATGGCTAAAGCTCTGGGCTCCTGATTTCAGCAAAAGGTTTGAGGACAAAGGCATGCAGCAACTGAATCCATCCGAGATCAGTGACATCATTAAAAAGAGAATCGAAAAGCTCGATATCTCTTCTGAAGCAAAAAACGAAGGCACTATCCTGTCTGTTGCAGATGGTATTGTGCTGATCCACGGCCTTGCCGACGTAATGTCCGGCGAAATGATCGAATTTGCTAACGGCACATACGGCATGGCGCTGAACCTTGAGCGCGACTCTGTCGGTGCCGTAGTACTGGGCGACTATGAAGGTCTGGCTGAAGGCCAGAAAGTTCGTTGTACCGGCCGTATTCTTGAAGTGCCTGTTGGTCCGGAATTGCTTGGTCGCGTTGTTGACGGTCTGGGTAACCCGATCGACGGCAAAGGCGAGCTGGGTACTACCCTGACCGATCCCGTTGAGAAGGTAGCACCGGGTGTTATCGAGCGTCAGTCTGTTGATCAGCCGATCCAGACTGGTATGAAAGCGATCGATACCATGGTTCCGGTTGGCCGCGGCCAGCGTGAGCTGATCATTGGTGACCGTCAGATTGGTAAGACAGCTGTCGCCATCGACGCGATCATCAACCAGAAGAACTCCGGCATCAAGTGTATCTATGTTGCCATTGGCCAGAAGCAGTCTTCGATTGCTGCGGTTGTGCGCAAGCTTGAAGAGCATGGTGCGATGGATCACACCATTGTGATTGCCGCTGGCGCCGCAGACCCGGCCGCGATGCAGTTCCTGGCACCGTACTCCGGTACCACCATGGGTGAATACTTCCGTGACCGCGGTGAAGATGCCCTGATTGTATACGATGACCTGTCAAAGCAGGCTGTTGCTTACCGCCAGATCTCCCTTCTGCTGCGTCGTCCACCAGGTCGTGAAGCTTATCCTGGTGACGTTTTCTATCTGCACTCCCGTCTTCTGGAGCGTGCATCCCGCGTAAACGCGGACTACGTTGAAAAGTTCACTAACGGTGAAGTGAAAGGCAAGACCGGTTCTTTGACCGCACTGCCAATCATCGAAACCCAGGCTGGTGACGTTTCGGCTTTCGTACCGACCAACGTAATCTCCATTACCGACGGTCAGATCTTCCTTGAGACCAACCTGTTCAACTCCGGCATCCGTCCGGCGATGAACGCTGGTATTTCGGTATCTCGGGTAGGTGGTGCAGCTCAGACCAAGATCATGAAGAAACTGGGCGGTAACATCCGTCTGGCGCTGGCTCAGTATCGCGAGCTGGCAGCGTTTGCGCAGTTTGCTTCGGATCTGGATGACGCGACACGTAAGCAGCTCGAGCACGGTCAGCGTGTTACTGAACTGATGAAGCAGAACCAGTACAGCCCAATGACTGTGGCTGAAATGGGTAGTGTTCTGTTCGCAGCTAACGAAGGCTTCCTTGATGACGTAGACGTCGCCAAAGTTGTTCAGTTTGAAGCCCAGTTGTTGGATTGGTTGCGTTCAGAGCAAAAAGAACTGCTTGAGAAGATCGGTGCCGAAGGCAACTACAACGATGACGTTGCCGCAGGTCTTAAAGCTGCGCTGGAGAAATTCAAGACCACTCAAACCTGGTAACACCGCTGGCCCGCTGCGGCGGGCTTGCAGGTCCAAATGAGTGTCTAACTTGAAAGGGCAGTGATCTATGGCCATCGGAAAAGAAATACGTAACCAGATCGGCAGCATCAAGAGCACGCAAAAAATCACCAGCGCCATGGAAATGGTTGCGGCGAGTAAAATGCGTAAAGCTCAGGAACGCATGCGGGCTACGCGGCCTTATGCGGAGAAGATGCGCCAGGTAATTGGACACATTGCCAAGTCCAATAAGGATTACCGTCATCCGTTCATGATTGAGCGTGAGGTGAAACGTGTAGGCTACATCGTTATCTCCTCCGACCGCGGATTGTGCGGTGGTTTGAACTCCAATGCGTTCAAATTGCTCGTGCGCGAAATGCGTGAATGGAAAGACAAGAATGTTGCGATTGACCTCTGCGCTATCGGGCAGAAAGGCGCTTCATTTTTCCGCAGCTACGGTGGCAACGTGGTCGCGGCACTGACACACATCGGTGACGATCCCAGCGCGGAAGTTCTGATCGGTAACGTCAAGGTGATGCTCGATGCTTTCAGTGAGGGCAAGATTGACCGCCTGTATCTGGTGAGCAACGAATTCGTCAACACCATGACGCAACTGCCGAAATCAGAGCAGCTACTGCCGCTGCCGGAAGGCATCGAAGAAGATATCGGTACCCAGTGGGATTACATTTACGAGCCGGATGCACGTCCGATTCTCGACGGGCTACTGCCACGCTATATTGAGTCCCAAGTGTATCAGGGCGTGGTAGAGAACCTGGCTTGCGAACAGGCCTCCCGAATGATTGCCATGAAGAGTGCTACCGATAACGCCGGTGACATTATCAAAGACCTGCAGTTGGTATACAACAAAGCTCGTCAGGCAGCCATTACGCAAGAGATTTCGGAAATTGTGAGCGGCGCAGCATCGGTCTGATTCGCCACAATCCTACTGGTATTATTGACTATGAAGATAACGAGGAACCGAGCATGAGTAGCGGACACATCGTTCAGATCATTGGCGCGGTTATCGACGTGGAATTCCCACGTGACGCCGTTCCAGGCATTTACGACGCACTGCTGCTTGAAGGTGGCGAAACTACACTGGAAGTTCAGCAGCAGCTGGGCGACGGCGTTGTTCGCACCATCGCGATGGGCAGCACTGAAGGCCTGAAGCGTGGCCTGAAAGCAGAAAACACACACAAGCCGATTTCGGTACCTGTGGGCACCCAGACTCTGGGTCGCATCATGGACGTTTTGGGTCGTCCTATCGACGAAGCCGGCCCTATCGGTGAAGAAGAGCGTTGGGCTATCCACCGCAAAGCACCCAGCTATGCAGATCAGTCAGCTTCTGCCGACCTGCTGGAAACAGGCATCAAGGTTATCGACCTGATCTGCCCGTTCGCCAAGGGTGGTAAAGTTGGCCTGTTCGGCGGCGCCGGTGTGGGCAAGACTGTTAACATGATGGAACTGATCAACAACATCGCGAAAGAGCACTCCGGACTCTCCGTATTCGCAGGTGTTGGTGAGCGGACTCGTGAAGGTAACGACTTCTACTACGAAATGAAGGACTCTAACGTTCTTGATAAAGTAGCGATGGTCTACGGCCAGATGAACGAGCCCCCAGGAAACCGTTTGCGTGTTGCCCTGACCGGTCTCACCATGGCTGAGAAGTTCCGTGACGAAGGTCGTGACGTACTGTTGTTTATCGACAACATCTACCGTTACACCCTGGCCGGTACCGAAGTATCGGCACTGCTGGGTCGTATGCCCTCAGCGGTAGGTTATCAGCCGACTCTGGCCCAGGAAATGGGTGAGTTGCAGGAGCGTATTACCTCCACCAAGACTGGTTCTATCACGTCCATTCAGGCGGTATACGTACCGGCGGATGACTTGACTGACCCGTCACCAGCTACCACTTTCTCGCACCTTGATGCGACTGTGGTACTGAGCCGTGACATCGCTTCCAAGGGTATCTACCCTGCGATCGATCCGCTGGACTCCACCTCCCGTCAGCTGGATCCGCTGATCATTGGTGAGCAGCATTACACGGTTGCCCGTGGTGTGCAGAACGTACTGCAGCGCTACAAGGAACTGAAAGACATCATCGCCATTCTGGGCATGGACGAACTGTCTGAAGAAGACAAGCAGATCGTTTCCCGTGCTCGTAAGATTGAGCGTTTCCTGTCTCAGCCGTTCCACGTTGCTGAAGTATTTACCGGTTCACCTGGCAAGTACGTGTCTCTGAAAGAGACCATCAGCAGCTTTGAAGGCATCCTTGCCGGTGACTATGATGATATGCCTGAGCAGGCGTTCTACATGGTTGGCGGCATGGACGAAGCCATCGAAAAAGCGAAGGCCATGAAAGCGAAAGAAGCTAAGTAATCCTCTTTCAATTTCTGACCCAAGAGGCTTAGAGATATGGCTATGACTGTACATTGTGACGTCGTAAGCGCTGAGAAGAAGATTTACTCCGGTCTGGTAGAGATGCTTATCGCTACCGGCACCGAGGGTGAGTTGGGCATTCAGTTTGGCCATGCTCCGTTGCTGTCCGCGCTTAAGCCGGGGGCAGTCCGGATCATCAAACAAGGTGGCGAAGAGGAAATCCTCTACGTTTCCGGGGGATACCTGGAAGTGCAGCCAAATCTTGTAACATTGATGGCCGATACAGCGGTGCGGGCGAAAGACGTTGATGAGGCTGCCGCAGTGCAGGCTCAAAAAGACGCCGAAGCAGCATTGGCGAACAAGACGGGTGAGTTTGAGTACTATCGTGCGGCTGCAGAGTTAGCCGAAGCGGCTGCTCAGCTACGCACCCTGCAAAAGCTGCGCAAAAACGTTCGATAGAACAGATTGCGAGAGCTTGCATCGAAGAAGCCGCATCCTTCCATTCCGAGGTGCGGCTTTTTTGTTGTGTGAACTACCATTGATATAGAACCCCGACCACGTAAGGGAGTTGTTGCCCCATGTCACCGTTGCACGTTGTTATCCTGGCTGCCGGCCAGGGATCAAGGATGAAATCATCGCTGCCGAAGGTACTGCATAAAGTGGCAGGGCGGTCGATGCTCCATCACGTGATCGAGACTGCCCAGACATTGGGCGCCGAAAAAGTACATGGCGTGATTGGCCACGGGGCTGATCAGGTACGAGAGGCTTCAAAGGCTTACAGCGTAAGCTGGGTGATGCAGGAACAGCAGCTGGGAACAGGCCACGCTGTCGCTCAAACACTGCCTGAGCTGCCTGACGATGCCAGGGTTCTGGTGCTTTATGGTGATGTGCCTCTGACCACAGCACAAACCCTGCAGGGTTTGGTGCAGGGTCTGGACGAAACCACCCTTGGGTTGTTAACGGTGACTCTGGACAACCCCCAGGGCTATGGCCGTATTTTGCGCGACCAAGCGGGGCAGGTTACCGCCATCGTTGAACAAAAAGACGCCAGCCCGGAACAGCTGGCTGTTAATGAAGTCAACACAGGCATTCTTGCCGTAAGTGCGCGCCACTTGAAAGCCTGGCTTCCCCAGCTATCAAGCAGCAACGCCCAGGGCGAATATTATCTCACTGATATTATCGCCATGGCGGTTCAGGCTGGCATGACGGTAAACGTGGCTCAGCCGGGCAACCCGTTTGAAGTACAGGGCGTGAACAATCGCCTGCAACTGGCCGAGCTTGAGCGCTGGTATCAAAGCCGGGAAGCAGAGCGCCTGATGACTGAAGGCGCCACCCTGGCTGACCCATCGCGAGTGGATGTGCGCGGTGAACTCACCATCGGCAACGACATTCTGATCGATGTGAACGTGGTCTTTAATGGCAAGGTGACACTGGGCAGCCATGTATCCATCGGTCCCGGTTGTGTCATCACCGATAGCAACATCGCCGATGGCGTCCATATACATGCCAACAGCGTCATTGAGCAAAGCAATGTGGGCCCCAATGCCAACGTTGGGCCCTTTGCTCGCCTGCGGCCAGGCACGCAACTGGCAGCTAACAGCAAGGTAGGGAATTTTGTTGAAACAAAAAACACCATCGTTGGCGAGGGCAGCAAAATTAACCACCTGAGTTACGTGGGTGATGCTACGCTGGGCGCTAACGTAAACGTAGGTGCAGGCACTATTACCTGCAACTATGATGGCGTGAACAAGTACAAAACCGTGTTGGGCGACGGTGTGTTTGTAGGCTCCAACAGCGCGCTTGTGGCGCCGGTTACGATTGCTGCAGGTGCCACAGTTGGTGCTGGCTCTACGATTACCAAGGATGTGCCTGAGCAGCAACTGGCCGTAGCCCGGGGTCGCCAGCGCAACATCTCCGGCTGGCAAAAACCGGAAAAACACTGACCGTAATTTTCTCCCGGTAATTACCACGATTTTTTATCACGAACAGGACAGACAGCATGTGTGGCATTGTAGGTGCAGTTTCGGAACGGGACGTTCAGGGCATTCTTCTTGAGGGCCTGCGCCGCTTGGAATACCGGGGATATGATTCTGCCGGTATGGCCGTTCTGGATGGCAAGAGTGCCGTTCAGCGCGCTCGGGAAGTGGGCAAGGTAGCCTCGCTTGCGGCTGCCATTGAAGCCAACCCACTCACAGGTTATCTGGGTATTGCTCACACCCGTTGGGCAACCCACGGAGAGCCATCACAGCTTAATGCTCACCCACACATGTCTGGCGACCGCCTCGCAATCGTGCACAACGGTATCATCGAGAACTACCAGGAACTGCGCGAGGAACTGAAGGCCGACGGCTTCAAGTTTACGTCTGAGACGGACACAGAAGTTGTTGTGCACTTGATAGAAAAGAACTACCGCGAACTGGGCAAACTGTACGAGGCGGTGAAGATCTCTGTAACCCGCCTGCGCGGTGCCTATGCGCTGGCAGTGGTGCATGCCGATGAGCCTGACCACATGGTGGTTTGCCGTGAAGGTAGCCCGCTGGTTGTCGGCGTGGGGATCGGTGAAAACTTCATTGCGTCTGACCAGCTTGCGCTGCTCCCCGTAACCGACCGCTTCATTTTTCTGGAAGAAGGCGACCTTGCGGATATCCGTCGCGACCGTATTGAAATTCACGACCGCAGCGGTGCACTTGTTGAGCGCGCCACCAACCGTTTTGAGCACAGTGCAGACTCCGCCGACAAAGGTGAGTATCGCCACTACATGCTCAAAGAGATTCATGAGCAGCCAAGAGTCATCAAGGCCACCATGGAAGGACGAGTCACCGCCACCAAGGTACTGGAACAGGCTCTGGGGACCGAAGCTGGCAACCTGCTGCAGGACGTTCGCCATGTACAGATCATTGCCTGTGGTACCAGCTACCACGCTGGCATGGTGGCTCGCTACTGGATTGAAGATCTGGCAGGTGTGCCTTGCTCCGTGGAAGTAGCCTCCGAGTTTCGCTATCGCAACCACGTAATCCAGAAAGACACCCTGTTTTTGTGTATCTCACAGTCTGGTGAAACCGCCGATACGCTGGCCGCACTGCGCCAGGCAAAAAAGGCCGGTTTTCGCGCCGCCCTGGCGATCTGCAACGTACCGGGCAGCACCCTGGTGCGGGAATCAGACCTGGTTATCATGACCCAGGCCGGCCCCGAAATTGGCGTTGCCTCCACCAAAGCCTTTACTACCCAGCTAACGGCCCTGCTGTTATTTACTTTGGCACTGGCGCGTAAAAATGGTCTGAGTGAAGAGCGGGAAGCCGAGATCGTCAAAGCGCTACATTTGGTGCCGGGCCAGGTGAACGACGTGCTGGCGCTGGATGGTGAAATCGCTGAAATGTCCATGCGCTTCATGGACAAAAACCATGCCCTGTTCCTGGGCCGTGGTTCTCAGTACCCGGTGGCGATGGAAGGCGCGCTGAAGCTGAAAGAGATTTCGTATATTCATGCAGAAGCCTATCCCGCAGGCGAGCTAAAGCATGGTCCTCTGGCACTGGTGGACAGCGAAATGCCCGTAGTCACGGTTGCCCCCAACAATCACATGGCCGAGAAGCTGAAATCGAACCTGGAAGAAGTGCGTGCCAGAGGCGGCGAGCTATTCGTGTTTGCGGATCGTGCGGCGAACATAAAGCCGGAAGATAATATCCACGTGATTCAGCTTCCGGAAGTACACGAAATCACCGCACCGATTGTGTATACCGTGCCGTTACAGTTGCTGTCGTATCACGTTGCCGTGCTTAAAGGCACAGATGTGGACCAGCCCAGAAACCTCGCAAAGAGCGTGACGGTGGAATAAATCTGCAGCACACGGCCTTCTTCGTGTGGGATCATAATATAGTTGGTAACTTAATAATAAAGTCGGTAACTTCGTAATAAAGTTGGTAACTACCGAGCGTTGTGGCAAAGTCGGGTCATTCTTCTCAGGAATCTAGGGAATGACCGACTATAAGCTCGACAACCGTGCCAAGAAGTGGATCAAAGAAGGGCGAGGCAAGGGAAGTGGTAAGGACTACCGCCCCTGGCTCACTGTCAGAGATTTACCCTCCCAAGGCCGTTCACATCGAGTAATGGGCCATCTGACTCAACGTACCCATCACTTTCTCTCTGACCTGGAGCTGGCGACTTTCTTGTTGCTTGAATGGAACTCAACGGTCAGTGACATCCGGGAGCAATTTCCCCTCCACGTAGAAGACACACTCCGCCTAGCTGAAGAAGCCAACATACGGCACCCGGAAATCGGTGGATATACACAAGTCATGTCCACCGATTTCGTTGTTGATTTCTCGGCCTCCTCCGGGGCACGGCGAATGGCCATTCAGGTTAAAAGCTCATCCGATCTAAAAGATTCAAGAACCATCGAGAAGCTGGAGCTTGAGCGCCGGTACTGGCAGCAGAAAGGCATCTCTTGGTGCCTGGTAACGGAAAAGCAGATCCCGGGAACCGTGGTGAAGAACCTGGAAACGCTCTATGCCGCCAGAGTACAAATTGACAGTCTGGATTCACTCTTCAATGGTCTCCCTGTATATCTGAACTTCCTAGGTGCTCATCCCAATACCAAACTCCCAGAAATAGCGATGTTAGTTGATCAGTCCTATTCTCTGGAGCCGGGCGCTACTCTTTCGCGACTGCGAGCCTTGATGGCTTTAAGGGCATTGACGTTCGATATTTCAATTCCCTGGAGTCAATTGGTGGCTGCAGATCTTCAGGTTGTTGAAGACATAGCATTATTGAGGGCAAGTCATGCTGCGAATCAATGATGTGGCTCAGGTAGGTGAAGAACGATACCGGGTGCTGACAATCTCTGGCAGCTTTTTCACTTGGATCAACATCGATTCAGCCAAAGCCTTTCCAGAAATGGTTACGTTAGCCAACATTGAACAGTGGGCGTTTGATGAATCTCTCAAGCGGGTAGAAGATCCTTTTTCGTATCTCGCGTCTATTGTAGTTCAGCAAGGGACAAAAGCGCAGAAAATACGCGACAACAGATACCAACTGATTGCGCCATTGCTTGTCAACGAGGACATCTATTATCGCAATGGCAGAGGTCCGTTGGTTCAAACCCGAAGTGAGCAAACCAGCACGCCGAGAAAAACGCTTTATAGGCATCTGCGACAGTACTGGCAGCGAGGATCGATACCCAACGCTCTGCTCCCTGATTACAGCAAGTCCGGCGCTAAAGGCCAGAAGAAAAATTCCAGCAAGAAACTGGGTCGCCCTCGAAAAACCTCCCCGGGGACCGGAACAACCGTTGATTCGGCCATTGAGCGGATGTTCCGAATCGTGATTGATCGACACTACGTTAACGATAAGGGGCACACGATGCCCTACGTCCACAGACGATTTACAGATATGTTCGAGACGGCAAATCCCGAAGTGCGTCAAGAAGATTATCCAACGGTTGTTCAACTTCGGTACTTCTACGAACGCGAGTACAAAAAAGCGGATCGGATTCGCTTGCGAGCCAACAGAATTTCCTACCAGAAAGACATTCGCCCTCTGACAGGTACCGCCACAGCGGGTGTTCTTGGACCAGGGTCTCGGTATGAGATCGACGCGACGATTGCCGATATTTACCTGCTATCCGCAGACCGCCAAAGTGTGATTGGCCGCCCGACGTTATACGTGGTGGTCGATGTATTCAGCCGTATGGTGGCTGGTTTTTATGTGGGGCTGGAAAACCCATCCTATGTGACGGCGATGAGTGCGCTGACGACCTCCATGTCTGACAAGACCCAGCTGTGTGGTCGATACGGACTGGAGATTATTGCTGACCAGTGGCCCACCGTCGGGATACCCGATGCAATCCTGGCAGATCGTGGGGAGTTGCTTGGCCATCAAATAGAGTCACTGGAAAAGGCTTTCGGCGTCCGGATCGAAAATACGCCGCCATACCGTGGTGATGCAAAAGGGATAGTCGAACGTTATTTCCGCACGTTGCAAGCCGAATTTAAACCGTTTGCACCGGGTGTAGTTACCGGTACCAGAGTCCGAAAACGTGGCGGTAAAGACTATCGTTTGGATGCAACGCTGACCCTGGATGACTTTACCCGGATCATGTTGGCCTCCATTCTGCACCGGAATCAGTACGCAGTGCTGCCGAAGTATGATCGTGATGCGGATATGCCCAATGATATGGCATTAACACCCCTCAACATTTGGAATTGGGGAATACAAAATCGGACTGGGCGATTGAGGACTGCTTCTGAAGAAGCTCTACGAATTGCTTTGCTGCCGAGGCAAAAGGCCTATTTGTCCGATTTGGGTGTGAGCTGTTTTGGTGCTTACTACACATCCAAGGAGTTATTGGCATCCGGTTGGCTGCATCGCAACGGAGAACGCAGGGTAACCAACTTATATGCCGCCTATGATCCAGCAGTCGCTGACAATATCTATCTTTTCCCCGAAGACGGCAGCTCGGAATACTGGGTGTGCTCTCTGACAGATCGTTCGCGCCAGTATCGAGATAAGTCGATGTGGGAACTGTGGGCCAGTCAGGAACAGCAGCGGCAAGCTGCCAGCACCGCAAAGGTTGCTGAAACTACAAGCAAGCGAAACCTTGAAAATCTGATCAGCCAAACAATCAAGGACGCTGAACGTTCACGTCCTACGGTCTTTAAACAATCCAAAGCAGAGACAGTCAGGGGTATACGCGACAGTCGAAAGCAGGAGCGGGATGCTCAGAGGATCGAACAAACGAAAGCACGGCAGCCTGACAAGACCAAACCAAAGTCTGAGGTAACCTACCTACAGGGTAAGCCGGATGACGGCGCTTTCCCTGACTTTATCGACGAGCTGTTTGGAGACGACGAATGACCCTACCCTCAGGCATGGTGAGTGCTGTTTACCAGGAAACGGGCGTTCCGAGCTACCAGGGAAACCCGTTCATCGAGGCGTTGCCACCTATCCTTGAGCGCAAGCAGCTTAGAGACGGGCTTGGCGGAAGCATAGAACTCCGACCGGCTGACATCTATCTCGATGGCGAGACCAGAATACATATTATCTCTCATCTTCTGGATGGCTTCTTTCAGCCGTTAGCGCGACACGTAGAACTGGAATCCAAGATCTCGATCATGCTGCGTCAGGGTTATGTTGGAAGAAACCTGGCCACCGGAGATCTCTCGACCCACATCCAGAATGGGTACGAGCGCATCATGCAGGGAAATTTGTCAGCATTCCGGTTTGACCATGTTGAATCGACAGCGAAAAGCCTGGCGTTTATCGGGTGTTCTGGTTCTGGAAAGACCAGTTCACTTAATCGAATTTTAGCAACCTACCCGCAGTTGATACACCACCCAGAGCATAACTTCACACAAATCGTATTTTTGAAAATTGACTGCCCGCACGATGGCTCCCTCAAGAGCCTGTGCCACAATTTTTTCCGGGAAATTGATTCCGTTTTAGCCACAAACTACGTCAAGCGCTACGCTGAAAAGCGTCATGGTGTAGAAACACTGATTGCCGTGATGTCGCATTTGGCAAATACCCACGCTATCGGGCTGTTGGTGATTGATGAGATTCAACATTTGAGTATTCGGGCATCAGGTGGTGCTGAAAAAATGTTAAATTTTTTCGTGACCTTGGTGAATGAAATCTCTATCCCGGTTGTAATGGTCGGCACACCAAAAGCCAGACCAATATTTGAAATGGACCTGCGCTCTGCACGTCGTGGCGCCGGGTTTGGCTCTATATTATGGGAGCCACTGGGAAAGCCAGCAGTTGGCGGAAATATACTGCGTACCGAATGGGGCGCGTTCACGAGCAAGCTCTGGAAATACCAGTGGCTGACTAAGGCCAGTGAGGAGATCGACGACGAAATAAGAGATCTGTGGTTTGATCTTTCTCAAGGCATCATGGACGTTGTGATCAAGTTGTTTGTGCTTTCACAAATACGTGCGGTGGTGACGGGTACGGAACGGATTACAGCCAACATTCTGAAAGCGGTCTATCAAGACGAGCTAAAACCAATTCATCCAATGATGGAAGCGTTGCGATCCGGCGACCCCAGCAAAATTGCCCGCTATTCTGATCTCACGATTCCTGATATTGATAAGAAGATCCTGGAGCTCAGTAATCTATTGGAATCCAGCAAAGGCCATATTCGAAAATCAGTTCGTTACGGTGGCAACGACCAGGCAATCAGGCTGCACAATATGCTGGTTGATATGGGCTACGAGTCGGATTTATTGGAACCCCTGATTGAGAGAGCGTTTGAGCAACACCCTGAATTACAAATAAAAGATCTGATGCCCCTCATCCTGAGCTGGTATCAGTTTTCAGAGCAGTCGTCACAGGCGAAAAAGCAACGGAAGCCCAAATCGATCAAGGCAAAAGACTGGCATACACTCGACTCAGATGATCTTCGGTTTATGCACTCTCAGGCCGCCAACGAGGAGCAGATGTTGGAGGCTGTTCAGCAATCCGGCTTGGTGTTTAAGACTGATCGGTGGCTAACTTCTGGCGAGTAGGCGATAAGTCCGTATGCTGAATTTTCCGAATCCCTACCCCGAAGAATTGCTATATAGCACATTAGCCAGGGCAGGTATTCGGCATGGGATTCTTAGCCCCAAGCAGTTGTTGGACGAAATCTATGGCAACCGCAAAGTTATAGCAACTTTGGATCTACCCAATCAGCTGGAAAAGGTTGTGCGCTGGTTGCCACAGGGCTATGACCTGGAAACCATAGCGTACCGGCACACCCTGTTCCCCTTGTATGCCCCGTTCATCCCCGAAGAGCGCCGCAAACGTTGTCTGAAATGGATATCTGGCGAATCTCAGGGTGCAGTCCACCTCGCGATGGGCGTGGCAGCTTCAATTGTGAAGGCGCCGGGCCACATTCGGTACTGCCCAGGGTGTCTCAAAGAGCAAAAACACTCTGTTGGCGAATATTTCTGGCAACGTGATTGGCAAGTGGCCGGGGTGGAGTGCTGTGAAAGGCATGGAGCGTTGCTGAATACTGCTTTTATCAGACCTCTGAAAGATCGCCACCGTTACCATGCAGCGTCGCCTGACGCATGCCCGTTGTTTCCCCAAAAGCCAGTTTGTGACGAATCAGTGAGGATTCTGGATCAAATCCGACAGCTACTGTTGCAAAGGCCGACTATTTCTCCGAGCTTTGAGCAGTGGACAGCTCATTACCGTTGCCTGGCTCGACAGTATGGCTTTATCCGCGGGCATTCCCAAATTGACCATAGCGCTATCCTTGAGGCCGTGTCAGTTAAATGGTCGTCAAAATTTTTTAGACGGTATGGATTGGGAATAGAAGGTCAAGCAGGCAATTTGTGGCTGCAGGCCATATTCCGAAAACACAGGAAATCTTTTAGTTACCTCCAGCACATCATTGTTCACGAAGCGCTGTTGCCGGAGTACTGGCGTATTGGTGATGTTATTGACTGTGTTAGGAATTTACCTGTGCAATCAGCGGTGGCGATACCTGCAAGAGCAAATGTTGAAGCCACACCTGATTTAACAGAAGATCAGCAGGAGTGGTTGAAAGCACTGGAGGAGTGGCCACCGAAAGCAGCGAGGGCTGCCAAGCCGGCGCTCTATGCAAGGCTGTACCGATCCGAACTACTTTGGCTGAAACAGGTAAATCGTGACCAACGACGAGCAAGAACAGTAAGCAGAAAGCCGCGAGTCGACTGGGAACAGCGGGATCAGCATTACTTGGTAAAATTGCGAGAAGTACTCCGGTTTATACGAGCAGGTACGTCTGGGCCCCGGCAGTCCCGAACCTACCTCCTGCAACGGTTGGGGAAGAGCTCTACCCTGGAAAAGAGACTCCACCTGTTACCGCGAACCAGGCGGCTTCTGTTGCGTTATTCTGAGAGCGTTGCTCAATATCAGGTGCGTCGGTTGCAGAACGCGTGGTACGAAATCCAGCAGAATTTTGACCACCCGCCACGTTGGCGATTGTTGCGTTGCGCCGGACTCAGTGAAGAACGACTTACCAATGAAGCACGGGACTATCTAAATGGCCTCGAAAAAAGCTCCACTGCGTATCAAGAGAATCAGGGATAACAGTCGGATTAAAGAAATCGGTTTAATGTATCGACGTGTGGGTGGCTCAGACTGGCGTATCAATATCAGTCTGGACCCAGGCCAGCACAAAAAGAATTTCGCTATTTCGCAGCTGACGGTGCTGGCCAGGCGACGGGTTTTGAATGCGACGGAGCATTTCAAGCCAGCCGGGTATCCAGCAACGGCACATGTAGACGATGCAACTACGTGGTCGCATCGCAGAATAAGTGAATGTCCGATCAAGAACGTCAGTGAGCAGGAAGATCAGGATCAGTGGTGTTTCAGTTTTGAATCCGAAGGTATCGAGTTTTTCTTGCCCCAAATAGAGCTGGCCCGTGTGCTCTTTTTTCACAGCGCCTACATGACCCGACTCGCGATGCTTCCCAATGGATTGAGCGAAGAATTCGATATCCAGTCGGGCGATGAGCCAGACACAACAGAAATTCATATCCTGCCTACCAGCACACTCCCGTTGAAAGCGCGAGGGGATCACGAACAGCGCAGAGTGTTGGCCTGGATCCTGCTGGATGAAGAAACTCGAAATTCCTTCAGCAGCATCGCCCAAAACCAATTAAAAGAGGGTGAAGAGTCAAATGGCCATAGACGTTGGAAGTTTCGATTTGATCCTCCGGCATTGGCAAACGTGGAGCTCACGATGCGGGGGCAGTTTCAAAAGGAATCGCGGACATTCTTTGTTTATGAGATCGACAGTGTTGAGAACTTGACCGTTCAGAGTTCTACAACGGTTGAGTTTTTTGATCCCAGGTTTGCAGAACAGCAGGCAAGTAAGGGCGCGGCTGCTCAGGGAGCCTCAGCGCCTGTAACTGAGCCACTGATTGATGACGATGAGCTGCCTTCGCTGGATTCGGAGGAATACATTCTTGATGTTCCACCGGTCAAACTTTCATTCTCCCAGCCGGTTATGACGACTCGCAAAGCCTATAATGGCCGTCGTCGTTCTGGTGCGGAAAAAAGTGAGGAAACAGAGAGCGAGACAGGTGACGACCAAACAGACGTCAGTACAGACGAGCCGACAATCCGGGGTCAGTTACCGGCTGCCGAGTTTGATGCCATTGACGACCAAAGTGATGACACGCATCTGTACGCTCGTAAATTTGAGGCGTTTTCTGCCATGGTTGAACTGCTCAGAACAAAGGGGTGTCGACAGGTGTCTGGGGGTATCAGAAAACTGCCAGCACTTGCAGGTTACTCGAAACACTTGCTGGAGGATGGTAATCCACGGTGCATAGCATTTCACCTATTGACTAAACATGGCCAGAGCTATGCTCTCTTGGAGGTTGATACATCGGATAATAAAAACCGTCTGTCGACGTTGCTTTTAAAGCAACCTTCTCCGCGTTTCGATTGGCAGGCTGAGATAATTACCTTAGAGCAGTATTTATTAAAAAAATCATTGAATTGGCCAACCTCTCACCTAAAGTTGGTATTTCCTGACCGTCACAAGCGAATTCCGCATCCCAGAACGTCTTCAGAAAACAAAGGACTTTTAGAGCCTGATTCACTGCAACATTGGGTAGATAGGGTACTTGCGGCGATGGCATGAGGGGTAATACCCCCCATTTTAAGAGGGTTTTTCGGGAGGGGGGATACCGCTCATTTCTGTAGTGTTTTTGATTGTCGCGGGTTATGGAGAAGCCACCGGTGCGGTCAGCGCCGCCAGTGTTCTCTTTGTGCTAGGTCCCCTGATCACTGGATGGGCAAAGCTCCAGCCAGTGCCCGAATCTGAACCCCTTCATTGATTGATCTTTGTTCTGTAGGAACTGAACATGACAAGTTGGCGGGGCTTTTAAAACGCACCGTCCTTGGTGCCTCGCAAAAAATCAAACGCTTCTTATTTAACGATGCCTTTCAGTGTGTATTTCACCTCGAATCACAGTTTGGCCGCTGTATGGAGCCGGTTCGGCTGGCTCTACTCTTGCCTCGTCTGATTTCCGGTCTGCCAGAGATGCCTGTACAGGCAGGGCTGTGATTGCCACAAGGGATGCAATAGTGAGCAGGGCAGTCTTGCGCATGATTCTCTTCTCCGATCTTTACATGAATAAATGTTCATCCCGATGTCATAAATGACTCGAGACCAGATGGAGGGAAGTATGCGGTTGGGGAGTCTGAGTGAATAATTCGGAATCAGTATGCGATATATCACCTGAGGTTATGTCAGGTGCGTGCAATCTCTACTGATAACGACAGCTTCCCCCCGACCCAAACAGACAAGGACTATATCGCAGGGCTGGCGATAACCTTCTCGTTGGTTCGGAAGCCTTTATTGACAATGCACTCTCCGCCCTCATTCGAAGTATTGATTGAAGCGATCGTTCATTAGAAATTGCGCCGGTATCATGCAGGCGAATACAACTTATACGTTCGTGAAATTGGTTTCCCCGGTAAGTTGGTCACATAGTAGAGCGATGTTATGACATTACTGGAGGATTTAAGATGACTGATATCATTCATGTAACTGACGCTAGTTTTGACGAAGCCGTCTTAAAGAGCGATCAGGCGGTATTGGTTGATTTCTGGGCACCTTGGTGTGGCCCCTGTAAAACCGTCGCCCCACTTCTTGAAGAAATTGCTGACGAGTTTGATGGGCAGTTGACCGTTGCCAAAGTAAACGTTGATGATAGCCCGGAAATTACCGCGAAACTGGGAATCCGGGGCATTCCGACGTTGGCACTCTTTCAAGATGGTGGTGTTATTGCCCAGCAAACAGGGGCGAGCAGTCTGAGTCAGCTTCGCACGTTCGTGAAAGGCCATCTGTAACGGTGATAGAAGCGAGCCCCAACCGGCTAGCGAGCGGTAGCACATCTACTCAGGTATGTTTTGATGAAAACTCAAGAGCTCCAACTGCTCTACATTTTTGATGCCATAATGACAGAGCGCTCGGTTACCCGGGCAGCCGAGCGGCTGGCCATGACCCAGCCTGCTGTGTCAAATGCGATTTCCAGAATGCGCCATATCTGGAACGACCCGGTTTTTGTGCGTAAAGGTAGAAATATTGAGCCCACATCATATGCATTGAGCCTCTGGGATCAAGTCGGTGGGCCTATGTTTGCATTAACGAACGCCGTTAGCGCCACTCAGTTTGACCCCGGCACGTCGAAAAGAAAATTTCGTCTGGCGGTAACGGACATGATTGTCGAGATGATCTGGCGCCCGCTAATCAAGTTGCTGGAGGAAGAAGCGCCGGGCGTTGATGTTCATGCCGTCCCATATACCCCCGACGGCACCCATGAGAATTTGCGTGAAGCCAATGTTGATCTTGCCGTCGGTATGCTGAACCAGCATGATCACAGTCTTCGCAGTACCTGGCTATTCCAGGGAGGCTATGTACTGGCTATGCGTGAAGATCACCCGCTCGCGGGGAAAAAAATCACTATGGAGGAGTTTCTCGAAGCGCGCCACCTTTTGGTGACCATGTCTGGGGATGCGCACGGCTTCGTAGACAGCTATCTCGACCAGAAAGGTCTGAGTAGACGGATTGCTACAACGGTCAACCACTTTTCAATCGTTCCCCAGGTCCTCAGGGAAGCGAATCTGATTGCAGCCGTGCCTGAACTCATCAGCCAGGATTGTGGCTTTGTAAACGGCTTATGGATGGGTGAGTTGCCATTTGAGGTCGATCCCACAAGCCTCTATCTGATTTGGCACGCACGTCATGATCGTGATCCTGGCGTGATTTGGATGAGGGGGCACATCGAGCGGCTCCTTCAACAGCGTTGGCACGAAATCATGGCATCCCCGAAGTGCTGATGTCCTCGGCGTCTATCAACTGGCCGTACTTCATGGCCGGTTGATGAGGCCTCTCCCTTCTAACGAAGCAATTATCACTCAAGGTGATAACTTGAATATCGGCTAGTAATTATTACTTCCCCCTCCCTCTCAACATAATCCCCGCACATTATTGGGTCGCCACAGGCTGACGCGTCATCGTTAGTTCGGTTGGTCCCATAGCCTCGCCTATCGAAAGTAAAGACAAAAGGAATGAGTCAATGAATTTAAGGCTATCTACGGTGCTGGTTTTAGCGGGTTTTATTCTGTCTGGCTGTGAGAGTGCCAGCTCAAGCCAAGATACGCTGGGTGAACCACAGCCACCTTCCGTCGAAGTTGTCACTGCTGTTCAGACGTTGGTTAAACCTCAAAAAACGTACACCACCCGTATTGAGGCCACAGAAAACGTGATCTTACGCCCCCGCATTTTCGGCGTTATTGATCGAGTTCTTTTTGTTGAGGGAGAGGAGGTCGCTAAAGGCGATGTACTTTTTCAATTGGATGGTCGTCAGCTGGAAGCTAGGGTAAGCCAGCTCCAGTCTGAACTCGCGCGCGCAAAGGCTGCGCTTGGTCAGGCCGAAAACGAATCACGGCGGGCATCTCGCTTGCTGGTTCGCAAAGCCATCTCGGAGGAGCTGGCGGAGGTCAGAGAGTCCGAGCGTCAGCAGGCACGAGCAATCGTTTCATCCATACGGGCGCAGCTCAGGGAAGCTGAGTTAAATTTCAGCTATACCATCATCCGGTCGCCCATAGATGGGGTTGTCTCACGCGCCAATATTACGGCCGGCAATACGGTTTCTGCCAACCAGAGTGTTCTCACAAGTATCACATCGAATCAGGACAGGTATGCGTATTTCGATATGGATGAGCGTACGTGGTACCGGTTTTTTAGTGTTCGGGAACGCGCGCTGGGTTCTGTTGTTCGGCTTCAATTGACAGGGGAGGGTAGCTTCCCGCACGTCGGCCAGATCGATTTTGTAGACAACTCAATCAATATAGATACCGGAACGATTCGTCTCAGGGCGTTGATAGCAGGCTCTGGAGAGGCGCTTGTGCCGGGTGCTTTTGCGCGGCTTCAGGTCTCTATAGCTGAGGCAGAGCAGAAAATTGTTGTTCCTGATCGTGCAGTAGCGACCGATCTGAACAGTCGTTTCGTGCTGACCGTGAGCGACAGCGGCGAAACACGGTACACGCCGGTGAAAACAGGCGAGCGTTTGGGCGCTCTTCGGGTGATAGAACAAGGGCTTTCGCCAGGGGATACCTTGGTTGCAAACGGTGTCGCCAAAGTGGGCCCTGATATGACCATCACCCCGGTATTGCTGGACGAGGCTCAGTTGCAGGCTACAGCACAGCACTCAAGCGTTGGATCGTGAGGTCATCATTATGAAATTTCCCCACTTTTTTATTGATCGCCCGATATTCGCAAGCATGCTGTCGTTGATCATTTTGATCGGCGGCGGGCTGTCTCTTTTCCTGCTACCCATCAGCGAATACCCGGAGGTGGTTCCGCCAACCGTAGTTGTTACGACCAATTATCCAGGCGCAAACCCTAAAGTTATTTCTGAAACCGTAGCCTCGCCCCTGGAAGAAGAGATTAATGGCGTGGAAAACATGCTGTACATGTCTTCACAGGCAACCGCGGATGGCCGTATGACGCTGACAGTAACGTTTGCGCTCGGTACCGATTTGGATAAGGCGCAAGTACAAGTCCAGAACCGCGTTAGCAGCACGCTGCCCCGTTTGCCGGAGGAGGTACAGCGGCTAGGTGTGGTGACG
Source organism: Marinobacter xiaoshiensis (assembly GCF_031631795.1). Lineage (NCBI taxonomy): Bacteria > Pseudomonadati > Pseudomonadota > Gammaproteobacteria > Pseudomonadales > Marinobacteraceae > Marinobacter > Marinobacter xiaoshiensis. The sequence goes on from NZ_JAVMBO010000003.1 coordinate 656,340, forward strand.
GAAAAGTCATCACCGAACCTTTCGATGGTGGTTCACATTTATTCGCCCGACGACGATCGTGACACAACCTACCTGGCGAACTTTACAGAGTTGAACCTAAAGGATCAGATTGCCCGGCTAGACGGAGTAGGTGACGTAAGGGTGTTCGGCGGCGGAGAGTACGCGGTGCGGCTTTGGCTGCGCCCTGATGAATTGGCAGCACGCGGCTTAACGGCACCTGATGTAGTGGCGGCCGTGCGTGCGCAGAACCGACAGGTAGCTGCGGGGCAACTGGGCGCCGAACCGGCGCCGGATGATAGCCAGTTTCAGTTGCTGCTGAATATTCGGGGGCGGCTGACGTCTTTGGAAGAATTCCGGGATATTGTGCTGAAGGTGGGTGACAACGGTGCCATTAGCCGCTTGTCGGATGTTGCCCGGGTTGAGCTCGGCCAGAACACTTACGCACTTCAGGCGATGCTTGATGGTAGGCCAGCGGTTGCAATGCCTATCTTCCAGCGTCCGGGCTCGAACGCTATTGAGCTGTCTGACAGTGTGCGCGCAACCATGGAGCGTTTGTCTAAGACGTTTCCCAAGGGCATTGCCTATGAGATAGCGTACGACCCGACCGTGTTTGTCAGGGGCTCGATTGACGCGGTCATTACCACATTAATGGAAGCGATTCTTCTGGTTGTGGTTGTGGTGGTGCTTTTCCTCCAATCCTGGAGGGCATCCATCATTCCTCTGGTGACCGTGCCGGTGTCGTTAGTGGGTACCTTTGCGGTCATGCAGTGGTTTGGTGTTTCCATCAATACCTTGTCGCTGTTTGGGTTGGTCCTGGCGATAGGCATCGTCGTGGATGATGCGATTGTCGTGGTCGAAAACGTTGAGCGGAACATTGCCAAAGGACTGTCGCCGAAGGAGGCCACAAAGGTGGCGATGACCGAGGTGACAGGCCCGATTATCGCCATAGGCTTGGTGCTCTGCGCGGTGTTCATTCCGACAGCGTTTATTACCGGGCTGTCGGGGCAGTTCTACAAGCAGTTTGCTCTGACGATTACTATTTCGACTGTTATCTCTGCGCTTAATTCGCTCACATTGTCACCGGCGTTATCCGCGCTTCTGCTTAAGTCCCATGAAGACGCTCCGGACCGTCTGACCAAGGGGATTAACTGGTTGTTCGGGCGTTTTATCTTCGTACCGTTTAACCGTTTCTTTGAGCGAACCGGGCAGGCTTATGAAGCTTTGATCAAAAAGTTGATCCGATACACGGTGTTGGTGGGCGTGCTTTATGTGGGGTTGACGGCGGTATCCGGTCATTTGTTCAACATTGTGCCGGGCGGATTCATTCCTCAGCAAGACAAGCAGTATCTGGTTGCGGTAGCACAACTACCGGACGCCTCGAGTCTGAATCGCACTACCGCGGTAGTGAGCGAGATGGAAAGGATTGCTTTGGAAACTGAGGGTGTCGCTAACACCATCGCGTTCCCGGGTTTGTCCATCAACGGTTTCACCAACAGCTCGAATAGCGGAATAGTCTTCTTGCCGCTGGATGCCTTCAGTGAGCGTCAAACGGCTAAACTGAGTGCCGGCGCAATTGCCGGGAAACTGAATGCGGCTTTTGCGGGCATTGATGAGGGCTTCGTCGCTGTTTTCCCGCCACCACCCATTCTCGGTCTCGGCACCACGGGTGGCTTCAAACTGCAGATTGAAGATAGAGCGAATAAGGGCTTTGAAGCGTTATTCGCCGCGCTTGAAAGTAGTTTGAATGAGGCGCGGAAGCACCCTGCGCTGATGGGATTGTATTCAAGTTTTAGAGTGCAAGTGCCTCAGTTTGATCTTGAGGTTGATCGTGAGCAAGCGATGCTGCTGGGGATTCCGGTTGAGTCATTGTTCGATACGCTGCAGGTCTATCTTGGATCGGTCTATGTGAATGATGTGAACTTGTTCGGCAGTACCTATCAGGTTATTGCCCAGGCAGAAGCCGAGAAACGTTTAGACCCCGAGCATATATTGAACTTGAAGGTGCGTAATCGGCAGGGGCAGATGATTCCGTTGTCTGCTGTTATGACTGTAAACGCCACGACAGGGCCTGATCGGGTAATGCGCTACAATGGCTATCCGACGGCTGAATTAAACGGTTCACCTGCCCCCGGATATAGTTCTGACCAAGCGCAGACTGCCATTGAGGATGTGTTGGCGCGAAGCCTGCCTGAGGGTATAGCGTTCGAGTGGACGGACGTGACGTATCAGCAAGTATTGGCAGGTAACACGATGGTGTACGTATTCCCGCTGGTGATTCTTTTGGTATTCATCGTGTTGGCAGCCCAGTACGAAAGTTTGAGATTGCCTTTCGCCATCATTTTGATTGTGCCGATGACGTTGCTCTCTGCACTTGCTGGAGTTTGGTTGGTGTCGGGTGACAATAATATCTTTACGCAGGTTGGCCTGATCGTTCTTGTTGGTTTGGCAAGTAAAAACGCAATACTTATGGTGGAGTTTGCTAGAGATCTGAATCTTCAGGGGAAAAGGCATTATGAGGCAATTGTGGAGGCGTGTCGTTTGCGGTTACGGCCCATTTTGATGACGTCAATTGCCTTCACTGCCGGTGTGGTTCCACTTGTTTTGAGCACGGGCGCCGGAGCAGAGATGCGTCACGCCATGGGTATTGCAGTGTTTTCCGGAATGATTGGTGTGACGGTTTTCGGGCTGCTCTTTACGCCGGTATTTTATGCCGTTATTCAGCGAGCGAAGGTCCCTGCCGTGGATGACTATCCGGAGACGGTGAATTAATAAAGCACTGGGAATAATGTCGGTAAGGCTGACTGCAGGGTTATCCTGAATAACGAGGAAGGCGTTGATTGAGGTGTTTAATGGATCTGCCATTCACACTAAACACCTCAATCGAGCCTACAGGTTTTATACTAGTCGGCTAAACGGTAGGTGCCACCTCTTGTTAAGGCAGATTGGTATGCTGGGCGGGCTTGGAGCCGCTTGATCCAAGCTGTCAGGTTAGGACGTTGGTGTAATAGGCCAAACGAGCCTGCAATCTCCCCAACAAAGCTCATCTGGATATCTGCGGCACTGAACAGTTCGTCTAGCAGAAAGGTTTTACCCTCCAGCGAAGCCTCTACAAAACCCAAATGATTATTGAGTTCACTGTTTATGCGCGGCTGCAGAGCTGCACCTCCATCTCCCAGAGGATCAACATAAACCTTTAACAGCAGAGGAAGCATTGCCGATCCCTCAGCGTAGTGAAGCCACTGCACATATTGCTCATACGCCCGGCTTTCAGGAGTAGGGTGCAGGAGGTCTCCAGCATACTTTCTGATGAGATAATCAATAATTGCCCCGGATTCATGGATGATGAAACTGCCGTCTTCAATGACCGGCGACTTACCCAGTGGGTGAATGCGCAACAGCTCTGGTGGCGCCAGATGTGTAACCGAATCACGCTCATAGCGTTTAATGTCGTACTCAAGGCCCAGTTCTTCGAGCAACCAGAGAATACGCTGTGAGCGCGAATCGTTTAAGTGATGAACGAGGATCATATGTATAACTCCGGAAGATTTGTGCGAGATGAGTGAAGAGGCGGTTTTGCCGGGTGGCTACCCACTCAAACGTGAGATTATTACTATCTCACATCATATACGACCGGTCTAATCATAATGCATCGCCGTCTTGCGATATGGCAGCCAAGCGTAATAAAAGCAGCTGGTCGAGTGTTTGTTTTCCATAGGTCTCCGCGCACAACCAGAGTCTCTCGTCTAGACAATTGGTCTAGTCCGGCTTAGAATCTGTTTATGGAATCAAAAGCTAATGTTCACGATGTACGTAGTCATATCCTGGAAACCGGCCAGTGTATTATCAGTGGCAAAGGGTTCAGTGCTGTCGGATTGAGTGAAATTCTGCAGACTGCTGGTGTGCCCAAAGGGTCTTTTTATCATTATTTTGGGTCCAAAGAAGCCTTTGGTGAGGAGTTACTCAAGAGCTATTTTTCGGACTACCAAGTCTCTCTTGAGGCACTACTCTCGCGCCCGGGCTTGTCCGGAGCAGAGCGATTGATCGGTTATTGGAAAGTTTGGCTGGAAACTCAGTCGGCCTGCGACCCGAAAGGTAAGTGTTTGGCAGTAAAACTTGCAGCCGAAGTTAGCGACTTATCCGAAACCATGCGCATTGTGTTGCAACAGGGAACGGACCGAGTTATCGCAAGACTTGCCCGGGCAGTTGAGGACGGCATTGCTGATGGCTCGTTACCTGCTCACCTGGATGCAAAAACGACAGCGTCAACTCTCTATCAATTATGGTTGGGTGCAAGCCTGCGAGCGAAAATCACACGCAACCGTGAGCCCTTGGAGTCTGCGTTTGAGGCAACACAAGGGTTGCTGGGGTTGAATTAAGAGCTAGCCGGAAAAAATTTAATCTAACTATAGACGACCGGTCTATTTATGAAAATAGAGGAATCCTTATGAGAGCGGTTATTCTTCGGGCCCCGGGTGGGCTGAATCAATTGGAGCTGAGTGATCTGCCCGACCCTGGCCAACCCGGACCGGGACAAATACGTGTGGCAATACATGCAACCTCCCTGAATTTCCACGATTTACTGGTCGCTAATGGCAGTATCCCAACCGCCGATGGGCGGATTCTGATGTCCGACGGTGCGGGAGTGGTCGAGGCTGTTGGTGAAGGCGTGACTGAATTCGCTGTTGGCGAAAGCGTTGTGTCTGGGTTTTTCCCTCAATGGCAGGACGGTCGGGCATTTGATGATGTAGGCAATTTCCGGGGAACTCCAGGTGATGGAATAGACGGCTACGCAACTGAGTATGTGGTGCGGCCAGCACACTATTTTACCCATGCACCTGCGTGCTGGGGGCATTCCGAAGCGGCAACGATCACCACAGCGGGCCTCACAGCGTGGCGGGCGTTAGTGGTTGAGGGCGGAATCAAGGCAGGGGATAGCGTGCTGTTGCTCGGCACCGGGGGCGTATCCATTGCGGCCTTGCAGATTGCCAGAGCCATGGGGGCGCGAGTCATTATTACCTCGTCTTCTGACAAGAAGCTTGAACGGGCTCGGGCCCTTGGTGCAACCGATGTTATTAACTATCGGACAAGTCCGAATTGGGGTGCCGAGGTGCTCGCATTAACCAAAGGGCGGGGTGTTGATCATGTTGTTGAGGTTGGTGGGCCCGGAACGCTTGGGCAGTCATTGCAGGCTGTTCGCGTCGGTGGAAATGTAGCATTGATTGGCGTATTGACAGGGCGCGGTGGCGAGGTGCCCACTTCGTTGTTGATGGCGAAGCAGGCTCGCCTGCAAGGGTTGGTGGTTGGCAGTCGCCGCCAGCAGCAGGAATACGTTGCAGCACTGGAACAGAATAATCTTCGCCCCGTGATCGACTGCAGCTACCCTCTGGAACGTTTGTCAGACGCGTTCAAATTCCAGGAAAGCGGCAGTCACTTTGGCAAAATCGTTGTTGAGTGGTAACCGTCGGGCGCCCCTATTGGTTAGCGCTCTGTTGCGCCGGGAATTCCTGTTGGAGAAGTGAAAGTATCCACTTGTGCAGCGGGTCCTGGCTTGAGCGAGGGTGCCATGCGGCAATGACATCGAAGCAGGGCGGTGAATCATCAAGCTGGATCGGACGAACAAGTGGGTTCGGAAGAATGCGTGAGGGCAAGAAAGCTATGCAGTCAGTTGAGGCGATACAGGCCGGCGCAGCGGCGAAGCTCGGTACCGACATAACAATGTTTCGGCTGTAGCCCTTGCTTGCAAACCAGTCATCCGCTGAACCGATCAGGTTTGCTCTTGTCGGGGAGACAATAATCTGGGGCAAATCGGCAATGTCACCAATGGTGAATTGCCGGCTTTGCATCGGAGAATCACTCCTTGTTACGCAGATGTGGTGTTCGGAGAACAACCATTTCGTTTGACAACCATCGGGGACGAACGCAGGAAAAGTTAATGCAAGATCGAGGTCTCCCGATGTCAGAAGCGGATACAGTCGATCGCTTTCAAAGTCCCTGATGATCAGTTTTAACCCCGGAGCTTGGGCTCTTACCTTCGCCATCAATCTTGGCAATATAACCGCTACAGCATAATCCGTCGCAGATATCACAAAGGTCGTATGCACTTCGGCAGGGTCAAACCTGTCGGGTGGTGATAGTGCCGCAAGACTCTCGAACACTGCATTCACTCTTGGCTCAAGCTGTTCAGCCAGCGGCGTGGGAATGAGGCCCTGTGCGGAGCGCAGGAACAAGTGATCTTGAAACGTATCCCTAAGCTTGCTCAGTTGAGCACTTACAGCTTGCTGGGTGAGGCCCATCTGGGCGGCGGCACGTGTCACGTTTCGCTCTTTTAAGAGTGCTTTAAAAACCCTTAGCTGTTTTAAGTCGATCCGACTAATACCATTCATATTTGTAGTTGTAACCAATAATTACTGTTTCTGCTTGTAAGTATGCCACCGTAAGATCGCTTTTGTCATGACTCGATACCAGGTGAACGCGCGAGCTCGAATGCGGGTTTGCTATGGATTGTGTCCACAACGATGTTTCGACAAAGGTAGGAGCAGAGAATGAGTCATAGTTTAACGAAAGAAAACGTTCAGGAATTTATCAAGCCGAACTATAGCATGCTGATTGGCGGTCAATGGGTGGAAAGCCGGTCTGGCAGGACGGTCCAAACGGTTAGCCCAGCAACAGGAGCAGTTCTCTCTAATCTGCAGTTAGCAAATAGTGAAGACGTGGATTTGGCAGTAAAGGCCGCACGTGAGGCTTTTCCCCGCTGGAGCGGCACTTCCCCTGTGGAGCGTCAGCGCGCGTTGCTCTCGATAGCTGATTTACTTGAGGCTCGAGCACAAGAGTTTGCGTACTTGGAAACTCTGGATAATGGCAAGCCGTTGCGGGAATCCAGTCAAATCGATATTCCGCTGGCCGTTGACCATTTTCGTTATTTCGCAGGTGTTATTCGTTCTCATAGCGACGAGGCCGCACAACTTGATAACCAGACTCTGAGTATAGTGTTGAGCGAGCCTGTTGGCGTTGTTGGACAGGTTATTCCTTGGAATTTCCCTCTTTTGATGGCTGCGTGGAAGTTGGCTCCGGCCCTGGCAGCTGGCAACACGATTGTTATTAAGCCATCAGAGATGACCTCAATTACTCTGCTTACTTTGGGGGAAATCCTTAACGAAGTTTTACCCCAAGGAACCGTCAACATCGTAACTGGCAACGGCCCGGAAGCCGGGCAAGCACTGCTTGATCATCCGGGGGTTGATAAGTTGGCCTTTACCGGGTCTACAGCGGTTGGATACCGCGTAGCTAAGGCCGCGGCTGAAAAGCTGATACCGGCGACTTTAGAGCTGGGTGGGAAATCAGCCAACATTGTGTTTCCTGATGCAAATATCGAGAAGGCTTTGGAAGGGGCTGTCACATCGATTCTTCTCAATCAGGGGGAAGTGTGTGAGTCCGGCGCTCGACTGTTCGTCCATCGGTCTATCTTCGACGAATTTGTTAATGCGCTTAAGGAGCGGTTTGAGGGGATAAAAGTTGGAGATCCATTGGATCTTAACACCCAAATGGGAAGCCAGGTCAGCCAGCAACAGATGGAAAGGATCCTCGGCTATATCGATCTGGCTACCCAGGAAGGCGCACGGATTGTTACTGGGGGGGAGCGACTGGTTGGTGCGAATCTGGAACGTGGTTGCTTTATCTCTCCGACGATTATCGTTGATGCCAGCAACAAAATGCGGGTGGCACAAGAGGAAATTTTCGGTCCTGTCTTGGTGGTTATGTCGTTCGAAGATGATGACGAGGTGATTGAGCTGGCCAATGAGTCTGAGTACGGCTTGGCAGGCGCAGTTTGGACGCAGGATATCAATCGCGCTCTCAACATTGCTCGCGCTATCAAAACAGGACGGGTATGGGTGAATACCTATCACGAACTGCCTGCACATGCGCCTTTTGGTGGATACAAAAAATCCGGTATTGGTCGGGAGACCCACAAAATGGTGCTGGATAGTTACACCGAGAAGAAAAATATCATTATCAGCCTGAATGAGTCCGGTCCGGGCCTCTTTTAATGCAACGGAGCACTGCTTGCTCCGGTATGAAAACTTTATTTAAAGGAAATAGCGTTATGAATGTAAGTCCTCTTTTTGAGCCCTTGAGTCTGGGTTCGCTTGAACTGAAAAACCGTATTGTCCTGCCACCTCTCACGCGCTCAAGAAGCTCTCAGCCAGGAAATATTCCGAACGAACTGATGGCTGACTACTATGCGCAGCGGGCTTCAGCTGGCTTTATGGTCACAGAAGGCACGCAGATAGAGCCTAGAGGTCAGGGTTACGCGTGGACGCCAGGAATTTTCACGGCAGAACAGATTGAAGGTTGGAGAAAAGTAACCGATGCGGTTCATCGGGAAGGTGGCAAGATCTTTTGTCAGTTGTGGCATGTAGGGCGAGTTTCTCACCGTTCTCTTCAGCCAGACGGGCAGGCGCCGGTGGCGCCCTCCGCCATTCGTGCTGAAGGTGTGAAAGTGTTCGTAGAAACAGCGCCCGGGGAAGGTGCGCTAGCTGATCCCGATGAGCCTCGAGCACTTACAACCGAGGAAGTTCAGCAGCTTGTAAAGCTATACGCTCGCGCCGCTCGTAATGCCATTGATGCCGGGTTTGATGGCGTAGAAATACACAGCGCGAATGGCTACCTGGTGAATCAGTTCATTTCAGAGCATACCAACCACCGGACCGATCAATACGGCGGCAGTTTGCGGAACCGGTTGCGTTTCCTGGAGGAAGTTGTGGCCGCAATCTCAGAGGAGGTGGGGGCCGAGCGCCTGGGAGTGAGATTTGCTCCCTTGTTTGAGAGCACGGAAGAGGAGCGCGTCTATCTTGGGCTGGTTGAATCGGACCCTCACGAAACCTATCTGGAGGCCGCAAGGGTGTTGGATCGGATGGGTGTTGCCTACATTTCAATTGCTGAGGCCGATTGGGATGATGCGCCAAGACTGCCGGAAAGCTTCTGCAGTGCACTCAGGGAATCCTTTAGTGGCATTTTGATTTATGCGGGCCGCTACACTCCGGAAAAAGCACTTCGTATGCTTGATGCAGGATACGGCGACCTTTTCGCTTTTGGAAAGCCGTTTATTGCCAACCCGGATTTGCCGTATCGGATACGGCAAGGGCTGCCCTGGAACGAGGTTGATCCCACAACCATGTACGGTGGAACTGACAAGGGATATATCGATTATCCCACCTACGACTCGCAGGCTGCCTCGGAGCCCAGAACACCAGAGAGGGTGACAGGCTAAGGAGCTGCTGGATGAGAGGAGCCTCCTTGATAGGGGGCTCACTTTTAGTATTTCGGGAACATTATCCCGGCTGCGCGATAACTTTGGTCTTTTCGCTGGACCCCATCATTCATAGTGATATCGCGAATATCGCTACAGAATTATTCAGGCTCTCAATTCCTCGCAATAATTTCTGCTCGGAGTCATCGAGATGACGGGGTGATATAAAATGATTGGTAAGGATCAAGCAATGAGCTTTGATAAAGGCAACTCATTGGATTGTCTGGATGTGCATGCTCACGGTACTTCTGGCTCAAAGCGCTGGCACAAGCCGGCTACCGTAGTCACCGTAGACCAGTGCGGTGAGAAAAGGATTATGAAAACCTATCCCTTGTTGTTTTTCCCGCTCAGTTATTGTTTTCGATTGTTGGCCCGTCATGAATATAAAATGCTCAAAAAGGCTGAGGAGTTAGTATTTACGCCAAATCAGGTACGTTGGAACGCCAACGGTGGTGGTGGAGTTTGTTATCAGTACCTCAAAGGTTTTTCATTGAAGGAGCTCCAGGAAAACGGCGAGATTCCAAAGGAATTTTTTGTAAAGCTTTACGCTGCAGTGCAGCAACTTCATCAAACTGGAATGGTCCACCTTGATCTTGGTAATTCCGGCAACATTTTGATGACTCCGTCAGGGGAGCCGAAGATTATTGATTTTGGCTCAGCTGTTTTGCTCAAGCACCTCCCGATAATGTCAAAGAATTGGGCTCGTAAAAAAGACCTGCTCGGTGTGTTAAAGCTTTGGTATCGGTTTGACCGCAAGAGAATGCCGGGAGGATTGCGGAATTACTATCGAACGCATTACAAGAAAAACCTTTACACACCTAAGCGCTTCTATAAGGCCCTCAAGCGAAGCCTTTTCAGCCAGCAACAAGAGATTCAGAGCTTTAGCCCGATTATCGGTATTCTCGCGTTGTTCTTTGGCTTGCTGATGCTCTTGTCATTGCTATAGGTCTGTCTGCTCTTGGCGACGACAACATCGAACGTACTGTGAACGTACCGTTCTCTAATATACGACCGGTCTAATTTCTGTTAGCATGACAACAGTTTAACGATATCGCTATTTAGCTCGAGTATTTCGCGGAATGCTCGATATTCAATTTTTGCTCCGGACTGCCAGGCCGGATGAGTTCAACGTTAGAAAGGAGAGCGTGCCAGTGAAGGGAATACGGGCGAGGAGACGGCCACAATGTTGACATTGAATGTAAATGGTACAACGCATCAGGTGGATGTGCCCGGGGACATGCCGCTGCTCTGGGTAATACGGGATATTTTGAAGCTCACTGGCACTAAGTTCGGATGTGGTATCGCCCAGTGTGGCGCGTGCACGGTTCATATGGACGGGAAACCTGTCCGCTCTTGTGTGTTGCCGGTTCAAAGTGTTGCAGGGCAAGAAATAACAACGATTGAAGGTATTTCTGAAAAGCCCTTGGCTCGAAAGGTGCAGTGCGCTTGGTTGGACCATGAGGTGGCGCAGTGCGGGTATTGCCAGTCAGGCCAGATCATGTCGGCTTTGGCTTTGCTGAACGACCAGACATCAATCAATGATCATGCGATCGATCTTGCGATGGCAGGCAACCTCTGCCGATGTGCAACGTATACGCGTATTCGGGAAGCAATCAAAGATGTGAGTGAAAGCGTGGGAGTATGGCAGCCATGAAGGATCAGCAGGTGAAACTTGAGATGGCTTCCCGGAGACGTTTTCTGAAAGGTATTAGTGCAGCTTTGGGCGGGTTGGTGGTTGGCGCCTGGTTACCGCCAATGGCGCCTAAAAGTGCCGCGGCAGAGGCGGTTGCACAGGGAAAGGCTTCGCTCGGGGATTCTTTGGCCGATGGATTCGGCGCTTTTGTCCGTGTTGGGCATGACGGTCGCGTCGCGTTGATTTCGCCCAAGGCCGAGATGGGGCAAGGCATCCAGACGGGCATTGCCATGATGGTGGCAGAAGAGCTGGAAGTCGGTCTGGATCAGATAGACATACAGGAAGCTCCACCCAACGCGGAACTGTACACCGACGCTTTGCTTCAGTTCCAGGCGACCGGTGGTTCTACGTCAACGCGTTACACATGGGAACCGTTGCGACGGGCCGGTGCTACTGCTCGAATGCTGTTGGTTCGAGCAGCAGCCTCGGTTTGGGAAACGGATTCCAACCTGTGTCATGCACGGGACGGCAAGGTTTTTGGCCCGACTGGGCAGAAAATCAGCTATGGCGACCTGGTTGATCTCGCCGCGACCTACGCTTTACCCGACGATGTGATCTTGAAGCGACCGGAAGATTTTCATCTGATCGGCACCCCGGCCACACGTCTGGATACACCGACCAAAGTGAATGGTCAGGCAAAATTCACCATCGATCTGGATATGCCGGGCATGTTGATAACGTCGGCACGGGCCTGTCCCGTTTATGGTGGGAAGGTGCGGCAGGTCGATGACAAAGCCGCCCGACGTGTGCCTGGAGTGAGAGATATTGTGATCCTCGAGGATGTGGTTGCGGTAACAGCGACCAACACCTGGGCCTGCTTTCAGGGCCTCAAGGCATTGAATATTGAATGGGACTATGGAGCCAACAGCAAGATCGACTCCGCTGTGGTCGATCAGAAACTTCAGGATGCAATTCAGCGGGATGGTGTAGTTGCCACTGAGAAAGGGGCTATAGACGCATCGCTTCAAGCGGCGAGCTCGAAGTTTGAGGCCGTTTATGAACAGCCTTTTCTGTCCCGCTCACCGTTAGAGCCAATGAGTTGTGTGGTGCATGTGCGGGATGACGGATGCGATCTCTGGGTAGGAACGCAAGTGCCTGGATTTGCGCAGCAAACCGCAGCAGCAGTAACAGGCTTGAAACCCGAGCAAGTCAAAGTGCATAACCAATGGATCGGGGGAGCTTTTGGGCGGCGCCTGGATTTTGACTTTATTACCCAGGCGGTGCGGATCGCGAGCAAAGTTAGCTATCCAGTCAAGCTGACCTGGAGCCGGGAAGAGGACATGACCCACGACCTCTACCGCCCACAGTATGCCGATCGGATGACCGCTGCTGTTAACGGCGAAGGGTTTCCGGTTGGTTGGCAGCACCGCATTGCAGGGGGATCTATATTTGCCCGTTATGTGGGGAGCCTCCCGGCCAGCGGTGTCGACCCTGACGCCGTAGAAGTGGCCGTTGACCCCATCTACAAACTGGACAGCCTGAAGGTCCACTTCATTCGTGAAGAGCCTGAAGTGGTGCCCGTTTCCTGGTGGCGAGGTGTTGGTGTTCTGCGCAGCACTTTTGCCATTGAGTGTTTTGTTGATGAGTTAGCTCATAACGCCGGAAAAGATCCACTGAGCTACCGAAAAACCTTGTTGGCCCACAAGCCCAGGGTGCTGACGGCATTGGATCTGCTGGCCAGCAAGGTTGCGTGGGATAGCCCGGTGCCCCGTGGTCGCGGTCGAGGGCTGGCTGTCGGGGAAGTGTTCGGCAGCATTGTGGTTACGATGGTTGAGCTATCCGCCATTGGAGAAAAGGGCGTCAGAATCGAGCGTTTGGTCACCGTCGTTGATTGCGGACTGGTGACGAATCCGACCTCGGTGAAAGCACAAATGGAGGGCGGCACCTTGTTTGGGTTGTCAGCAGCGCTGTTTAATGAAATTGATATTAAAGGCGGTCAGGTGCAGCAAGAAAACTTCCATGCATACCGCCAGTTGCGCATCAGCGAGGCACCGCCTGTAGAAGTGCATATAGTACCCAGCGCTGAAGCGCCGGGAGGGGTGGGAGAAGCTGGTACCGCGCTAATAGGGCCTGCTTTGCTTAACGCGGTCAACGCGACATTCGGAGATCGGGTTCGCCGTCTACCGCTTGTTCGTTCGGGCTATTTTATTGCATAAGGAGGGCGTTGTGAGAAAGATTATTTTTGGCCTGCTCGCGTACCTTCTGGTGTGTGTTGATGTTATGGCAGTTAGCAGCGACAAGGCGTTAGTCGCCGAAGGCGAATACCTGGCAACCGCTGCGGATTGTGTGGCTTGCCACACGGCTCCGGGTGAAAAGCCGTTCGCCGGAGGGCTTGCTTTTGAATTGCCGTTCGGGACGCTCTACACCCCGAACATTACGCCAGATGCTGAAACGGGTATTGGAGACTGGACAGATGACGAGTTCGTCAGGGCGTTGCAGGAGGGGATAAGCCGAGAGGGTGAGCATTACTACCCCGCTTTCCCATATACCTCGTACACCAAAATGCCAAGGGAAGATATTCTTGCAATCAAGGCGTATTTGTTCAGTCTGGAACCGGTGCACCAACCAGCGAGGGAGAACGATATTGGCTTTCCTTTCAATCAGCGCTGGGGAATGTACCTTTGGAATTTTGTCTTCTTGGATGACAAGCGCTTCCAGCCTGACCTTGATCAAAGCGAGGCCTGGAATCGCGGTGCCTACCTGGTGAATGGGCCCGGGCATTGCGGCGAATGTCATACCCCGAGAAATATTTTTCAGGCGACGCAGTCCAGCGAGCTGTTTGCTGGTGCCGATATTGGGGGCTGGCGAGCCTATAACATTACCTCAAGTGATTCGCACGGAATTGGCCAGTGGTCAGAAGATCAGTTGGTATCCTATTTCAGGGAGGGGTATGCAGAAGGTCATGGCGTAGCTGGGGGACCAATGGCCGAGGTGGTTGAATATAGCCTGAGACACCTGAGTGAGAGTGATCTCAGGGCCATAGCTACTTATCTAAAAGCAACCGACCCCAAAGCTGTTGGGGTACCGAGGCCCGCCGTGAAGCCGAAACTAGCGGGAGCACCGTTGAATGAAGATCTGGGCAGTAAAATCTTCGCCGATGCCTGTGTTAGTTGCCACCAGTGGGATGGGCGAGGTAATCAGAGCCCCACAGCTACACTGTCGGGTCTGAAGACAGTAAGCGACCCTCGTGCTTCTAATCTGCTAGGCATATTGCTGGAGGGGAACCCTGCATCGTCGTTGCCGGTGAATCATAGAATGCCCGATTTCGGCGCTATCTATAATGACCAGGAGCTGGCGGCCTTGGCGACGTTTGTACTGAGCCATTTTGGCAGGCTTGATACTGCAATAGAGCCGGAGCAGGTCGGCGAGCGTCGGTCGTTGTCATTGCACTGAAGGTGAACGGGGTGTTGAGGTATGTCGGGATTAGTGTCGTTGATAAAGACGATCGACGAGCAGGAGCGCCTGGGCGAGGGATTTGTCCTCGCAACGGTTGTTAAAGTCGAAGGCTCGGCCTATCGCCGCCCCGGGGCCAGAATGTTGATTTCCGCGCTTGGACAATCTGAAGGAACGGTCAGTGGAGGCTGCCTGGAGCAGGATGTCATCAAAAAGGCTTGGTGGCTGACCTCCGATGGCCCGGTGGTTCGCAGCTATAGTACGGCTGAAGATGGTGAAGAAAGCGAATCCTCTTATCACTTTAGTCTCGGTTGCGATGGCAAGATATTTCTGCTGTTTGAGAGAATTTTGCCTGCCGCTGCGTCTCCACTTGTCCGAACCCTGAAAATGGTTCATGAAGAAAAACGAAAGGCAGCGATCGCTACCGTAATCTCGGCGGATGACGAGTCCGCCTTTGTTGTCGGAGACCGTCTGATAGTTCCCCCTGAAGGAGGTTTAGACGGCAGTTTGGTGGATAGCTCATTGGAGCAAGTGCTTGCCGACGATTTACGTGAGGTAATGGCAAGCGGGAAATCTGCGCTGAATCAATACAGCGACCAAGCGGCTGAGGTTGAGGTGTTCCTGGAAGTTGTATCGCCACCTCAAAAGCTTGTGCTGTTTGGCGCGGGGCATGATGCTCAACCACTGGTCCGGTTGGCGAAAACTCTAGGCTGGCATGTCACCGTTATAGACGGAAGGGCAAACTTCGCGATGGCACACCGCTTCCCTGAAGCTGATGATGTTCGGGTGATGAATGTTGACGAGCCGCTGTCCACGAGTTCCTTGCTAGATGGCGCCGCTGTTGTCGTGATGACCCATAGCGTGACTCAGGATACACGGTGGTTGAACAAAGCCCTGAGGAGCGGTGCTTGCTATGTTGGGCAGTTGGGGCCTCGGTACCGAACAGAGCGACTGTTGGCTGACATTGGTGATGATGCACAAACTGCTCAGGCTCGTGAAAAGCTCTATTACCCTGTTGGTCTTGATCTTGGGGGAGACACCTCAGAGAGCGTTGCTATGGCGATCCTCTCAGAGATCAGTGCGGTGGTAAACGGTCGAAACGGTGGCATGTTGAAATACAGAGCCGCGAGAATTCATGAGGCGGAGTAGCGGCCTTTTGGAGGGTGTTACTCTTAAAAAAACATGGTTATTCCAAAAAAACTGTAGACGACTGGTCTATTCATCGTTAAGCTAAAAATTAGCGTGATAAGCAAGTAGATTCCATTTTTTTATTTGCCCTGCCTCTAGACGACCGGTCTAGGAGTAGGCAAATTATGAGTAACCTCGAGTTTTACAACCTAACCACGTCCCACGAGAAAGGCCTTAATTATGGCTTATGAAACACGAAACCCTTACACCGGCGAGCTCTTGGAAACATACCCGGACGCGACCGATACTGAAGTCCATCAAGCGATTGAAAATGCTCATGCGGCATTTTTATTGTGGAAGGAAATCGGGTTTGCGGAACGTGCCCGTGTAATGCACTCCGCTGCAACCATATTGCGTCGTGACGTCGATTTCTTTGCAAATTTGTTAACGACTGAAATGGGCAAGCTTGTCTCTGAAGCTAAAGCCGAAATCGCCCTGTCAGCGGATATTTTTGACTATTATGCCAATAATGCAGAAGCCCTGCTGGCACCTGAAAAGCTGCCCGTAGCCAATCCTGATGAAGGTGATGCCGTTTTGTCCGCAGAGCCGCTGGGGGTATTGCTGGCAATTGAGCCGTGGAACTTTCCGTTTTACCAGGTGGCCCGTATCGCCGCGCCACAATTGTCCGCAGGCAATACCATGTTGCTCAAGCATGCTTCAAATGTTCCACAAGCTGCTGCCGCATTCGAAAAATTGATGCTGGAGGCTGGTTTGCCCCAAGGGGCGTTCAAAAACCTGTATGCAACACGCTCGCAGATCGAAACCATCATTAACGACCCACGTGTTCATGGCGTCGCGCTGACCGGATCGGAAGGCGCAGGTTCGGTAGTTGCCGCGCAGGCCGGTAAAGCACTGAAGAAATCGACGCTTGAACTTGGCGGTGCAGATGCGTTTGTGGTGTTGGCCGATGCGGATATGGAGAAAACCATCAACTGGGCGATCGTTGGGCGGCACTGGAATGGCGGCCAGGTCTGTGTGTCCTCCAAGCGAATGATCGTCGTTGATGACGTTTATGATGAATTTCTTGAGGGTTACACCGCTGGCGTTGCGAAACTTAGGGTAGGGGATCCGACGGACCCAACCACAACGTTAGCGCCCCTGTCTTCTGAGGCAGCTGCAAACGAGATTAAAAACAAGATACGCCAAGCGGTTTCCTACGGAGCCACGGCAACCGAAGTTGGACCAAAGGTTCCCGGTTCGGGTGCATTCGTTCAGCCGACCATTCTGACCAATATTTCAGAAGATAACCCTGCTCGGTATTGGGAGTTCTTCGGCCCCGTCTCAATGCTGTTTCGCGCGAAGGATGAGGCGGATGCCGTGCGCATTGCCAATGACTCACCATTCGGGCTTGGCGGGTCTGTGTTTACTGCCGATCCAAAGCATGGTGCCGATGTTGCGAAGCAGATTTCCACCGGCATGGTCTTTGTCAATCACCCGACCATGGCCAAGGCAGACTTGCCTTTCGGTGGTATCGGGCGGTCGGGGTACGGCCGAGAACTGATCGGCTTGGGAATCAGGGAGTTCGTCAATCACAAGCTCATCGCAGTAGTTGATATTGACGCGCCATTCTAGGTGGTGACGTGTTAAACGATGCCCTCGAGGTATTTTGCTTTTAACCATTCGATAGTCGACCGGTCGAATAAGGAGTGATAGATCATGAAGATTTTCTACAAAACCGCTGCGACGGCAACGGGCGGACGCTCAGGAACTTCAACCCTGAACGACGGCAGCTTTTCGGTCCAAATGGTTCGGCCCGATAGCGATGAAGATGGCGTAAACCCTGAACAACTGTTTGCACTTGGTTATGCCGCCTGTTTCGACAGTGCGATGGAGATCACCGCAAAACAGCTCAAGCTGAATGCCAAGGGGGCAAAAACTTCAATCGAAGTGGGTATCGGCCAACGATCCGATGGCGGATACGGGCTTGACCTCGACATCACTGCTCACTTGCCGGGCATGGCCCGCGAGGACGCTCAACGCCTGGTCGAGGCGACACATCAGCTTTGCCCCTACTCCAATGCTACCCGCGGAAATATTGATGTCCGCTTACATATTGAAACTGAAGGAAACTGATATGAAAAATTTCAACTTTCACAACCCTACCCGAATTTTGTTTGGCAAAGGCAGCATTGCAGAACTGAAGGATCAGGTTCCCGCTGATGCGAAAGTTTTGATTCTCTATGGCGGTGGCAGTGCCGAACGCACGGGTGTGCTGGACCAGGTGCGCGAAGCTCTTACTGGCCGGGCAATGCTTGAGTTTGGAGGCATTGAACCTAACCCACGCTATGCTACAACGCTAAAAGCAGTTGAGATGATTCGCGAAAATGCCGTCACTTTCCTGCTTGCCGTTGGCGGCGGGTCGGTCATCGACGCCACCAAATTTATTGCGGCGGCGGCAAAGTATGATGGTGATGCCTGGGATATTCTCACCTCACGTGGATCAGTCATTACCCAAGCAGTGCCGTTTGGCTCTGTGTTGACGCTACCTGCCACTGGGTCTGAGATGAACTCTGGCGGGGTGATTACCAACCCTGAAAAAGAAGCAAAACTGCCGTTTAGCAGCATTCATTGTTACCCGGTGTTCTCGGTGTTAGATCCAGAGGTGACCTATACCTTGCCACCGCGTCAGATTGCCAACGGTGTAGTGGACGCCTTCGTTCATACGATCGAACAATATCTAACCTATCCAGCTGCCGCGTCGGTTCAGGATGGTTTTGCCGAAACCCTTCTGCGCACATTGATCGAACTTGGCCCCAAGGCGCTTGAGACACCCGAAGATTACGACATTCGTTCCAATTTGATGTGGACCGCGACAATGGCTTTGAATGGGCTTATTGGCGCAGGTGTACCTCAAGACTGGGCCACTCATATGATCGGGCATGAGATTACTGCACTGAAGGACACCGATCACGCCCGTACCCTAGCCGTTGTGCTGCCCTCATTGTTGAATGATCAGCGCGAGCCTAAGCGTGAGAAGCTTCTTCAGTATGCCAACAATGTCTGGGATATCCGCGAAGGATCCGATGATGAACGAATTGACGCGGTAATCGAAGCAACGCGCGGTTTCTTCGAACAGATGGGTATCAAGACTCGGTTAGGCGACTATGACGTTGATGCTGACGGAATTAATCACATCGTTAGTGCCTTAAAGGAACACGGAATGACTGCACTTGGGGAACATAAAGCTATCGGCCCCGATGATGCTCGTCGCATTCTTGAAGCTGCTTTGTAGGAGGAGTCGAACATGAAGCAAGCAGACACCGCAAACCGCAAGCTCGTGTTGGCGGAGCGCCCTAAGGGCGAGCCGACTCTGGACACTCTAAGGCTAGAAGAGGAGGCGATTCCTTCTGTCGGTGACAATCAGATGCTTTTGCGTACCGAGTACTTGTCACTCGACCCGTATATGCGCGGCAGAATGAGTGATGCGCCTTCTTATGCTGCACCGGTTGAGGTTGGTGATGTGATGGTTGGCGGCACGGTTGCCAAAGTGGTTACTTCGAAGCTTGATGGCTTTGCAGTGGGTGACTGGGTACTCAGCCAAAATGGCTGGCAGGACTACGCTCTGTCAGATGGCGATGGGGTTACTAATCTTGGTGCTTCGCCTGAGCATCCATCCTGGGCACTCGGCATCCTGGGCATGCCCGGTTTTACCGCTTGGGCTGGCTTGACACAGATCGGTGAGCCCAAACCCGGCGAGACCATTGTGGTGGCAGCTGCGACTGGTCCGGTCGGCGCAACCGTGGGCCAAATCGGCAAACTGCTGGGCTGTCGTGTTGTTGGCATCGCAGGCGGACCAGAAAAATGCGCCTATGCGGTTGACGAGCTGGGTTTCGACGCATGCATTGATCACAAGGCAGAAGACTTTGCTGATCAGCTTACCAAGGCCAACCCTGACGGCATTGATGTCTATTTCGAAAATGTGGGCGGCAAGGTTCTTGATGCGGTGATCCAGCTGTTGAACCCACATGCGCGTGTGCCGGTGTGTGGACTGGTATCGCAATATAACGCCACCGAACTGCCCAGTGGGCCGGATCGAATGAATTGGCTGATGGGGCAGATCCTGCGCAACAAGATCAAGGTGCAGGGTTTTATCATCTTTGACAGTTTCGGTCACCTTTACCCGGATTTCGCCAAGCAGATGGGTACTTGGGTTGAAGGTGGAAAAATCAAGTATCGCGAAGAGGTCATTGATGGTCTGGAAAATGCCCCAGAAGCTTTCTTCGGTCTGCTCAACGGCGAGAACTTTGGCAAGCGAGTGATCCGGGTTGGCCAAAACTAACAGTAAAACGAATGTACGTTCTGATGGTGCCGACGTAGCAGCTTTCGTAGCTGATTCATTACGGTGTCGTTGACGCGGAACCATGCCTGCGATTTTCCGGCCTGGAAGGTTAGCGTCGAGACTCTGGCCGCGGCGGTAAGCCATTAGGCCTCAACTCATAACAAATGGAGTAGACAATGAAAGTTCTTGTCGCTGGAGCTACCGGAAAAACCGGGCTTCGCTTGATTGGTGAGCTTAAATCTCGTGGCCATTATCCGATTGCGTTGGTTCGTGAAAGTTCCGACACGTCCACACTGTCTTCTGATGTTGAGCTACGCTATGGCGATTTGACCGACTTGCAAGAGGATGTCTGTGAGGGTTGTGACGCTGTCATCTTTGCAGCAGGTTCCGGCAGCCACACGGGTGCCGATATGACCGACAAGGTCGACCGCGATGGGGCGCAGCGTCTCGTTGATATTGCGGCGAAAGCGAAGGTCTCCCGTTTCGTCATGCTCAGTAGTGTTGGCGCAGACAATCCCGATCCTGAGAGCAAGCTCGCACATTATCTACAGGCCAAGCATGACGCTGACGAATACCTGAAAGCCTCCGACCTGAGCTATGCCATAGTGCGACCGGTGCGGTTGACCGATGAAAATGGGACCCGAAACATGCGCTTTGGCGACACGGTTGATGTTGATGGAATCGCTGCGAGAGGCGATGTCGCCGCAGTTTTGGCCGAGGCAGTGGATGATGAAAAGTGGAATAACAAAGCGCTAACCATGCAGTCAATTTAAGGAAAGTACATGAAAATTTTAATGGTACTGACATCGCACGATGAGATGGGCGATAGCGGCAGGAAGACCGGCTTTTGGCTGGAGGAGTTTGCCGCGCCCTATTACGTCTTCAAGGATGCCGGAGCGGATATTACTCTGGCCACGCCTAAGGGTGGGCAACCACCCATTGATCCGTCCAGCGATAGTCTGGAAGCGCAAACCGACGACACCCGTCGTTTCAAGGGCGATGTTGAGACGCAAAAGCATCTTGCGACTACGGTGAAACTTTCCGAGATGACAGAAGACGGGTTCGATGCAATCTTCTATCCTGGTGGCCATGGCCCTTTGTGGGACCTCGCCGAGGATGCAGACAGCAAACGCCTGATCGAAGCCTTTGCCGCCGCTGACTTGCCTGTTGGGGCCGTCTGCCACGCCCCCGCCGTATTCCGCCACACTCAAGGCACAGATGGTAAGCCCTTAGTCTCAGGGCGACGAGTGACAGGCTTCACCAATACAGAAGAAGAGGTTGTTGGCCTGGTCAACGTTGTGCCCTTCCTGGTCGAGGATATGCTT
Organism: Marinobacter xiaoshiensis; assembly: GCF_031631795.1. Classification (NCBI taxonomy): domain Bacteria; kingdom Pseudomonadati; phylum Pseudomonadota; class Gammaproteobacteria; order Pseudomonadales; family Marinobacteraceae; genus Marinobacter; species Marinobacter xiaoshiensis. The sequence continues at coordinate 677,525 of NZ_JAVMBO010000003.1, forward strand.
AAAGCCAATGGTGGCATTTATGAGAAAGGCGCTGATTGGGCCAGCTTTGTGCTGCGGGACGGCAAGCTCGTCACCGGTCAGAACCCGGCTTCATCAGCTGCCGCCGCAGAGGAGCTACTTGCGTTGCTGAAATAACGGAAAACGATGACCGAATTAATCTAGCTCCGCTGTGAAGCCTCTCTCTCTTCCGAACAGGTCGTAATTCTGAGGGGCGTGAGTGCTTGAGCTGTCATGCAGCTGGCATGAAATACGATTCTTGTTTGGGAGAAAACATGTGAAAACTCGTAACTCGCGCGTCAATACGACTAACGTTCCTGAAACTGACCTCTTTTCTCCGGTTGAAATAGGGCCTTATGCTCTGACAAACCGCGTTGTTATGGCACCGCTAACGCGGGCGCGCTCGCCTGAAAGTATCGCCACATCGATGATGCAAGAGTATTACACGCAGCGCGCATCGGCAGGACTGATCATCAGTGAGGCGTTGAACATTTCACCGCAGGCAGTGGGTTACGCCTTTACCCCAGGCCTTTGGACCACTGAACAGATCGAAAGCTGGCGCCCTGTAACAACGGCTGTTCACGATAAAGGCGGACGCATATTCGCTCAGCTTTGGCATGTTGGTAGGGTTTCTCACCCGGACGTGCAACTTGGCGGCGTGCTACCAGTTGCTCCATCTGCTGTTCGCCCCAATGTCGAAGCGTTCACGGCAGAGGGAAAGAAACCGGCACTGACGCCAAGAGCACTACGTATGGACGAGCTGCCGGGAATTGTGGCGGATTATGAGCAGGCTGCCCGCAACGCTCTGGACGCAGGATTTGATGGCGTTGAAATTCACGCCGCAAATGGTTACCTGCTTGATCAGTTTATGAGGGATGGGGCCAATCAGCGCACTGATGCCTATGGTGGGTCGGTCGAGAATCGTATTCGGCTGACACTTGAGGTTACCAAAGCTGTTGCAGCAATCTGCGATGGAGGGCGTACGGGGCTGCGGATATCTCCGGTCAGTACCGCCAACGGCCTTAGTGACAGCAACCCTGAGCCGGTCTTCACGGCGCTTGTCGACCAACTGAATGATGTTGACCTGGCTTATCTTCACGTTGTGGAAGGAGTGACAGGCGGGTCGCGAACCGTTGAAGGCGGGTTTGACCTGAATGTTTTGCGGCAGCGCTTCAAAGGGTTGTACATGGCCAACAATGGCTATGACCGCAACCTGGCTCTATCAGCGCGGCGTAGTAATACCGCTGATCTGATTGCTTTTGGGCGCCCCTATATTGCCAACCCTGATCTTGTAACTCGACTTGAGCGAGACGCGCCTCTCAATTCGCTTGACAGCGCAACGGCTTATGGCGGAGGAGTCGAAGGATATATCGATTACCCTTTCCTGGAAGTGAATACTCCTGGTTGAAAGCATTTATGACTGGTTTCTGGAAGAAAAAAGAGGGGAACGACGATGAAATCTCGTAATTTAGGCGCCGGACTGGGCTCTGTCTCTGCTATTGGCCTCGGCTGCATGGGAATGTCTGAATTCTATGGGCCCGCTGATAGGGCGCAATCGCTCGCGACGCTGGAGTATGCATTCGAAAAAGGCGTAACGTTTTTTGATACTGCAGATACCTACGGCCTTGGCCGTAATGAGAATCTTCTCAGCAGCTTTCTCGCCCGACACCGAGAGCAGATCACTCTGGCGACCAAGTTCGGCATTAAGCGCGATGGCCCACTTGCGGATCGCCGAATTGACAATACCGCGACCTACATGGCCAGCGCCTGTGAGGCTTCGCTAACGCGGCTGGGTATAGAAACAATCGATCTCTACTATGCTCACCGTCTAAATCCGGGTGTACCCGTCGAAGATACGGTGGGTTCGATGGCTGAACTCGTCAAGCAAGGCAAAGTACGGGGCTTGGGGTTGAGCGAGGTGTCCCCTGAGACTTTGCGCCGCGCCCATGCTATTCACCCTATTGCTGCAGTGCAATCGGAATACTCCCTGTGGACGCGCGATCCAGAAGACGGAATGTTGCAGACCTGTAAGGAGCTCGGTGTAGCTTTTGTTCCATACAGCCCGCTTGGTCGGGGGTTTTTGACGGGTAAGATTAGATCGGTTGACGACATGGCTGTCGACGATTTTAGGCGGACCTCTCAACCACGGTTCCAGGGAGACAATTTGCAGAAGAATCTGTCTGTGGTTGATGCACTGACCAGATTTGCGGATTCAAAAGGCTGTACACCGGCACAGTTGGCTTTGGCGTGGGTTCTGGCGCAGGGCGATCATGTCATCCCTATTCCTGGAACACGTACCGAGCGATATATCGATGAAAATATAGGTGCGGGGTCATTGTCTTTGACTGCGGAAGACATTTCTGCCCTTGATAACCTTGCTCCGAAAGGCGCGGTAAGCGGTGAGCGTTATACGATTGAAGGGATGCGGCACGTCGATATTTAATGGTCCTAAACCTAACAAAACCAGCCATGAAGAGGCCACGGCAGACTGAACTGGCTTTCTCGTTAACCGAATGGCTCTGCAATGCGGAGTGATATCTTGTAACAGGCGTTTGAAGAACCAATGAATAGATTACTCATCCTGGCTTTAGGAATGTTTTCCATTGGCACGGCCAGTTTCGTTATGGCAGGCCTTCTGCCGGAGATGGCAGCCAGTTTTAATATCAGTGTTGGTGACGCGGCGAGTATGATCGCTGCGTTCGCCGTAGCTTATGCTCTGGTGATACCGATCGCAGCAACTCTGATGGTGAACTTGTCTTATAAGCCAATACTGGTGGTGGGCATGAGCATTCTTGCCGCAGGCCATGTGGTTTCAGCGCTGGCGCCAAATCTGGAAGTGGCGATTGCCGGTCGTGCGCTGGGAGGCTTGGGCGGGGCACTGTTTATGCCAATTGCCGGAGCAGCGGCGACCGCGATAGTCGCGCAGGAACATTGGGGGCGTTCATTGGCTATCATTACAGCCGGCTTGAGTGCGTCAACCGCAATTGGAGCGCCGGTGGGAATTGCTCTCTCTACGAGTTTTGGTGACTGGCGGCTGGGTATGTGGCTTGTCGCTGCACTAGCCGGTGCAGCGGCTATTGGGGTTGGTACTTTACTAGAGGCCATCCCAAGACCGGATACAAAGAAGAGATCCAGGGATTTGTTGGCCTCTGTGACGAAACCGGCGATATTCGGCGTGTTGGGAACGACACTGTTTTTAATGATCGGATCCTACATCGTTCACACCTATGCCAGTGTAATTCTTATGCCCGCTACTAATGGAAGGGGTGAGACATTGGCGCTTTTAATGGCGGCTTGGGGCGTTGCGGCTACTATTGGAACCTTTACCGCGGGCAGGCTGACCGACCGATGGGGTGCGAGGCCAATTATTGTTGGCGGGCTCACGGTTTTGAGCCTCAACTTCTTACTGTTTCCAGTGCTTACCTATTCTCCGTTCATATCGGTTTTGCCGCTTGCCGTTTGGGGGGCGATTGCGTGGAGCTGTCTGGTGCCACTGCAGCACCAGTTAGTGAAAGCGGCGCCCTCTAGCGCATCCATCGTTCTGGGGCTGAATACTTCAGCTATATATCTGGGGGTTTCGCTTTCTGCGTCTATTGGAAAGCATGTATCTCAAGCGTTTGGGAGCGAGTATCTGAGCGTGGTCGCGGCCGGTTTTACGATTCTGGCTCTGGGGATATATGAGGGACATCGGATAATTGTAAACCGGGGTTCAGGAAGCTCGACTCACTGCTTGGCTAGTGGTCGTTATCATTCTTAGTCTTGTTTTCGGAGTCAAAGTCATCGAGATTTTTCTCTACGCAGCCAAGCGCATCTGACGCCTATTCCTTCACAATAAACGTGATTGGAAATCATGGGAACTTTGAGTAAAACGAAACTAATAACTTTATCGTAGCTTACCCCCCCCCTTCTGCCGTAACCAGAGAGCAGATGGGCGAAGGAATGGACTCAGCTTATCCGCTGGTCGGCACCTTTCCCTTATGGCAGAAAATACGCTCAACAGATTAGTTGCAACCAGTTTACTGTCGTTGTCGCTAGTGTAACGTTCGGTTAATTCGCTCATTTATTATCAATTAAACTCAGCTTTGCCCGAGCCACTGACGTCATAATCGATTCTGCGCTTTTATGCCAACGGAACGGCTTTGCCAGTTTTTCGTTGTGAACCTTGATGAACTTTTTAATCGCAGACTTTAATTCGCCGACGCTGGTGAAAATACCGCGGTATAGGGCTCGTCGTTCCAGTTGGCCAAACCAACCCTCGACCGCATTCAGCCAGGAAGCGCTCGTGGGCGTGAAGTGCAGCTTGAACCGAGGGTGCTCGGCCAGCCAAGCTTTGACTTCCGGCGTCTTGTGAGTCGAGCTGTTATCCAAGATCAAGTGCAGATCCAGACCCTTCGGAGTTTCCCGGTCGATCTGTCGCAAGAAGTCTAAAAACTCCTTGGCTCGGTGACGCTGAGTGATTCGTCCGATCACCTGACCCGTCAGCGTATTGAATGCAGCGTACAGGCTGGTTGTGCCATGACGTTTGTAATCATGTGTCTGTCGCTCAACTTGTCCCGGGCGAAGCTGTAATTTCGGCTGGGTTCGGTCAAGAGCCTGAATCTGGGTTTTTTCGTCAACAGACAGAACCAGTGCATTGTCCGGAGGATTCATATAAAGCCCGACAACATCGCACACTTTTTCAGCGAAGTGGGGATCGTTGCTGATCTTGAACGTTCTGAGCCGGTGCGGCTTCAAATCGGCTGCTTTCCAGATCTGGTGCACTTGCCAGCGCGTTACCCCGGCATGCTCTGCCATGAGACTGATACTCCAGTGTGTGGCCTCTTTCGGAACTTTATGGACTGTGTCGTCTAAAATTTTCTTGACGGTTTTACCGTCGAGTTTTCGAGGCTGGCCAGGTCGCGGCGCATCATGAAGCCCCTCAAGACCTCGATCACTGTAGCGTTTGCGCCACTTGAAGACCGTTTGGGTGCTAACCTGAAGAGACTCTGAGATTCCTTTTGGGGTCTGACCTTCATTCAGTAACAAAAGTATCCTGGCGCGTTGCGCCAGATGCTGGCTCAGCGTATTGGTTCGGCACCAACTTTCGAGTTCCAATTGATCGTTTACAGTCAGATTAAATGGCGCTGCGGGTTTGGGCACAATGGGAACCTTTTATTGCTGTTTGACGATTCCTATTATAACAAACATGCGCCAGCGAATTAACCGGACGAAACACTAGATAGTACCCGTATACTCATGTCGACGAGCAGCTCAAGTGCAAATTAGCCTTATGAGAAGCACTGCTGGTTCCCGAGACATTTTAAACCTAGATTTTCTCGGCTCATGATCAGGTCACTTCCTCCAGACCCCCAATATGCTCTAGTCGCTTTCCAGTGCGGTACCAATCAGTATAGTATCCTGAGAGCGTTCTGGTCAGTCCATCGGAAACGATGCTGGTGATTTTCTGGTTCTTAGGCGGGCTATTGAACGGCACAGGCTTTTTAATATCGAACCGTTCTCTGTCAGCCGATAGATATGCATGTCCAGCCAGAGAGAGCTCTCTAAAATCGATTGATGATCTTTCCTGCAGCCTATGGCCTGGGTTCAGGATCACGAAGCACAGCCCAATTTCTAGCTTGGAAATTGATAAGCCAAATGGGGGCAGGTCAAAAGAGGGTTGGAGCTATTGCTGTTTCCGCGAATAAAAGGGGGCACGTGTTGTGGTGTCTACATTAACCATTAGCGGGTATGTTACCAGGATCAAGCATGAAAAATCTGCACTGGAGAAAGAAGGCAGTTGAGCTCTGGCAGCGCTTTTCGAGTGCTGGGGAACGGGTTGACATTATCCAACGCCGTCTGATTAGGCTTACCACGCGCCAGAGCCTGAAGCATACTACCTTTTTGGTCTGTTGATTTATGCGGAGATCATGACCGATAAAATGGCTAAGAATTGAGGAAACAGTCAATCAGAGCCATCGGCGGCCATGGCTTTAAGTTTTTCTTGATCCACTTGTGTACCCATGATGGTATCCTTTTGAAAAGATTACTCAGTCGTGGGCAGTTACATAATTTGGTTTACAGTCTCGGGGTAGAAACAAACCTATCCGTGCGCTTAGTTCGTGTGTGAACCGGGATAGTCCCAAGTGGTTGTATCGTGACACCTTTTTCTGCACATCGATATTACAAAAGCGGTTAGCCGGTACGTGATATGCCCACTAGCGTTCGTTCAAAGCGCTCAGTGGCGTGTTTAGAACGTAACATCTGCGCTTTGAAACATTGACTACGTTTCTGGGTCTGATTGAGCTTTGTCTTTTGACCCGTCACCTTTGTAATCCTCTCCATACCACATCTCATCAAACGGCCCTTCGTATCGTTTGACAGAGCCTTTGAGCTTTTCCAAGGGAGTAAGCTCTTTGGGCAACGGCTTAGCTAATTCGTCAGCATGGGCCGAGTTGGCATCGAGATCCGCGAGAAGTTCTTCTTCAGTCATGCGTTTTATGCTCATGCAGCCCCCCACGGTGCCAATCAACCTAGCGCCAATATTGTGTTCCTATAGCATTAGCGTAGCAATTCTCTATCGAGAAAGATCGCTTTTGTCGGCCTGATATATCTCCTCTGAGAACTTGCACAGGTATGGGGTTTTACGGGTCGGTCTTGGACAGAAAAACAAAATGCCGATTATTAGATCCAAATGGCAGCAGGCTCATTTTAGTCCAAAATGATTTCATCTCAATGAGCGGACTCAGCGTCGTATCCGGGAGCGATCTGTGCACTTTCTACATCGTACAGAGCAGGGGGGTTTCTTAAGTAAAGCTGGTATTGCCCGCCTCGATTGGATTGGTTTTCAGAGCAGTCAACGTTCCATAAACGGAGCCAGTATCCCGCTATAGCCGCACGAACCTCTTGAACGATAAAGCCGTTTTCCATGCCGTATTCAAGTTCAATTGCCTTCGGATTCTTTAAGTTCTCAGGGTTCGGATGTGGTGCCAGTTCCAGTTTAACTATTCGGTTCCATTGATGATCAGCACTGATTGATTCCTGATCATCAATGGTTCCAGTCAGCACCGCTGCATCATGAAAACGCCCTAACACAAAATCCCAAAACACTTTTCGCGAACGATCGTAAGCACGTAAATGCCAACGAATTCCATTGTCCACAAGTGAGTGGGGAACGAGTTCAATATATTTGCTGCTCCCTGAGGCATGCATGTAATGCGCTCGAATTGCTTTTCGATTGGCAATTGCACGAGTAACCGAGGCTAAAACGTCAACGTTGGGCAGTGAGAGCCTTGGCGCACCTGTTACGAAATTAAGATTCAGCAACTCGCTATATTTTGGCCCTCTGAGTTTCGATAGCACCGATTGAACCCGATGCTCAAAGCAGGGATTGAAAGAATCGATGTCAATTTCCCAGCGTTTGCTGACGTTGTTCATCTTCATATTACCAGGGCAAGTTTCGTTGTACTGACGAAAGTCTCTGGTTGCAGCAGCCTCGCTTATCCCAAAAGCCTCCATCAAGTCTTGCCGGGAGATGGAGCCGCGAAACAGCAACACGAAGTCTATGTGCTCAAGGCGAGATTTAACGGCTTTAGACATTGCGAACTCCTTTTTTTACATTTTCAGACTATACGGTAAAAATGATCTGTTGACCTAATCATTTTGATCATGTATGTTCAAAAAGTACACTAGCTGAGCGTGTACTTTTGTAAACCGCAAACAGAGGTATTTTGTAATGGCAACTAACAGACCGTATGGAGATAACCGCAGACAGGGAGCTGTTCGAGACCGTTCACAGTTTCGTACGCCCTCAGGGAACTGGGCAAAACGAGATACCGATACGGGTCGGATAATGGACGTCAAACAGGACGGTAAGCCGTTCAAGGGGGTTAGGCGGGAAAAGTAGGCACTGACGCCACATCAATGCCTGCTTGGATTGATGGACACCCAGTTCGCCACAAACTGCGGTGTCGGCCTTATGTGAGGAGGTTCTGAGCCCTACCTGCAACAAAGCTCTCATCGAAAGTCTGTTGAAGCTTAGACGGTAGCATCGATCTTTTCAAGGAATCCCTCCTCGTCACTATTTTTCAGGAGGAGAGCAAATGGCTAAACCGAAAACTGTACGAGTCAGCAACTACCGTCGTTTTCGCTTTGGACGCTGGGAAAGCGTCATAACACATTGGCGCTCAATGCCAGCTTGAAGGATATGGGGATCTCACGGAAGAGATTCCCATGTTTCAGCTAGTGTTCCAGTAGGAAGAAACTTAGCTGAGAAAATCCAATTATTGCGGAATCAGTCTGTCGCGTGAGTTTAGAAACCAGCAATCGCTCGTCCCTGAGTAAGCTCCGGGTACCTTTCGGTGAAAAAGAAGGCCGCTTGTACCGTCCGAGTAACGTGAATCGAGGGCTAAAATGTGGCTGCTACTGCCCAGAGTGCAAAGTGTCATTAGTTGCCAAGTGCAGTGTCGCAGGTCGATTCTATTTTGCTCATCACCGCGGGGCGGAGTGTCCGGGTGGATATGAAACCGCCCTACACAAGATGGCCAAGCAGATCCTGATCGATGCTGGTCGAGTGTGGTTGCCTGAACGTGATGTGTTGCTCTCTCTTCCTTTGGTGTTCGATGAAACGCTCACCGAAACATTGCACTTTAAATCCAGAGAGGTTCACTTTGTATCGGTCGTCTCTGAAAAACGACTGGAGAATGGCCTGATCCCGGATGTGACAGCGCTTCTAAGGAACAATGCAGAGGTGCATGTTGAGATTCTCGTCACTCACGCAGTTGACGCAGATAAAAGTCAAATGCTCGACAACGTGTTGGAAATCGACTTGAGCTTGTTGTCTGAAGAAACCGTTTTGGGTCCGGTGGCGCTCGAGACTGAGGTGCTAAAATTGGCGCCCCGTTGGTGGCACCGATGTTCTTTGATTGATGAGCTTCCGAAGGTTCAGGCCACACGGAAGGCACTGGAAGCCAGGGTGCCAGAAGAAATCAAACGCCTGAAGCGGAAGCGTGAACAGGAAGAGGCAGCTGAACGCAAAAAGGAGCGCGCTGCACAGCGGAAGGAGAAACGCCGCCGGGACCTACTCAAGAAGAAAGCTGAAGCCCGAAAGCCCTTCGAGAAAGCGCTGACAAATCTGGAACAGATGGAGTCTATGGGCTGGCTTACTATGGCTGACCGGCTAACTAAGCGGGCAAAGCCCCAGCTAGAACTCATTGCACAGCGATTGCGCTTTGATCTGGGGAAGTGGCCAGCGTTCATGAATATCACTGTGCATCAGGACTGGATGTTCAAGGAAGATCGGCGGTTGTGGCAAAGTGCGGTGTTTGAGTCGCTGATTTTGAGTAACGAGCCGGGGCAAATCATCTCTGTAGCCCAAGCTCTGGCCTATGCTGAAAAAGCCGTGGGTGTTCGCGAATGGGCGTTGAAGTTGAGTCAGCTCAAACAGTCGCACCTTAAGAAACCATACAACCAGGACAAAAGCTATGAGCTGCGTGGGGTGTGGTTTCTGACGCACGCAGAAAATCGAGCCATCCGATCACCCTATGCAGTGGTTCTGTCTTACCTAAAGGAACTGTGTAAACGGGGAGTTCTTGCTGAGGAAAAACGGGCCAAGACATTTCGTATTCTGGCTTCCGCGGCTGACATCTGGGCGGCTCATAGAAAAGATCAAAGAAAGATCCGGATCAATGCGGTTCGAGCAGATAAGGGAAAAGCGACGCTGCAGTCATTGCTCGGTGATGTGTTCCCAGGGCAGGAGGAGAATAAAAAAGCGGAACAAGAATGGAGAGCGCGCAGAGATATCGCTATACAGCCGCTTGAATATTCGGTGAATGATGCTAACGCAATCGCTGCTGCCGGTTTCACGGCAGCTTTGTTTTGTTTGAGCTGCAAACGGCATCATTTGCCTGAGCCGATCAACGAGTGCACTATTTGTTATAGCCATCGGCTCAGGACGGTAGATTTGACGGAGGAATACCTGCATTCGTTACCCCACCGCTTGAAGTGTATGCCCTGACGGCCTTCACGTTAAAGTTACCATCTTTATTACCATGAGAAATAGGTTGGAAATGAATATGGCATCGTTCAGTTACCAACTTTATTTTTTATGTGAGGAAAAATGGCCATTAAAATGGGCGTTAGAGGGGTATTTTGTTACCAACTTTATTATGAGACCACACTTCGGCGACTAAAGCTTGGCCTCTGGTGGAGTTTCGAAGAAGGCGGTGTGTAAAAGAGCGGCTCTTATTCCCTTATGTAAGATTATGTAATAATATGTGCGTAGAGTTAACAGGATTTAACTTTTCTACGAACAAGGAATGTTAACAGACTATGTTTTCAAATTTGCTTGCCAGGACTGTGCTTTCTGCCAGCCTTCTAGTACCTGCATTATCCGCCCATGCTGCTGTTATCAATTTCACAGATTGGGCATTCAATATTGATGGCGTAGTCTCCGAGGCATACTTGGGTGATGCGATGCCGGGAGATGGCTTCCTGGACCCTTCGACCGGTCTGGGTTCTTTGTCCTTTGAGCTGTCTGGCGCGGGAAATCACTCATGGATCGGGTTCCTGGATCTGGATTTTGATGCCCACCTGAATACCTACCTTAACGAATATGGCTTAGCTCACGGGGCCGTTGCTAGTGGTCAGAGCTGGCAGATTGACGAGCCGGGTTATGCGTTTGGCACTATCTATGACAACGTGATTGCGGGCGCTCTGGACAACACTAACCACCTGCCATCTGACCGCCCGGATGATGTGTCTCTTGCTCTAGGCTGGAACTTTGACCTCGCACAAGGTGAAACGGCACTCATCACACTGACGCTGAGCGACATGCTGGCAACCTCCGGCTTTTATCTTGAACATGTAGATCCCCAGACTGGCCCGGGCTTCGACGACACCGCATCGGTGTACTTCTGGAGTTCCCTGGAGATCTTCAGGGCAGACGTACCTGTTACAGTTCCTGAGCCTGGTTCCCTGGTATTGATGGCGCTGGGCCTGATAGCCGTATCGACACGACGCTTGCGTTACACACCTGCCTGAGATGACACCAAGAAGATAATGCAATCCGCCGGGTGACGCCTTTGCGCCTGGCTGGCATTCGCCTGATGACAAGGACGTTAATAATGCTCACCCTGACTTCTTTCCGATCGTTTGCTGTATTTGCAATGTTGCTGGCAGCTCCTATGGGCTTGCTACATGCCGCATTGCTATCACCTGATGCCATAAACGTCTCTATCGCGCAGGGGCAAAGTGTTACGGTGCAGCGCTCTATCACACTAAGTGAATCCGGGCCTGCCGCTAACCGTGTGGATGTGGTTTTCCTGGCTGACAACACGGGCAGTATGGGGGGAGCCGTTAAAGCCGTTAAGGATAACGCACGGGCAATTCTGGATGCGATTGCAGGAGGGGACCAACGATTCGAAGGGGTAGACGTTGCCTTTGGGGTTGGGCGATATCTGGGTGATCCTCGAGAATTCGGGTCTGCTGGTAATGCGGCCGACCGTGCTTATCAGCTTCTCCAGCCGGTTACTGAAAACAAAGACGATGTTCAGGCAGCGATCAATCAGTGGTACGCCCGGGGTGGCGGAGACGCTGCAGAAGCGAATTTCTTTGCTCTCCATCAGGTAGCAACGTCGGGTGGCATCACCGATGGTGAGGGCTCTACCGACCGAGGTTATTCAACAGGCGCTGACACCGGATGGCGTGATGGTGCAGCGAAGATCATAGTGTGGTTTGGGGATGTCCATTCCCACACATCTACCGTCAGCGCGGAGGAGGTCATATCCGCTCTTGAGGTGAACGGAGTGTCTGTCGCCGCGGTGAACACCCGTGGTTCGGGACAGGGAATCGATTCGAGCAACCAGGCAACTGATATTGTCACCGCAACGGGTGGTGTGCTGGTCAATGGCGTTCAGAGCCATGCGGCCATGGTTGATGCCATTCTCAGTTCAGTCGGCACCGTGACCTCTCGCGTTAATCTTGAGCTGCAGGCTCGTGGTGATACATCCGGCATTGCGGTTTCTTACGAATGCGCTTCAGCTGAAGGTTGTGAGGATGTTCCGTCAGGGGAATCCCGTCTGTTCAATATGACGGTGACCGGGCATGTGCTGGGTGCCTACGATTTTGAAACTTACGCACCGAGGCTTTCAGGTGTGTCGGGCAGTGATCGCGTCACCGTCCGGGAGTGCGTCAGCGATGTTCGCACTCGGGCGAAGACCGGTCGTGTTCAGGTCATGTGGTCGGATACCGGCGCCCATCATTACTCTGTCCAGCGTTCGGATGCTGCCGATGGTCCTTTCGAAGAACTGGTGACGACCACCAGCCGCTATTCAACCTATCTTGATACCGGTGTGCAGAACAACAACACCTACTACTACCGCATTGCCGAAATGGATGCTGCTGGCGCCGCTGTCTGTGAGTCTGGCGTGGTATCGGCAGTTCCTCGGCACATGCGTGATCGTCCCGAGCCAGTGAACCATGCTCCTGTCATTTCCAGTACCCCGTCTGAAAGTGCTACACAGGGCGTAGGCTATATTTATCAGATCCTGGCCTCGGATCCGGATGGAGATGCACTGAGTTATCACCTCGATTCTGCGCCTGTGGGTGTGCAGATTGATAGCAATACAGGTCTCGTGGAATGGACGCCTGGTCGCGATGATGTGGGCAATCAACAAATCGTCATCGGCGTAGAAGACCCACTGGGCCTGAGGGCCACGCAGCTGTGGACTGTCCAGGTAACAAAAGTCAATGAAGCTCCCAGGATCACCTCTTCGCCCGTGGGTTTTGCCCGTGTTGGCCAAGCGTATGAGTACGCCGTAAAAGCAGCTGATCCGGATCCGACCGATACGCTGATTTATGTTCTTGGTACCGCCCCTGCAGGAATGCTCATTGATTCGGCGACGGGCGTTATAAGCTGGACACCGGCAGACAGTCAGGCCGGCCAGAATCCTGTGTCTGTAACTGTGGAAGATCCTTCAGGACTATCAGACGAACAGTCGTTCAGCATTGAAGTTACTGCCGTTAATCGTGCTCCAACAATCATCTCGACACCGATCGCTAATGCAGCCACCGGGGTTGAATACAACTACCTGATTGAAGCTCATGATCCTGATGCCGGTGATTCGCTCAGCTATGCGCTGATTAGTGGTCCGTCGGGCATGTCAGTTGATGCGAATAGCGGCCAGTTAAGCTGGACACCGACATCGGGTCAAATTGGCGTAAGCGCAGTTGAAGTCAAGGTGGAAGACGCCGCTGGCCAGTCAGATACGCAGACCTTCCAGGTTGAGGTTGTTGTTAGCGGGAACCCGCCCATTATCGATTCAGTGCCCGTGACGACTGCATTTGCGGGAGAGCTCTATCAATACTCCGTAATCGCTTCCGATCCGGACGGTGATGCGCTTGTTTATCGTTTGAGTGAAGCACCAGCTGGCATGTCGGTTTCAGAAAGCGGCACGGTAAGTTGGGCTCCATCAACGGCTCAGGTTGGCTCCCACCCGGTTACTGTTGTTGTAGAAGACGACAGAGGTGCGTGGGTTTCGCAGGCATTTGATCTGGTTGTGACGGAAAAGAACACGGCTCCTGTGATTACGTCTGCTCCTGCACCAGGTGTGGAGCTTGGTAGCACCTATGCCTATCAGGTGATTGCCAGCGATGATGATGGCGATGCTCTGACCTACAGCCTGCCTCAGGCGCCTGCTGGTATGGTCATAGTGGCAGATTCTGGTGTCGTTTCATGGGTGCCTTCCCCCTCTCAGCTTGGCAATCATTCGGTCAGGGTGCTTGTTAGCGACGGCAAGGGTGGCAGTGCCAGCCAGAGCTTTACGGTTGTTGTCACAGAGCGGCCCAATGTTGCGCCTCTCATCACCAGTGCAGCACCGACATCGGTCGTGGTTGGCGAAACTTACAGCTATCAGTTGATGGCAACGGATGCTGATGGTGATGCCGTCACGTTTGGGACTGTCAGCATGCCGGCCGGGATGACAGTAGATACGTCCGGTTTGGTAGCTTGGTCGCCCGCGTCTGCGCAGGTTGGAATTCAGAACGTAAGATTTTTTGCCGACGACGGTAAGGAGCGCTCCTACCAGAATGTCGCTATTGAAGTTGTTGAAGCCATACAGCCGTTGCAGGTTGAGCTGACCGCCTCCCCTCAAACGGTAGATGAAGGCGATATCGTATCCATTCTGACGATAGTCACCGGCGGTAAAGGTGAGCGCACAATAAACTTGAATGTTGATGGTACCCCTCTGCCTGTCAATGGCAGCGGAGAAGCAATGTGGACCGCCGTCGGCACGGGCGTAAAGATTATTACCGCCACGGTGAGTGACACTGAAACCTCAGTAACAACCACCGCAACAGTGACTGTGCGGGATCCCGGCGATACGGCCAGTCCTGTGGTAACACTGGAGGGGCCAACTGACGGCACCGTTGTCACTGCACCCACGGAAATCATTGCCACCATCACTGACGACAACCTTGCCGGTTATGAAGTGCTTGTTGCGCCATCCGGTACCGACCAGTGGCAGGTGATTGCCAAGGGCGATGCCAACCAGAATTCGGCCGCCGTTGCGACTTTTGATCCCACGATGCTGACCAATGGCCAGTACGACCTGGCCATCATTGCGATCGATGTTAATAACCTCTCAGCTTCTGACATGATGTCTCTTCAGGTTGAGGGCGATCTTAAGGTTGGTAACTTCAGCATAACCTTGCAGGATCTGGAGGTTCCGCTGGCAGGCATCCCCATTCAGGTGACCCGGACTTATGATAGTCGCAGGCGCCATGAAGCACTGGATTTCGGCCACGGCTGGAGCGTGGGCTATCAGGACATAAAAGTAGAAGAATCCAGGGTTCCGGGTCGCTACTGGACACTGAACGAGTACCGAAGTGGCCCCATGGGAATGCTAACCGATTTCTGTATCGAGCCCTTGGGTGCGCCAGTGATTACCATCACGCTGCCTGGCGGTGATGTGGAGAAATTCGAGACCTCAGCGTCGCCTTCCTGCAATACCTTAACCGTTATTCGGGATGTGACTCTCAAGTTCACGCCGGTTGGTGACACTCGGTCGACCCTTCGAGCTTTGAACGACAATAATGCCTACTTCATGGGCGACAGCCTGGTGGAAAATGGCTACTACTCGAATCCTGTGGATCCGAGCCGGTATGAACTGACCACAGAGGCCGGCTACAAGTATACCCTCGACCAGACGTTCGGCATCGAGAAGGTGACGGACCCCAACGGCAATACGCTGACCTACACCCAAAATGGAATCTTCCATTCAAGCGGAAAGTCCGTCGTTTTCGAACGGGATAGTGAGGGTCGTATCACCGCCATTGTGAAGCCAGGTGGAGAGCGGCTGGTCTATAGCTATGACGGCGAAAACAACCTCGTCGCCAGTGCCGATGCCATGGGTAACGCGACCCAATACACCTACAATCGCAGCCATGGCCTGCTGGACATTATTGACCCCATGGGCCGGCGCATGGTCCGCAACATCTTTGATGAAAGCGGCCGCCTGATTGCCCAGGAAGACAACGAAGGCAATCGCACCGAGTTCAACCATGATGTAGAAGGCCGGCAGTCCAGCGTCACCGACCGCAATGGCTACACCACCTTCTACTACTACGACGAGCACGGTAACGTTACTACCCAGGTGGATGCCGCCGGGAACACCTGGAACTACGCATACGATGCTCAGGGTAACCAGATCAGCCAGGTGGATCCCATGGGTAACACCACCCATGCGAATTTTGATGCGCGCAATAATCAGCTTAGCGCAACGGATGAACTGGGGAATACGGTCGCGTTTACGTATAACAGCCGAGGCCAGGAACTGACCATTCAGGATGCTCGTGGGAACCTGTTCCGGAATACCTACGACACCGTAGGCAACCTGCTGAGTGTTACCGATCCTGAAGGCAATATTGCCGGCAATAATATTAATGCCAAGGGGCTCGTGACCCGCAGTACTGATCTGAACGGCAACGCCACCAATTACACCTACGACAGTGATGGCAACAAGCTGACGGAAACAGATCCGCTGGGTAACACCACGCGTTATACCTACGACGCTAACGGCAACGTGCTGACCGAAACACGCTCTCGGACTGTCGGTGGCGCTACCGTTGATGATGTAACTTCTTACGTATACAACGCCAATGGTCAGGTAACTGAGACGGTTTACCCTGATGGTAGTACGACCGCTACCGAGTACGACCTGGCCGGAAATGAAACGGCGACGGTTGATGGCCGTGGAAACCGGACCGAATACCGGTACGACGCCTATGGCCGATTGGTCGAGACGTTACACCCTGACGGCTCCATTGAAACCAAAGCCTATGACGGGGAAGGAAACCTGGTGTCGCAAACCGACGCCTTGGGCCGGACCACCACCTATGCTTACGATGCCCTGAATCGGGTTGTCCGCACAGTCTATCCGGATGGTAGCCATACCAGTACCGACTATGACGCCGTCGGCCGGGTAATCCGGGAAACTGACGGCCTGGGCAAGGTTACTCAGTACGAGTACGACGCAGCCGGGCGCAGGACCGCGGTAATCAATGCTCTCGGTAACCGACACAGCTTCAGCTACGATGCCGATGGCAACCTGGCGAGCGAAACGGATGCCCGTGGCCACACCACAACGTATGCCTATAACACTCTGGATCAACGTATCAGGACGCGCTTCCATGATGGCACGGAGTTGCTTTCCAACTACGACGCTATGGGCCGGCTGCTATCGGAGACAGACCAGAGGGGCCGCAAAACGGAATATCAGTATGATGCGCTTGGCCGCCTTACCAAGGTAACCGATGCCACGGGTGGAGAAACCGCGTACACCTACGATGCGGCCGGTAATAAGCTCACCCAGACGGATGCTGAAGGCCGGACAACCCGCTGGACCTACGACAGTGAGGGGCGCGAACTGAGCCGGACGCTGCCAATGGCTCAAACGGAAACCTCTGTCTATGACATCGGAGGCAACCGCGTAAGTCATACTGACTTTAACGGTGACACCACCAGCTATTCCTACGATTCACGCAGTCGCCTGGTCAGAATCCGCTATGCCAGTGGAGATGAGGAAAGTTACACCTACGATGCAGTAGGCAACCGGCTGACGGCTACTTCAACGGAAGGCACCACCCAGTACATTTACGACAACATGGGACGCCTGACGGAAGAAACCCAGCCTGGTGGTTCGGTAATACAGTACCAGTACGACAACGCCGGTAACCGGACGAGAGTGACAGTTCTGGCGGGCGGTGATTCGGTCACAACCAACTACACCTACGATGTTCTTAATCGGCTGCAAACAGTAACCGACAGTGAGGGCACGACTACCTATACCTACGATGCTGCGGGTAACCGCAAGTCGGTCACTTATCCAAATGGAAACGAAACCGCCTACGACTATAACGCACTTAATCGCCTGACGGTGCTGACCACCACCAACGCCCTGAATCAGGTATTGGCAGACTACCGCTATACGCTGGATGCAACCGGGCGGCGGACCAGCGTTGAGGAACGCCACAATGGGCGGATGGCTCTCTACAGTTATGACCAACTGTACCGGCTGACCAGGGAACTGGTGACAGACCCAATCAATGGCAATTACAGTGCCGAATACCAGCATGACAAGGTTGGAAACCGGACCTACAGCATCATTGATGGTGTGCACACCAGCTACACCTACGATGACAACGATCGCCTGACGGCCCAGGGTGCTGTCCAGTTCACCTACGATGCCAATGGCAACACGTTGACCGAAACGGATGCAGGTGTGGTGACCAGGTACCGCTACGACGGCGCCAACCGCCTGACCGAAGCACAGACGCCGGGCGCGACAGTCACTTTCGGCTACAACGCCGATGGCATCCGTACCCGCAAATCGAACGGCGGCCAAACCACTCGATATGTCGTGGACAGCAACCGCGATTACGCACAGGTACTGGCAGAAGTCGCCAATGGAAGCTCGGAGGTCAGCTACACATACGGCGACGACCTCATCTCCCAGACTCGTGGAGGTATCACCTCGTACTATCTGTACGACGGCCACGGCTCTACCCGCGCACTGGCAGACGAAACCGGCTCTTTAACAGACGGCTACCATTACGATGCGTTCGGGGTGTTGGCGAACAGCCAGGGCTCGACCGAGAACAGCTACCTCTATACTGGTGAGCAGTACGATGCCTCTCTGGACCAGTACTATCTGCGGGCAAGGTACTACGCTCAGGACCAAGGGCGGTTTACGCAGATGGATACGTGGATGGGGGGTAATCATGACCCGATTACGTTGCATAAGTATCTTTATGCTAACGCAGACCCTATCACCTATAGCGACCCGACTGGTAAGTGGGGTTTAGGATCTCTCTCAGTTGCCCAGACTATTAGTTCCACCTTGGCTACCGCTAGCTTCATTGGTGCTGGCTTTGAGCTGTATGGTTATGCTAGTGGGGCTAAGGAAGCAACGGCTCAGAACGTGGGTTGGACAGCAATTATTTTGTTGTCGGGTCCCGTCGCAGGTAAGGCCTTAAAAGGTGTAGCGGCGATCAGGGCAGGAAAAGCACTGGAAGCTGCCGCAAAGTCCGGTAGTCTTGGGAAGCTACTCCTAAGCTCGGGTAGAACGAGTGAGGTTGCTCTTCGGAGGTTTATACCAGGAGGGTCAAAGAATTCATTTCATCCAAGTGCGACCATTAAATCTGGATACAAATATCAGTTTAAAATAGGTGAAACAAAAATAGAGTTTAAATGGCACGCGCCTGATTTGGCAGCGGCCAAAAAGTTTCCTGGTTCAAATTCAGGAAGCATGTGGACTGCCCAGATAAAGGTCGGCAGAAAACTTCTTGGTACCGATGGTAAGCTCCATTCTCGACCAAGTAACGAGACGCATATACCGATAGATATATTCTAGGGGAGGCCGTGGATTTGGATGAATATGAAGCGCTGCCAGATTCTCTAAATTCTGATGAGATCGGCTCATTGTTCATGCATTTGATAAACGAAGATGCAGGCCAATATACACAAGACACGATAGAGAACATGCATGTGCTCTGTGATAAGCAGTGGCACACTTATGAGCTTCCATCGGTGGGGATCAGGAAGGCCACAAGCCATTGGGTGCACGCGTACCTCGATACCGCATCGCCTGATCCGGAACTCGCAGCAAAGATTGTCTACTGCTTTGGCCTTAATAGGCAGATACTGGCGCAGATAATCGAATGTTATGGCGACTACGTTGATTTGAGCGAGTACGAGGAAGACTTGGAGCACGCGGATGGGGATTTTATCGATCCATACTGGACGCTAAGAAAAGGTGAGTAGCAGTAAGCTGTTTAACAACCTACTTTTTACCCTCCCGATCGGAGGTAAGAAACGATGAGCCTTGTACTTCCAAATGATAAAGACCTTGGCTACAAAGTTCCCGCAGCACTGGCCAAAAAGCTCGAAAGGAAGTTCTCGCTAACGAGTGAAGCGTGTCTGGATAATGCTGTGTGCCTGGCCAACTACCTGTTTGCTTTGGGTGAAGTAGATCAGGCACGTGAGCTTCTCGAAAGCTTTGTTTTTAATGTGCGGTCTGTTGAAGAGCGCAGAGACCTTTGGGGTTCAGTGGGCCATGGGCTGATTTTGCTGGCTCACATTTACCGGGCAAGCGAGCCCGATAAAGCATCCCGTATTATTGCGGCGTTGGATGAGGACGATTTTTATACGTCCGCCATGACCAGGTACGAGATCTTTCAGAGCGATTTTGAGAGCCATCAGAATATTATGGACTACGCTTTTACCGAGACTCCCAAGTATAAATGCGAAGTCATCGGGCAGGAGGCGTTAAACTTTCTCTACTTCCACGAAATGATCCCGGTTACCCGGGAACCCCTACCCGCTGACTTCGCAGATACCTTGCGAGGCCTTATTGATGATTGCTATCACCATCTACGAGAAGCTCTGGCTGAATCCCGGGTGAAGGGGCGTAAGCAGTCGGGAGCGAAAGCCTCGGCTCTGTCAGAGGCAAAGCAACATGCGGATGCGACGGTGTTATTCTCCGGTCAATTAAGCATCAACTATGGACAGTTTTATTTGGATGAGGTCACTCCACAAAACGAAGGCGACTACCTGTCAGTTGAGCGGGCCTTCAGCGGTCAGGCTAATGGGCTATGTGGTGGAGCCCAGAAAGGAAAGCTCTTTCTGGTGGCAGGCCCGCAGACCGGAGCCATCTTGATCGATGTGCTCCTGCATTCGTCAAAACCTCCAGTGGCTGAGACGTTTGAAGACGCCGTCGAGTGCAGCATGCAGGTACCGGAAAACCAAACAGGCCTGTGTTCATGGGCTCACGAAGAAACCTATGCCCTGGACCTCCCACCCGGAAATTATCGGGTGCGCTACAGCATTTCCGGAATGGATCGAGATTACGCCGAAGATGATGAAGATGTGGATGTGCCAATATCCGGCCAGCGATACTTGCTGCAATTCTGGCCAGCCTCCGCGGCTAAAGACCAAATTTTAAAGGTAGGTAGCGAAACAGCTGCCTATTGGCACGGTACGCTAGAAACCGAGTGAGCGCCTGAACCAAGGGGTGCAGGCTGATCTCGACGCTGAGGTTCTTATGAGTGTTGTCATTACAATAACCCAAGTTGACTGCCGTAAAGCCGATATCGTGGAGACAGTGGTTTTAAGTCTCGAGGCGCCGAACGAAGGAGAGCGGTTTGAGGTTACCAAAGATAATTTGATTATCTTTGGCGGAGTATACGAATTTCAGCTTTCGGTATCCTGCGTGAATATGGCGATGAGTTTCTCACTGATAAACGAAAGCTATGTTGTGCTCCGGTACGGCGGTGTAGTTACCGGAAATGCACACTTTGATGTTTCGCTTGGCGCTGGTCAGTTGGTTGAAGTGCTGTTGGAAGTGAATTAGAAAATGAGTATATGTATTCCCGATGATCTCGCCGGGCCGAAGACGGTTACAAGTCTTGCCGGATCGTTGCAAAAGCGCTTTGACCTGGCTCGATCCGGGGATCTTGAAAAGGCGATTGAATTGGCGTGCTGCCTTCAGGTACTAACGGCCCGGGCTAACTTTGTGCGTTACATGGACAGCTTTATTTACGATATTCCATATAAGAGCAACAGCTACGCATGGGGGCACAAATGTGACGGTTTGGCGCTATTGGCCTACGATGCAGACTCCCACAGCGACGATACTCTGCGCGCAAAGGCTCTAGCCATTATAACCAGCGAGAATTTTGATGAGAATGACCTGGATTGGCTGCTGGAAAATGCGCGGGGTGAGTTAGATGCTGACAAAGAAGAGCGTGAAGGTGCCGAGCTGTTAGCGCAAGCGGGAGAGGTGCTGGACCTCACTGTTAAGGAAAAGCAGCAGGGTCATTATTCGAGAATAGTGCTCTTTGCGTACTATCACCAGCTACTGAAGGCCTTCATGCCGGATCTGGCTGTGAAGGAAGTTGAAGGGCTAGCTGTTTTGATTGAGCGCGAAAGGTGGAGCCTCAGGGAAATGTTGAGCGAAAGCAGGAACTGAAAAGGCTTCTATACTTTCCCGTACTAATTCTATTGCGTGATCACGGTAAAGATATGAAACAGCAGCCCGGCCAGCCCCCCATAGTACTCACAGAGGCAAGCTTGTCATCTCTGCTGGCCGCATTGCAGCATAACAAATTCAGTGCCAGCCAACTTCTTGAAACCTGCCTCAGTAATATCGATCAGTTCGATGACCCTGCCAATCAGGTGTACACCGGCCGCTTTGATCGCACTGCCAGAGCTGAAGCCGCCGCTATTGATACACTGCAACAGGGCAGAGTGCCAATGGGAGAGCTTGCCGGGCTGCCCATTGCGCTAAAAGTGCTGTTCGATGTGGCTGGAGAGGTAACTCACTCGGGCTCAAAATGGTGGAGCCAGAAAGCACAAAGCGATGCGCTTATTGTCTCACGCCTGCGTAGGGCTGGAGCGGTTATTACCGGCCACACCAACATGACCGAGTTCGCCTACTCCGGGCTTGGGCTAAACCCCCATTACGGTACTCCCGCCAACCCTCTGGCACCGGGCCGGATATCCGGTGGCTCATCCTCCGGAGCTGCGGCCGCTGTCGCTTATGGAATGGCCGCTGCCGCAATCGGCAGCGACACTGGCGGGTCGGTGCGCATACCTGCGGCTTTTTGCGGTTTGGTCGGCTTCAAACCTACCCAAAAACACATACCTCGCGATGGCGTATTCCCCTTGTCCCAAAGCCTGGATTCCATAGGCCCCATTGCTCGCACAGTTGAGTGCTGCGCGCGCCTGGATGCCGTTATGGCAGGTGAGTCTTGGCAAAAGAACAACCCGGTTGATCTTCGTGGTCGTCGATTCGTCGTGCCTGCTAACTACATGCTGGATGACGTCTCACCGGCTGTTGCCGCTGCCTTTGCCGGTAGCCTCCGCAAGCTGCGCGAAAGCGGTGCCCAGGTTGTGGAAGCACAGGTTCCGGTGCTGGATGAATTGCCGGAAATGATGGCGAGTGGTGGGCTTGCAGCAGCCGAAAGCTATCACGTTCACCGGCACTGGCTACAGCAACGTGGAGACGAATACGACCCGCGAGTGCGGGAGCGCATGCTGCGGGGCGCGGGCATCAGTGCTGCGGATTATCTTGATCTGCTGCAGCGCCGGGTGGCTCTGAAAAAGCAGGCAGACCAATGGCTCAGTGCCTATGACGGGCTTCTTGCACCCACCGTGGTAATTGAGCCGCCCCTGCTTACGGAGCTTGAGAGTGACGCGGAATACCTGCGCCTGAACCTGCTGGTACTGCGCAACCCCACCGTCGCGAACCTTCTCGACTTGTGTGCTATCACATTGCCGAACCACCAACCCGGGGATCTGCCCAGCGGCCTGATGTTGGTAGGCCGGCATGGCTCAGACAGCACTGTGCTCGGTGTCGCACAAGCGATGGAACAGGTTCTGAAGCAGTGAGCCAGAAACCGGTGCTCGAATCCGCCGGGCTGGACGGCTGGATTGTCCGGTTGTTTGAAACGATTGACGAGGGCAACTTGCCTTGGCTGTCTGCATTGTCGAAAAGGTGCGAGCAAGTCTTTGGCGATACACTGATTGATCTGGTGCCTTCCTACACCACGCTTCTCGTTGTTTTTGACCCGATTACTTTATCGTCTTCAGAGGCCCGGGCCATGATCTGCCAGATTTTGGTGGATCTTGAGCCGGATAGCGGCGTTCAAGAGGGGCAGGTACACGAACTTCCCACCTGGTACGACATCAGCGTAGGCCCGGACTTGCCAAGGGTGGCGGATCACACCGGCATGGCGGTTACCGATGTGATCGAAGCCCACAGCCAACGCACTTATCGGGTGTTTGCTCTGGGTTTTGCACCGGGCTTTGCTTTCAAAGGATTAATCGACCCTCGCCTTGAATGCCCACGGCTTGATACGCCCCGCAAGCGAGTGCCGGCTGGAAGTGTGGCGCTGGCGGGTCGGCAAACTGCAGCCTACCCGACAGTAACTCCCGGAGGCTGGAACTTGCTGGGGCGAACCAGTGCCCGGTTGTTCGATCGGCAGCGTGAAGGGTTCAGCCTTCTGCGGGTTGGCGATCAGGTGCGCTTTGTTTCCGTCAGCCGCGAAACCTTTGAGCGTGAAGGTGGGAGCAGCAAACCTGTGGAGCTGGAATCGTGAGCTACCGGGAGAAGCCGCAGCCAAGCATACGGGTGCTGCGCGCCGGCCCTCTGGCGCTATTGCAGGACAGCGGAAGGTTTGGGGTGCGCCATCTGGGGGTAACTCAGGGCGGCCCGGCCGATCTTTACTCTTGGGCCTGGGCCAATCACCTGACTGGCAACTCTTGGGGTACTGCCAATCTGGAAATAACCTTCGGCGGTTTGCTGCTAGTGGCCGAAAGAGACCTGAACATCGCTATTGCCGGTGCTGATCTGGGGGCAACCCTCAACAATGAGCCTGTTCCTTTGTGGCAACGAGTTCGCTGGAAAGAAGGTGAGGTTCTGGCCTTTGCCAGGCCGATGAGTGGGCTACGTGCTTATCTGGCGGTTTGCGGCGGCTTTGTCGCAGAGCCGGTTCTGGGCAGTGTCGCCAGCGTTGTCCGGGAAGAGCTGGGTGGGTTTAGCGGAAAGGGCTGCAAGCTGGAGGAAGGGGATCTGTTATCTGTTCACGCTGGCGGAAAGAATAGTGGCCCAGGCTCGATGCAGGCACCTAAGGAGGCCCACCCTGATTTCAGTCAGCCTGCTGTGCTGGATCTGCTGCCGGGGGCGCAAATTGCTCATTTCGCCGGCCGCAGTCTGTTCGACGCGTTCAACACCTGGTGGCAGGTGGATGATCGAGCCGATCGTATGGGCGTTCGCCTGATCGGCCCCAAGCTTTACTGCAACATTCGTAGTCTGGTGTCTGAGGGGATCAACCTGGGCGGCGTGCAGGTGCCGCCGGATGGCCAGCCTATCGTGCTGCTGAACGATCGCCAGACCATTGGCGGTTACCCCCGATTAGGTTCGCTATCGCCGCTGTCAGCCTCCCGGCTGGCCCAGTGTTTACCGAAGCAGCGCGTGCGGCTGGTTGCCAGTGGGCACGAGGCTGCGCTTAGGGAGCTCAGATTGTTCCGGAGACAGTTCGAGTGTGTGCGTGACAATAATGTTATGTTATAACATGCTCGCATAAACACAGTATTTGGACGATGACAAAGAATCAATCCATGGCACACAACTCGAAACCCATTCCCACGCACCTGGTACTTGGCTTTCTCGGTGCTGGTAAAACCACGGCAATCCTCAACCTGCTGAAGCAGAAGCCGGAAGGCGAGCGCTGGGCGGTGCTGGTGAATGAATTTGGAGAGGTCGGTATCGACGGGGCCTTTCTGTCGAACCATGGCGTGGCGGTGAAAGAAGTGCCTGGTGGCTGTATGTGCTGCGTTTCCGGGTTGCCTATGCAGATAGGGCTCAACAGTTTGATCAGCTTCGCGCGCCCAGATCGGTTGTTTATCGAGCCAACCGGGCTGGGCCACCCGGCACAGGTGATCAAAACGCTGACCGGAGAGTTTTACAAGGATGTGGTACACCTTTCGACGTCTGTTTGCTTGGTCGACCCGCGCCGGCTGGAAGACGAGCGTGTGCTTGCCAGTCAGCAATTCCACGACCAGGTTGCAGTGGCGGATCTGTTGGTGGCGAGCAAAGCAGATCTGTGCACGGATGAGCAGTTAGCGCGGTTCGACTCCTGGGCGAGCGACTGGCATCCGGCAAAGCGGCGCATCGGACAGATCAGTGGCGGGCAGCTTCCCCTCGAATGGCTAGCAGGGGATTCCGATCGACTACCCGCGCATTTTCCTGAAAGCCACCACCATCACCATGGTAAAGCCCTGGCGGAGAAACCCTCACTGGAGGATGAACCCTGGCAGTCCTATTTCAACAAAGGCGACGGTTTTACCAGCATGGGTTGGCGCGTTCACAAAGACCGGGTGTTCGATCAGATAGCGCTACAAAGCCTCGCCAGTAGTGGAGGGTTCGAGCGCTTCAAAGGGGTGGTGCATACCAACAGAGGCTGGTGGATGTTCAATGCCGTTGAGGGCGTACTGACACTGCTGGAAACGGAGCCCGCTGATGAGTCTCGGGTTGAAATTATCAGCCGCGCGCTGGAGCAAAATGATCTGGATCACGAACTTCGCAGTGCGTTGGTAGTACGGACATCTGCCAGTACTAAAGGATAGGGCTATACTGTATGTTTGTCGCATTAACCGGCGCAGGAATGTCAAGGAAGATAATGGCATGGCGCCATATACTGTTATCGCTCGTTAACTCAAAAGAACCTCCGCAATGCCCACAACCGTTTTTTCCGCATTTTCCAGTAACTTTCTTGGCAAGGCTCCCGTCTGGTACAAGCAGATTATCCTGCTGTTTTTGATCGTTAACCCGATCGTTATGTACCTGTTGGGGCCGGTTACAGCGGGCTGGTTGCTCATTGCCGAGTTTATTTTCACCCTCGCCATGGCGCTGAAATGTTATCCCCTATTGCCGGGCGGTTTGCTGGCAATAGAGGCGCTTCTGATCGGCCTCACCACGGCAGATGCGGTGTATCTGGAAGTACTGACCAACTTCCCGGTTATCCTGCTGCTGATGTTCATGGTGGCTGGCATTTATTTCATGCAGGACCTGCTACTGGTCGCGTTCACCCAGATACTGGTAGGGGTGCGATCGAAATCTGCCCTCTCACTTATGTTCTGCATGGCTGCGGCGGTGCTGTCTGCTTTTCTGGACGCCCTCACAGTGACTGCGGTTATCATCAGCGTTACTGTTGGCTTTTACTCGGTTTACCACAAGGTGGCCTCGGGTAAGGGCTATCAGAGTAGCGATCATAATTCAGACAGCGATGACGAGGTTATTGAACTGCACCGGGATGATCTCGAAAACTTCCGGGCGTTTCTGCGCAGCCTGTTGATGCACGGCGCTATAGGTACCGCTCTGGGCGGCGTTGCAACCATGGTGGGTGAGCCCCAGAATCTGTTGATCGCCAAGGTAGTGGGCTGGGACTTCATCGGGTTTTTCCTGCACATGGCGCCAGTCAGCATTCCCGTGTTGGTCGCCGGGTTGGTAACCTGCTGGGTGCTGGAGAAAATGCGTTGGTTTGGCTACGGTGGTCGGCTTCCCAAATCGGTTCGGCGGGTGCTGGAAGAGTTTGCAGATAACGAGCGCGCCAAGCGTACCAAGGCAGATCAGGCAGCGCTTTGGGTGCAGGCGGCTGCAGCGCTGATTCTGGTGGTGGGCCTGGCCTTGCACCTGGCCGAAGTGGGTTTGATTGGCCTGCTCGTTATCATACTGATTACTTCGTTTACCGGAGTAACCAGCGAGCACCAGATAGGAAAGGCCTTCCAGGAGTCGCTGCCGTTTACGTCCCTGCTAGTTGTGTTCTTTGCGGTTGTAGCGGTGATTCATGAGCAGCATCTGTTCAAGCCTGTGATCGACTACGTGCTGTCACTTCCGGAAGGGCAGCAGCCAGGTATGTTCTTTATTGCCAACGGCCTGCTATCCATGATCAGCGATAATGTGTTTGTGGCCACTGTGTATATCAGTGAAATCAAACAGGCACTGGATGCTGGTAGTATCAGTTATGAGCATTTTCAAAGCCTTGCCGTTGCTATTAACACCGGCACCAACCTGCCAAGCGTGGCAACACCGAATGGCCAGGCCGCCTTCCTGTTTTTGCTGACGTCTGCCATTGCGCCTCTGGTTCGTCTATCCTATGGGCGAATGGTCGTAATGGCCTTCCCCTATACTATGGTGATGGGTGGTGTTGGCCTGTATATGGTGATGTTCCATATCTGATGCCTTTCCACAGGGCTCTGCTAATCTCATCTCAGGTAGTTTGAAAAGTCCGCATACCTTCAATATGTCGGCACATTCAACGAATCGTTACTATGCGCAGACTCTGGAATCGATATTTAGCCCCGGCGCAGTTCCGGGGCTTGGCAGCCCGAATAGTGATGGTGGTTGCAGTACTGGCGGCTGTTGCCCTAACAAGGCCTGCCCTGGCTGATACTGCCGGGAACAAAGTGCGCATTGCGTACACCGAATTCCCCCCCGCTGAATACCAGAATGAACAGGGCGAACCGGCCGGTTTCTTTGTTGACCTAACCCGAAAAGTTGTCGAGGAAGCCGGTTACCAAGCCGAGTTCATTTACCTGCCTGTGAGCCGGGTTTATTTGTACTTGAAAAGCGGCACGGTTGACGTGTTTCCCGGCCTTTCCGGTGTGCCAGTTCTCAAGTACGACATACTTGAAAGTTGGGCAAATGTTTATCCGACTCAGCTTAATGCCTGGCACCTGGAAGATTCAGAGCCACTGACACATTTTGATCAGCTGGAAGGGAAAACAGTCATTGTGATCGGGGGGTACACTTATGGTGGCCTGCTGACATGGCTTGAGAATTCAGATCGTATTCGGCTTACGGAAGCCCCCAACACCCGTGCGGCACTCGAGATGCTCAAACTAAAACGCGGTGACTATGTACTGGACTACCGCGAAACGGTTGGGGATATGCTGACCCGGCCATCAGACAGCAAGATTCGTGGTTCGGAAGTGCGATCACGCTATTCGGCTTGGCTGTATTCCCTTGCAAGCCCTCGAGCGGCAGTACTCAGGGAAGAGCTTGACGATGCCTACCTGAGGCTTGTCAGCCGGGGTGAGGCCCCGCCGGTGCGAGCGTTCGAGGCAGGCTTTGTTATCCCCGGGTTCCCTCAGGCACATCGTTAAAACCGCTTTCTAATCCTTTTTCGCTTTGCTCAGAGAGATATCGCCATACCAGGCGCTTGCCTGCTCACCGGTATTGTCTGAATCCGACATGATCGCGATGCCCCGGATTGGCGGCGGGTTTTCCCCGAAGGCCTGGCGATAGTCCGCCACGATATCCCGCTCTATGGCTACCCACTCCCCGACATTTCCGCTGCCAGAGTTAACGGCAATCATCACGGTTTTGTCGGTGTAGGGATTGGCAATAAACTCGCCTTCCGGCAGGGTGTTTGCCCAAATGTAGTTCAGGGCATTGCCCGGCAGTTTCTCACCAAACAACACCTCCACTGTTTTGCGCTTGGCCCGCTCGAAAAAGCCCGCTTTCTCCGGCTCGAACTCGAAGGCGATGTAGATCCGGGCAGGGTAGTCATCACCAGCTTTGTTCCGGGCATCGCCCTTTTTAAATACATTCGACACCTTCCAGCGCCAGGCCAGTATCGGTGAGCTTTCTGGCTCTATATCCAGCCGGGTTATCAGGCCGGAAGCACCGCCGGAGGTTTCGGCTTTAACCACCCTGGAGCCGTTCTCTGAAATCAGTTCGTAGTGGGAGAGCTGCGTTATGTTGGGGAATTCAAGCGGTTCCCAGCCATCATCCAGCGATGCCATTCCGGAAAATGCCGGGAGCACTGGCTCCTGTGCTGACAGGTGAGAAGAGGCCAGGGCGAGTGCAGCTAGGAGCAGCCAAATAGTGGGGTGCGATGAGGTGCGCATTGGATAGTCTCGAGTTGTTGTGTGTTTGTAGGAGACCGAAGGATTCAAAGAAAGTGCCTTGTTCATCTTGGCTATCCTGTATATAGTGCCCAAATCCTTGGTTTGATACCAGATATGGTATCGGGAATCCGGTGAGAATCCGGAACTGACGCGCAGCGGTATTGGGGAACGAGCGTGGCACAAAGACACTGGCGCAAGCCGGGAAGTCGCCACGCAAGGCAGAGCCGAAAGGTTCACGCCCCTGAGTCCGAAGACCTGCCAGGGAATACACACTGTACCTTCGCGACTCAGGCGCCTGCATTTGGCCCTACAAGGTGAGCAGCAACAAACAAGGCATGATTACAGCCGCTGTATAGCGATTACAGGCTGATGCTGACGTTTGTCCTGCGTACGCGAAGGTTACGGAATTAACGCGTATTCAGGAGAAAACCGCATGTCTGCGACCGCTCTGGCCGAGCCTCGGCCCTCATCGCCATCCGCCACAGAAGCCTTGCAGGTAATCAAACGCAACGGCAATCTGGTCAGCTTTACCCCATCGAAAATCAGCGTAGCCGTTACCAAGGCCTTTCTTGCCGTTGAAGGCGACCAAGCCGCTGGCTCTGCGCGTATAAACGACGCTGTTCACCGGGTAACCGAGCAAGTTGTGCAGGCCATCAGCCGTCGCCTGAAAGCCGGTGGCCGGGTACACATTGAAGACATACAAGACCAGGTAGAACTGGCCCTGATGCGCGCGGAAGAGCAGAAAGTTGCCCGCGCCTACGTACTCTACCGCGAAGAACACGCCCGCGAACGCGCCCTGCACGAACCGGTAGAAGCCCACCCAACCCTTACCGTAAAACTCGCTGATGGCCGCACCGCACCGCTGGATCTGGGCTTGATGAAGCAGCAGGTTGAAAAGGCTGCATTAGGCCTGGAAGGCATAGAAGCCGAATCCCTGGTGGACGAAGCCATCCGCAACCTCTACAACGGTATCGACGAAGCCGAAGTACTGAGCGCCTTGATAATGACCGCCCGCGGCCGCATCGAACGTGAGCCAGACTACAGTGCTGTCACCGCCCGCCTGCTCCTGGAACAACTGCGCCTTGAAAGCGTCACCGCTCTGAACCTCGACACCAGCCTGAGCCTCGCCGACGTTTATCCACAGGCTCTGAGCGCTTTTATTCACGCAGGCATTCGCTACGAGCTGCTGGATGAAGCCATGGCCGCATTCGATCTGGAACAGCTGGGTGCCGCGATCAAGCCCGAGCGCGACCAGAAGTTTGGTTTCCTCGGCTTGCAAACCCTCTACGACCGTTACTTCCTGCACTGGAAAGGCGACCGCTTGGAGCTGCCCCAAGTATTCTTCATGCGTGTGGCCATGGGCTTAGCGCTGCGTGAAGACGACCCCAACAGCCGTGCCATCGAGTTCTATAATCTGCTGTCTTCGTTCGACTACATGGCCTCTACGCCCACACTGTTCAACAGCGGCACCCGCCACTCCCAGCTGTCGTCCTGCTACCTCACCACCGTGGGCGACGACCTTGAAGACATATACGGCGCCATTCGTGACAACGCCATGCTCTCCAAGTGGGCTGGCGGGCTGGGCAACGACTGGACACCAGTGCGCGCACTGGGCTCCCGCATCAAAGGCACCAATGGCCAAAGCCAAGGCGTCGTGCCGTTTTTGAAAGTGGTGAACGACACTGCCGTAGCCGTAAACCAGGGCGGCAAGCGCAAAGGCGCGGTGTGTGCCTATCTGGAAAGCTGGCACCTGGATATTGAAGAGTTTCTGGAACTGCGCAAAAACACCGGTGACGAACGCCGCCGCACCCATGATATGAACACCGCCAACTGGGTGCCGGACTTGCTGATCGAACGCATGCGCCAAGACCGCGACTGGACTCTGTTCAGCCCCAGCGACGTGCCAGACCTGCACGACCTATACGGCAACGAATTCCGCGAGCGTTACGAGCATTACGAAGCGCTGGCCGCAGAAGGCAAAATCGAGCTGTTCAAAACTATCCCGGCCAAACAGCTGTGGCGCAAAATGCTGACCGTACTGTTTGAAACCGGCCACCCGTGGATCACCTTCAAAGACCCCTGCAACCTGCGTTCGCCGCAGCAGCATAAGGGCGTGGTACACAGCTCCAATCTGTGTACCGAAATCACCCTGAACACCAGCGCCGATGAAATTGCCGTGTGCAACCTGGGCTCGGTCAACTTGGCCGCCCACATCGCCAATGGCGAGCTGGATGTGCAGCGCCTGGAGCGCACCGTGAATACCGCCGTGCGCATGCTCGATAACGTTATCGACATCAACTTCTACGCTGTGCCACAAGCCCGTAACTCCAACCTGAAGCACCGCCCCGTGGGCCTGGGCCTGATGGGCTTCCAGGACGCGCTCTATGCTCTGGGCCTGCCCTACACCAGCCCGCAGGCGGTGGAGTTTGCCGATGTGGCCATGGAACAACTGAGCTACTTCGCTATCCGCGCATCGGCGCAGCTGGCGGCCGAGCGGGGCGCTTATGAAAGCTACGAAGGTTCCCTATGGAGCCAGGGCATACTGCCCATCGATTCCATCGAACTGCTAAAAGCCGCGCGCCTTGAGGGCGATCTGAGCGTAAACACTGAAAGCCGTCTGGACTGGGGCCCCGTCCGTGAGCTGATCACCCAACACGGCATGCGCAACAGCAACGTGATGGCCATTGCGCCCACGGCTACCATCTCCAACATCGTAGGCGTGTCCCAATCCATCGAGCCGGCGTACCAGAACCTGTTTGTGAAATCGAACCTCTCCGGCGAATTCACCGTAGTGAACCCATCTCTCGTGCGCGACCTCAAGGCCGTAGGCCTGTGGGACAACGTGATGGTGAACGACCTTAAATACTACGACGGCAGCGTGCAGCAAATTGATCGCATACCTACCGAACTGAAGTCCCGCTATGCCACTGCGTTTGAAATCGACGCTCGCTGGCTGGTGGAAGCCGCTTCCCGCCGCCAAAAATGGCTGGATCAGGCCCAGAGCCTGAACCTCTACATGGCACAGCCCAGCGGTAAAAAGCTGGACGAGTTGTACCAGCTGGCGTGGGAGCGTGGCCTGAAAACCACCTACTACCTGCGCTCGCTAGGAGCCACCGGCGTGAACGAACAAGCCGCCCCGGTTGCCGCACCACAGCCACAAGTGTGCAGCATCGACGAACCCGACTGCGAAGCCTGTCAGTAACCACTTACTTATTCAGAGAGGCACAACCATGCTGAATTGGGACGATGAAACCAAACCACAAAACCAGCCCGCTGCGCACAATAGCGTGGCCCCGGTGAACGTAGACGACAAACGCGTGATCAACGGCGAAACCGACGTAAACCAGTTGGCCCCCTTCAAGTACCCCTGGGCCTGGGAGTTCTTCATGAACGCCAACAAAAACCACTGGACCCCGCTGGACGTGAACATGGCGCAAGACGTTCACGACTACCACCACCGCCTGAACCCGGCGGAAAAGCACGTGTTCGAAAACGTGCTGGCCTACCTGACCACCTCCGACATACTGGCCATGCGCAACATCGGCCTGGCCGTGATGGAAAAAATGACCGCGCCGGAACTGCAAATTTACCAGGCGCGCCAGGTTTACGAAGAGGCCCTGCACACCTGGACCTACCAGCACTGCATTGAAACCCTGAACCTGGACCAGAGCGAAATCTACAACCGCTACCGCGTAGTGCCGCAGATTAACGCCAAAATCCAGATGGCCAACCGCCGGCTGGATGCCGCCATGCGTTCCGACCTGAACCTGCGAAATAAGGACGACTTGCAGGAATTCATCATGTCGTACCTGTTTTTCGCGGCCGTGTTTGAAGGCTGCTGGTTCTACAACGGCTTCAGCCCCATCTTCGCCCTGCAACGCCGAGGCCTGATGCGCGGCACCGGCGAGCAGTTCCAGTACATACTGCGCGACGAAGCCATGCACTTCGCCTTTGGCCTGAAAGTGGTCAACCAGATACTGGAAGAAGAAAACATCAGTTTCGACCCCAAAGCCGTACGCGAGATGTGGGAAGAATCCGAAGCCGCCGAGCGCGACTACGCCAACTACATCCTGCGCGACCCAATCCTGGGCTACTCCGCGGAATACCACACCGAACAATTCCGCTTTGTTGCCAACCGAAGAGCCCGCACTGCAGGGCTGGAAGAGCCGTTCCCGGGGGCGAAAAACGTATCGCCCTGGCTGGATGAGCAAGCCACCATGCGCAAAGAAAAGAACTTCTTTGAAACGCGGGTGATTGAGTACCAGACAGGGGCTCAGTTGGAGTGGTGAGTACTCACAAACGCTGAACGGCGCTCACCCCAACGGACTGCGAACCCCCGCAAAACCTTGCCCTAAAACGTGGGTATAGATTTGGGTGGTTCGTAGGTCTGCGTGGCCGAGTAGATCTTGTACTGTGCGGATATCGTTACCACGTTTTAGAAGTTCGGTGGCGAAGGTGTGGCGGAAGGTATGGCAACTGGCAGGTTTATGGATACCGACAGCCTTTGCCGCACCGCGCACAGAGCGTTGTACGGATGAAATATGGCGATGGTGTCGGGATACATTGCCTAGATTGTCTGTACACAAAACCGGAGAGGAAAAGAGCCACTGCCACGCTAACGAACGGCTTGCTCCGGGATACTTGCGAGCGAGCGCGAAGGGCATACTGACCGGGTGCAGAAACTCCTCACTGCGCTGCTGCCAAGCTTTTCGGATGCTCTCAACATGGTTCTGAAGCGGCTCAATCAGCGTGGCAGGTAATAAGGTGGTTCTATCTTTGGCACCTTTTCCGTCGCGCACGGTGATTACCTGCTGTTGAAAATCCAGATCCTTGATGCGCAGACGACAGGCCTCGGTTACCCGCAAACCAGAGCCATACATGAGGGATGCTATCAGCTTATCAGGTTCACTGAGATGGTTGATGATGCGCATCGCTTCATCGTGCGTGAGCACCACGGGCAACTTACGAGGCTTCTTTGCCCGGACTACATCTCCAATCTCGCCGAGTGGAGTCCCGAATACCTTGTCGTACAAAAACACCAAAGAGTTCAGCGCCTGTGCCTGCGTGGCTGCAGCAACATTGCGATGTACGGCAAGCCAGGTCAAAAACTCATTAACCTCCGGCGGGCCCATATCTCGTGGGTGTTTCATTTGGTGGAAACGAATGAAGTAGCGAATCCAGTACCAATAGGTTTTCTCGGTACGAATACTGTAATGATTGACGCGAATCACCGCGCGAACCTGATCGCGTAAACGAGGCTGCTTTCCTTGCATTGTGGGCTCCCTGTCACAGGACTGTATATTTAGACAGTATTATTGGTGGCGCAGATCACAGAAGTCAAATGATTACGTAGTAGGCTTCTAAAAACTGAGCTAAGCTTTTGTTTTACGTGTTTTTGATCGGTGTACTGGGGTTCGAAAAATCCGTAATAACGAAGCAGTCAAATTTTCGCAATCACTGAGACATCGATCCAATTGCTGTTAAGCGTTGAATATGAAACGAGATCGGCTCACGTTTGAAGGCGCATGCAATCGAGAATGCGGGTTGAGGTTCGTGAATTGTGGCGGACCAACG